>NZ_JACJSF010000065.1 GCF_014698035.1 Desmonostoc muscorum FACHB-395
ATTTCCCAATTTGAATCAGTCTACTGTCTGCTTCTTTTGACCTCCAACTCTTTGATGTCAATGGGTTTTACTTTCTTGTAATTTGCGATCACCCTGTGGTCGATTACGTACCTTTAACATAATAACTCCCTCTTAGTTCTCTTTTGACAGAAACACGCTGCTTGGCTAAACCATCACTAGGATCAATAATTGTCCATAGTTGTTGTTCTGATAGACAACAAACACCATCCCGATGACAAATCAATGCTATAGTTTGACATCAGGATAAGTTTTACGAAAGGTTGCCAGTGCATTCTCTTCCTGTGAACTGAAGCTAAATGACCATGAAGAAGTAGGCTTTTTTGATATTTTAAATAGGATAGCTGATTCTTGATTTGAGCTTTTTATAGTATAAAGAGATGAATGAATATAAGATAAATAACTGATAGAGATATAAGATGTTCCTTTGAGGAGTCGAAGAAAAGCCGCACCGTGCAGAAATTCTAGATCATTAATACTCATAGAACTATTGCCAAAAATTATTTATATAAATAATAAACATCATAAGAGCAGGTATAAAATTTTTTTAGTACTTATTGTCGTTGTAATACAGTTAATTTGTCTGACAACAAATAATTTTTTGCATCAATAAAAGTAAACGCACCTTGCCAATCAAGCCAAAGTGCGATATATATTAAGTCCACTTACGCGAACTTTATTTGTATCGTTCCGCGATTTCTAGTCACCAGAGCTAGGTGCTAAATATCCTGTTCGCTCAACTCGCGTGTGATGTGATCAAATGGTTCATCCACAAAAGCAGTATTAACCACACCTGCTGCTGCTACTTGCTCCTTAATCAGATCCTTGAGAATCTGGATACCGCGAACTGTAGGCCCAATAGGCACGCCTAGAGAATTGTAAGTTTCCCGTAGCCCTTGTAGCACTCGTTCATCCAATACATTTGTGTTCCCAGCAACTAGCGCATAGGTAGCGTAGCGCAAGTAGTAATCAAGGTCGCGCAGACAAGCTGCATAACGACGAGTTGTATAGGAATTTCCACCGGGGCGAATCAATTCTGGCAGTTCTTCATATAACTTCAAACCCGCCTGCTTGACAAGTGCAGCCGCATTAGAATTTATCGCCGCCGCCGCTTGGACTCGGACTGTACCACTGTCAAAGTAAGACTTTAGGCTATCGATCGCATTCCGGTCAAAATACCGACCAGCTAAGTCATAATTCTTAATTAAACTTGTTACCGCATCGCGCATTCTTTTTTCTCCCAATCCTTGCTATTTATGGTTTGATATTTATTTGGCTGCACTTACGCACCAGTAAATTTTTGTGCTATTTAAAATAGATTCGGCACAAAAACAATCTATCCACTATTTAAGGATTCTATGCCAAAGTTGACCCCTATATGATGAACTTTCCAGTTTTGTACAGATGAGCGCTGAAAGGTTAATATAACCTGATAATCCAGATATCTGTAACATAAACTACAAAATCAGCTAATGTCTACTATTTAAGATATTTCTGGTGTGTCACGGTCTGATTGAGATCAGCAGGGTTAGGATGCAATGTAAGATTCTGGTTGACTTTAGGAAATTGGTAGAGAAGGAGTAACAATGACTACACCACAAGAACTCTTGAAGAGAATTCAAGATGAAAAAATTCAACTGATTGATCTCAAATTCATCGACACAGTAGGGACTTGGCAGCACCTCACACTGTACCAAAACCAAATCGATGAGACTGCGTTCACTGATGGCGTACCATTTGACGGTTCCAGCATCAGGGGTTGGAAAGCGATCAACGAATCGGACATGACGATGGTACTCGACCCCAACACTGCTTGGATCGATCCATTCATGGAAGTGCCAACACTAAGTATAATTTGTAGTATTAAAGACCCCCGCACGGGCGAACCATACAACCGTTGCCCACGGGTTATTGCCCAAAAAGCAATAGATTACCTGGTTGCCAGTGGCATTGGTGATACAGCCTTCTTTGGCCCTGAAGCTGAGTTCTTTATCTTTGATAGTGCTAGGTTTGCCCAAACTGCTAACGAAGGCTATTACTTCTTAGACTCCGAAGAAGGTGCTTGGAATTCCGGTAAAGCCGGTACAGATGCAAAACCCAACTTGGGTTACAAACCACGCTTCAAAGAAGGTTACTTCCCAGTTGCACCGACGGATTCTTTCCAAGACATCCGTACAGAGATGCTGTTGACAATGGCAGAATTAGGTGTGCCCATTGAAAAGCATCACCACGAAGTTGCTACTGGTGGTCAGTGCGAACTAGGTTTCAAGTTTGGGAAGTTGATCGAAGCAGCTGACTGGTTGATGATTTACAAATATGTCATCAAGAACGTTGCCAATAAATACGGCAAAACTGTCACCTTCATGCCAAAACCGATTTTTGGCGATAACGGTTCGGGAATGCACTGTCACCAGTCCATCTGGAGAGACGGCCAACCTCTATTTGCAGGTGATAAGTATGCTGGTTTGAGTGATATGGCGTTGTACTACATTGGTGGTCTTCTCAAACACGCACCAGCACTGTTAGCAATTACCAACCCCAGCACCAACTCATACAAGCGCCTAGTACCTGGTTATGAAGCTCCTGTAAACTTGGCTTATTCCGAAGGGAACCGTTCTGCTTCTATCCGTATTCCTCTATCTGGTAAGAACCCCAAAGCCAAGCGTTTAGAATTCCGTTGTCCAGATGCTACATCTAACCCCTACTTGGCATTTGCTGCAATGCTTTGTGCTGGTATCGATGGCATCAAGAACAAAATACATCCTGGTGAACCCTTAGATAAGAATATCTATGAACTCTCTCCAGAAGAGCTTGCAAAGGTTCCCTCAACTCCAAGTTCTTTAGAACTGGCATTGCAAGCACTAGAAAACGATCACGCTTTCTTGACAGAATCAGGCGTATTCACGGAAGACTTTATCGAAAATTGGATTGACTACAAGCTTAACGAAGCCAAGCAGTTACAGCTACGTCCTCATCCCTATGAGTTTTACCTCTACTACGATGCTTAATTAATTAAATTAAGAATCGTATCTAACTAAAATTAATAAGTTTAGCCACCCTAGAGTAGAGGGTGGCTTTTTTTTCCAGAGTTGCCAGTTGAGATATTCACTCAAAAAATCTAGCTTCAAACTCTTGAAACTTAACTCATGGAAGCGTGGCTGGGGCCATAAATCATCCGACTACTAGCATCTACCTTCCCTTGAATTGGGTTCCAGTAGTGAGATACTTCTTCAGGAAGACCAAGTTCTTGTGCAGCCCGCATCAGCATTGATTGTTGGCGATTCTTGACTTGCTGATGTTCACGCACCATCAACGCACGAGATTTATCTGCGATAGACATAATCATAGTCCTCTCTATTTTGTGAATATATAATTTTTGTTTTCCTACAAGACTAATATAGCAAAAATTCTGTAACATAAGCTACTTTTTACATAAGTTTATGTTTTCTTTTGCTGACAATATTAGCCATTTATCCCCAAAGCTGGAAAAATCTTGCTCAATCTATCTCTAATGGCTAAAATCATCTGGCTTCAGATTTGTCTTCCCTGGGAGCTTTTACTTTTCCAACAGTAGATAATTTTTTCGTTACAATTATTTACATAGAAGCAATCAAAACTTAAGCTATTTTTATGCCTGAGAGTTTAACTAAGCTGACTTATCAGACCTTTCAGCAGGGTAAAAATTATTTTGGTCTGGCTCACAAGATATTAAGTTCACAGTTGAGGAACCTGGTGTATCCGACACTTCAACAAAAGACCAAACCCATCCCAAATGAGCTTTTAGTCCAGCTTCAACAGAGATTGAACCAGCTGCTCGAAACAGACTGGCAAGATGCCCAAAAAGGTGTCTACCCCGAAAGTTTATTGTTTGATAACCCCTGGCAAGACTTTTTTTCCTACTATCCTCTGATGTGGCTAGATTCTCCTCAAATCTGGGAGCGGGTTAAACAACAAAATTATCAAGATTTTTCGCCCGAAATTGACACAGATGGTTATCCCAGCTACTACGTGCAGAACTTCCATCACCAAAGCGATGGCTACTTGAGTGACTTGTCAGCCAATTTGTATGACTTACAAGTAGAAATTCTTTTTGGTGGGGCAGCTGATGTGATGCGGCGGCGAATTCTCGCTCCTCTCAAGCAAGGGCTGAAAGCTTTTGATTCGGTTGCACCAAAGCAAGCCCGTATTTTGGATGTAGCTTGTGGAACTGGGCGGACTTTAAAGTTAATTCGGGCAGCTTTGCCTCAAGCATCTCTGTTTGGCACAGATTTGTCACCAGCCTATTTGCGAAAAGCAAATGAACTACTATCGCAAATCCCAGGAGAACTGCCGCAACTTTTGCAAGGGAATGCCGAAGAGTTACCTTATGTAGATGATTATTTTCATGCTGTAACTTCTGTTTTTCTCTTTCATGAGTTACCAGCATCTGTACGTCAGACAGTTATTGAGCAATGCTTCCGGGTGACAAAGCCAGGAGGAATCTTTATTATCTGTGACTCAATTCAGTTGAGTGATTCACCTGAGTTGGAACATATAATGGATTCTTTTCCCGAAACTTTCCATGAACCTTATTACAGGCATTACACCACTGATAACTTGCTAGAGCGTTTACAGAGAGTAGGCTTTGAGAATATTGAGATACAAACCCATTTTATGAGTAAGTATTTCATTGCTCATAAGCCAGCTTGAAACAATACCTTTTCATTGCCTTTTCTTTAAGGAAACTTTACCTAAAAAGGACAGATGCAAAATTTTGCATCTGTCATTGGGTGTAGAATAATTAAGATGAGTGAAATTATCTAGCAAATTCTTCTTAATATTTATTTCGTTGAACACCATCTACGAGGAGAACGAACCAGGGTGTAAGAGTAGCTCATAAATAGTAATATTTGTTGCCAAGTGCAATAAATCTATACTACTTGTGCGAATCCATGTCCTAGATAAGCTCAAATGGAACGAAAGGGATTTTATGCTTAGGTAAAGGACGCTAAACACGCGTCGAAGTGAAGATCCATTAGTTGCTCATATAGAAACCAGCTACTCAATGTATGAGAAGAAAAGATATTGGGGAATAAAGTGAATGAAGTTGCCTTAAGACTATTTCCTTAACAAGCAAAATGTTTGAATTAGACGTGCTTTAGATTAACTGATAGTCTAAATAACATCTATTTCTAGAGCCGTTAAGGATTGAGACGCAGAGCTTCCCACCGAATATAAGCAACAGTTATGTAGCTTTTGGGAGTTGTTAATGCTGCTGATCAAGACACTTAATTTTATTTGCGTTTTGATCGCCAGGATTAAAAGACCAACTAATGATATACAAAGCTTGCAGTTGAAATACTAAGCGATCGCTGAAGATTTTCGTGTGTCAACTGTATATATCTCTGTCACAAAAGCTGTGTCAAATATGTTGGCACAACATCCTGTTTTCTGGAACTTTAGTTTTGGTTCTTTTTGAAGAACAGGCATTATCCTACGGTGGTTAAACCACAACATAGGTATTTCCGAATTTTTGTGTCACTTCCCTACGCCCACTACCGCGATGACGTGGCGCATCATCTGGATTTTGTTCAGATGCTGCCGAGAGCCACTGTTCCGAAGTAGGCGTGGAAAGTAGCCCAGTTGATAAGTGATTGACCATTGCTTGGCAGTTAGAAGCTAAGGGGCCGAACACCAGACTCGATACTAAAAGTGAAATGGCAGCACGCATAGCAAATGTCTATTTTGGAACTCTCCACTTCACTGATACTTAGCTTTTTGATTAATATCCGGACAATTAATCAAAAAGTATTCTGTTTTACTGAAAATAAACTCTTCTTATCCTCCGTTTAAATGTTCGACTAATAACCAATTACCAAAGTGGTTCTGACGACCCCACAATGTAACTAATTGTTCGTGGGGGTAAGTGCGTAATTGCTCGTCGATATGCGATCGCAAAGTCACAAGCTGCCAATTTTGCCCTTGATACGCGGTTGGCGCTGTGACAGCAAATCTGTATTCCTGCTGTTCCAAGCGGGAGAAAATGCCTTTGAAACAGTTACTTTCCCGAATTAATGCCTTTTCAAAAGCAGAGTCAGGGTACTCATTCTCCGATGGGCAAGGGCAATAACCACTAACTGGATAGGCTTGTGGGTTATTTAAGTAATACAGTTGCCAGTCCAGCCAATCCGAACGATTGGGTGGAAGATTAAATAAAGGAATAATTGCTGTTTTTGAACGATTATCCTCTAATAAAGCTGTTTGCAGTGATCTAACAGGTAAATGCCTCGGCTGACAGTTTAACTCAACACACATCGCCGCCGCCATACCTGCTGCTTGACCAATCCCCATAACTACAGGTTGTAATCTGGTAGCGCCATTAGCAATGTGAGAGACAGAAATATTCTTTTCACAAACCAAGAAACCATCTGTTGTGGCTGGAATTAGGGAACTGTAGGGAATTGTAAAGGGTGTCCCAGTCCAACGCCCGCCCCAACGGATAGATTTTGGTTGCAGTGGGAATTGAACACCAGGATAATGATGGTCATTGGCGTAGTTACCAACTGCGATTGCATCATTAAATATAGATGCAACTCTTCCCCCGGCAATCGGCAAAATATCCTGTTCTCGGACAGTAGTTAGTCCTAATAAGCGGCGGCTTTCCCGGTAATAGGGATGCAGTGCAAAAGCTGTAGGGGCGTGAGGAAATACTTTTTCTGCTAAACCATAGCGACGACCAAGCTGACTTTGGATAAAATGGGCAAAATTTTGGCTATGCCAGCGAGACTCTTGGATGAATTCACCTCTGGACACATCTGACTCTATCAGCCGCCCTACTCCTTGGCCGTAGTCATTGCCACAGATTGGCCAATTAATCATGAATCGATTACCAGGCAAACGTCCATAATTCAAAAATGTCTCTGCTCCATAGCCATCCCAAGCATCTGTAAACTGTGATGGATTATAGTTAGGGGCAGCCGGAATTTCTGGTGCAATTGCATCACCAAAGTCTTGCATAATCACTACATAAGTGGGCGCTTGCACAGGATATTTCTGGGTGAAAGAGTTAAAACCCACTGGGGCGCTTGGTTCTCCCCACTCAGATTGCAATTCCCAGCCCCAACGGTAAGGTATCTCAGCTAAAGCTAATAAATCTCCTAATTCTGTACCGTCGAGAATAATTTTGGCTGTGACAGCAAAATCCGCAAAGCGCACACCAGTAATAGAATCACCTTGCCGGAAGACTTCTAAAGGCACTTGTCCAGAAATCCAGTGCAGATTTGGTAATTCTTGCACCCAGTCTGCAAAAATCTCTGCCCCAATTTGAGGATCGTAACTAAAAAAGCTTACCCAGCTGTTATCTAGTCCTCCGGGCTGTCGTTGCCGCAATTCCTGCAAAAACGCACCCCATAAACCCGTTTGAAAGGTTTCTAATTCGTTGCCATCGGGTACAGACACTCCAGCCGAAGTTAGCATTCCCCCCAACCAAGAAAATTCACTCACCAAAATCGTTTTAGCTCCCCGTCGCGCCGCTTGGATAGCAGCCGCAGTGCCTCCGGTTCCTCCACCGACAACTAAGACATCAACTGTGTATGTCTGATTAACCATTGCTTAACCTCACTGGAGTTTCGTTATATTCCCCCAGATAGCTTGGCATCAAATAGATAAATTATTTTATTTTTTAGATACTCAGCATTAAAGGTTCTCAGGCGAAACTGGTTCCAACTAACACAGAATAAATTCCTATTCCTGATTCGATTTATCAACTTTATATTTTTTTAACTGCGAATTGCGATTTTCGCAGCGTTAACGATGAAAGAGGGTCATTGCAAATTGTGAATTTTAGTTGACCAATCCCCCAAATCCTGGCTATGTTCCAGATACCTGCAATCACACATTTTGAATCCAAATTACTGTTTGGGTTGTGCAACTGGAATTGTAATAATAAGTTCTGCTCCCCCTTCAAGAGAAGAAACACACTCTAACGAACCACCATGCCGCTCGGTAATAATCTGATAGCTAATCGATAAACCTAAACCAGTACCTTTACCCACATCTTTGGTAGTAAAAAAAGGATCAAATAACTTTTGTCTAACTTGTTCGGGAATACCAGGGCCATTATCGATGATCCGAATAACTATTTTTTGAGCATTAAGTTGTTGAGTACAAATGCGAATTTGTGGCTGCTTATGCGAGAGTTCCCCTTGAATTAATGGCTCTTCTAAAGCATCGATTGCATTGGACAAAATATTCATAAATACTTGATTTAGCTGGCCAGCATAGCACTCAACTAAAGGTAAATTGTCATAATCTTTAAGAACCTGAATTTGGACATGATTGGCTCTAGTTTTCAAACGATGCTCCAAAATACTCAGTGTACTGTCAATACCCTGATGAATATCCACTGCTTTTAACTCGGCTTCATCTAGCCGCGAAAAAGTACGAAGAGAAAGCACAATTTGCTGTATGCGTTCAGCACCGACTTCCATTGAAGAGAGTAATTTTAGCAAATCTTCGACTAAAAAATCTAATTCCATCTCCTGAATTGTCGTTTGAATTTCAAGAGCAGGATTGGGATAGTTTATGCGGTAAAGATGAAGTAGATTCAGTAGTTGTTGGATATATTGGTTAGCGTAAGTTAAATTGCCAGAGATAAAATTTACTGGATTATTGATTTCATGGGCAACTCCAGCAACTAATTGACCCAGAGACGACATTTTCTCACTTTGAATAAGTTGAGCTTGAGTACTTTGTAATTCTTTGAGAGTTTGCTCTAGTTCTATTGCTTGCTGTTTGAGTTGAGCTTCTGCTTGTTTATCTTCTGTAATGTCGTCTCGAACCACTAGTAAATATTTGGGCTGACCTTGAGAATCAAGAATCGGAGCTTTTTTAATCTGTAAAATACGGGTTTCGCCGCTTTTTTTCCGAATTCTTTCTTCAGGAATCTCTAATAATGTTTTGCTATTAAGTGCTTCGTGATCTCGCTGGGTAAAAAAATCGGCCTCTTCTTTAGGAAATAGATCGTAGTCGTTCTTGCCTAAAATTTCATCAGCACTGACACCAGCTAACTTTTCTGCGGCTTGATTACATAAGACAATTCGCAGATCAGCCGCATCTTTGACAAAAACTGCTACAGGCATGGTTTGAATCACAGAATACAGAAACTGTTGAGCAGTTTGCAGTTCTTCTTCTATCCGTTGGCGCTCATCTAGTGCAGCTTGCTGTTCGCTCTTATGTTGCTGTAATTGAGTAGTATATTCTAGAACTGCCTGACTTAGTTCAGCATTATCTATTGTTAGTTGCTGAAGGCATTGACGTAATCTGGTTAACTCTTGATTTAACTCTTCAATAGACATATTGATTCACTATTTTTTAGTTTTAGACATTGAGAAAGCTATCCATATCTCAATACAATGAATTGATTTGTCTATTACCAGAGTAAAGTAACTTGAAAATGCGATAGCCATGCAGAGATTTTGTTTTGGTATAGTTGCTCATATCTATGAATTTACTGGTGAAGAAGTTATCATTAGGAAATTTGGCCAAATCTACTGTCATAGAAAGAGCCTGAGATCATTTTGCCCAATTCAATATCAAATATTAACTACTAGTTACATTTAAATCCCCTGGTTTTTCATAACAGCGAGAGATTTATATCACAATACGGTTCAGCTAAAGCTAAAACTCTGTTACCAAAGTCGTTTTTTTAATGAACCGCCTTCTCTACGGGAGGCTTCCGCCAACGCGCAGCGTCTCCAAGAGTTGGCGCAGAGAACGCAGAGAGAAGAAAGAGATGCTTAACTGAACTGTATTGCTTTATATCACGGGGGTTCTGCCATTCTAACTTCTCATACTAAGTCCTCAAGCTCCGGAAAAGCGTAACTTTCTCCATAGCTTGATTATCATTAACTCAGAGCTATTGATAATCAGCCTATGGAAAGATCAGGCTTGGGAAACCCTGAAAATGACCTTTTCCAGATACTGTGAAAAGTCAGATCCACAGTTCTGGGCTTTTACATAATTTTGTATTTCTGACTAGTTAGAAATACTCTTTTGATATACAAGTACCTATATATCTATTACCTCAATAGATAGAGAAATCCTATTTATTTATATTTAAATAGTTTGATTTTTCACACTGCACTACTTAAATAAGTTTCTCATGTCAGGAAAAGAAAACTTTTTTATCTATATGTATACCACTTTTGAAAAAGTGAGATAATTTAATTTTTTGTACTCAGCTAGTAGAAAGATTTTGGCAAATTTGTTCCTTGTAATTTATACATAAATTCGAGAATATAACATTAAATCCTTTAAGAGCAAGAATTACAAGGAATTTGGATATACGTAGAATTTAGTATTACATTTAATCAGGGATTGAATTTTTTAACCATACTCATAAGAACTTCTTTTAAATGGATAGAAATAAATACAACTTGTATATACAGCTAAAGATAGAGGTTACAGTTGTGGATTGGTATTTAAGATTAATATAAATAGATTTTATAGATTAATAGGATTAGTGAATTAGAAATATTATGTTTACTAATTGTCTAAAAAATAATGATAAATTAAGTGTAAATCAAGATAAAAATGCCTCAAATAATGTTGAAATAGCACTTTTTATAGATCAAATTAAAAGTAATATCTGGATATTTGGTATTCCATCTTGGCTTTTTGGAATAACCGATAGAAGTATAGCTGCATTTGCTGATGGCTATTTATCTTATATAGAAATATTCCAGCTATTTACAGCTTCTTTCTTCTTTGTGAGTTGGCTATATCTCAAACCTAACGAAAGCTTCAACAGCAATGATTTAGGGCCCAGCCAATATCAAGAATATCTCGCTCGTACTCAAGCTAATAAGCTTCAAGTAAAAAAGCTCCACATGATTAGCCAAGAGTATATTTTACCATTTCCTTATCTTTGCCAAATTTATCATTTATTGAACTTAAAGCATTTAGAAACAGTTCATAATTTTAGCCTTAATAACCTGAAAATCTTCCAAATTAGCCACTTTCAGCCCACCAGCACTGGTGGAATAATCAAATTCCAAACAATATTAGACTCGCCAGCTAATCCTTTGAGAATTTGGCGACAACCGATTGTGGAGGTAGATTTAATATTACATACTCCATATACCGTTGAATTGAGTATTCCAGTTTACAATAACAAAAGGATAATTGTTTTATTTAATGCTTTTCCGTTAAATGACTCAGAACATCAGTTCTTTATAGATATATATAGTGACCTAGAGTGGCCAAAGCCATTATTACAAATAATATTGCATTTTGCTTCTTGTTTGACACTATTTGAAGATTTGCCCTATTTAAGAGCTTTAGCGGACAAAAATATAGGGCGTTTATTCCACTTAAACAGAGCTTCAAATCACGAGACTGCATTGCTATTTAAAAGATTCGTTGAACTATATGCTTCGAGTGGAGAAGCAACTAAATTACTTAAGGGTAGTGAAGAGAGTTAGGAGAGATGCGATTAATCGCGTCTGTACATTAGTTAGTAGTGGGGAGTTAGTAATTCATAACTCCTCACTTTGTTGAGTTAGGCGCGTGCTAGTAAAGGTGCAGCAGCTAGTAGTGTTTTGGTATAAGGGTGCTGAGGATTGGCAAAAATAGTTTTTGTCAGACCGAGTTCGACAATTTTGCCACCATTCATCACGGCAATCCGATCGCACAAAAATCTAGCTAACCAGAGATCGTGAGTGATGAATAGATAAGTTAACTCAAATTCTTCCTTTAATTGCAACATCAAATCTAGGACTTGCGACTGCACGCTAGCGTCTAACATACTCACAGGTTCATCGCAAATCAAAAGTTTAGGATGAGTAATCAAAGCACGAGCGATCGCAACTCTTTGCTGTTGCCCCCCAGATAAATCTGATGGATAGCGCTCATAGTATAATTCTGAGGGTGTTAACCCAACTTTCTCTAGCATCCACAAAACCTGTTCTTTTGCCTTAACAGGATTGGCTAAATTGTGGATAAATAAAGGATCGGCGATACTTTGTCCCACAGTCATCGCTGGATTGAGACAAGCATGGGGATCTTGAAAAACCATTTGGATTTGTCGCCGTGAAGAGCGAATTTCTTGAGGTGACAGTGTAGTTAAATCTTGTCCTAAAAATTTAACTTTGCCACTGGTGGGACGAATTAGTTGCAGGATTGTTCGTGATAGTGTGCTTTTACCGCAACCTGATTCACCGACTAAGCCGAGAATTTCTCCTGGATAAATATCCAGATTGATACCATCTACTGCTTTAATTGTCTGCGCTTGTGTGTTAAACAGTCGTTCGATAAAGTTAGGTTCTATGGTGTAGTATTGCTTGAGTTCTGTAATACTCAAAATTGGAGATTGCTTATTAATAATCGGTAATTGCTTTTCTGAGTCGTTGGCAATTATCAATTCTCCATCATCATTTACTGCTTGAATGTGTAAAGCTGCTTTTAAGAGCGATCGCGTGTATTCATGTTGAGGTTGTCTAAAGACGGTTTCTGTAGAACCCATTTCGACCATTTTGCCTTGGTACATCACGCCAATGCGATCGCAATACTCAGCCACCATTGCTAAATCGTGAGAAATCAGTAACAATCCCATGTTTTCTTCACCGCACAGGCGAGTTAATTCTTTCAATATCTGCGCGGAGACGGTGACATCTAAACTGGTGGTGGGTTCATCGGCAACAATTAACTTGGGGTTGAGGAGTAAAGCTAAAGCGATCGCAACCCGTTGGCGCATTCCACCGCTAAATTCGTGGGGATACTGATTCCAGCGACTAGCGGGGATATTCACCTTTGCCAAAGTAGCAAGTGCTTTTTCTTTGGCTTCCCGTGTTGATAATTCTGGTGAGTGCGCCTGAAGGGTTTCGATACAATGCTTACCAATCGTCATCAACGGATCGAGGCGTGTCATAGGATCTTGAAAAATTAAGGCGATCGCCTCTCCTCGAAATTTCCGCAACTGGTTAGGCATCAAGTCAAGCACCGACTGTCCTTGAAATGTCACCTTTCCCTCAACACAACTAGAGGCTGGTAGTAAACGCATTACTGCCCGCCCGATAGTTGACTTACCACAACCTGACTCTCCCACTAATCCCATTCTTTCACCTGGTTGCAAGGTAAAAGATACATCATCAACCGCCCAGCTTGCCTCTTCTCCACTCCGTTGAGGATAGGCAACTCGCAGATTTTCGATACAGAATAAGGCTTCACTCATATTTAGTTATCAGCCCTGAGCTACCAGCTTTTATAATTTCAAATTTAAGATAGTCTATCAGATTATTATTAAAGATCCGTTGTGCGAATATCTTTATTCTCTTAGCTTACTTATTTATACCGCTTGTCTCAAGTTTTCTCAGTTAATGTTAGGAGACAAGCAAGTATTTTTACTATTAAACTAATTAATGCTCATGATCTTGATGATGATCGTTTGTGCCTTGCTCAGTTTCTAGTAGCCGTGAAATCAGCACGTCTGGTTTTCTACTAATAACAGACCTAACTTTATCAATAGCAACTACTTCACTTATTTTTACAACCATTTCCCAGAGAGTATCCTCTTCTGTATCTTTGTTGTAAGTTCTATGTTTAAACCACAACAAATCATCCCAAACTCCAATAATTGTGGCGAAATACCACTTCTCTCGTACTAATATCCAAATTTCTTGTTCTAAGTAAGTCTGTAGAAGAGATTTCACAATGGCTAAGATAATTAAAAAGATTGTGCTACATATTAAGTAAGTATTAACAGGTGAGACAACAGTTAAAATACTGATATATTTTAGTGTAAATTATATTTATATAATTTAACGATTAGCAAGCACAAAACCTAGAATAACTATGTTCCAGCCAATATCTCAGTTGATAATTGTCTAGATTTGACCAACAATACCTGTATAAAATACAATTTCATGATTTAGTATTAGCTGTTACAGAAAAGAAGTATATAATACAGTACTCTCACTGAGATATATTGAGACTATTGCCCAAGTAGTATTATTCCCAAGAGTGCGACCCAACCTAACAGAACTGTTTCCTATTTAGTACCTTGGATGATATAGAACTCATATTTGATTTTTGAAAAAACTCCGTACAACTCAAAAAGCCTTCTTTCCTATTGCCTCTTACCTACCCACGCAAGTAAGCATAGCTACACCACGCTGCGCGAATAAAAATTAAAGTATATTACTATATCAGCTAGTTCCAGATATTTAATAAGGTAGTTTAACTGATTAATTCACCCATTTGCGGGAGGTAATTAACAAGCCAATAAGTGTAGCTTGCTTATAGTAAGACCAACAGAAGATGGTTTGAAGTAGCAGTTACACAACAGATGTATCAATCATGTTAAACCTAATATTAACCAGATGTATAAAAAGCCAACTCTTGCTGATTTCAGCAGCTTTTTTGCTGGCTGTACAAACTTCTGCCAATGCTGAACAACCCCTTCCTGGTTTGACTCCTGCACAAGCTCAAAGTTTGTCCCGTGACTTAGTTCCATATAATTCTCAAGACTTTTTTAGACAAGGAAAAGATTCGATTGAGAGAGAAATTCAAATTCTTAGGCAAAGGCAACTGCGCTCAATTAAACCTGTTCTAAAGATTGAGTCAGTACAGCAGATTAAAAGACCAGCTACGCAGCAAAAACCCTAATATAGCATTCAGCTTTGATTTCTATTCGCGCGGAGTGGGTAGGCAAGAGGCAATAGGCAACAGAAAAAAAGCTTCTTTGAGTTCTACCTAGCTTCGTAAAATCAAATCTGAGTTCTGTATGTTATCTAAGTCGGAAGTATTGTGATTTTATGATACTGATACCTTAGATAGCTTTGAGCCATAGCACATAAATCGCACTTTCAGGCATCATAATAACTAGGCTCTGCTTTCCATAAACAGAGTTTTTGTGTTTCAAATAACCTTTGTAACAAAAAGGTACAATTTTAATCGTCTAGCAAACTCATCAATGCTTGAACTTCAACGTCTTGCGGCTCTGATAATTGACACTGCAACTTTAATAACTGACTCTGTAGTGCTTCTACTACATGGATCATATTAGATTCTTGGGCAATTCTTAACTGATTTTCTTTAATTTGGATTTGTTGAAGCAAGTCGTTTTCAACATGAATTGAGTTGTAATGTTGAGCAATCATAGGTTTACATTTTTTATCAATAGCTAGAGGGGGATTGAAGAAGAATTCAGAAGTCAAGGCGGAGACGTTTAGCCCATTCTGGCTTCTGAACTTATGACTCTTATTTCGACTAAATTTATCACCAATGCATTATTCCACACTTTTATCATTTTTTAAATATCTGGTAAATTAATTTTCATTACTCATAGTGTTTATGGGTATGGCAGACTTATATACACCATGTCCATTTTTTTAGGGGCTTTTACAAAAATGTAAATCATGATATAAGATTGGTTGACTTAAGGTGAATTTTAGATGACACACATAAGATTTATGCATGAGTAACAGAAAAGCTAGGCACAGAGAACACCGAGAAATAAGAGTTTGAGATATTTTTGCGTAGGTTATCACAGATAAACTTATCTGTTACTTCATCGAGTCTTGTAGAAAATTTTCAACGATTGTTTTGTGAATGGCATGAACTTAAAACTTATAAAAAGAAAAATTTTTGCAATGGTAAAAGTTATATCTACAGTTCTTATATCCAGCGCAATTGGATTAGAATCATGGCATGTTTATGCATTAATAACTAATAGTAATATTCCCAGCAGTCTTAATCCAGTTTTTTGGATTGAGCGTTTTGCCATGACGTGCCATTTTATCGAAGGTATTATAGCAGCTTTTTATGCACCTTCAAGAAAAAAGATGCCAATACAATATGCCACTTATACTTTTTTTGTAGGCACTATTGGGTTGTTAGAACTGTTTGATCGAGATGATGCTTCTACATCTTCTACATCCTGAAGGTGTGAGGTTTTTGGATTAGGTAGGTTGGTAGGTGCGATTTCTACGACGGGCTACGCCTACGCACCAAATGTAAGATTATTAAATCCCTGCTACTGACTTTTGCTCAGTAGCAGGGTGCCAATACAGGTGGCTGGTGAACCTGACGGACAGAAGAAGGTATAGTTTGTATAGTGAGATTTTTGCTGCAATTTTAGTTTAATAGTAAGGAATTAAAAAATGTCTGCTGATACTCAGATAGTTGCTTATCTTGAAGAAAGTGAATTTGATGTTGTTTTAAATGGAAGTGAAGAGAAAGTTGTTGTTGTTGATTTTACTGCTACTTGGTGTGGCCCCTGTCGGTTGGTCAGTCCTTTGATGGAGCAACTTGCTGAAGAATACAAAGGCCGCGCCAAAGTTGTTAAGGTAGACGTTGATAGGAATAAGCCGATTTTCAAAAAATTCGGTCTTCGCAGTATTCCAGCAGTTTTAATTTTCAAAGATGGCATTTTAGCAGAAACCATTGTGGGAGTTTCTCCTTACGAGCAGTTTAGCGAAGCTGTTCAGAAGCTTCTTGAGGTTGTTTAAACTTAATTCGTAATTAACAAGGCTTTTTACCGGATATTTAATAACGGTATTGACGCTTCAGGTGGTGTTTAAATTTCCCGAAGTTTTGAGTATCGGACTTATCACCACTTGAAGTATAATTATGAATTATAGATTTTTAAAGCTTCCCTTTTCGCCTATAATATGATTGCAGTAAACCACTAGAATATTGTTTTGAGTTAATCAGTTCCAATTTTTCTTCAGGGGTTGGCGGTGGGAAAAGCTGTATACCGCTACCTAAGATAGTTGGAATAGTTGAAATAATATATTCATCAATCAAGCTGTGCTGAAGAAATGAATTGATTAATGCTCCGCCACCAACTAGCCAGATATTTTTAAAACCTTGAGCCTCTATATTTGCCAAGGCGTTCTTGACTGTATCAGAAACAAACACAACGTCCTCGCGGTCAGATTGGAGATGGCGTTTGGTGAAAACAAATGATTTCTTCCCCGGATAAGGCCATTCATCAAAACCCAGCCCTACTTCATAAGTATTGCTGCCTAAAACAATAGCATCAATGGATTCGTAGAAAGCAGCATAACCGTAGTCTTCTCCCTCTATATCAAGGATTGATAGCCAATCAATTCCGCCATCGCTGCGAGCAATATAACCATCCAAACTAGCTGCAATATAGAGTGTAACTTTCGTCATTTGGCTCTCCAAAATTTCACTGCTAATTAAAGTCTTAATCGCAAATTGGTAAATTTCTGATTGTATCACAAAAAACTTTTGCAAGAGACTCCATGAGCTGCGCTCACAAGAAACAATGAAAATGTGATAGATTTTGCTCAAGTAGTTGGTACAAAGGTCGGAATGACAGTAGTGCTGTGAGCCTGAGCAAGAGACAGACCGAGATGTCCAGTGGCACAAGGAAATGTGATATCCCAAATCTGAGTGGGAAACACGTAAGGCAGAATCATTTTTGAAAGGACATCACGCCATCTGTGACAACATTAATGGAGGTGAAAGATGGAAGTCACCTATACTCACTGTGCGGGATTAGATGTCCACAAGAAAACAGTAGTTGCCTGCTGCATGACTCCTGGAATTAAGATTGACAGAGGACTAAACATTGCGCCATTGTCCTAACCACTACCAACCGTTTTATTTTCAAGGCAGGTCTACTAAAGTCCTCACTACAAGCTATCAGCTTTGCGAATATGAACTATTTACGCTTACAAAATATTACCAAACGCTTTGGGTCTTTTATTGCTAACGACAATATCAATCTCTCTGTTGCATCTGGAACTATTCATGCAATACTCGGCGAAAACGGTGCAGGCAAGAGTACTTTAATGAATATTATTAGTGGACTTTATCAACCTGATGCTGGTGAAATTTATCTCCAAGAACAACCAATAAAAATTACCTCACCAAATGAGGCAATTAAATTAGGCATTGGCATGATTTACCAACACTTCATGCTTGTACCGAAACTTACTGTCACAGAAAATATCATCTTAGGGATGGAGAAAAATTGGCGGTTAAATCTTCAAGATAAACAGCAAGAAATCGCCGCCTTATCCCAAACTTATGGATTAGAAATTGACCCAACTGCCAAAGTTGAAAATTTATCTGTTGGGGCACAACAACGGGTAGAAATTCTCAAAGTTCTCTACCGTCGAGCAAAGTTGTTGATTCTTGATGAACCTACAGCAGTTTTGACACCGCCAGAAGTAAAATCACTAATTGCTATCCTGCGCCAATTGGCAGCCGCAGGCAACACAATCATTTTTATCAGTCATAAATTAGAAGAGGTAATGAATCTCTGTGATTCAGTAACAGTTTTGCGCCAGGGAAAGGTAGTAGCAACAACATCAACTAAAGCGGTGACATCTCAGCAGTTGGCAACATTAATGGTAGGACGGGAAGTAGCTTTACAGTTAAATAAAAGTCCTACATTATCAGGAGAAATCATTCTATCGGTGCAAAATTTGCAAGTTGCTGATGAAAGAAATATTCTTGCTGTAAATAATGTATCTTTTGAACTGCGGGCGGGAGAAATTTTAGGAATTGCTGGTGTCGATGGCAATGGACAGCGAGAATTAGCTGATGCCATCGCTTTTGTGCGGACTATTAAGCAGGGTAAAATTGAGTTTACGCCCAAGCATTCCTCAGTGGGCTACATCCCAGAAGATAGGCAGACAATGGGATTGGTGTTGCAATTTAGCATCGCCCAAAACTTGATTTTAAAAGCTTTTAAATATCTGCCATTTTGTCGCCGTTTTTTGTTACAACAAGAAGCGATCGCAAATCGTGCCCAAGCTGCAATGCAAGAGTTTGACATTCGGGCGAATGGGATTGATATCAAGGTAAGTCAGCTTTCGGGAGGAAATCAACAAAAAGTGGTGTTAGCGCGAGAACTGGCACATTCCCCTGCTTTAATTATCGCCATGCAACCTACTAGGGGGTTAGATGTGGGGGCAACAGTAGCCGTCCAGTCTCGAATCTTAACAGAACGCGATCGCGGTGCCGCAATTTTGTATATTTCTACTGAGTTAGAAGAAGTGATGGCAATGAGCGATCGCATTGCCGTAATCTACAGAGGTGAGTTTGTGGCTATTTTGGATGCAGCTACGGCGAAGGTGGAAGATATTGGTTTGTTGATGGCTGGGGGGGATATTGATCGCAACTAATCCCATGAAATTCCTGTTACCAATCCTATCACCGCTAATTGCGATCGCCTCCGCCCTCATCGTCGGTGCTATCCTCATGCTAATTGCTGGGGCAAATCCCATCACTGCATACAGCATTTTATTTCAAGAATCTCTCTCTACCTACTTTGGATTTGGTAATACCCTCACCAAAATGACACCGCTATTGTTCACCAGTTTAGGCGTGTTAGTGGCATTGCGGGCTGGGCAATTTAATATCGGTGGAGAAGGACAAATTTATCTGGGTGCGTTGGGAAGTACTTTAATTGGGTTATACGTGCAAGGATTACCTGCGGTGATTCATATCCCTTTAGCACTTTTAGCAGGATTTCTTTTTGGTGCAGTTTGGGGTTGGATTCCTGGTTATCTCAAAGCTATACGCGGAGTGAATGAGGTAATTACTACATTGTTGCTCAACTATATTGCAGTGAATTTAGTTAGCTACCTCGTACAAAATCCATTAATGGCAGCAGGTGCGCCTAGCCCTTATTCGCCATTAATTGCCAAAACAGCCCAATTGCCGATTATCTTACCGCAAAGCCTTGCCCATGCTGGGATTTTATTCGGTTTAATTGCCGCAGGTATTTTATGGGTATTGTTAGTGCGATCGCCACTAGGTTATCAAATTACGGCAGTGGGATTTAACCCGATTGCCGCCCGTTATGCCCACATATCTGTTGAACGTACAATTATGCTGGTGATGGCTGCTGCGGGTGGTTTAGCTGGGTTAGCTGGGAGTTGTGAAGTGATGGGGTTGAAATATCGGCTATTTGAACAAGTTTCCCCAGGTTATGGATTTGATGCCATTGCGATCGCTTTTTTAAGTCGTGGTAGTGTTGTCGGTGTAGTATTAACTTCTTTGTTTTTTGCAGCCCTTCGCAGTGGTGCAAATGTGATGCAGCGTAGTGCAGGCGTGCCGGTAACTGTGGTTTACGCGATTCAGGGGTTTATGGTGTTATTTATTGCTATCAGTTTCGCAGTCGAAAGAGAAATAAGAGTAAAAACGCAAAGGGACGCAAAAGTTTAACTCAGAAAACTCTGCGAAACTTTGCGCTTCCCTCTGCGAACCTCTGCGTTAAAAAATAACTCCATGAATAATCTCAACTTCTTCTCTGATTACTTAATAGCTACCTTACGTCTAGCCGTCCCCCTAGCATTTGCAGCCCTTGGAGGATTGTACTCAGAACGATCGGGCGTATTAAATATCGCCTTAGAAGGAATGTTGCTTACAGGTGCTTTTACTAGTGCTGCGGCTACTTTCTACACAGGCAATCCCTGGCTTGGTATCCTCGCTTCCTTGATTGCGGGGGGATTAGTCGGACTACTCCATGCTTTTTTATGTGTAACTTTGCGTGTCGATCAATTGGTATCTGGGCTAGCAATTAATCTCGTCGCTGCTGGATTAACATCGTTTTTAGCCCGGTTAGTGTTTAGTGGCAGTAGTACACAGCAGTTACCTGGAATTGGGGCAATTATTATTCCTGGTTTAGCCAATATTCCCCTAATCGGGCCGCTACTATTTCAGTCAGATTTTTTAGTATATTTATTATTTATCTTAATTATTTTCACTACATACCTTTTATTTAAAACTAGCTTTGGGCTGACATTGCGGGCAGTGGGAGAATCTCCGAAAGCTGCTGACACGGCTGGGATTTCGGTACAAAATATCCGTTATATCGCTGTGGTGATTAGTGGCTGTCTTGCGAGTTTAGGAGGTGCTTATTTAACTCTGGTACAGGTAAGATTTTTTGCCGAAGGGATGAGTGCTGGTAAGGGATTTATTGCGATCGCAGCATTAATTTTTGGCAGATGGCATCCTGTAGGTAGTGCTTTGGCTTGTTTGCTATTTGGGGCTACAGAAGCTTTACAACTGCGAATTCAGGCATTAGGGGCAAATATCCCTTACCAATTTTTAGTTATGCTACCTTATGCGATCGCTTTATTGGCATTGGTGGGATTAGCGGGAAAATCTACACCTCCTAAAGCTTTAGGTACTCCCTACTTTGGAGAAAATCGCCACCCAGACTAATTTACAGAAATTTTCAGGTAAATAGACCATACGGTAGGAGCACAAGGCCTTGCGCTACGACGGATGTGGTTCAAATACATGAAAACTGCTGTAAAGTGAAATTCTGGATCGCAAGGGTAATTAAGATACTTTCATTTGCTTCCATAAGATGAGTTTCAACTCAGAACAATTACAAGCCCCATCACTAATTTCTCCTTCGCGATCAGCTAGCCAATCATAAATTTGTGCAGCTTTTGCCAATGCTACTTTTTCTGAACGATAAAGCCGAGGAGTAGGGCAGTAGGCGTGGCCATTGATGTGTATAGCTACAATCTGCCAATAATCGCTCTCTGGTACAATTTCTAAAAACCCGTTACAGTAAGACTCGATTATTCCTATATTCATCTACACCATCAAACTTTTTAACGTTAGCCACAACAAAGCCGATGCCAGCCAATTTTTGCAAGTCAAAGCTGGAATCACCAGGGAATGCAGTAACAACCCCTGTTAATGATTGTGGGTTCGTAGTCAATGAAAATCTGAATTATTGGTCACTTTTTAGCTAGTTGTCTTAGTGCTAATTTGAGCTTGATGATGAAAGTTTTCGCATCAAAAGCAATATCAAAACAGTAAACTAGCAAAAACTAAAAATAATATGTGGATAAGTGCCATAGTTGCGTACTTACATTATTTAAGCTTCATGTTGTGTTTTGGCGCTCTGGTATCAGAAGCATTGAATTTAAAAAAAGAATTGAGTTTAAATGAGGCTTGGAAGATTGTCATAGCTGATGCAGTATATGGCATATCAGCAACTGTCGTTCTTGTCACAGGCATTTTGCGTGTTATCTACTTTGGTAAAGGTACGGTTTACTATTTAAGCAACCCAGTTTTTTACGCCAAAGTTGTGGTTTTCATTGTGGTGGGTTTACTATCTCTCTATCCCACTATTTCTTTCATTGGTTGGGTGAAAAGTCTCCAACAGGGGCAAGCACCCAAGCTAGAATTACTAAAACTAAATCGTCTCATCTGGCTCATTAGAATTGAATTGCTTGGTTTTACCCTAATTCCTTTATTAGCAGCAATAATGGCAAGAGGAATAGGTACAAACTAGGCTAAATTACTCCTGGATCAGTAATACCGTTTTGGTAAACAAAAGAGTCGAAGTTACACGCAAGAAGCGATCGCTCTCCTGAAAATCAAAAGGCGATCGCACTTTTGCTGGTAAATTAACACAGTACCCTAGCTAGCCCTTCATTCAGTAGCTTCTCTCCGGGACTTCAGTTGAGATGCAATCAGAGGAACTTTGGGCGAGAGAAAAAATCCAATTAAACTGGCAAAAAGGATTGGTGTAAAAGGACTTAAGTTAGTCAGTTTTGACAGCAGCAGAGTTGTACTTATAGGTGTACGCGTTACGGCTGCATTGACTGCCGCCATTGTACAAATCATGGCAAGGGCGGGATTAAGCCCCGGAATTAACACTGCTACTGCTTTACCAATACAAGCACCGGTGAAAAACAGGGGGATGATGAATCCACCGCGCCACCCACCTGTTACCGTAATGCTAATGGCTGCCATTTTACCAAGAGCAAGAGTTAAGAGAAAAATAGCACCAAAGCTAGTAGTGAGGACTGGCTCTAATTCTTCATGTCCAAAATAACGGGTTAGGGGTAATAAAGCTGCTAAAGTGCCAAGCCCAAATCCTGCTAATGTTGTGCGTACATAAATGGGGCCTGGAATTCTAGCAAACAAGTAATCGCAGCCCCGAAAAATGCTCATAAAAATCCATCCCGCCACCGCCCCAATGATTCCGAATACGATCGCGATCGCAAAATCATCAATTTTTTCTAGGTGGTACTGGGGAAAATGCCAAGTGGGTGCAATTCCCAAATGTGTAATTGCTGCAAATACCAGATAACTCGCGCAACTTGAAACAATGGCTGGCATCAAAGCTTCGTAATATTCCACAATATGTTCATGGTGCAAAATCTCCAACGCGAACATTGCACCGCCAAGAGGTGCGCCAAACAAAGCTGTGAAGCCAGCCGCCATCGCCGCTAAACTCAAAGTTCTGAGGTCTTCACCCTGGAGTTTTAGGCGATCGGCAACCCAAGTACCGAAAGAACCTGTTACTTGTACTAGTGGCGCTTCTGGCCCAGCACTACCGCCTGCCGATATGCTGATTAAAGAAGCAAGAATCATTGAGGGATTTTTGCGAACATCTAAGCGTCCGCCACGAAAATGGATATTATCAACAATTACGGCGATTTCACCGGGATTTCCCAGAAAATGAATCACCAGTCCGATAACTAAACCAGCGAGTGGCATCACTATCAGGAGGCTAAAACCTTCAAATCGTTGCAGATGGTGAGTTAAAAATTCTAAAACATTCCAGTAAAACGCAGCGAATAGACCACCAGCAGTACCTACAGCTACCCAAAGGATCACCCACTGCGAAATCATCAGGGGATTACGTTTTACCAGTCCAAAAAGTTGAGCAAATGTCCAGCGTTGAGTTTGATTGCTAGCGGTGGTCTTTTTTGGTAACACTGTTTATTTCCTATTTGTGAAACGAAGAATATGGAATATTACGTTTTTTATCGTAAAGGCTATTTAGTTCACTGAATCATCTTGGCTCTATAAAGCCATACAGTTCACTTAAGCAATTTTTATTTTTTCCTTCTCTCTGCGTTCTCTATACGTCTGCGGCAAGACGCTTTACGTCACACAGCGCAACATTATATGTTTAGAATTTCATGGTTGATACTTCATTGGTCTATAAATCATTTTAGAAAAGCTTCCTTTTGAGATAATTATCTAGCTAAGTTGCTTATTTCTCTTGGTAGATTCAATCAAAATTAAAAAATACAAAAATAACAATATAGATATCTGAAAACTAAACTGTAAATTGTTAGTTTTATGCAAAAAGTTTATGGCAATGTTCAGGGAATCCGTTGTGTTGCTACTCAAGTTAAATCAGAACCACCTGCGATCGCTGCAACTAATTGACGAACCCGTGAAGGCGATTGCAGTCCCACAAAATTCATACTAACAGGAAGAAATTATATGACACCGACCATCATTGTCCACGGTGGAGCAAAAACCATCACAGACGACAAAGTTGCAGCTAACAATGCAGGCTGTACAGCAGCAGTAGAAGCTGGTTGGGCAGTGCTAATCAGTGGAGGTACTGCCGTAGAAGCTGTTGAAGCAGCTACCCGTGTTTTGGAAGCTGACCCGACATTTAACGCTGGTCTTGGCGCAACTCTCAACAGTGACGGAGAAGTGGAGTTAGACGCGGCGATTATGGAAGGCTCTTTAAGTTGGGGAGCGATCGCAGCAGTTCAGGGTGTACGTCATCCAATCTCGGTTGCCCGAAAAATTATGGATGAAAAACCCAGGCTGCTAGTAGCGCGGGGTGGAGAACGCTTCGCTAGAGATTGCGGTGCCGAAATGTGTAAAAAAGAAGACTTAATAGCTGAGGAGCAATGGCAGCAGTGGAAGGAAGATCAAGAAGTGATTGATCGCCCCAACACCATAGGTTGCGTAGCTTTGGATACTAGCGGTATCTTGGCTGCTGGTACTTCAACTGGCGGTACTACGAAGCAGCAACAAGGTCGCGTCGGTGACACTGCGATCGTTGGCTGTGGCTTGTACGCTGATAATAAATTCGGCGGTTGCTCAACAACAGGTGATGGCGAGTCGATTATCCCGGTGGTTTTGGCTAAAACTGCGATCGATTTTTTGACTGGAGACAGACACCCAGATGAAGCAGCACAGATGGCAATCGACGCTCTGGTTTCTAAGGTTAAAGGTGAAGCTGGGTGCATCCTCATAGACCGTCAAGGACGTGTTGGCTGGGCGTATAACTCATCACACATGGCTTGTGCTTATATGACGGCAGGACAAGACAAGGTGGCTGCCTTTACCAAGAAATAACTCATACCAATTCGTAATAGTCTATGCCCCACTACGCTAAGTTTATGCGTACTTAATAAAACAAAATTCAATCTGAGTTTTCAAGTTTGAATATATAGGCTTGTTTTTTCAAGTTAGTGTTACTTGGAAATGCAGGAGACTCATTTTTTATAAACAACCGCATCCCTTTATAGATGTGGTTTATCGGAGGAGTAGATGAACTCAAAATATAACTTTCATTATTTTCAAGGGAGTACTCTTTCTGATCTGTTTGCTCAAGATATCACAGATGGATCTTATGGATTTATCTTAAATTACCCTGCAACTGCGAGTTGGGCTGCTTATCCCAACCGGAAACAATATTTTATTCAAGATGGTAGTAGTGAAGCCAGCAAAACCTCCTTCGACAAGATTTGTCAGAAAGAACCTTGGAAAAATCTGGCTGTCTTAGGCGATCGCATTCCCGGAATTGTGATTATTCCGCCACCAAAGGCCCTACTTGAATACTGCCAAGAGCATTTGGGATTCAAGCACTCCAATATTGAGATGATGGATTGCTCGACTTATCTAGACGATCTCAGCCACAGCGAACGCTTTGATAAACTCATCACTCTATTTCCTTTTGATTGTCTAAAACCTGAAAAACACGCTGTTGCTTCAGACACCCATTACCGTTTACTTAGCAAAGTAACGCTAGACGAATTAGGGGTGCAATGTCCAAAATATAAGAGCTACAATCTGCACCAAGTCAATATCGCAGACATTCAGTTACCACAATTTCCCTACTTAATTAAAACGTCCCACGGACTCTCAGGAGAAGGCACTTATATCATCAAAAGTCCCAGCGATCTAAACTACTGCCTTGAAGAAATTAAGAAATATCTTGATATTAAGTTGCTTGATACGATTATTGTCTCAGAGTTCGTCAAGAATGAAGTGCAGAATTACTGCGTACAGTTCTATATCAACAAAGCCGGGGAGATAACTCTCATTGGCACTACCGGACAACTCGTCACTCCAGAAGGCAACTATTTAGGAGGAATTATTGACTACGGCAAAACTGACATGAGCAAGTTCTTTGAAATGATTGCCAACGTTGGTGATTATGCCCACAAACAGGGGTATTTCGGTGTGATTGGCTTTGATGTGCTGGAAAATCAAGACGGACAATTTTACGCGATCGATGCCAATTTCCGAGTTAATGGTTCTACTCCGTTGTGCTTGCAGCGTCATACTCTATTGCGACTGGGAAAAGAAGTAGCTAAATACTCCAGTAGCTACCGAATGGAGGGGACATTAGAATCAATTCTCATAACCTTGAAACCAGAATTAGATCGCAAAGACTTGATTATTTTATCGGCTTTAGAGAAGGCTAAATACGGAAAAATCTACACTGAACTTTATGCGATCGTTACTGGAGAAACTATCGAACAAATGCAGTATATCGAGCAGCAATTACAGACTAAGGGATTAAAATTACTCTCTTAAATAGCATGATATAGGACTCATACTTACTTGCGTAAAAAAAACCGTATTGGAGCAGCAAGGCTAAAATGTTGCAAAAAATTTGTAGGTTGGGTGGAGGCTTTGCGTAACCCAACATTCTGATATATGTTGGGTTGCGCTCCGCTTCACCCAACCTACTAGCGCGGCTTACTTGCGTGAAAAAACTGCGTACAACTCAAAAAGCTTTCTTTCCTATTGCCTATTGTCTTCCCGCGCAAGTTAAGTATGGCTACGCCACGCTACGCGAACAAAAATCAAAACGAATTTCTATAGTAAATATTTTATCTTCACAATTAATCTGTTCTAAGCATCATTACGATTGTTAATTAGTAGTTATTAACTCAGTATTTTTATCATCCTGACAACACTGTATAAATCATTCCTAGGAGTGAAAGTTGGATGATTCTAACTATGGTATGAACCTAAAAGACAATGCAGTTAACAAGGTATCCCAAGGTTTAGGCTCATGATATTCATGCCTCATAATTTTTTACTTATATTGCTGTTTCAACTGCTATCCGTTGGGATACTTGGTGGGGGAATCTACATTCTCTATGAGTGGTACGAACAAGAACTTATAGGAACTTCTTACTTAGTAGCTGGACTAGTAATGGTTCTGTGGACTTTTGGCGGCCGTTTTATCAGTTTGCCACTGCTGCGTCGTCCTGGAAATCAGGAACCCAAGTTTATGCGTAGTAAAACCGTGCAACGGTTGCCACGTCCTGATGGGAGCGTGTTACAAGTTGAGTTTTTTGGACCTGAAGATGGTCAACCAATTATTTTGTCACATGGTTGGGGGCCAAACAGTACTATATGGTATTATGCCAAACGACAATTAAGCGATCGCTTCCGAGTAATTGTTTGGGATCTACCAGGGTTAGGAAAATCCTCAAAACCGAAAAATAACGACCACTCTATAGAAAAATATGCCCGTGACTTAGAAGCTGTTGTTGCTATAGCAGGGAATAAACCTGTTATCCTGCTAGGGCACAGTATGGGTGGGATGATTAACCTAACATTCTGTCGCCTGTTTCCAGAGCAATTAGGGAGTCGGGTGGCTGGCTTAATTCTTGTGGATACTACTTACACCAATCCGGTTAAAACTTGCATCTTTAGCAATCTGGTACGGAAATTGCAGAAACCGCTACTTGAACCTTTGTTGTACCTGACTATCGTGCTGTGGCCGATTTTTTGGTTGATGACTTGGCTTTCGTATTTCAATGGTTCGCTGTACATCAGCGTAGAACTATCTGGATTTACGGGTACTGAAACACGCGGTCAACTAAATTTTGCCGCTTTCCTATCAGCATTGGGTTCGCCTGGTGTTCTGGCTCGTGGCACACTGGCAATGTTCAAGTTTGACGAAGCACAAACACTCGCAACTATTAACGTGCCTGTATTGGTCATGTGTGGGGCTTCAGATATAGCGACTAAACCTGTGGCCAGCGATCGCATGAAAGCAGAATTACCTTACTCTGAAAGAGTCACCCTCAAACCAGGCGGACACATGGCATTGATGGAACAAAACCAGCAGTTTGCCGAAGCAGTCAGTACGTTTAGCGCTGACTGTTCGCTCCGAAACAGCCATCTTAACTAGTGCTTTTTACTTCAATTCGGTAGATAATAGAACTCAGTATGAGCAAAAATACAGAACTCATATTTAGGGAGCTTTAATGACTCGACGTATTACCAGTGCTGTAAATTCACTAGTAGCAAACTTCTCACGACGAAATGCACTTTTGTGGCTTGGAGGTAGCGGGATAACTACCGCCTTTATGGTAGGAACCCAAAAGGAAGTGGGGGCTCAAGAAAATAAAGAGTTGAAATTGGTGAACCCACCAACATTATATGATGCAACCCGAAATGGCTATAGTCATATAGCTGTTACGCCACCAAGGACTAGAACCGTCTATATTTCTGGTCAATTTGGTTCGGACTTACAAGGAAATCTTGTCTCCGATGACTTTGAAAAGCAATTAGTACAGGCTTTTAAAAACCTCCGTTTTGCCTTACAAGCGGTTGGTGCCCAACCAAAAGATGTAGCAAAAACTACTATTCTTATAGCAGATTACAACCAAAGTAAATTGATCCCATTAGGACGTGAAATTAGTAATTTGTGGGGATATAAACCACCAGCAAATACTCTTATTCCCGTTCCAAGGCTTGCACTTGACGGGATGTTGTTTGAAATTGATGCTTATGCGGTAATTCCAGAAAAAGGTAATTGAGGGCTGCTTCCAACATAACCCTCTTTAAATATCAGATGATATAACTTTTTTCAATAACAGCAGGCGGGGTAACAAATTCCCGCTCCTGCTGATCAATCATAGTAGTCTGTTCCATTAATTTTTCTGGGTTGGATAAATACTTCAATTTCCCTTCTTCCTTCTCTGCGAGACACTGCGTTAGCGCGATTCGTTCTCTTATTTCTCAAATTTAATCGCACAGACCACTAGTCAGACTATGAAACTGTAATCTTTAGCAATCAACCTTAGTGTAACGTTACTAATTTGGGAACAATAAACTGAGAAATCACTAGGATTTAGCAGTATGTTCAGCACTCAGGTTAGTATTCCCAAATATCAAGTCATTGAAGAAATCTACAATGGTTCAAGAACCATTGTTTATCGTGGGTATCGAGAAAGTGACTCATTACCAGTAGCGATCAAACTGCTGAAAAATCCATATCCCACCTTTAATGAACTGGTACAGTTTCGCAATCAGTACACCATTGGCAAAAATCTCAACTCATCCTTGATCGTCCAAACTTACAGCCTGGAAGCATATCAAAATTGCTATGTGTTGGTGATGGAAGATTTTGGTGGCATTTCTCTAAAAGATTATTTTACTCGTAATCAGACGCGAAACTTGGGGTCTTTGCAAGAGTTTTTACAAATAGCGATCGCACTGTGTAATACCTTACAGATACTCTATACTGAGCGCATCATTCATAAAGACATCAAACCGAGCAATATTTTAATTAATCCTCATTCCAAAGAAGTTAAATTAATCGACTTTAGTATTGCTTCTCTATTACCAAGGGAAACACTAACCCTAATTAGTCCCAACGTATTAGAAGGAACACTAGCTTATATTTCTCCAGAACAAACAGGGAGAATGAATCGAGGGATTGACTACCGAACGGATTTTTATTCACTCGGTGTAACTTTCTACGAGTTACTCACAGGTGAGTTACCTTTTCAATCAAATGACCCAATGGAGTTGGTGCATTCTCATATTGCTAAAATAGCCTCTTCAATACATAAAATTAACTTCCAAATTCCGATTGTCATCTCGGAGATAGTTAGCAAGTTGATGGCGAAAAATGCTGAAGACCGCTATCAAAGCGTATTAGGATTAAAGTATGACTTAGAAGCAAGTTTGGCTCAACTCAAGAAAACAGGTAAAATTGAAAGTTTCACAATTGCTCAACGGGATGTGTGCGATAGATTTATTATCCCTGATAAACTCTATGGACGGGAATTAGAAATAAAAACCCTACTAAAAGCATTTGAAAATGTCAGCCTGGGTGCAACAGAAATAACATTGGTAGCTGGGTTTTCTGGAATTGGTAAAACTGCGGTTGTTAATGAAGTCCATAAACCTATTGTTCGTCAACGCGGTTATTTTATCAAAGGCAAATTCGACCAATTTAATCGGAATATTCCTTTCTCGGCATTTGTCCAAGCTTTTCGTAATTTTATGGAGCAGTTACTAGCAGAAAGCAGTATTAAAATACAAGAATGGAAAAATAAAATTGTTCAAGCATTAGGTGAAGATGGTCAAGTAATCATTGAAGTAATTCCTGAATTAGAAAGAATTATTGGCAAACAGCCCCCTGCACCAGAGTTATCAGGTAACGCCGCCCAAAACCGATTTAATTTATTATTTCAGAAATTTCTCCAAGTATTTACAACTAAAGACCATCCTTTAGTAATATTTTTAGATGACTTACAGTGGGTAGATTCGGCTTCATTAAAACTCATACAATTATTAACGAATGAAGCTAACCAGGGATATTTATTGTTAATTGGTGCGTATCGAGACAATGAAGTATTTCCAGCACATCCGTTGATGGTGATGTTGGATGAAATTCGTAAAACAAATGTAACTTTAAATAGCCTTAAGCTGAAACCACTAAATCAATTACAATTGAATCAACTGGTAGCAGACACGTTAAATTGTGCAGAAGATGTGGCATTATCTCTTTCGCAATTGGTCGATCGCAAAGCTCAAGGCAATCCATTTTTTGCAACTCAAATTCTCAAATCATTGCATCAAGACCGACTAATTCAATTCAATTTTCTAGAGGGATGCTGGCAATGCGATATTTCCCAAATAAATCAGCAAACTTTAGCAGATGATGTTGTTGAGTTTATGGTCTTCCAATTACGAAGACTACCAGAAGCAACTCAACAACAATTGAAGCTAGCGGCTTGTATTGGGAATCAATTCGATTTAAAAATATTAGCGATTGTTTCCAAACAATCGGAGGTAGAAACCGCAGATTGTTTGTGGAAGGCTTTGCAAGAAGGGTTAATTTTGCCGCAAAGTGAGGTTTATAAGTTTTTTGTTGGTTCAGAAAATCAAGCAGCTACTCAAGAACATTCTGAGATGGTTGTATATAAATTTTTACACGATCGCGTCCAGCAAGCTGCTTATTCACTGATTCCAGAAGCACAAAAACAGTCAACACACCTGCAAATTGGGCGATTGTTGCTGGAAAATACACCTTTGCATCAGCAAGAGGAAGGAATTTTTGCGATCGTTAACCAATTCAATTACGGATTGGAGTTGTTGGAAGAACCTGGCGAACGAGAACATCTGGCCCAATTAAATCTAATAGCTGGCTGTAAAGCCAAAAACTCAACTGCTTATGCAACAGCAGTAGAATATTTAAAAGTTGCAATGCTTCTATTACCGATAAATGCTTGGCAAAGTAGCTACGATTTGGCCCTTGCGGTTTACGAATCTGCGGCTGAAGCAGAATATCTAAATACAAACTTTGAGTCATCAAAATCATTAGTAGAGATTATCCTCAAAAACGCTAAATCTCCATTAGAAAAAGTTCGTACTTATGAGATTCAAATTCAGTCTTATACGGCGCAAAATAAATTCATTGAAGCAATAGCCACAGGTAGAGAAGCACTCCAATTACTAGATTTGACCTTACCTGAAGATGGTAACACTCAAATGATTTTTGATGAATATGACCAGTTGCAACAAATGTTAGTTCATCAATCAATTGCAGCATTGGCAGATATGCCAGAAATAACCGATCCCAAAAAATTAGTTGCACTTCGCATTTTATCGGGTTTATTTGCCCCGGTTTATATAGCCAAACCGATGTTGCTGCCACTCAAGATTTTTACAATGATCAAAATTTGTATTCAATCTGGCAACTCACCACAGGCTGCTGTAGCTTACAGTCTCTATGGATTATTTTTGTGCAGTATTGGTGCAATTGAAGATGGATATAGCTTTGGTAAACTGGCAATACAACTTTTAGATAAATTTCAAACTAAAGAACTTAAAAGTAGAGTTTATCTCACATTTAGCCTATTTATTAAACACTGGAAAGATTCAATTAAATCTACATTAGGTTTATTTTTAGATGGGTTACAAAGTGGATTAGAAACTGGAAATTTAGAATATGTTGGTTATTGTGCTAATTGCTATAGTCAGTTTCTCTTTTGGAGTGGAGAAAACCTAGAAAATGCAGTGCTGGAGGCAGATAAATATTGCGACCTCATGCAGCAAATTAAACAAGAAGTATCTCTAGTTTGGGGAAATATCTGGCGGCAGACAGTTTTAAATTTACAAGGAGAAGCGGTTAATCCCTGCTGTTTAATTGGTAAAGATTTTCACGAAGAAGAGATGTTACCAACTTTGATTACAACTAACAATATTAATGGTATTTGTTATGTCTATCTAGCAAAAACTCTCCTAGCTTATCTTTTTGGCGAATACGAACCTGCTTGGGAATATTCACAAAAATTTGAGCAGTATGAGCAGGGAGCAGCAGGCTTATTAATTGTTCCTTTGCGAAATTTCTATCAATCTTTGAGTTTGTTAGCTCTTTGTTCTCAGGTAAATGAAGCACAGCAACAGCTTTATCTCCAGAAAGTAGCTGAAAACCAAGCAAAAATGCAAGAATGGGCAAATCATGCGCCAGTCAATTATCAGCATAAGTACAATTTAGTTTTGGCTGAACAAGCTCGTGTAACTGGCGATCGCGTACAAGCCGCAGATTACTATGAAATAGCTATCCAAGAAGCGATCGCCAATGACTATGTTCAGGAAACAGCGATCGCTAACGAGCTTGCTGCCAAATTTTACTTAGAATGGGGTAAAGAAAAAGCCGCAGAAGGATATCTGCAACAGGCATATTACTGCTATGCCCGTTGGGGAGCAAAAGCCAAAACTGATGATTTGGAAAAACGCTATCCCAAATTACTCAAACCCATTTTGCAACAGCAAGAATTCTACTTTAATCCCTTAGAAAGCATAACCACTATTGGCAGTATATCTACTTGCGCTACCAGCAGTACTAATATTTCTGATACTCTAGATTTGACCTGCATTCTCAAAGCCGCTCAAACTATCTCTAGTTGTATCGAATTAGATGTACTCATCAGCAGCCTCACCCGCATTATCCTAGAAAATTCAGGTGCAAAAACATCTGTATTAATTCTTCCTCAAGAAGATATTTGGCAAGTACGGGCAATTACCTTTATCGATCAACAGTCAAATTCTCAGACTGATGTCAAAACCATTCTTGATTCACAACTACTAGACGCTTGTCAAGATATTCCGATAAAACTGATCAATTACGTTAAAAATACTCAAGAAACTGTCATCATAGATAATTGTAAAACAAATATTCCCGGTGTCATTGGGGAATATATGCTCCTACATCAACCTCAAAGTGTATTATGTACACCCATTATTAACCAAGGTCATTTGGTGGGGATTATCTACCTAGAAAATCAACTGAATCAAGGGGTATTTACTACTAATCGTTTACAAGTAATTAACCTACTATCTTCCCAAGCAGCAATTGCCTTAGAAAATGCCCAACTTTATCAGCAAGCCGGGCAAGCTTTAGAAGATTTGCAACAAGCTCAATTACAAATCGTCCAGAGCGAAAAAATGTCTGCATTGGGTAACTTAGTGGCTGGGGTGGCTCACGAAATGAATAATCCTTTGGGCTTTATTGCTGCCAGTCTCAAACAAGCAAAACCCACATTTCTTGATATTTCTGAACACTTAAAACTGTATCAAGAAAAGTTTTCCGAGCCGGGGGATGAAATCATCAACCATGCTGAAGAAATTGATTTAGATTATACATTAGAAGACTTACCCAAGATAATTGATTCGATGACTATGGCCTGTGAGAGGCTAGAAAATATTAGTACGAGCCTCCGAACTTTTTCTCGTGCCGATAGAGATTACAAAGTTCCATTTAACATTCATGAAGGGATTGATAGTACAATTCTAATTTTAAAACATCGTCTCAAAGCTAATGAACATCGTCCAGCAATTGAGGTAATGACTAACTACAGTAACTTGCCGCCAGTTGAATGCTTTCCAGGGCAATTAAATCAAGTATTTATGAATATCCTAGCGAATTCTATTGATGCTTTAGATGAATCAAATACAGGTCGGTCATTTGAGGATATTAAAGCTAATCCGAATCGAATTATAATTACCACCTCCTTAAAATATCAACAGGTTGAAGTGAAGATTGCTGATAATGGGGTGGGGATGAGCGAATCTGTCAAAGAAAAAATATTTGACCATTTGTTTACTACTAAAGGTGTTGGTAAAGGAACGGGATTAGGATTAGCGATCGCTCATTCTATTGTTGTAGAAAAACACAGTGGCAATCTAAATGTAAATTCTACTCCAGGTGAAGGAACAGAATTTGTCATTAGCTTACCAATTCTGGCTCAAACTCAAAGTTAAATTGTTGGAGATATGAACCAATACGGTTCGGATAAGCAGGGGAGGTAAGACCTGGATTTCTCACTTGTGAGAAATCAAGGAGTGTGGGAGGTGTGGGAGGATGGGGAAGAAATCTGACCCCGCACACTCCCCACACTCCCCACACTCCTCTGCCTACATCTCCCCCTGCTCCCCCTACCTGCCTCAACCAAGAAATTATTTACCACCATTATTAATTTGTGCTGCTATTAATCAAAACTGAAAAAAACTCACCATAATATTACACAGCTACCCAAATTGCTCAATTCATTTTGGGAAAACTAGACACAAGATAAATAATTACAAATTTGGCTGATGAAAATAACTTTTGCTAACTTAAGCTTAATTGGTGCAATCTACATATCTGCTATTGGTAACAGCAATGTTCAAGCGCAGATCACGCCTGATGGCACTCTCAACACCGCTGTGTCTGGCAGTAATAGTTACAACATTACTGGCGGTACTGTTGTTAGCAATAATTTATTTCACAGCTTTAGCCAATTCTCTATTCCTACAGGTGGTTCTGCAACTTTCAGTCATAATTCCAACATTCAAAATATTTTTAGTCGCATCACTGGTAATAGTATTTCTTATATTAATGGTTCCATCAACACTAATAGCGGTGTTAACCTTTTCTTACTGAACCCGGCGGGGATTATATTTGGTGCAAATGCTAGCTTAAACGTTGGTGGTTCTTTTGTCGGCACAACCGCTAATAGCATCCAATTTGCTGATGGCAACGAGTTTAGCACCAACATAACTAAATCCCCATTGTTAACTATGAGTGTACCTGTAGGGTTACAACTTGGGGGCAATCCGGGAACTATTTCCGTGCAAGGAGTGGGAAATAATAGTAGATTGAACCCCACAACTTCTGTTTCTGGATTAACTAGTACAAATGGCTTGCAGGTTTTACCTGAAAAAACACTAGCTTTGATAGGTGGTGATCTCGTTCTCGATAGTAGCTTTCTTTCTGCACCAGGAGGACGAATCGAACTTGGCAGCATTACCCAAGGCAGTGCAAATATCCATCTCACGCCGCAAGCATTAACGTTTAGCTATCCAAGTATTGGCTCTAGCTTTGGTAATATCCAAATGAGTCAACGTGCTGTTGCATCTGTACGCGGAACCAGCCCCGGTTCGATTCAACTTCAGGGTAAACAGATCGATCTTCGGGATGGTTCTTTGCTGGTAGTACAAAATTTAGGCAACAGTAAAGCAGGTGATATTACTGTTAATGCTACAGAATCGCTACAAGTAGTTGGTAGATCCTCAGATTTTCGCAGTTCCAGTGGCATAGTCAATGAAGCTTTACTATCAGGAACCGCAGGAAATATTGTGATTACAACTCCAACATTGACCATTGATCGCGGGGCAATTGTTATGGATCGTAGCTATAATTCGGCCCGTGGTGGTAACATCACAATCAATGCCAATGCAGTGTCTGTGGGTGGAGTCGATCCGAAAGATCCATCTACTGTTCCGATCTTTGGTGTGCTTGTTGCTGCTGCTTTTGGAACTAAGCAAGGTGGAGATTTATCGATTTCTACTGATAGCCTTTCAATTTTGGGCGGTGCTAATGTTGGTACTAGGAGCTTTTCTAGCGGTCAGGGTGGCAATGTTAAAGTTACTGCTGATACTGTGAATGTCTCAAGTCTGGATTCTCCTCCTGGATCGCTTTTTATCAGCTTGCTATCAGCGAATACTTTTGGCCCAGGAGATGCAGGAGACTTACATCTAGATACCCGGAAATTGTCAATACAAGATGGGGGTTTAGTCTCAGTTTCGAGTGTGAGTAGTGGGAATGCTGGCAATCTTACCATTAATGCCACTGAGTCAATTGATGTTAGGGGCATGAAAGACGCAGACAATCCTAGTTATATTGGGGCGATCGCCCGTTTATTTTTAGTGAGAACTTCTACAAACATTAGTAACAATAGTACCTCCAAGGCAAATGCAGGCAGTGTCACAATTAATACTCCTAACTTAACCATTCGTGATGGGGCAAGAGTTTTTGTCGAAAATGAAGTTCAAGGTGATGCAGGTACCTTAAATGTTAATGCCAATACCTTATATCTCAACAATGGTAGTCTTTCCGCATCTACAAAAGCTGGTCAAGGAGGCAATATCAATCTCCAACTCCGCGATTATTTGCTCATACGTAATGGTAGCTTCATTAATGCTGAAGCTGGTGCTGCTGGCAATGGTGGTAACATTACCATTAATTCACCTATCATTCTCGGCTGGGAAAACAGCGATATCATTGCCAATGCTTTCCAAGGTAAAGGCGGAAATATTGACATTACAACTCAGGGGATTTTTGGTTTAGAATATCGTCCGCAACTAACACCAGAAAATGATATCACCGCCAGTTCACAATTTGGAGTGAATGGTACAGTTAACGTTAATACTATTGGTTTTGACCCCAATTCTGGTCTAGTGGAATTACCTGTGAATGTGAGTGATCCTTCCCAAAAAATCGCTACAGGATGTGCAAATAACAGTGGTAGTAGTTTTGTCGCCACAGGTAGAGGTGGGATACCGCAAAATCCGACACAGGAAATTAGGAGCGATCGCACTTGGTCAGACATCCGCGACATCTCTGCATTCCACACAACACAACCAGTCAAAGCACAAATACAGAAACCCCCAGAAATACTTGTTCAAGCTACATCTTGGCGACGTAATGCCCAAGGTAAAATTGAATTAATTAGCAATCAATCTCCGAATCAGGTACAAACAGCATTAACCTGTGCGGCTACACCTCAAAATTAATTAACTTTACATAAGTTACTAAACCAGAATTGCACATTATTTAATCCACGATCCTTACCCGGATTTCTCACGATACTGTAGGCAGAGGGAGAAGAGGAGTGTGGGGAGGGTGGGGAGTGTGGGGAGTGTGGGGGGTAAGACTTCTTCCCCATCCTCCCACACCTCCCACACCTCCCACACTCCTTGATTTCTCACTTGTGAGAAATCAAGGCTTCATGCCTTTTGATTGGTTCCAAAGTAGAGGTCGCTTAATTCTTCCAAAGAAACATCAGTCTGCGATTCTGGATTACGAAAGTAGGGATGGATGGGCAGGAGTTCAGCGCGATCGCGGGTTTTCGGTAAAGACAGAATCTGCTCAAGCAAAGTCAGGTAGTTTTCAGCAGTACATTCCCAACTGTACGTCTTCAGAACCCGTTGCTGACCAGCTTGGGCAAAATAGTCCCACTCCTGAGCATCACATAGCACCCGCTCCAAGCCTCGTGCAATATCAGCAGTATCTTCTGGGTCTACGAGTATGCCATATTCCTTATTTCCCTGTCGCAAGCTTTCGCTAGGGCCACCATTCTTGGTTGCTACCACCGGTAAACCTGCAACTGCTGCTTCTAAAGGAGCAAGTCCAAAGGGTTCGTAAAGTGCTGTCAGCGCAAATACCGATCGGCGTTTAACCATAAACCGATACGCTGCTGCCAGTGACTCTTGAGACTGATCTGACAAGCCAAATGCACTAATCTTGCCCCACAAGTCGTTTTCCTTTACCACCTCTCTAATGGGGGCTAATACCTCTTCAGCTATGCTGTCACTAGCCTCTTTTCGTAAGGGATCGTCCAGTCCCCCTGTAAGTAACATCAAGTTAGCTCGTTCCTGAAGTGTTGGACTGATTGCGAAGGCTTGCACTAGCCCTAATATGTTTTTTTTAAGCTCTAATCGACTGGATGCTACGATGACAGGCAAATCTCGACGGGCTTCTGCAATGTCCCGTACCAATCGCTCTTGAATGAACTCTTCAGTTGCTTTCTCATTTTCGGAACGTGCCTTTGCACCGAAAATCGAGAAATCTGCTCCTGGTGGAATCACTGCAAAGCGGTTGTCGTTGTCTACATCCACTGCACTCCTATAGACTCGATGAGAATACTGTTGAAAGCGTTCTTGTCGTGTACTAGTGATATTAACGACCGAGCGATTCATGCTCAAGCGTTCGGCTAGAATGCGATATTTAAAATGGAATTGCTCATCTATTTCTAACAGATTCTCTGAAGTGACTTCCAGCTTGTCCATCTTTTGGGCACCGAGAGAATGAGCAGTAAAGGTAAAAGGTATGCCTGTATCCTCTTCAATTAGAACGCCACACAGCCCTCCATCGGCGTAGTGAGCAGTCATAGCATCGGGTAAGCCACCTTGCTGTTGATAAAATTTCAAGATGTTGGGTACCCAATCACTAATCAGATGAGTCCATAACAACTCTTTGGGAAGAAATTCTTTTGGCCCAGCTGGTAAGCGGATAATGCGGACGTTATCGATTCCTGGATAAGTGTCAAACGCTTCGGCAAATTCTGGCCATTCCGGATCAATAATTTGACGGGTGAGAATATCTACTTTGTGTCCCTTTTCGGCTATCGCTATAGCGACTTGCTTAACGTAGATCAGTTGACCCCCAAAATCTGGGTGTTTGCTTATGTGACTATTGTTTGAATCAAAATTGCCTTGAGGGTTGAGAAATCCAATGTGCATCGCCCACTTCCTAATACAGGTTGATTTCTACTAGAGATTTTGCCTGAACACGGCAACATAACAGCTTAGTGAGCTTGTTAAAAACTCCCAAGGCTGAAAAACGCAGGCAGTGAGACTTTACGTAAATACCATTGCTCAAAAAGTAAGCCAAAGGGTTTTTATTGATTCCCTTTAGCTTAAACCCAGCCAATTCGCGCATTTTCCTAATATTTAAGTTAATCGCTATTGCGGTTCGCGCACATATACCGGATGGCATAAATGGTAAGGTGATATTTCTCTTTAAAATTCAACGTATTCTTGCTCTTATCCCGTAGTTTAACTTTTATCTATATCTTTTGTCGCCTAAAATACATCAATACACTTAGTAAATAGTAAATTTATTTCTTCCACAACAACGCATTGGCTAAAGAAAATCCATATTTATTTGGCAATTCTATCACTCAAGATGATGCTTGCTATCAGATACAAATATTACAACAATAAGTAAATGCCAAAATCTATATGATAGTCTCATAAAAGATATTTTAAGTAAATCTACACGCTGATATAAATAGATTTATTCATTTTGATAGATGTCGGTATTTGCTATTTTTTGTAAATTTATGAAGCTGAAAATATTTGCAAAAAAACTTGTTAGCATATTTATGACTTCAAAAGTAACAAGGATGTTGCCAATATTATCAATCAACGATGAAAAATTCTATTTTCAAATGTTAAAGAGATCCTTGCTATCATCAAATTTTAAGACTTTTTAAGGATAGTAATTGCAATAAGATAGTATTTTTTTGGTTAATTTAAACTTATTAGATTTAACCTTAAAATTAACTTGCATTAATTACTATAAAACACATCTACAATTTTTTTATTAACAGTAAAATTAGTTCTTGGTAATTCGCTTATGTATGTAGCTGTATGGCCTGGGAATGTATATCCCTTGGGTGCTAGTTGGGATGGAAAAGGTACGAATTTTGCTTTGTTTTCGGAAAATGCAACAGGTGTAGAACTTTGTTTATTTGATGCTGATAATCATGAAATTCGCTTGACATTAACAGAAAAAAATAATTTTGTTTGGCACGCTTATCTACCAGGAGTAGGCCCTGGGCAACGCTATGGATTTAGAGTACATGGCCCTTGGGCCCCAGAACTTGGTCATCGCTTTAACCCTAATAAACTATTAATTGATCCCTATGCCAAGGCAATTGATGGGGAAATTAGCGATACCGCAGCTATTTTTGGCTACTCTTTAGATGCGCCAGAACAAGACCTAGCTTTTTCCGATTTAGATAATGCCGAAACTATGCCGAAGTGTATTGTTGTCGATCAGTCTTTTGATTGGGGAGATGACAAACTACTTTCTATACCGTGGCACGAAACTATTATTTATGAAACTCACGTTAGAGGTTTTACTAAATTACACCCAGAAATTCCAGAAGAATTACGTGGTACTTATGCAGGGCTGGCACATCCAGTTGCAATTCAATATCTCCAACAACTAGGAATCACATCTGTGGAATTGATGCCTGTACATCACTTTTTATCTTCTCCAGGATTTCTGGTAAATAAAGGACTCAAAAACTATTGGGGCTACGATTCTATTAATTATTTCACCCCCTACTCTGGTTACAGTGCTAGTGGCTCAGTCGGACAACAAGTGACCGAGTTTAAGCAGATGGTCAAGGACTTACACTCTGCTGGCATTGAAGTAATTTTAGATGTAGTTTATAACCACACTGGCGAAGGCAATCATTTAGGGCCAACATTATCGTTACGAGGCATCGATAATGTCGTGTACTACCGCTTAGTCAAAGATAATTCCCGTTACAACATGGACTTCACAGGCTGCGGCAACTCCCTAAATGTGCGTCATGCCCAAGTTCTGAAGTTAATCATGGATAGTCTGCGCTATTGGGTAACAGAAATGCATATTGATGGCTTTAGGTTTGATTTAGCCTCAGCATTAGCGCGAGAACTATATGAAGTAGATAATCTCGCAGCTTTTTTTGATATTATTCATCAAGATCCAATTCTGGCAGATGTAAAGCTGATTGCTGAACCTTGGGATTTGGGAGAAGGCGGTTATCAAGTTGGCAATTTTCCTTTACGTTGGTCTGAATGGAATGGCAGATATCGTGATACTGTGCGGGATTTTTGGCGTGGTGAAGATGATAGCCTCGGACAATTTGCTTACTGTTTTACCGGAAGTCCTGACCTTTACCAAGCAAACGGGCGTAATCCTAGTGCCAGTATTAATTTCGTTACTGCTCATGATGGCTTCACGCTCAATGATTTGGTCAGCTACAACGAAAAGCATAATCAGGACAACGGCGAAGATAGCCGGGATGGGGAAAGCCATAACCGCTCTTGGAATTGCGGTGTAGAAGGAGAAACCAATGACCCAGATGTAATCCGCTTACGGCAACGTCAGCGACGCAACTTTTTAGCAACTCTAATGCTGTCTCAAGGCATACCCATGCTATTAGGAGGAGATGAAATTGGTTGCACTCAGAAGGGTAACAACAATGTATACTGCCAAGATAATGAAATTGCCTGGCGCGATTGGAGTTTACAAAAGTCTAATTCCGAACTACTAGATTTTGCCCGCGAACTGATTTATTTTCGTCATCAGCATCCAGTATTTCGGCGGCGTAAGTGGTTTCAAGGCCGTCCTATTCACGGTTTTGGGATCAGTGATATTGGTTGGTTTAATGACGATGGCAGCGAAATGACTGAAAAGCAGTGGCTAGTTAGTTATGCCAAAGCTATGGAAATTTTCTTGAATGGCGAGGGCATTCTTACTCCCGGCCGCCGTGGTGAACGGATTATTGATGAGAGCTTTCTGCTATTTTTTAATGCTCACTACGAAACGATTGAGTTTGCTTTACCCAATGTTTTCAAAGACAGGGAATGGGAAATAGTTATTGACACCAATGAATCTCGCTTCCTTAGCCCAGGAAAGTTGGTTATGGGTGAGCAAACTGTGCCAGTTACAGACCGCTCTCTCATGGTGTTACGTCGTCTTGCTTCGTAAGACAAAAATCTTATGAGCGATCGCGCCTATGACAAAATAAAAAATTGAGTGATATAGGGTGAAGTGCGATCGGGAAAGCGATCGCACTTCACAATGGTCATTTGAAGTATAAAGTAGACTCCGTTAAAACCTACTGATTGTCAACAATTATAGATTAATGAAAATACCTAACCTAAAATCAGGGTTAGAGAAAACTGATTGACTTGATCAGCACTTATTTTTGTATTTCTTTATGTTTAACAAAAAGAAGTGCTAAATGTGGATAGTAATATTAAAAAATTCTCGGTATATGTCACTCAATCTACAGGTTTTTTAGATGATGAAACAGAGACAGGTAAGTATATATAAATACACTCAGGTATTTTGGAGTGCTTTGTTAGTGTTGGTAATTTGGAATCTACCCCAATCCGCTCTGGCAGATGTCAACCCACAGGAGATAAATGCAATTATTCGCACACGGGATATTGCCCTGCAAGCCCTAAACACCCGCGATTTTGCCAAAATACAGCCTTACTTGCACCCAAACTTCACAATCACAACAGTTGATAATCAGATTTTTCACGAAGTTCCTGAGTTTGAAAAGTACTGGAATCAGCAGTTTTCCAGTTCCATTAAAGATATTAAAATGCAACTGAAGGGAGATACTCTCAGAACATTTCTTACTCCAGATATAGATGTTGCCTCTGGAGAAGCGATCGCATCTTTTTCTTTCAAAGATGGCAAAGCGGCTGATATGGCGTTGCGATGGACAGCAGTGCTGCAAAAACTCCAAGATAAATGGACGATTCAATCGCTGCATTTTTCCTCAAATCTACTGAATAACCCAGTGCTAAATGCTGCTCAACAGTTGGGGCGGATTCTAGCAGTTGCAGCAGGCATAGGTGGTTTCCTTCTGGGAGCAGTGACGATGCTATTATTACGTCGCAGAACTAAGCCACGAACCGAAAGGATATAGCAAATAAAGTGGGAAGAAGCACCTATCAACCCAATAAAAATATTAGCTTTTATCGCCGTCTCAAAGCAACCATAATAGTTTTGTTAGTCTGGGGTGGCGTGAGTTTGCTGCACTGGCTACCAGAAACACAATGGTTGATGCTGGGATTAACGGCAATCCTGACTGTGCAAACGTTACGGATGCTGTTAGCAAAACCAGTAGCGGCGGTGATGGAGAGTGAGATTTATTTACCGCCAGTCTCGATTTTAGTTCCAGCTAAAAATGAAAGTTCAGTCTTGGCTAATCTAGTTTACAGCCTATGCCAATTGAATTATCCCAGCGATCGCCTAGATATCTGGGTTGTTGATGACGGTAGTACCGATGAAACCCCGCAGATATTGAGGAAATTACAAACTCAATTTCCATCTTTACAAGTTCATCGACGGGAATCAAAAGGTGGTAAATCAGGGGCGTTGAATGCGGTGTTTCCCTTTACGCAAGGGGAAATTATTCTAGTCTGCGATGCAGATGCTCAATTACCTGTCAATTTTCTCCAACAAACAGTACCTCTATTTGAGAAGCAAGCGATCGGTGCAGTGCAAGTACGAAAAGCGATTTCTAATGCTAATAGCAATTTCTTAACCCATTGTCAGCAGATGGAAATGAACTGTGATAGCTTTCTGCAAACCCATCGCATTGCTATTGGTGGAATGTCTGAACTGCGCGGTAATGGGATGTTAGTTCGTCGGGAATTGTTAGAAAAGTGTCAAGGTTGGAATGAGAACACTGTCACCGATGATTTGGATCTTTGTTTCAAACTCTATTTAGCAGGGGCAGAAATTGAGTTTGTTGCAGTTCCATCAATTCAAGAAGAAGGTGTAACTACTTGGGAAAAACTTTGGAATCAACGCTGTCGTTGGGCTGAAGGTGGCTATCAGCGTTACCTAGATTATTTTCCGCAAATTCTTACTTTAGGTTGGGCGAAAGAAATTGATTTACTATTGTTTTTTATATTGCAATTTCTTCTGCCAATTGGACTAATACCAGATTTACTTTGGACAATATTTTATAGCCATCATCCAGTTCTGTTTCCACTCCAGACACTACTCAGCATCATTTTGACAATTGCCTTTATTGCTGGACTTTATCAATTTCAAAATTTACGAGGATGGTCTTTGCTTTGGGCAACAATTCAAGGGTCATTATACATGATCCATTGGATTCCTGTGATGATTGTGACAACTTTAAAAATGTGTGTGCAAAAAGAGCGATCGCGCTGGGTGAAAACTGAACATCGTGGTGGAAAAAATTATGGTTGAAGAATTAGATAATTTGATAGAAAAGCAGAAATGTATACTTTTCGGATTGGGCAGATATCAATACTGCTCGGTTAAGGAAAAATAGATAGTGGAATAAATCATAATTTGTTCGCGTATGATTTACGAGAACAAAAACAGCTAAAAACGTTGCTTGTACCTAAAGGC
>NZ_JACJSF010000066.1 GCF_014698035.1 Desmonostoc muscorum FACHB-395
TGACGATCCGCTCAGTTCAGAGGCATTTAATATTGCAGGGATGCCAGCGTTTGGCTATGTAAATGAGCAACTGGCAGCTAATAATCCATCTAATCCATCTGTTCATAGAAATGAAGATCACTTTGGTCATAAGGTTCTTGTTGCCAACAATTGGCAGATGTTCGATGAAAGCAACACCAGTTTAATTAAATCCTGTGACGTGAGCTTAAAACTGCACATGGGTACACATTCGCCAGATGCGCTAGTAAATACAGCCCATGAAATGTTTGTGTCTGGTAAATGTGATGGGCTTGAAACCTTCAATTTAAAGCATTTTGCTTTGTTTGGTGCTGCTGGAGAATTTAAAGAACCTGAAACTTCTTTGTGTGACTTATCGGTAAATCCTGGTATTACTCCCTCCCCTACGAATCAACCCTATGGTGATGCCCATCGCGCCATTCCTACTGCTGGTTGTTACCAGCGTGGGACAGTTGATCAAAAAACGGCAGATGTAAATACAAGAAATACCGAATATTGGCTTACTGGCTTTATTGGAAAAAGTTTTTACTTTAAGATCACAAATCCTTCCCGTTTTTATGATCCGTCTACCACAACGAAGATCAATAGGACTGTGAATAGCTGCTACGACCCATCGCATCCTCTTTCTACAACTCTACTTTGCGAAGAAACATTAGCTGCTGGTAGCAAAGTCGAGTGGGACGACCCTCGCTCGCCCTTCCGAGGAACAACTCAAATAGAAACTCACTTTTCTGGTCTTGCATTTGAAAATTCTGCAAATTCAGTAATCTATACAGATGCTTATGGGAGAAACGCAAGCATATCACCCGCTCCCGCTCAAGGGATTACGTTCAAGCAAATTGTTCCTGTCCAAGGATTTAATTATGATGCAAATGGTCAAGCTAGCCTCTTCCCACCCAGAGACTATTCTGCATTGGGACAAAATGGGGTAAGAGCGCCTAATTAAATGAAACCGAGCAATTCTAAATCCGTAAAGTAGGGCGATTGTCCCAGCATTCCATAGAAAACTCAAAGTTTCAGTTTCTTCATTCGTCGATGTCACGTCTTCAACCGAGCGGCAATAGCCTCATTAGACTATCTATCAAGGTGTGGCACAGGCAGTTCAAAATACTATCTTTCCAGGACTTACGCAAATAATAAATAGCAATAGGGGTAATTTATGAATTGCCCCTACAGCGTCTAGCTTTGTGTAAGTCCTAATATATGTTCAATGCGATCGCTTATAGCGTTCGTTTTCCTACTTCGCACTCACCACTTTATGACCGATATCTCTCCGGTAATATATGCCCTCAAACTGAATATATTTGATCCCAGAGTATGCTTGGGCGATCGCTTGCTCAAAATTTTCTCCGATTCCAGTCACATTTAATACTCGACCCCCATCTGTCACAACTTCTTGTTGCTGGTTTAATTTTGTACCTGCATGAAATACAGTTGCTCCTGTTACCTCTGCGTCGCCAATACCAGTAATAACCTTACCTTTCTCATATTCTCCGGGATAACCACCTGAAGCGGCAACGACAGTGGCAGATGTTCCTTTTTTCCAAGCAATGGGCGGTAATTCACTTAATCGCTGTTGTACACAGGCTAGAAGTAACTCTTCTAGGGGTGTTTCTAATAATGGCAAAATCACCTGGGTTTCTGGATCGCCAAAGCGACAGTTAAATTCCAAAACCTTCAAGTCGCCATCGGGTGCAATCATTAAGCCAGCATACAGCACACCCCGGTAATCAATGCCTTTAGCTCGTAAGGTTGCGATCGCTCTTTCTAAGACTTCTGTTTGAATCCGTGCCATCAACTCTGGTGTGGCAATGGGTGCTGGGCTATATGCTCCCATACCACCAGTATTCTCGCCTGTATCGCCCTCACCAATTCGCTTATGGTCTTGAGCGGGCAGCAATGGACGAATCGTTAATCCATCGGTTAATGCTAAAACTGATACCTCTTGCCCAATTAAACATTCTTCAATGACGACAAATTCACCAGCACTACCAAATTGTCCCTGAAAAATTGCATCAACAGCACTTTCTGCCTGTGCAACTGTTTCAGCTACTATCACACCCTTACCAGCTGCCAAGCCATCAGCTTTAACGACAATAGGCGCTCCCTGAGATTTGACGTAAGATTTTGCTGCTCCTACCTCCGTAAATACCGCCGCCCGCGCCGTCGGAATCCCTGCTTCTTGCATCAGGGCTTTTGCCCAAGCTTTACTCGCTTCAATTTGCGCTCCCGCTCTGACTGGGCCAAATACCATCAATCCTTTATCTTGAAGGTAATCTGTGATTCCCTTAGATAGAGGTACCTCTGGCCCAACGACTACTAGAGTTATGCCATGTTCTAGGGCATATCGGCTAATGCCTTCAAAATCATCTACTGCTAGGGGCAAGTTCTGGCAACGTTCCATACTTGCTGTTCCCCCATTCCCTGGTACACAGACAACTTGCTCAATTTGCTTAGATTGCAACAGTTTCCATGCCAGAGCGTGTTCGCGCCCTCCATTACCTACAACTAAAACTTTCACTGATTTCCTCGTGCGTCCCTTGCAAACGAGAATACCTGATTAGGCTCTCGCGATCAATTTTTTCACCAATTATCACACTTGTACAAGCCTCATTATGATCAAAAGAGTCAGGGAAAGGGGAGAAATAATTATCTACGTTTCAGGATTTGTAATTATAGATCCATTGCCGTGAAGAGATAAGGCATTCTAGCGATCGCTTTATTTTTGAGGTTTTTTGTAAAGCGATACCTTTCCTGCGGAACGCTAACGCACTCACTCTTCTATAACAGGCGACAACATTTGCTATTTCAGCGATCGCATTTGCTATTTCAGCGACTACATTTACTATTTCAGCGATCGCATTTGCTATTTCGGCGACAGCATTTGCTATTTCAGCGACTACATTTGCTATTTCAGCGACTACATTTGCTATTTCAGCGACTACATTTGCTATTTCGGCGACTACATTTGCTATTTCAGCGACTACATTTGCTATTTCGGCGAACGCTGTTACATAAATGATTGAGTTCATCCCAAAACAATAAGCAAATACAGATGGATGGATTAGTAAAAATACAGGTAAACTCTCAATATTAACTCTTAATTAAATCCACAAAATTACTCATCTCACGTAGAAAGGCATTCCGCTATGTTGAGATAGAACTATTCAAGAAGTATCTACCATGTCTTTAAAAACTCGCGGTTCTGCTGCTGTAGACAAAGCTCAACGCCGTCTTGCACTGCTTAAATCCATTAACGAGAACTTGGATTTAGGGCACGGATTAACAATTGAAGCTTATACCCGCTTCATTGATAATACCCGCGCCACGCTAGAAGCCCATAATACCCTTCTGTCTAATCTTGAGGAATCTCGTAAGACGATGAATCAGATGGATAGAGGACTCTCGGAACTATCTGAGAGGATGCTTAGTGCAGTTGCAACTGTCTACGGCAAAAACAGCATGGAGTATTCAAAAGCAGGTGGCTCTAACCGAAAGCGGAGTAAGAGTAAAAAATCTATTTCACAAGTTCCTATAGTTGTAACGGTTCCCGTCACTCAACCCACCCAAACTTTAACTAACGGTAAAGGCAGCTTGAGCGATGTCTAATGACAAACTCTACACGTCTACATCTTGTTTTTAAGTTTTCTGCAAGGCGTAGGCGTAGCCCGTCGTAGACATCGCTCCCGATCAACTATCGAAGCATAAAATTAAAGCATGTCGTTTGAAATACAAATCTCTGCAAAAATTAAATTCTAAGTAGCTGAGTCTGAGCGTTCTATTTGCTGCCGAATAGTATCAATAGAAGCATTAATGCCAGCCAGTTTAGACTCTAAATCATCTCGTATCCAAATCAAGAATTTTAATTTCCGCTCTAAGCTAGCTTTGTGCGAAATAGGTTCGCTTCCATAGCAAGGATTACCCCAAAAAGGAAACATAGTTTACCTCTATATTTAGCTTTGGTAAGAGTGCAATCTATTGCACCACTTCATTCTGACTAATAACAATCAGACTAATGTGGGTAATAACCGACCTAAATTTTACGTGCTTAACGAATACAGAGATATAGCGGTTCCCAATTGCATGGAATACAGACCTAACCCCCAGCCCCTTCCCTTGAAGGTAAGGGGAGTAAGATTTAAAGCCTCTCTCCTTTTAGGTGAGAGGTTTGGAGAGAGGTAAAAATTGTACTGCACCCAAGCAAGAACCGCTATATTATGTATAAAAATGGTAATTATTGCTTAACTACTTTATGTCCATTCAAGTTTACGGAATTCCCAACTGCGGCACTTGTAAAAAAGCTCTGATATGCCTCCAAAGCAATAGCATTGAATATGAATTCATCAATACTAAAGAAACTCCACCCAACAGTGAGATGATCGAAAACTGGATGAAGTCTTTGGGTTCTGCTCCCATGCGAAATACCTCCGGCCAGTCTTATCGAGCTTTAGGGGATGAAAAGAAGACTTGGACTGAGCGACAGTGGATTGACGCATTTACTAACGATGCAATGCTGCTAAAACGCCCAATTTTCGTTAAAGATGGAACAGCAGTGTTAGTAGGCTTTAGAGATGAGGCAGTAATTAAAACAAAATTAAAGCTTTAATTCAGATGGCAAGTGGCTTTAACTCTTGATTTTCAGCACATTATAGTAGGACTTACGCCAAAACCCTCTAAAACTCTCATTCCTCCGTGACCTCTGCGCCCTCTGTGGTTCGTTTTCCTTACCCGTGCCTAAGTCCTATATAGTTATCTCCTTATATAGATTCTTATAAAGTGCATTTACTTCAAATAAACTTTCAATTCCAAAAAATCCTAGCTAAGTGGTTAGCTAGAAAAATCTGCTTGCTGAGATAGCTAAACTTACTTTAATGCCTCAAACTGCTGCCAGCAAAGATATAATGCACGCGGTACGTGAAAACATCCTTTCCATTTGCCACCTTTGAGGTTTAACAATACTTCCCCACGTCGATTGAGATAGCCAAACCACTCACCGTACTCTGAATCGGCAAAGTGTGACCAGGTATAATCGTGCATCTTTTGATACCATTCCCAACATACCTCACGCCCTGTCAGGCGATAGCCCATTGCTAATGCGACCAAAGACTCTAGGTGAACCCACCACAATTTTTGATCCCATTCCAATTGTTGTGGAGGATGACCGTCTGCATCCATAAAGTAATACAATCCGCCGTACTCGCTATCCCAAGCAAAATTTAAGATATTTAGCACCACATCAACAGCTTGGTTAATAGTTTTGGTGTCGTTTTTCCGGTGGGCGATATCCATGATAAACCACATAGCTTCGATACCGTGACCAGGGTTAATTAGCCGTCCCTCAAAACAATCTATGTGGGAACCGTCAGGGGCAACATTTTCGTACATTAGTCCCCGTTCTGGGTCGAGAAAATCGGTCATCACTTCACGGACAGTCTCAGCTAGGACATTTTCTAGGGTTTCTTTTGGTAGCAGCCATTCCATTTCTAGAGTCAGGTTGGCTAAAATCATTGGTACAGCCAATGATTTCATCAGGCGTGTGCCGGGATAGGTTTTATTATATTTGCCTTTCGGGTTATCTTTACGGCGTAAAACGTTGTTATAAGCCTGCATTGCCACATCTTTTGCCCATTCTTCGCCCCCAGCGAGTGCATATTTACTAAATGCCATCGCTGCAAAGCAATCAGAAAAGATGTTGTAAGGCTCAACCAGTGGTTTTCCTTCACGGGTGAGAGCAAAGTACCAGTTACCATCACTATCTCTACCATGTTGAGCGAGAAAATTAGCGCCATTGCTGGCAATTTTTAGCCAGTTTTCGCGTTTTTCTAGCTGGTTGTAAAGCATCGAAAAAGTCCACACTTGGCGGTTTTGCAGCCAGATGAATTTGTCTGTATCATAAATTTTGCCGTAGCGATCTAGGCAAGTGAAATAGCCGCCTTGTTGCCAATCAAGAGAATATTTTTCCCAAAATGGGAGTACGTCATTGAGGAGGGCGTTTTTGTAAAGTTCAGCGATCGCTTGAAAATTATACTCCATAAATTTTCACCCCTTTTGTGCTAAAGCTAACAGCTTAACAGTTATCACATTTTGGCTCGAACATGGAGCGTTCGCGTCAGTCTTTTACAAGATTTAGTCAGCAGCAGTTATACTTCTATCTTGTATCTTGCACTATTCTCAATAACCGTCGGGGAGACAGTGAGGTTGTTATGAGTGAGATTAAACGAGTTGCGATCGTTGGAGGAAATCACGGTAATGAGTTAACAGGAGTATATCTAGTCAAAAAGTTTCAGCAGTATCCAAATTTAATCAACAGGACAACTTTTGAAACTCTGCCATTACTTGGCAATCTTAAAGCTATTGAAGAAGGTAAAAGATACATTGACAGGGATTTAAACCGTTGCTTCACCAATCAAGGTTTACAAAATCCTCAACTTTCAAGTTATGAAGATACGCGCGCGAAAGCAATCCAACAAGTACTGCAACCGCAAAATCAGCCATTTGTAGATGTAATTGTTGATTTGCACAGCACAACTGCCAACATGGGGTTAAGTCTGATTTTTTGCGATCTGAATCCTTTTTTACTTCGGTTAGCTGCTTATTTAAGTTCTATCAATCCGATGGTAAAGATTTTTGTGAATCAGCAATCTAAAGAAGGTGGTTTTCTTCGTTCTTTGTGCGAATTGGGTTTTGTTATCGAAGTTGGTGCTGTAGCTCAGAATATTTTAAATGCCGAATTATTTCAGCAAACAGAGCAGCTTATTTATGCAATTTTAGACTATTTTGAAGAGTGCAATCAAGGTAATATTCCGCAGACAAGCAGCCAGCTTACACTCTATCAATATATTGAGACTATCGATTATCCGAGAAGCGATGCTTACGGCGGGCTGCAAAGTGGGGAGATTCAAGCCATGATTCATCCCCAGCTTCAGTTTAGAGACTATGAACCTCTGAATCCAGGTGATCCAATGTTTCTAACTTTTGCAGGAAAAGATATTTTCTATGAGGGAGAGTCTACTGTTTATCCTATTTTTATTAATGAAGCCGCTTACTACGAGAAAGGAATTGCGATGTATCTCAGTCAAAAGCTGCAAGAGATAGTTTAATTTCTTTGCTCTTTTAACCAAGATTGCAAATCAGCTAGTAAATACTCAACCTGCTAGCCGATACATAATCACTTTTCCTTTCCAGTTTTCTTCTACAAATACCAGATACTCGCCATTTGAACGATGAAAAGCGCGGATACCATAAGGTATATCAATCCAGCCACTTTCGCTGCCAACTTCTGGGCCTGGTTTTAACTGTTGTACTTGCGCTCCCGTCTTGGCATTATAGACATATACCTCTGCGGTTTTGACTGTCACGGCAAATACCCGATCGCCCGCCACACTCATGGCTGCTGTAGATACTTCGCGTTTGCCAGTGGTGTCGTAGGGAATCACAATTCGCCACTTGGGAGTACGATTTCCTTTACTCCAATTGTCAAAACGGGCAATTTCAGAGCCAGCAACTCCAGTATCGTCACCGAAGGCGGGGTGATCTACTGTGAAACCTGACAAATACATACTATCTGTTTCAGGGAAATATTCGAGCCGCCGCAAGTCATTAAATATTCTGGGAGTAGTTTGCTTTTCCATCGAACCATAGTTGTAGATGGGGTTGCCTTTAGCATCTATTCCCTGTAAAGGATAGTGGCGAATGCCATCTTCTGTTCGCAAAGCTTTCCAAACATCTCCTTTGCTGTCTACCCACCATCCGCCGATATAAGGATAATCTTTGCTGGTATCATATTCATTATTTTCAAATTTGCCATTACCGTTGCGATCGCGCCAGATCCATTCGCCTTTTTGTGGTTGATTTGGCGGCCAATTTCCTGCTAAAAATGGTTTGTCTGCGCCATTGCTACCGACAAACATTCCGGCTGGAATAGCAATTTTTCCGTCTTTGTCTGGATTAAAACGATATATTTGCAGGAAGCTGTTGTACATATCTGTGAGGAACAAGAACGGCTTTCCTTGGATGCGGCGCACAAAGGTTCCATCGGGTGATGTATGTAGACGTGGATCTTGAGGATATTTGAAAGGATTTAAGGTGTAAGCTTTGTAAGTCCATTGCTTACCAGCAGGCTTACTGTAATCCATGAGATAGTGTTCTTGTTTGGTGAATAAATCTACACCATCAGTTTTAGGATCGGCATCTGCATTATCGACGAATATCAATCCTAGCGATCGCCATATTAGTTTTCCCGATGGCGAAAATTTCCGTAAATCTGTTCCCGATTTGTTGAAACCATTACTATTTATATAGATATTACCTGAAGCATCTGCACCAACTCCGGTAAGTCCGTAAAGCTTCAAATCTCCAATTTCACCAGTAACTCCTGTGTAGATACCACCCTTAGAACCAAAACTACCCGTCTGTACTGGCTGATCTTTGATGTCATAAATCAATATTTGCTGACGCGGGCCATTTTCTGCCACTAACAGCTTACCTTGACGATCAATTGCGATCGCAGTTGGTTCAACGATATCTGCAATATGTTCGGGCAATTGCTTCCCACTTTGGGAATAATGTAAAATTTTGGCAGGTTTACTACCATTTTTGCTTTGGATAATCCACAGATTTTTTTGTGGATCAACAGTTATTGCTCCTGGATTAGCAAAGGTAAAACTGCGTACTTGCTTCATCGTATCAGTATCATAGACACGAATGCGGTTAGCAGCAAAATCACTCACATACAACTCGCTTCCTACTGTTGCTAATCCAGTCACTTCACTTTTAGTACTGGTAATTAACATACTTTTATCCCAGCCACGCCCTTCAGGAAACGGTGCAGGTTTTCCCGACAAATCATAGCGTCTAACGCAATGCCAACTTGTACCTTCAGCTGGGTAATCTTCATCAGTTTTACCCTTCGATCCCTGAGTCATGGCAAGGTAAATATATTTACTACTTGCTGTTACAGCGATGCCACCTCCACGACTCCAGCCGTGAGTATCGCCAATAGCACTAATAACCTTACCATCTTTATATATGGCTGCCTCCATTCCCGCCTCATCCCAATGGCTGTTGGTATAAACTGTGCCATCAGGAGAAACATACATTGCCTCAATATTATTTTGTACCCGTAGATTTCCACTACCAATAGTGTTACCTATCCACGATGTTTTGTAAGTAAGCGTGGGTGTTTCAGTATTGTTTTGTACCAGCAGATTTGTATTATCAATAGAATTACTTGTCCACGATGTTTTGTATGTAAGCGTGGGTGTTTCTGTTGTTGCCCAGTCTGTTGTAATTCCAAGGGTAGTAACAATGACTCCAACAGTCAAACTGAGTAAAAAGCTGAAGGTTTTACTTTTTTGTAAATATCTAAGTTTAGATAATTTTTTGATGTGCTGATTAAGCTTATGACGGAGTTTTCCTAACTTCGTCATTAATTTATTTATCATATAGTTTTTTAGCTTTTAATTATTCATATACAATCATTTTTTGGGAAATCAGTAAAAAATATAATTATTATAAGTGAGCGATAATTTTACACTATCTTTATAAAAACCATTTTATTATTTAATTTCTCAGCCAATATCTATAAAACCTTCTTGAAGGTATTAATAGCTACTGTTTGATAATCAAAAATGGTAAATATTAATACATGATATTTTTACAATTATTAATTTATAGTGATTTTTGGCTCTCTATATCTAGCATTTACCCTTGTCAATTGACAAGTATCATATATATCCTAATCGGTATTATGTAGTTTATAAAAACACAAGGTTTTATCCCTTGTTGACGTTGACATATAAATAGTTTATAAATTGGTGTTCTATATAAAAATCTTATTGGGAATGTGGATTTGGAAATTCTATTAATTAATCTTTGGAACATACTGTAGGGACTTACAGTTGTACATCCTACTGTTTTCATATATTTATAGGAGACATATTAGTGAAAAATAAACCAGAAGACTTAGCTTCATCATCTGCATCTATTCTCACATTGGGATTAGGCTGGTTTCCCAAAAATCCTGGAGGATTAGAAAGATATATATATGAACTAACTCATAAATTAGCAGCCAATAAAGACCAGGTTGAATTATGCGGAGTTGGTCTACCAGAGACTGAACTAAATTTACCGATTAAGCTAACTAACTTGGCTTCTCCCGATAGCGCTATTTGGCAAAGATTATGGTCTATTCGCACAAACTTTCAGAAAACAAGAACAAATAAACCAGATGCCATTAATCTACACTTTGCATTATATAGCTTTCCACTTTTAGATATTTTACCAAAGGGAGTACCAGTTACTTTTAATTTTCATGGCCCTTGGGCTTCTGAAAGTCAACAAGAGGTAGTTAATAAGAATCTTAGTCTTTTGATTAAGCATCACCTAATAGAAAAAAACACATATAATCGCTGCGATCGCTTCATTGTATTAAGCAAAGCATTTGGTAAAATTCTACATGATCAATATCAAGTACCGTGGAGCAAAATTAATATTATTCCCGGTGGAGTTGATATCAACTGGTTTCAGCCAAATTTATCACGCCAGGAGGCTTGTAAACAGCTAGGCTGGCCAAATAATCGCCGGATTATATTTACATCGCGCCGTTTAGTGCATCGAACGGGAGTTGATAAATTATTACAAGCTTTGGCTATAATTAAGCCCAGAATACCAGATGTTTGGCTAGCGATCGCAGGTCGTGGTCACATCCAAGCTGCACTACAACAACAGGCTACAGAATTAGGATTAGACGACAACATTAAATTTTTAGGTTTTCTCCCTGATGAGCAATTACCTATAGCTTATCAAGCTGCGGAATTAACTATAATGCCTAGTCAATCTTTTGAAGGCTTTGGATTAGTAATAGTCGAATCTCTAGCCTGTGGTACTCCTGTTTTATGTACCCCAGTTGGCGGAATGCCAGAAATTTTATCAGAGTTCTCACCCGATTTAATTACTACTTCAATAGAAGCCTCAGCTATTGCTGAAAAATTAGAACAAGTGCTTTTGGGAAACATCCCCATACCTTCACGAGAAGCCTGTCGTCATTACGCGACTACACACTACGACTGGAATCAAATTGCTCAACAAGTGCGAAATGTTCTATTAAATTAAACTAGAGACGCGAAAATTGCTTTGTAGAGACGCGATTTATCGCGTCTGAATCGTATTGTATTATAAGGAAGTTTTATGAGAATTTTTTTCTTAGACCAAAGTGGTAAACCCGGCGGTGCAGAATTATGTTTAATAGATATTGCTAAACCATACTCTCATCGCGCTTTAGTAGGTTTATTTGCAGATGGACAATTTAAAGATTTACTACAGCAAAATCATATCCCAGTAGAAGTTCTCGCAACTCAAACAATCCAAGTTCGCAAAGAAAGCAGTTTGGCACAAGGATTAAAGAGTTTAAAACAACTTGCACCTTTGATTACTAAAGTAATAAAAAAAGCGCGTGAATACGATTTAATTTATGCCAACACTCAGAAAGCATTAGTTGTCGGAGCATTAGCAAGTTTTTTTAGTCGTCGTCCTCTGGTTTATCATTTACATGATATTCTTTCCACAGAACATTTTAGCCAAACTAATCTTCGCATTGCGATTAACTTAGCTAATCGTTGTGCCTCATTAGTAATTGCTAACTCCCAAGCTAGTAAAACAGCCTTTATCCAAGCGGGAGGACGCTCAGATATAGTCGAAGTTGTCTATAACGGCTTTGAGCCAAAAATTTATCAGACTGATGAATCTGATATTAATCAATTACAGCGAGAGTTAGGATTGCAAGGAAAATTTGTAGTTGGACACTTTAGCCGTCTTGCACCTTGGAAAGGACAGCATATTTTAATTGATGCTCTTGCCAAATGTCCGCCAGAGGTGACAGTAATTTTAGTGGGAGATGCACTGTTTGGCGAACAAGATTATGTCAAACAATTACACCAACAAGTTGCCGATCTGGGACTAGAAAACCGCGTCAAATTTTTAGGATTTCGTTCAGATATTCCCCAGTTAATGGCAGCTTGTGACTTGGTGGCACATACCTCTACTTCCCCAGAACCCTTTGGTAGAGTGATTGTTGAGGCGATGCTATGTGGAAAACCTGTAGTTGCAGCAAAAGCTGGGGGTGTAATGGAATTAGTAGAACATGGACTTAATGGTTTTCTAGTGACACCAGGAGAACCCCAGGAACTTGCACAGGTAATAATCACCTGTCTTCAGGAGACGGAAATAACTGCAACTATAGCTAATAATGCCAGGACTACTGCTAGTCGGCGTTTTGATGTTGCAACTATTAATCAGCAAATTGCTCAACTTTTGTCCCACACATTCTAGTACACGCTGGAATTAGGGGATCTTGGACAAGATCCCCTATAAATCATTTTGGATAATTTGTTTTTTGGAAACCCCTTGTCTTGCGTTGTCTAGTTGAATGATATGAGTTGTTGAGCGATGCCTACGGCGGCAAGCTACGCTAATCTTGCTCTCAACTTAGCTACACTAAATTGATTATGCAGATGTTTCAAGCGATCGCATTAAGCCGCTTCCCGCAGTTGTGGTTGTGACTGCACACTCACCTCTGGAAACGAAAGCGAGAGTTGTTCTGCTTGAGGGACTGCGGCTTGCTGCAAAACTTGAACTTCGATATTCACGCTTACCAAATAACTGCCTGTATCAGCACCAACCGCTTCAGCAATTAGTTTAGCAATGTCTGGGCGTTTGGCAGTTAGCGGATCGCGTAAAATACACCGATCCCATTCATGTTTGGCAGTCGGATTGAGGTTGAGAATGTAATGCTTCATCATCGAACTAACCCTTGAATCCATCTTCCAGAAGGTTTTCACACAGCCGTTAGGCATTTAATTAGGCTTTGTGGACGCTATATCTATTATAGTACATTTGTACTAAAAAACCATATCTGAGTGAAAAAGTAGTACACCTGTGTGCTGTTATCATATTTGCGTGCTACATCCCATTGTTTTAAGGGCAGATGCGAAGAATCGAAGTGCGATGTCTAGGTTGGCCGAAGCTAATGCTAAATTTAAGCAAGTGGGTGTAAATAATTGTCGTTGGGATAAGGCAACAGGCATAAGGATTTTAGCCTAGTTGATTTTTTTTACATAGTTTGATTTTATTGTGCCAACTTACTTACAGGCGTTTGCAAGTAAGTGAGATAGAAAATACAAGACTCACGCATCAAATATAAAGATGTTTCTATCTCCTGCCTCATACCTCAAAAATTGTAGCTTTGTACTTAATGCAAAGGGATTTCCAAATAAAAAAACATCCCAAATTTTCTTGTGGGATGGGTGTCCCCACCCGTCCCAGATTTAAGGCGGGCAAGATGCCCACCCCACAAAATAGATAATTTATTTCTTGGAAGTCCCAAAGGAAAATTGCTTTATCTATTCCCTTTTTTTCTAATTTGGTGGCGCATCTAAATCTCTAATCCTTCATTCCAGAAAATCTGCCCATAGGTAATGCTAATAAAAAACTATTGCAATTAAGCTTACAAAGTAACGCCTAATTTTATACAAATCGCTATATGGTAGATATCTATATTATTGACCTATTTGTAATTGGTCTACTTCTGCTGATGGTAACATTAGGGTCAGGTTGGATTGCTCGCCTACCTCTTTCTTTTGCCATTATCTACCTCATAGTTGGTATTTTTCTAGGCCCTTATGCCTTTGGACTGATTCAATTACGTCGAGATGAAGTTTTTAATGCCGAACTACTGGAAAAAATAACAGAACTTGTAGTAATTATTTCTGTGTTTAGTTGCGGTTTAAGAATTGTCCGTCCTCTAAGGTTGGGGGTTTGGGATATTACAGTGCGATTGATTGTATTTTTGATGCCCATTTCAATTTTTGCTCTGGCTGTTGTGGGTAAATTATTTTTAGGGATGAGTTGGGGAGAAGCAATTTTATTAGGAGCAATTCTTGCACCGACCGATCCGGTATTAGCATCAGAAGTACAATTGACTGATATAAATGACCAAGATGAGTTGAGATTTGGTTTAACTTCTGAAGGTGGGTTAAACGATGCTTTAGCCTTCCCCTTCGTTTATTTTGGTCTTCATGCGTTAAAAGATGACAACTGGGGTAACTGGTTTAAACAGTGGATTGCAGTTGATTTAATTTGGGCGATCGCAGTTGGCATTATTATGGGGATTGTTGTTGCCAAATCTATAGTTTGGATTGAAAATAAAATTCAAAAACGCCGTCCTGCCGATAAGTTAATGGAAGATTTTATTGCTATCAGCACAATTCTTATAACTTATTCTTTAACAGAAATGGTGAATGGCTATGGATTTTTGGCAGTATTTGTGGCTGGATTAGTTGTCCAACGCAGTTACAAAAATCCTGAAAAACCACTAGCCCAATTGGAATTTATTGAGCAAGTTGAAAAGCTGCTGGAAGTTGGAACAATTTTACTATTGGGTTCAATATTGTTGCTAAAGCCAATACTCAATTATGCTATGCAATCTTTGCTAGTAATAATTTTGTTATTCTTGATAATCAGACCTTTAGGAGTTTGGATTAGCACTATAGGTAAAAGACCTTTAGACTCACGTCGCCGAACCTTTCATGCAGAAACTCGTTGGTTATTTGGATGGTTTGGCATTCGCGGTGTCGGTTCTTTATATTATCTCGCCTATGCTTTTGGTAATGGCTTAAAAGGTGAACCTGCCGAACAAATTGCTTGGATAACTTACACCACTATTGTCGCTTCTGTGATTATTCATGGCATTAGTGCAACTCCATTAATGAAGTGGTATGAGCGCAATTTTGCTAATCGCAGAAAGACCACTCCTCCCGACACAATTGATGAATTTGAATAAAAAAATTGTAGGGTGCGTTACGATACAGTGATAACACATCCTACAATTTAATTTGATAAACCTATGATTCCAAACCGTATAGAGGCTTTTAATATTACTCACAAAATCTACTAAGTGAGGGTATTCTTAGGTCTATATTCTCTATTTACCTGTCACCTTGTCAATAACCTCTTTCGCTTTTTCACCAAAAGTTTCTGGGGGATTTTGTTCTTGTTCAGCCTTCAAATTTCTTTCGTAAGTTTTTTCTATAGTATTAAGATTTTTTGAATCTTTGATCGCTTGCTCATAAGCTTTTTGTCTTTCTTCTTCTTGAATACCAACACCTGGGTCGTATTCGTTAGCACGATTAATTTTTTCTTCAGAATTCGGTTTAAACTGTGGAGGTATTAGCTTCAATTCTTCAAGAGTAGTTGCATAACTAGCTTGCTGAACGAATAGAAATGAACCTGATAAGCTGATAGAAACCATCAAGCAAACAACCAAAAAGCTTGAGCGTAACGCTTTTTTTAAAGTTAATCGAATTTTTTGCATGGAATAATACTCCTAGTTTTTCTGATGAGCCTTAGTCATGTATAAATACATTCAATATTTAAGACTCACAGGCATCCTAAGTGTTTAGGTACAGTTCTTCCTTCTACCGCAGGGTATATTAATTTTTACCTGTAGTTCAGTTAAACCTATCTGAAGCTTTTAGGAGCTGAGGAACTAAACCCAACATTTCCGGGCTTTTGTTGGGTTGCACTTTGCTTAATCCAAGCGTATTGGATTATAACCAACTGTGATTAATTTTAATTCCTCGGCTTTGCATTACTTTTTCAAATAAATCTGTTGGGAGTGCTTCTTCCACAGCAAAAACACCTGGTTTATGGAGTTTTCCTTCTAGTAACAATTGGGCAATACTACCTGTGCCACAACCAGAAGCCACGGCTGTATTTTCATGCACTACCGTTGAACAATAAACGGCAGTTTTACCATCTTTTTGCCCTGTAACTTCTGAACGAACTGCTACCCCAATTCCACTAAAATTATTAGTGAAATCTGTCATCGAATGGCTGACATGAGATAGAAATTCAATCATGTAACGACGCTGCATTAACCATTTGGGAAAAATATGTGCCGCAATCCAAGTTAGGTGATTGTAAAAATCGGGAACAGAGCCAAACTTAGTAATTACAGTTTTTACTGATGGGAAAGCTTTGGGCAATGTAAAGGTTTCTGGCATATCAAACCAGTAGACTCCGGTGCGTTGATATGGAGGTGGAAACTCAACTATTTCTCTTTCACTATAAGGCTTGATTATTTCCCACTTCCCATCTATCCAAGCCTCAAAAGGATACTGCAACCCAAGAAAAGTTGTCCGCATCACTGTAATGCCAGCACCACCAGAACCAGAAACTAAATAACTTAAATGGATCTTCTCTGGTTTATCAAATTCTTCAACACCTTGACGCACCATGCTGTTAGAAATACCAGGAAAAATGCCAGTATTAATAATTGCCGTCACACCAGCAGCAGCAGCTTTTTCACTAAAATGGAGAGCTTTGCTGGTATAGGAACGATGGTCACTGACATCTACATAATTAACGCCTTTAGCAATACAGGTTTCGAGAACATTAGTATCTCGATAGTGAAATGGGCCAGCACAATGAATGACTAAGTTAGAGTTTGCGATCGCATCTCGCAATTTGTCAACTTCTGCCAAGTCCAATACCAAAAACTGTACTTGTCCTCCCGAAGACAAGCTGACAGCCTTCCCAAACTCCGCAGAACGTCCGGTAATTGTAATTTGAGCCTGCGTATGGTTAGCGAGATCCTGAGCAACACTGCTACCAATCCGCCCTCGTCCACCAAGAATTAAAACTCTGTCTGTCATTACTCCAGATTCGCAACACTAACCTTATTTCATCAGTTTTGCGTCCTGTTTGCCATCGGTTATAAGTATGATTTATAGCATTTCACGGTGTTATGTAAAGTAGCACAGATATGCACCTTTACATTTGCGTCTCAATTTGCCTAACTACCGTCAGCGCCGAATAACTCACCCCAGCCGTACCTTCGCCGGGATGGGTGGAATCACCAACTAACCACAAATGCTGGATTGGTGTCCGATTGGCGAAACCAAAGGGTCCAAAGGTGGGAATCCTTTGACCAATACCACCAACTATACCGCGATCGCGGGCTGTGAAATGGGCAAAGGTGCGCGGTGTTGCCGCTTCTTGATGAATAATCGTTTCTGGTTTGAGATAGAAGTATTGGGCAAGACGAGCGATCGCTTCTTGGGTAAACTTTTCTTTTAATTCTTCATAATCGTCAGTCTGCCACCACTGTGCAGGATCGACAAATGAAGAAGCAATAATTGTCGCTTTCCCCTCCGGTGCGCGGCCATCTCCAGGATGACTGACGGAAACAAACAGGGAATTATTTTCGCCAATGGGGCCATTGACATCGTACAAAAATTGTAAGTGCGGAGGACACCCAGGTGGAATCGCGCTAGCATCTACACCCAAATACACCACAAACGCGCCCGATGCTTGGGGTAGTTTTTCCACCCGATTTTTATATCCAGATGGTGCTTGTTCTCCCAATAACTGCACTAAGTTTTGCACGGTGACGTTGCTAACTATATGGTCTGCGGCTTCTGTCCAGACTTCGCCAGTTTTCTGATTTCTAATGACAACAGCAGTAGCTTTGCCGTTTTCTACTTTAATTTCTTCTACAGTGTGGCGCATCAACAATTTGCCGCCATCTCTTTCTAAGGATTGTACCAAGCGATCGCTTAATACTTGCATACTTCCCTGGAGGTGAAACAATCCTTGGGGCAGTTGTGATACACTCAACGCTGTGGCAGCATAAAGCAACGCTGTCTCGTCTGCATCCACCTGGGAGTATAGCTTCAGTTGCAAATCTAAAAAAGTCCTTAATCGCTGGTCATTTCCCAATCCACATAACCGTAAAGCATCTCCTACCGTAAACAAAGTAAAAGGTACGGTAATTAATGTACTGGGACGCACCGCTTGCGCTAGTTGCCACAAATCCCATAAATTACGTGGTGGTAGCACTGGATCGCGTCCTTGAAATTCCCAACTGGCATCAAACAAAGTTGCCATCAATTGCCAAAACGGTTCGCTACCAGGAAACTGCCTTTGTCGTTCCTCTTGCCATTTCTCTTGGTCGCGCCAAACATTAATCGGTGTGCTTTCCCCAGGTAAATACACCGCACAAGAAGGATCGCAAGGCGTTGCTTGTGGTAAATCTATTTCTAATTCTGAGAAAATGCGGTGGTGAATCCCCCCTGGTTCCAACCCCGCAACCTGAGTTGCGCCCACATCAAAGGTAAATCCCTGCCGTTTAAACGTCGAAGCACAGCCTCCCGGTACAAGGGCCTGATCCAAAATTAAGACGCTGTAACCTCTATGAGCTAATAATGCTCCAGCAGTCAGTCCACCTATTCCGGCACCGATAACAACGACATGAGAGTTACTTTTGTCAAGAGTATTGCTGGACATTGATTAGTTTCTTTAAAATTCTTAATATTCTTACTTATAATTTTACCTTACTCTCTAAGCAGATAAAAGGGCGGTTAGAAACCGCGTCTACACAGACAAAACCCGCCTACGCGGGTTAAATAAAAAACCTTAATTTTTTCTTATTAGCCCACGAAGGTGGGCTTTGTTTGTGTAGCCGCGAATTCCATTCGCCGGGTCTTAATTTGACTTTCACAACTCGCTCTTCTTCTAGCACTTCATATACAAGCCGATGCTGGATGTTAATTCTCCCTTGAATATGCCCCTTGTAAATCTCCTTTTAACTTTTCGTAGGCAGGAGGATTTTCATAGGGATTTTGCTCCAAAATTGCCAGAAGTTCCTCTGCTTTATGCTTGAGTGCAGATGCAGCAAGCTTTTTTGCATCTTTTTGCGATCGCTTGGTAAAACGTAATTCCCACACTACCAATCAAGCTTCTCTTTGGTCACACATTCTTCAACAGGAGTACGCATTCCTTCAAGAATATCTTCTCGCATTCCAGGAACTTGTAGTATGTACAACGTTTCTTGGATTGCGTTCCAGTCTTCAAGAGCAACAAGTACCGCTTGATTTTGATTACCACTAATTATTACTGGTGTGTGGATTTTGCACTTTCATTAATGACAGCATCAAGGTGCTGTTGTGCATCATTAACATTAATCATATCCATGATTGAAACCTCTTTTTTATCAAATAGAATTCAGGAGTCAGAATTCTGGAAGAGCATAGGTGAAAGAATCAGAATTTTAGACAATATTATATAGAGTAGCAGAGTTTATAAAAGGCATCGGCGCAGCTTGTCGTAGAAATCGCGTGACTAATACACTTGAGAATTGGCAATATTTCATAGACCCTCTGTAGCAGAGGTAAACACCGCCCACGCAGTAATTATTATGCATCATTCAGCACTAAATCTACTGATGACTCGGCGGCGATTTTAAAGGGAGGATCGTAAAATCCTGCGATCGCAAGTAAGAGAGACACCACTAACAACATCACTGTCCCCTCTAACAAATCACCTTCGCCACGATGATATAGATATCTGCGCCGCATTACATCCAGAGGGATTTTTTCAGCTTCAGTAATTTTAGGCAATCTCTCATACCACTCTGGAAAAACTGCTAGTCTTCAATGCGGACTAAACCGAATTGGTTATGAACATCCGTTAAGCTGGTAATTGCTGCTATATGTTTCATAGCTTTTCACTTTCCTGTGTATGGAAAACCCAGCCTTCCGGTATTATGACTTCCTTTACCTTTATATATAGTGTGAGATTATTCCATTTTTTATTGCACCAGAACTACTACAATTACTATTGATGCTAGATAATGGGAAGGCTTTGACATTTTCTTCCCAATCTAGCCCGGAAACAATAACTAAGACTTATGCGAACTCATTATTGCGGCGAACTCCGAAAAGAACATATTGGAGAAACAGTTACCTTTTACGGATGGGTAGACCGTCGCCGCGATCACGGTGGTGTGATATTTTTAGATTTACGCGATCGCACTGGAATTGTCCAAATCGTCAGCGATCCGCAACGCACCCCAGATTCCTACGAACATGCGAACGCCCTGCGAAATGAATATGTTGTCGCAATCACTGGTAGGGTAACACAACGTCCCGAAGAATCGCTGAATACCCGCATCCCCACAGGCGAGGTAGAAATCTACGCTGATAAAATTGAACTCCTCAATGCTGTCCGCAAACAGTTACCTTTCCAAGTTTCTGTCGCTGACACCGAGACAGTGCGGGAAGACTTGCGGCTGAAATATCGTTATTTGGATTTGCGACGCGAACGCATGGCGCAAAATTTGCAACTGCGTCATCAAATTGTCAAAGCCATGCGTCGTTATCTGGAAGATTTGGAAGGTTTTATCGAAGTCGAAACCCCAATACTTACCCGTTCTACCCCAGAAGGGGCGCGGGATTATGTTCTACCCAGTCGCGTCAATCCTGGTGAGTGGTATGCTTTGCCGCAATCACCCCAGCTATTTAAACAATTGCTGATGGTATCTGGCTTGGATAGATATTATCAGATTGCCCGTTGCTTTCGTGACGAAGATTTACGTGCCGACAGACAACCGGAATTTACCCAGTTGGACATGGAAATGAGCTTCATGTCCCAAGAAGAAATTATCGAACTAAACGAGAACTTAGTTTGTCATATTTTCAAAACAGTTAAAGGCATTGAGTTACAGCGCCCTTTCCCCCGTCTAACTTACGCTGAGGGGATGGAACGTTACGGTAGTGATAAACCAGATACCCGCTATGGTTTGGAATTAGTTGATGTCTCAGATATTGTCAAAGACTCTGGTTTCAAAGTCTTTCGGGACACTGTTACTAATGGTGGTATCGTCAAAATCTTGCCCATTCCCAACGGTAACGATGTAATTTCTAATGTCCGCATTAAACCAGGTGGTGACTTATTCAAAGAAGCCAGCGAAGCCGGTGCTAAAGGTTTAGCTTATATCCGCGTCAGAGATGATGGCGAAATTGACACCATTGGCGCGATTAAAGATAACCTTACTGAAGAACAAAAACAAGAAATTTTACGCCGCACAGGTGCTAAAGCTGGACACTTGCTGTTGTTTGGGGCTGGTGATGCTGCTACAGTTAATAAAACTTTAGATAGATTACGGCAAGCGATCGCTAAAGAATTTAACTTAATCGATCCAGATAAAATCAACTTACTCTGGATTACAGATTTCCCCATGTTCGAGTGGAATGCTGACGAAAAACGTTTAGAAGCATTGCACCACCCGTTTACAGCACCCCATCCTGATGATTTGAGCGACTTAAAAACCGCACGCGCCCAAGCTTACGACTTAGTACTCAACGGCGTAGAAGTTGGCGGCGGAAGTCTACGGATTTATCAGCGAGAAATTCAACAGCAGGTGTTTGAAGCGATTGGTTTATCTCCAGAAGAAGCACAAAGTAAATTTGGCTTTCTCTTAGAAGCATTTGAATATGGTACACCGCCGCATGGTGGCATCGCCTACGGTTTAGATCGTTTGGTAATGTTGCTAGCTGGGGAAGAATCCATTCGAGATGTTATTGCTTTTCCGAAGACACAACAAGCGCGTTGTTTGTTAACAGATGCACCTTCAAGTGTAGATGCTAAACAGTTGAAAGAATTGCACGTTGCTTCGACTTATAAACCAAAGTCTTAGTGAACTAAATAATTGTCTAATTAAGGTGGGCAATGCCCACTAGCCTTTTCAAGGTGGGTAAAATTTTCGGACAATAATTCCTCTTCTCTCTGTGTTCTCTGCGCCTCTGTGGTTCAATAAATCACTTTTAAACCGCAGAGCCACAGAGAGCGCAGGGAGGAAACCAGAGATTTTAGGAGTGAATTTGCAAGGCGTATTGCTTTAAGAGCGCAATTACCATAGAAAGCAAACCCTCTAAAAACAAAAAAAACCCGCTACAGCGGGTTACACAACAAACTAAGAACAATGAAAACTTGATTTAGCTGGAATATCTCATTTCAGCTTCAAGTTGACGAATCAGTTGTTCGTCGCCCTTTGCTCTGGCTACTTGCAAGCGATGCTCTAGGCTTTTTTGAATATTCTCTCTGTGAGCTTCTTGTGCTTTCCTGCCACTTTGTAGTCTATTTTGATTCATAGTGATTACCTTCTTTAATTTTTCACTTTATGTCTTCTATTCATAACATAGCACATATTTTGTAGCTGTTGCTACAGAATTTTATAACTTAATGTAGATTTTAACAAAAATATGTCTGAAAAGCAGATAGATCAACAACGACTCATGACTTTTCTAAGCGATTTTGGCGATCGCGATATTTATGTAGGCGTAATGAAGGGAGTCATAGCCCAAGGCAATCCCAGGCTGAGGGTGATAGACTTAACGCACCAAATTCCACCGCAAGACATCGCCGCAGCTAGATTTTGCCTGATGAATGCTTATCCATATTTTCCCGTTGGGACAGTGCATCTGGCAGTAGTAGATCCGGGTGTGGGAAGTAAGCGACGAGCGATCGCAGTAGAATTTGCTCAAGGGTTTCTAGTCGGCCCAGATAATGGTATCTTTAGCGGGGTACTTAATCAAACTCTGGCGATAGCAGCCGTCGAACTTACAAATCTTAACTATTGGCGAACTCCTCAACCAAGCAACACTTTTCACGGTAGAGATATTTTTGCACCAGTAGCAGCTAGTCTTGCTAGTGGTGTTTCCCTCAAACAGCTAGGACAAGAAATTGATCCAGCAAGTTTAGTCAAACTAGATATAGCCGAGTGCAAGCAGATAAGCAATGGTGTAGTGGGTTGCATTCAATATATTGATCACTTTGGCAACCTAGTGAGCAACATTCCAGCGAGTTACGTACAAGGCAAAACTTGGTATGTGCAAGCTGCTGGGCTGAATATACCAAGTTGTAAAGCTTACAGTGATGTCAACGTGGGAGAGATACTAGCTTTAGTTGGCAGTCACGGCTGGGTAGAAATTGCCCTTAATAGCGGTAATGCTCACTCCCAGTTGCATTTAGATTGGCAAGCACCGCTTCAAGTTGTTCTAACGTGAACCAATCACACTGACTAAAACTCTTCACTTAGGTGAGTTACAAAACCCAAGAATCACGCATCATATCATCAAATATAGCGTTGCATATTTGCGGAATGATTTGGCAACTTCTAAAATTCCCCCCTGCTCCCCTGCCCCCTGCCCCCTTCACATCCATCCCCCAACTTCCGCATCAGTTAAAGGTTTCTCTAACTTGCTATATTCCGTCTGAGCAGCCCGTAATACGTGTTTCATCTGCACTGCTTCCCCGGCATCGGCGGCGAGGAAAGCTGCATTTAAGGCTATGTTGCGGATATTACCCCCAGCGACATTTAGCCGTGCTAGTTGCAGAGCATCTAAGTCTGCGGTTGGGGTATCGGCGGGAAAGACACGCCGCCAAATCTCGGCTCGTTGTGTTGTATCGGGGAAGGGGAATTGCACCACGAAGCGAATCCGGCGCAGAAAGGCTGTATCAATTGCACTTTTCAAGTTAGTAGTCAGGACTGCTAAACCTGGGTAGCTTTCCATCCGTTGCAAAAGGTAGCTAACTTCAATATTGGCATAGCGATCGCGCGCATCTTTAACTTCACTGCGTTTACCAAATAAAGCATCAGCTTCATCAAATAACAAAATCACCCCGCCTTGTTCAGCAGCATCAAATACCCGGCGCAAATTCTTCTCTGTTTCGCCAATATATTTGCTAACTACCGATGATAGATCGATCCGATAAAGATCGAGGCGCAATTTCTGAGCGAGTACTTCTGCCCCCAAGGTTTTACCAGTACCGCTAGCACCTGCGAATAAAGCACTAATTCCCAATCCTCTAGCACTCTTGCCACCAAAACCCCAATTGTTATATACAGTACTGCGTTGCCGGACATGAGCCGCAATTTCTCGCAGAACTTGTTTCTGTGCCTCTGGCAATACCAAATCTTCCCAATCACCAGATGGCTCAATCCGTTGGGCGAGTTCATCCAAACGCGGACGTGCTTGCACACGGCAGGCATCCCATAAAATACTAGTGATATCGTTGTCTGGTTTTTGTGCTAACTGTCCTGCGGCTTCTGCACAAGCAGCCCGGATGGTTGCGGCACTTAGGTTAAACTGATCCACTAGAGTTTTAACTTGCCCGTTCATTTGTGATGCCATTGAACCTAGGGCATCTTGCCAAACTGTACCTTGTTCTTTGCTAGTTGGTTGATGTACGTCAAAATTAACTACTAGGCGTTGTCCTAGTCCAATCCGTTCTCGACTCGTAACTATTAAAAAGCCCTTGGTGCGTTCGATGAAACGAGCGATCGCATTCAATCGCGCCATATCATTATTATCTAGTTCGTTGCAGTCTATGAGTAACGCACACTTACTTAAAATCGTCTCACGAGTCCATAGGCGGATGAGATTATCTAACTCACTAGGTACTAAGGGAATCAGTTGTGCAGGCATTACCCACAAACTTAAACCCTGGAGTTGACAAATGGCCGCGGCAATGGAACGTTTGCTAGTAGTTTCGCTACTAGATAGCTGCACGATTGGTAAGCTATTAATTTTGTCAGCTTGCGACCAAACTGCTGCAACTCGCTCTGCTAAATCTTGGTGCGAGGGGACTAGATCGCTAACCTCTGGTAATGGTTCAATGATGCCAGCTAATCGTTCGTCAAGATATTGAATGCCCGTGAGATAATGTAAAATTCGTTCGTCAATTCTGACGGGACTGAGAGTCAAGGCATGACCATCACCAATTTGAATTAACCGCCAATGACGTAAGGGAGCATTTGGAGCGATCGCATCCCAGTGGACGTTAGGTAAAGCGGACAAACCTAAACTTAAAGTTGGGTAAGCTCGTTGTAAATCTCCGTGTGTTATGGCACACAATTTAGCAAAATCTCCATTCAACTCCATACCTGCACACAACAACAACAAATCACGTTCAAAGGATGAGAGGCTAAATATTTTGCATACTCTCTCCAATGCCGATGGCGCAGGCATTGCAGCCGCCGCTTCCTGTAAAGCTTGCTGTAAATTCTCTTGATTTTTCTCTACAGATTCATTTTGCTCTTTTGCTGTGTGATTTTCTAAAATCCCACGCACTACGGCAAGGGCTGCTGATAGATAGCGGTAGTTTGCCTCATCCCAATTGTGATTTGTTGTAGCATTCATAAGATTGTCACCTGTGGCGAATCATAAGCTCCAGACTGATTCTTCTTGTGCAGTGGACTTTCTGCCCCATCTACTTGCACCCGAACAATATAAGTCCCTGGTTTTACATTTTTGACAGGAATAGTAATTGCATCGGTGTCTTCAGTGCGTGGTGCAACCAAGAAAGAGTAAGCTACCGGACTATTAACTGATACTTCATTGAGTAGCAAAACTACTCGCTGTGCCTTACCAACTTTGGGCTGGAATTTAACGGTAATTTCTGCTGTGCGTAAATTTTCACCGCTATTTTCCACTTGAGCGACAAATGCCGTAATTGTTGGATGGATGACAAAAGCTGCAACGTTTGATTCAAATAGATAATCTGTTTGTCCTGCATTGCCCATTGTTAGATGTACAACTTGGATAGTCTGCACACTTGCGTATAAATCTGATGGGATTAACAGGCTAATTTGTGTTTCTTTAACATCATGAGGTACTAATAAAGTCTCCCGATGACTCAAACGGATTCGGGTAATCTCACCGCGTAAACGTTTACCACGAATTACTAATGTTGTGCCCGTAACAATCGTTTGCTCCGTCTTTGCCGAAGCCATAACTTGCTCTATAGTCGGTTGAGACAAGGGCATTATGTAGACTTCAGAATTTTCAGGTTTGCTACTCTCAATCAATACCATTGATGCCAGATAGGTAGCTGAAGGTCGATAGTGTGTTTGTAACGCAGACCATAATTTAGAAGTTTCTTCCATGTTAAAAAACTCTGGAGTCAGTTTAATCTGACCAATTTGTTCAGCTAAATCAGGTACAGATACACTTGCTACAGCTTGCGAAAAAGCGCTTGAGGTATTGGTTGTAGAGGCATTTATCAGAGTATTCTCAATAATATCCGATGTGATGGCTGGTGTTTTGTGTAATAAATGCATTGCATAGCCCAATAAAAGCTCCGCCTGAAAATCCTTAGCTCCATACGCTGTTAGTAAGTAATGGAGATCAAGAGCTAGTGGCGGGCTTTGAGAGGATGTGTTTCCATTTATACGTGAATGCCTGCTGCGAAATTCCTGAGATACCCAATCGACATTGCGGTTCTGTGTTACTTGATAAAGAAACAGGTTGATTTGAGCCCGCTCGTCAGCTTCAACTGAAATTCGATCGGGCGGTAGGGCAGTTACAATCACATCACCAACACTCGCAGCGATCGGATCGCTGACTAAGCCATTTTCCAGCAAGACTTTTAGTACTGCTGTCACGGCGGCTATAGAGAGTACATTACTCATCCTCGTTCCTCATGGCAATAGCACATCTTAATCATGTACGCCAGAGTACATTGACAGAATATATTTTGCAAAACTTTAAATATTCTGTAACAGAGACTATCCGCATGGCATACGAAGTATCAGCACTAATGAAGCTAAAGACCTCGTATAATTCGCGTCAACTTCACATTAGAAACCAATTTAAAGTACCCTAGGGCTTAATTTTAAACATTTTATCAAATTGCTAATATTATTTTAAGTTAGTAATATGTTAAGCTGAGTATAATCAGATAAACGCTAAGTAATATATATTACTAATATTCATCTAAGTTACCAAGTAAGCAAAATATTTGTAATACTAGTAGTATATCTGAGCTAAAGTCAAAACCTTAAAGTTACTAGAATGGGTTCCCCCAGATGAAATCCCCACCTCCTTCAAATTCTTGGATTGGTCGCTTGGTAGGTGATAACGAGCGATATCGTTTAGACAAACGGTTAGGCGGGGGTGGCATGGGAGATGTCTTCCTGGCAACGGACACCCGTGTGGGTCAACAGGTAGCATTGAAGTTGCTCAAAGATACGCTGGTGGCATCACAAGAAATGAGAAAGCGTTTTGAGCGTGAGGTAGCAGTTTGTGCTGCTTTGCAAAGTGACCACATAGTTAAAATTAGTGATTGTGGATTCACCCCAGAAGGCTTTCCATTTTACGTAATGGAATATTTACGCGGGCAAACGCTCAGACAATTACTGCTGCGCGAGAAGCGGCTATCTGTTGAGCGGGCGGTAAAAATTATGGCGCAAGTTTGCAAAGGTTTACAGCTTGCCCATCAAGGGGTTACTCTCCAACGGGAAGGCGGAAAAAGTACTGAACATATTCAGGTAATTCATCGTGACCTGAAACCAGATAATATATTTTTAGTACCTACAGATTTGGGTGAGTGGGTGAAGGTTTTGGATTTTGGTGTTGCCAAAATTCGGAGTGAATCTTCAGAAAATCACAATATTACAAATATTACCAGTACTTTTATTGGGACATTTCGTTATGCGCCTCCTGAGCAAATCCAAAGCGATAAAAACCTGGATGCAAGGGGTGATATTTACAGTTTAGGAATTATCTTTTATGAAATGCTGAGTGCTGCCGATCCTTTTGGAATCAGCATTAAGGGTAGTCATGTCAGCGAGGCTTCTTGGGTATTAGCTCATGCCTATGAACCACCAAAGCCACTGCGATCGCAGCCAGGTTGTGAGCATTATTCCACAGAATTGGAAGCGGTGGTGATGAAATGCCTCCACAAGAACCCAGCTAACCGATTTGCAACGGTAGAAGAACTCAATCTTGCTTTGCAAGCTGCTGCAAAATCCGTCACAAACACTATTAATTTACCCAAAAAAGCTACCGGGCAATCACAACCTTCCTACAATCAGGGTTCAAATCACGAAACTGTTCCCAGACAATCGAACGACGACACTGTTCTCCGCCCTCCATCTGCATATAATCAGGGTTCAAATCACGAAACTGTTCCCAGACAATCAAACGACGATACCGTTTACCGTCCTCCATCTGCATATAATCAGGGTTCAAATCACGAAACTGTTCCCAGACAATCGAACGACGACACCGTTCTCCGTCCCCCATCTGCATATAATCAGGGTTCAAATCACGAAACTATTCCCAGACAATTTAACCCGATTGAGCAAAACCAATCTGAGGAAACAGTTCCTCCCCTTCAGTCTGGATACAACCAAGGTTCAAATCACGAAACAGTTCCGAGGCAGTTTAACCCAGTTGAGCAAAGTCCACAGAGTCCTGTGAATAATCCCAACCCCAGAAAACCGGACGTGACCTTGTATCAACCACGACCTGGGGCTAATCAAGGTGGACAACAAGTGCCACCAGATAAGACATTATTTCAACCGCGACCTGGGGCTAATCAAGGCGGACAACAAGTGCCGCCAGATAAGACATTATTTCAACCGCGACCTGGGGCTAATCAAGGTAGACAACAGGTACCACCAGATAAGACATTGTTTCAACCGCGACCTGGAGCTAATCAAGGCGGACAACAAGTGCCACCAGATAAGACATTGTTTCAACCACGACCTGGAGCTAATCAAGGCGGACAACAAGTGCCACCAGATAAGACATTGTTTCAACCGCGACCTGGAGCGAATCAAGATAGACCACAAGTACCGCCAGATGTGACATTGTATCAACCACGGTCTGCATCCAATCAAGGCAGACGACAAGTACCACTAGATGACACTATTTACCAACCAAAGCTAAGTGAGCAGCTAGCTACGAAAATTACTCCCAATTTTTTGCGAATCTTGGGAGTAGTGTTGGCAATTGGGCTAACTTTAGCCTTGGTGGCCTATATTTATACTCAATCTCGTAAAGAACCTAGCAACCAGGAAAGTTTACCTAATAGCGATCGCATTCAGAACTAATTAGCTAATAGCTTACCTATGTTCATCCCAAGCTACAGGAAAAGAATAATCTGAAAACGCCGAGAAATCATGATTTTCACTGCGGGTTTCTTCATCCAAAAACTTGACAACTTTGTTATAAATATCTTGTGCTTGTTGCGGAGAATCACCGATGCTGGTTAATCCTAACTTGCCAAACTGCGAAAGACAACCCATGAGATGAAACACTGTGCCTGTTTCTGTACCAGTGTCAAAGTGTAGTCTATGTTCAGCGATGATATCCATCAAATCATTAGGTAACAATCCCTGATAGCGCTCTTTTTGCAAATTATCAGTAGCAATGTAATATTTTGGACGACCTTGCTGACTATAAAATAAGCCCGTGGAAAGGTCATAGCGACCGTTTGTTAATAATTTCAGGGTCATGAATGGATGAGTTGTGCCACCTTTACGCAGATTAATTTCGATCGCCTGAATATCCCACTCACCATTACCCTTGTCAACGGTGATAAAATCTACGCCAAATCGCTCTAAAGTACCTTTCTCTGCTAGCTTTCTACCAACTTGTAGTCCTAATTGTTGTAATTGCAATCGATAGCTTTCATCAGCCGGGAAGCTACAACCAAGGTAAATCTGACCGTCTGGTCCTCCGAGAATTTGGTCGTGAGTTGAAAGGATTTCCACTTTACCAGTGGGTGTGATCCGTCCTTGGACACTGGGCGATCGCTTTATTTCCCCTTCCACAAATGCTTCGGCAATTGCCCCTAATTCTGGGATTCTTCCCGAAAAATTATCCCAAGTCTCAAGTTTTGCTTGAAAGCGCATTGTTGAGAAGCGATCGCTAATTGCTGCTACCCTTTGAGCATGAGTACCAATACCTGGTGCTAAATTCTCAATTGGCCTTAGATCGAGCAAGGCATTTCCCTCTCCCGAAATGCCTTCGTTGAGTTTTACCACTACCCGTTTTAATGTTGGTTGTCTTTCCCATAAATCACTGGTAGCTTCTGCTAAATCTGTGTGGTTCCAAATTTTTTCGCTACCATCTGGATGCGGAACTCCGCTTTCAGCGAAGATTTGCCGACTGCCACTTTTTGTCCCCCAAATCTGTAAATCTGGTGCAGCAGCATACAGTGGTACACCCAATTTTAAAGACAATTCGCCTTCCCAGTGCGAAGAGTTGTAGCAGATCATAAATGATTTATCTAGCCTCAAAGATTGATGAATCCGCTCTAGTAGACGGGGGCGTTCTAAAATCTTTTGACTAAGAGGTTTAAGGGAAGAATCGTAAGTAGAAAGTAGCAGCAAGCGATTGCGAGCATGAGAAAAGGGAATTCCTGGCAAAAGTTGCAGATAATAATCAATGATACTAGGATGCAGTGGTACTGATGTTACATAAACCAGCCGAGTCCGGGGATTCTGCAACCGAATTAAAGAAAATAGTAATCTTTCTTCATAATGTTCGCAGCCTTCGATCTTTTGGAGTTCGCGCTGGTCAAGACTCAGGGAGGGAATAATTAAAATATCCGCTTCACTATTGTCAAATGACTCGATCGTTTTCCAGCGATCGCGCAGGGTTAATTGTAATTGGCGAAACTTTTCAGCCTGCTCTAACTCGGAAATATTTAGTATTGCCATAACCCCTGCCCTCTAATAATCCCAATGTAGCGCACCATGCAGGCTTTTGGCCTATTAGTTTGGTAACTAGTAAGCAAGTACTTTATCCTGCAAAAATGTGGCTATGCAGATATCAGCTTAAATTAATACTAATGAAGCTCGAACGCATAATAATACTATTATGTCAAGCTACTTTGAAATGTTTGTAGTAATGAGTTTATTACTTAGAAAATAAGGACTAAACTCATTAATCTAAAATTGTCCCTAGGATTCATATTTTATTACGTGAAAAAACTCCGTACAATTTAGAAAGTCTTCTTTCCTATTGCTTCTTGCCTGCATACGCAAGTAACTATGGCTACGCCACGCTACGCGAAAAAATCAAAGTGGATTCCTATATCTATAAATTTAAACTTGACAAACTGGTAGGTAGTTGTGCATCTACAAACTGAAAAAGTATAAATCTATATTTTCATTTATTGAAAATGGCATGGTTATTGAGTGAGCTAGAAGAAATCATGATTAACTAATTGAATAATTTTTATTCTTTAACTTATTTTCCGTCTTAAGGTTGAGCAAATTTTAGCTTAGTTTACCTCTATGGAGCGATAAATTACAGCAACTTAATCGTTAACTTAATAGCAGATGAAAGAGATAACTATTTCATCGAATCATAGTTTTTATACTTGTTTTTGCCGTCAGGTGAATAGTGTCTGTCATTTTTGAGTATAAATAACGTCATCTGCCTACAATTGCTAGAAACAAATGCCTTGGTTACGAATTCGGGATATGTATACCCGAAAAATTGTAAATAGCAAGTAGGAGCCAAAACAGAAAATAGACCTTGGGTTAAATTTTTGATCCAGGGTTTGCTTTTGAAAATGGCTAATGAGAAAGATGGGGGTAATAAATGCCCAATTCAATATTCAATTACCAAGAAAAACCTATGCCTAAATCAAAAGAGAAAAAAGAGAAAACATTGCAGCCGCCACAGCAGCAAGAAGTACCAGGTGTTGAATCAGAAATGACACCAAAACCGAAAGCAGATGATGCCCAGTATCGAGGTAGTGGCAAGTTACAAGATAAAGTAGCATTGATTACGGGTGCAGATAGTGGTATTGGTCGTGCTGTAGCGATCGCATTTGCTAAAGAAGGTGCAGATGTGGCTATCCTTTATCTGAATGAACACGACGATGCCAAAGAAACAAAAAATTTGGTAGAAAAACAAGGTCGTCGGGCAGTAACTATCGCAGGCGATATTGGCGATGAAACTTTTTGTCAGCAAGCTATCCAACAAACAGTCGGTGAGTTTGGCAAACTCGATATTCTCATCAACAATGCTGCCGAACAACATCCTAAAGAAAGTATTGAAGAAATCACTAAAGAACAATTAGAGCGAACTTTTCGCACTAATATCTTCTCAATGTTTTTTATGACTAAAGCTGCACTCAAGCATTTGCAAACAGGCAGTGCTATCATCAATACCACATCGGTAACAGCTTATAAAGGTAGCCCACAACTGCTAGATTATTCTTCTACAAAAGGTGCGATCGTTGCTTTTACTCGCTCCTTATCACAGAATTTGGTGTCAAAAGGAATTCGCGTTAATGCTGTCGCGCCAGGGCCAATTTGGACACCTTTAATTCCCTCAACTTTCCCCGAAGAGAAAGTTGAGAATTTTGGGAAGCAAGTACCAATGCAACGAGCCGGACAACCAGAAGAAGTTGCCCCCAGCTATGTATATCTAGCATCTGATGATGCTTCTTATGTCTCTGGACAAGTTCTGCACGTAAATGGTGGCGAAGTTGTCAATGGGTAATTGAAGAAGAATTCAGAAGTCAGAATCAAGACGCTCGTTCCTCTCTACGAGACGCTGCGCGAACGCTACCGCTACGCTATCCGCTTTTTCGTACAGAATTAATTCTGTTAGCGGATAGCTAAGTTTTAGCCCATTCTGACTCCTGAATTATGTTTAATAAAAAAGTTAGGAGTTAGAAGTCATAGAATTTGGAATTTTATATTTTTTGTTTAATTCAAAATTCAAAAACTAAAGTTATCAGAGTTCAAAATTATAACTTATTAACTTCTAACTACTAACTCTACCCTCATTGTCTTCCATTAGAGGGATGAGTAAAAATTGAAATATTGATAGTCTATTCAGCAGCATACATTTAGAGATAACAACTACGTCTATGGCATCTCCTACACCATTATATGGCACAGAACTAGTAGATTGTGCTAGAGCAAATGCCAAGCAAGGAATTGAAACTGCTGCTTATCAATGTGGCTATGGTCAAGACCTCAACAAATTTGCCCGAGAACTCAGACAAGCTTGTGAAGAAATGAATTTACAAGTAAAAGAACTCAGTGGATTAATTACTGAACAAGACATGATACTGCAATTGGGTACTGGCGAAATTGTTGCTCCAGTGACAGAATCAGAATTGTAAAAAATAGTGATTTGTCGTTTGTAATTTGTTATTGATTAATGACCAATGACTCCTTTCGTAACTTTAAAGTTAACTGCGCCAAATTGAAATAAATCAAAACGCCTACGACATCAACTTCTGTAGTAAGAAATGGTGCTGACATCAATGCCGGATCTCAACGGAGGTAGCAAAATAGAAACGGCAGTGCTGAACCGGAGATAAAAGCTAATACAGAAATCGCTACCAGACACATGCCGCGATCGCTACTTCTAATCGCTTTTGCAGAAAGTAAGCCTAGATAGTAGCGATCGTTTCGCGGCCAACTATCTGCAATATGCCAAGCGATCGCATTTCATCAGTGTTCATCCCTCGAATCACCACTGTAGAAGACTGGGCACGCACATTACCGCTAGCTACAAGTCAGCAAAGGGACAAACGCCGTCAGTGTTACCACTTTTGTTAAGATTTTTTCTTGTGACTTAATAATTGTTACTGCAATGGTGTATTGGTTATAAGTAAAAACCAACAACCATACAACCTGCTTCTGAGCAATTTCTAATAAATTCATCTGAAAATAGTTGTCGCTCCCGACTGCACACTACCACCCAAGGTATAGATATCTTCGGTGGTTTCTTGTTATCTTCAAATCAGCTTGAACATTCCCACTTACACCCTAGTTTAAGAGCAATAGAGTTCAGATAAGACCAAAACACTTGTAGAGACGGCGATTTATCGTGCATCTCAAAAACCCAAAATTTTTGCCAGTAGCCCTTAACTGAACTTTATTGAGTTTAAGAGGATGTTTGGAAAGTCGTTAAGTATACTATAAACCCCGCTTCCATTCCTCTTTGCGAAAGATCGAGAGGCTTTGAATTCCCCCTTACCGCGTCGAGAAGGCAGGGTAGTTTCATACAAGTGGAATAAAAACAACAACTGGGTTGCAAAGCCTCTCTCCTGTTTATTACCACAAAGATATGAATTAATAGTCAATATGAAGCATAGATAAATATTACTTTTTTAAATCTTTAAATATTAAAAATTTTCTTTATATAATTTTCATTTCATTAAGAAATATGAGGCTAGAAAACATGACATCATTCCCTATATTGGTAATTTTTATTTAAAAACCATTAAAACTTTTATATTCCTTTAAAAAGGTATATAGCAATATGAATATTTAAATAAAGTTCTATAAAAAAGATAGACATAACACCCTGATATAGTGTCAAATATGTAGTTGATAAATCTAATGACAGTACTTAAGCATTCTCATGTAAAATATAATCTTCAACTACTTAAGCATTTATCTGACATCTTGGATTTTGCTTTGTTTCAACTTTATGTAACTGCTTATCAGTTAGATTAAAGGCTCTCTTGAGAGGTTACTTATAATTTTTAATTGAATTCACCAAAGTGAATTTAATCAAAAATCATAAGCTTGTAACAAAAAATAACCATTTATAAGGACTATTGCACCCTTCCGATAATTAATATCTGGTATTTCTTGTAGTACCAATTCTTCTCTATAATCTACCTTCAAAGAATATATAGAAAGGTAAATCAGTCCATATTCGTTCATTTTGAGGTTGACACAAATAGGCAGCCAATTAGAAAGGGATATGAGCGAAGGAGCATATATAAAAAAATAGTTTCTATCAGCAATTAAGAGAAAATATTACATGCAACAAATATATTAATAAGAAAATTTACTGTTATCTTATTAATATGTTTACACCTAGTATAGCTACGCCTTTTTTGTTGGAAATATCCATTATAAAACTAGTTCCACAACATTAATTATGGAATTAGTTCTAGCATTATTGTGAGGCATATATTTCAATGAATGAATTACAGAATCAAAATTCTAACCCAACGGTAATTGATAATAAATCTCTACAAACCCTTGATAAGACGCTGCTGCCAAGTATTTCTCCTCAAGCTAGTGCCAGTCTGCTTTCTCAAGGAGATGGACTCAAAGCAGAGTACTACGACAACATCGACTTCACCAACCTAAAGAAAACCCGCATAGATTCGACGGTGAACTTTGACTGGGGTCTTGGTTCTCCAGATTCGTCCATTGCTCCAGATACCTTTTCAGCACGTTGGACAGGTCAGGTAGAAGCCAAGTACAGCGAGACTTACAACTTCTATACCACTAGCGATGATGGTGTGCGACTCTGGGTGAATGGTAAGCAAATCATCAATCAGTTTGTCAATCAATCTGCCACTGAATTTAGCGGCTCGATCGCACTAGTTGCAGGTCAGAAGTATGATATTAAGCTTGAATACTTCGAAAATACCGTCAATGCCGTTTCCAAACTGGCTTGGTCGAGTGCTTCTCAGACCAAAGAAATCATTCCCCAGTCACAACTTTATAGTCAGAGCAACGTACCTGTTATTGGTAATGGCAACGGACTCAAAGCAGAGTACTACGACAACATCGACTTTACCAACCTGAAGCAAACCCGTACAGATGCGACGGTGAACTTTGACTGGGGTCTTAGTTCTCCAGATCCGACCATTGCTCCAGATACCTTCTCAGCACGTTGGACAGGTCAAGTGCAAGCCAAGTACAGCGAGACTTACAACTTCTATACCACTAGCGATGATGGTGTGCGACTTTGGGTGAATGGTCAGCAAATCATCAATCAGTTTGTCAATCAATCTACCACTGAATTTAGCGGCTCGATCGCACTAGTTGCAGGTCAGAAGTACGATATTAAGCTTGAATACTTCGAAAATACCGTTACTGCCGTTTCCAAACTGGCTTGGTCGAGTGCTACTCAGAACAAAGAAATCATTCCTCAGTCCCAACTTTATAGCCAGAGCAACGTACCTCCTAGTGGTAATGGCAACGGACTCACAGCAGAGTACTACGACAACATCGACTTAACCAACCTCAAGAAGACCCGCATAGATGCGACGGTGAACTTTGACTGGGGTCTTGGTTCTCCAGATCCGACCATTGCTCCAGATACCTTCTCAGCACGTTGGACAGGTCAGGTACAAGCCAAGTACAGCGAGACTTACAACTTCTACACCAGTAGTGATGATGGTGTGCGACTCTGGGTCAATGGTCAACAAATCATTAATAAGTTTGTCGATCAATCACCTACAGAAAACACTGGCTCAATAGCTCTGGTTGCAGGTCAAAAGTACGATATTAAGCTTGAATACTACGAAAATACAGTCACTGCCGTTTCCAAGCTGGCTTGGTCAAGTGCTTCTCAAAGCAAAGAAATCATTCCTCAGTCCCAACTTTATAGTCAAAGTGCTAATGGCAACGGCAACGGACTCAAAGCAGAGTACTACGACAACATCGACTTTACCAACCTGAAGCAAACCCGTACAGATACGACAGTGAACTTTGACTGGGGTCTTGGTTCTCCAGAACCGTTCATTGCTCCAGATACCTTCTCAGCACGTTGGACAGGCCAGGTACAAGCCAAGTACAGCGAGACTTACAACTTCTATACCACTAGCGATGATGGTGTGCGACTCTGGGTGAATGGTCAGCAAATCATCAATCAGTTTGTCAATCAATCTGCCACTGAATTTAGCGGCTCGATCGCACTAGTTGCAGGTCAGAAGTATGATATTAAACTTGAATACTTCGAAAATACCGTCAATGCCGTTTCCAAGTTGGCTTGGTCGAGTGCTTCTCAGACCAAAGAAATTATTCCTCAATCACAACTGTATTCACCAGTTCTTCAGACCACAATAACATTAGGATCATCTTCCACAACTCTGAACGAAGGCGCTGGTAATGCTACCATAACTTTGCTCAGGACTGGTGATTTAAGCAGCACATCTTCAATCAAGTATGCAACCATAGCTGGTACTGCCACAGCAGGAGTTGACTACGGAAGTGATGGTACCGAAAGCGCTGGAACAATTATTTTTGCGCCGGGTGAAAGCAGCAGACAAGTATCAATTCCGATCAATGACGATTCATTAATAGAAGTAGATGAAACCTTTAGTTTTGTTATCGATCAGCCAGGGGGAGCAACACTAGGGCTCCAAAGAACTCTTGGAATTACGATTCAAGATAACGATCGCTCTGGCATCGATTTTAGTGCGCCAGTAATTAATGAGGGTGCTGGTACAGCTACGGTGACAGCTACACGGGGTAACACTGTCGGAGCTGCTAGTGTGAACTACACAACTGTGGATGGAACTGCTAAAGCTGGATCTGACTACCAAAGTAAATCTGGAACCTTGAATTTTATCGCAGGACAAAGCCAGCAAAACATTATTATCCCCATTATTAATGACAACGTTGAGGAATCAAATGAAACATTTACTCTCAACTTTAGTAATGCAGTTGGAGTCCAACTAACTAATCAACAGACAACTATCACGATTCTTGATGATGACTCTACTAAGTTTGCTTTAGATACGGTAGCTTCTGGTTTGAATCAACCCACAGCTTTTGACTGGACAGCTGACCAAAAGCAGATGTTCATTGCCCAGAAAAATGGGGTAGTGCGAGTCTTAGACAACGGCAAATTATTAGCAACACCATTTATCGATATTTCTGCACAGGTAAATGACACGCGCGATCGCGGTCTTTTAGGCATTGCTGTACATCCAGATTTTGGCAAAAGTCCAACCGGCAATAACTATGTTTACCTATTGTATACTTACGATCCACCAGAAACGAATCCAAACAACCCTAAGAACAATCCCAATAGCACATTGGACAATCCCGATCAGAATGGGAATCGGACTGCACAGCTAATTCGGGTAACAGCTGACCCCAAAACAAATTACACTACTGCCATTGCCGGCAGCCAATTTGTGCTACTGGGTACTAATGCCACTTGGGATAATATTAGCCGTCCAGATGGAAATAGCACAAATGTCTCACTAGGCTACGCACCATCAGGAATTATTAACAAAGATACTGGTAAGCAGTTTACTAGCTTGCAGGATTATCTTAATAATCTCGATAAAGTCCAAAATGTCCAGAATTTTATAGCCAACGATAGTGAATCTCACTCAGTTGGTGCTGTGCGCTTTGGTACCGATGGTTCTTTGTTTGTAAGCTTAGGAGACGGGACTTCCTACAACGGAATAGATCCGCGAGCAATTCGCGTTCAGGATATCGATAATCTGTCCGGCAAGATCCTGCATATTGATGCCATTACTGGTCAAGGTTTATCAAGTAATCCTTTCTACAACGGCGATCCTAATAGCAATCGCTCCAAGGTTTATAACTTAGGTCTGCGTAACCCCTTCCGTTTCACAATTGATAAGAATAATAACCCTGTGATTGGTGATGTTGGCTTTGATACTTACGAAGAGGTCAATGTCGGAAAACCAGGAGCTAACTTTGGCTGGCCGTTCTATGAAGGAGGTCTTGATGCAAAAGGCAACATCGTCAGCTTGCAACAACCAAAATATGCGACCCTAAATGCAGCAAAAGACTTTTATAGTAGTGGCAAAACTGTTACAGCACCAGTTTATACTTACAAGCATTTTAGTTCCAATTCAATTGTTTTGGGTGACTTTTACACAGGCAATACTTTCCCCTCAATCTATCAAGGTGCGTTATTCGTTGGTGATTTCAGTCAAGGAACTATCGATGCTTTGACATTTGATAGCCAAGGCAAACTTGTCTCTGTTAAGCGGTTTGCTTCCCCAGCAGACACGCCAAATCTAGGAGTGACTACACAAATCACTACTGGAAAAGATGGTAATCTGTACTACGCAAACTTGACCGGGGGTGAGATTGATCGCTTCCGATCTGCTTAGAGATGACTTGAAGGAGGCAGGATAGCGCAGCGGTAGCGAGTCCGCGAGCGTCGGCAGGAGGCAGAAAGAAGGAAGTAAACTTTTTATGTCTGATTTTTTGAGTCCTGTACTTCATACCTCATTTACTTGAAAAATCCTGTATCAAAAATCAGTGAACAGTCGAATGACTGTTCACTGATTTTTGTCAAGATAACTTTGTTAGAAATCCCAGCAATTTTTTGGTATTTGATGTCAAGAGTGTGCGGCGGTAAGCATCAGCTGCTTTTTTAATAGCTTCGGCTTGAGTGGGGTAAGGATGAATTACACTGCTTAACTTACTCAAACCGAGCTTATTCACCATTGCTGTAGTCACTTCTGAAATCATCTCACCTGCGTGACTGGCGACAATAGTTGCACCGATAATTTCATCAGACCCCTTTTTATGGTGGATTTTCAGAAATCCTGATTCTTCACCATCTGCGATCGCTCGGTCTACACTACTAAAAGGTATTTTGATTGTCGTCACCTCAATACCCAATTTCTGCGCCTCGTGTTCGTACATCCCCACGTGGGCAATTTCTGGGTCAGTATAAGTTACCCACGGCATCACCAAACTGCTGAGTTTCGAGCGTCCTAAGCCAAAGGGAGAGAACAGCGTATTTTTAATTACAATCCGCGCCGCAGCATCAGCAGCATGGGTAAACTTCCAGTTCATGCAGATATCGCCAGCCGCATAAATTTTGGGATTCGTCGTCTGGAGGTAATCATTTACCTTCACACCTTGGCGCTTGTCGTATTCTACACCCACAGCTTCTAAATTTAGATTTTCGACATTTGGCGATCGCCCCGCACCGACTAAAATTTCATCTACTGTCACCGAATCTCGATGACCATTGGAGGAAAAGTAAAGTCGTTTCCCCTCAGTAACAGTTACCACTTCTTCTAATTTGGAATTCAACACTACGCGAATTCCTTCCCTAATCAAAACCTTTTGCAGAACTTCAGCAGCTTCAGCGTCTTCTTTATTCAAAAGATGAGAACCGCTATGGAAAAGTACCACCTCAGAACCCAAGCGGCGGAAAGCTTGCGCCAATTCGCAACCAATGGGGCCGCCACCAATCACCGCTAAACGTTCCGGCCGTTGAATTAGGGAAAAAACCGTCTCATTCGTTAGATAACCCGCCTTTTCAATTCCCGGAATCGACAGTTGTGCGGCTCTTGCGCCAGTAGCAATTACAGCTTTTTTAAACCGCAGGGTTTTACCGCCAACTTCCACAGTATTCTTACTCGCAAATCGACCGCTACCCAAAAAGACATCGACACCCAACTTTTGAAACCGCTCCGCCGAGTCGTTAGGGCTGATATCAGACCTGATTCGCCGCATCCTTGCCATGACTTTGGGAAAATCCACATCTATATTATGTTGGGGAATATTAACTCCCAAGTTTTTAGCATCCCAGATTTCGCCAACTACACGGGCAGACCGAATAATAGTTTTAGATGGTACGCAACCAACATTTAAGCAATCTCCACCCATGAGATGCTTTTCAATTAACGCCACTTTTAAACCCAAATCTAGACCCGCAGCCCCCGCCGCCACCACTAATCCCGCCGTACCAGCCCCAATTACTACCAAATCATAAACATCGGCAGGTTGAGGATTAACCCAATTTGGCGGATGCACGTAAGATACCAACTTTTGGTTATACTCATCCGTTGGGCGAACTGTGACTCTCTCTAAATCTGAATTGGTCATTGGCGAAACCTCTTTTAAGAATTGAAAATACTAAAGTCAACTACCTTTGGGAGGAATTGAAAATTAAGAATCCTGATAGATTTAGTTGGCTCAGTCTCTTATTTTTTATGTTTGTTTAATAATAAATACAGCCTTTGAATTGTTTTGTCCGTTTGGGAATTGACAGATACGATTAAAGTTTTCCTGTATAAACGTTTCAACAATCGATAATTTACAGCAATTTGCTGTTGAATAAACGACACTACTAGAGTAAGCTAAAAATATTTTAATTTGCATCCTCAAAAAAATGAATCTCTTGTGGAGTGGGCATCTTGCCCGCCCTGGTTGTGCAAATTAAATACGCGACAGCTTACCTACAATTCCTCTTCTAAAGCTTTACGTGCAATCCGGGTTATATAAACTGTAACGGCTACTGTCGCCATCAAACCCAAAATCCGAATTGCCCATTGTAAAGTTGAGTTAGTAGGTTGAGCTTCAGTACCAATCATGGCAAGATTACTTGTAAGGGAACCTATATAAACGTACATAATGGTTCCAGGAATCATCCCTACAGAGCCAATGAAATAATCTTTAAGTGAAACTCCCGTGATGCCAAAGGCATAATTTAATAAATTGAAAGGAAATATTGGCGAGAGTCGCGTTAGCAGGACAATTTTTAATCCTTCTCTGCCAACAGCTTGGTCAATAGCGGCAAATTTTTTGTTATCTGCAATTTTACCAGCAACCCAACCCCTTGCTAAATAACGTCCAACGAGAAAAGCAGCTGTAGCGCCAAGGGTTGCACCAATGAAGACGTACAAAGAACCCCAAACTACGCCAAATATAACGCCAGAACCCAAGGTGAGAATAGAACCAGGGAAAAAAGCAACGGTGGCGATAATGTAAAGGGCAATAAAAGCTATGGCTCCCAACGCACCCAGGCTATCAATCCACTGCAACGAATTCCGTAAAATGGTTTGAGGATTGAAATAATTTGGATTTGCAGATTCTTCTGCTAGAGCCGCGTCTGTGTTTAATGCGAAAGCACTCGCCAATATCAATAATATTAATACACCTAGGCTAAAAAGCTTCTGTAAGTTTCTGGCATCAATACTTTTAAATATCTGAATGATTGTTATTTTTGTCATGGGTTGTTATTTCTTCTAATGCCACACTTTGAGCTAATGCTTTTTGAGAAACTTTTGTGATATATACAGTCACAGCAACGGTAGCAATCAACCCAACTACTTGCATTATCCATTGCCAGACTTGAGTTTCTGGAGTAGTTGGTTGATGAGACGTGTTAATCATGGCAAGATTACCAGCTAAAGAACCAATATAAACGTACATCACAGTACCAGGAATAATGCCAAAGGAACCTAATATATAGTCTTTGAGAGAAACCTGTGTGACTCCAAAAGCATAATTTAATAAATTGAAGGGAAAAACGGGACAGAGACGAGTTAGAAAAACTATTTTCCATCCCTCTTTAGCAACTGCTAAATCAATTGCTTTAAATTTAGGATGTTTGTCCATTTGTCGAGAAACCCAATCTCGTGAAAGGTAGCGTCCAATAATAAAAGCTAAAGTTGCTCCGACTATTGCAGCAATTAGCACATATATTGACCCCCAAAATACTCCAAACAGACAACCACCTTTGAGTGTCAAGAGAGAACCCGGTATAAATAATAATGTTGCCAAGTTGTAAATGAATATATAAGCGATAGGCCCTAAAACTCCAAGACTCTCAACCCAAATGATTGATGTGTGTAAAAGTCCCTGAAAGTTTAACTGTTTAGCAGCAATTATTAAAGTGAAAATCAGGCAACTTAGGAGTAGTAGTTTGAGTTTAGAAGTTAATAAAGGTTTTTTCATTTTTATAAGTTTGACCTTCTGAGGCTCAAGTTTGAAACCTAGATTTTAAATTCACTGCTCCTAAGATATAGTACCCAGATGAGAAACAGCTTAAATTCTTTTAAATTTTTCTCGGCGATACCAACAACGAATTCGCTCAGGTGAAACGCCGAGTAAATAAGCAATAATTACTATTTGATTAAGCAGCGTAGTTTTGAATACTCCCTTTTGCAACCATCTACGGGCTGAAGTAACAACTGGTGTAGGAATAATTACAATTCGTCCAATGGGTTTTAAGCGACGTATGAGTTCAAAGTCTTCCATGATAGGCAATTCAGGAAAACCACCAATTTGCTGAAATACTTCCTTGGTTAAAAAAAATGCTTGGTCGCCGTAGGGCATTTGGCAAAAATGCGATCGCACATTTACTCCCCACTCCACCCATCGTAAACTTAAAAGTGGGGCATCAATCCGCAACTTAAATGCACCAGCTACAATCCCAGGTTGTTCTAGCGCTGTGCGAATCATGTCATCAAACCCAGTCGGTAAACGGGTATCTGCATGAAGAAATAAAAGAATATTCCCGCTAGCCGCTACAGCACCCGCGTTCATTTGCACAGCACGACCGGGAGATGATGAGATAACTTTGACATTTAAAGACTGAGCTATTTCTATCGTGTTATCTTTAGAGCCACCATCTACTATGATTACTTCTATATTTGTATTGGGTTGAGTAGTTACAATTGCTTCTTTGATATTCTCTGCTTCATTAAGAGTCGGAATAATAATAGAAATTCTAGCTGCGTCAATATTTTGACTCATAAATTATTATTTTATGTTACTGACGGATGGAAAGTTTACCCTCAGTTTATTGACCCAGGTGATCAGATTGTGAGTAAGATTTACATACGTCGCTACCGCTTTGCCATCGCAAAATACTATGTTATTCTAAGTCCGTAGAAATATTAAAATACTCTATTCGATTATTACTTCACTACTTGAAGTATCGTTTTATCCTGGTGTTCAATTAATTCATACCGCACTCAGCAACGCCGAAAAATCTTGCGATGCCTGCGGCGGACGGAGCCATCGCTTCGTATACAAAAGCTTTAAAATTCAAAAATGGCAAAAGTTTTTCGAGAGTGACAAAAGCGGTTGATGGTGATGCTGTCATGCTTTTAAAATGCAGCATTTAGGTCATTTTCAAAAATACAGTATTTACGAGATCACCTGCGGAATCTGGGTTTAAATAAATCTCCGTCTGAATAAGTCTTTATAATTAACAACTCATCATGAAAACTAGTATCACCGCCGATGCCACACCCTAACAAATGGTCGAATGGGGCTATTGCTGCTAGGTCGAAGGCGTGGCATCTGCGGATGGAGAAACTGAAACTTTGAGTTTTCTATGGAATGCTGGGACAATCGCCCTGCTTCACGGATTTAGAATTGCTCGGTTTCATTTAATTAGGCGCTCTTACCCCATTTTGTCCCAATGCAGAATAGTCTCTGGGTGGGAAGAGGCTGTCTTGACTATCTACATCATAATTAAATCCTTTGACAGGAACAATTTGCTTGAACGTAATCCCTTGAGTGGGAGCAGACGATATTCTTGCGTTTCTCCCATAAGCATCTGTATAGATTACTGAATTTGCAGAATTGCTAAATGCAAGACCAGAAAAGTGAGTTTCTCTTTGAGTTGTTCCTCGGAAGGGCGATCGCGGGTCGTCCCACTCGACTTTGCTACCAGCAGCTAATGTTTCTTCGCAAATTAGAGTTGTAGAAAGAGGATGCGTTGGGTCGTAGCAGTTATTCACAGTCCTATTGATCTTCGTTGTGGTAGACGGATCATAAAAACGGGAAGGATTTGTGATCTTAAAGTAAAAACTTTTTCCAACAAAGCCAGTAAGCCAAGATTCAGTATTTCTTGTATTTACATCTTCCGTTTTTTGATCAACTGTCCCACGCTGGTAACAACCAGCAGTAGGAATCGCGCGATGGGCATCACCATAGGGTTGATTCGTAGGAGAGGGAGTAATGCCAGGCTCTACCGGTAAGTCACACAAAGAAGTTTCAGGTTCTTTAAATTCTCCAGCAGCACCAAACAAAGCAAAATGCTTTAAATTGAAGGGTTCAAGACCATCACATTTACCAGACGCAAACATTTCATGGGCTGTATTTACTAGCGCATCTGGCGAATGTGTACCCATGTGCAGTTTTAAGCTCACGTCACAGGATTTAATTAAACTGGTGTTGTTTTCATCGAACATCTGCCAATTGTTGGCAACAAGAACCTTATGCCCAAAATGATCTTCATTTCTATGAACAGATGGATTAGATGGATTATTAGCTGCCAGTTGCTCATTTACATAGCCAAAAGCTGGCATCCCTGCAATATTAAATACCTCTGAACTGAGCGGATCGTCG
>NZ_JACJSF010000067.1 GCF_014698035.1 Desmonostoc muscorum FACHB-395
CTGAAAGCTCAAAATCTAATCCAATATGATAGTAAGTGCGGTACTCTCTCCAATATTGGATGACCATTAAAACTTGGTCTTCAATAATTAATTTAGGACGGCGACCAGGCTTCTTCTTCTTTTGAGCATCAGCTTTAACTACATCAACCATTAATTCAAAGGTTTTACGGCTCACTCCAGTCATTCGCTTAAATTTTTTTGCAGTAAGCTGCTTGGCTTTCTCTATTTTCACTGCTCCTCAAAGTCCTAATCACAAATTGCCAAACCCCTAATTATACCACAAAACACTTTTGCAAGAGTTCTAAGCTTTAATACCTTCCCCAACGCCCTACAACCTTTCGACACTTCTCAACCCACTACAACCCTCTACTGTAAGAGCCTGTCAAGAAACAACTTTTACAATTTATTATCTAGGAAGCTTACTGAGAAAGCATTTTTAGCTATAAAGAGGCAAGGTTGTTACATGACAGGCTCTAAGCGCTTTTAATCCTATGTCGGTATGTAGCTCTACACCATTACTAACCACTTGTGACAGCATAGCCAAACTCGCAGCCGCTCCTAACACCTGCTCATCGCTCACTTCCAAATATCTCTGCAACTGCTCCAAATTCCGATGCCCCGAAATTTCCTGAATTACTCTCAACGGTATGCCAGCGTTACTCATCTGGGTTAGCCCCGTCCTTCTAAAGCTGTGGGTAGACACGCCAATTATCCCAGCTTGTTTACAAGCTCCTCTTAAAATCCTAGAAGCTGAGTCTTCGCTGATGTGTCCATCACTGCGACCGGGGAACAGGTAAACATCCCCAGCCAGGGGGTAATATTCAACCAGTAACCGCCGTAAGTATTCAATCACTGGGATTGACCTAGTAGCTAGTTTCCCCTTGGCGGTTGATTTTCTGATAATCAACCGGGGGTCTGATATTGCCCTTGGGTGTGTAGATATCTTAAATCAACAAGGTATAGCATTCACGGATTCTACAGGCGCTAAACAGGCATACACCAAACAAAGCGCGATCGCGTTTCGATACCTATTAGAAAATATTTTGTATAATTTATCACCGACTCTTACCTTTCTATACATTTGAATTAAGATTGCGTTTATGTACATAAAGACTCAGGTTTATACTAAGCTAACGTACACCTAATTTAGATGTTTGGCTATGTAAGTAGCTGGCACCTCGCTAAAGTGTTTCCAGACCGTATTGTTGCTTACCGTACCCTGCTGAAATCATTAACATCATCATGACGCACATCTTACTGGTTGAAGATGAAGTCAAACTGGCGCGATTTGTCGAATTAGAATTAAATTATGAAGGCTATCAAGTCAGTATTGCCTACGATGGATTAACTGCACTCACCGCAGCGCGTGAGTTACATCTAGATTTAGTAATTGTAGACTGGGTGTTGCCTGGCTTATCGGGGTTAGAGATTTGCCACCACCTGCGAAATATTAGTGATAAATTGCCAATAATATTATTAACCGTCAAAGATGAAGTAAGCGATCGCATTGTAGGCTTAGACGCTGGTGCTGATGATTACCTCGTTAAGCCCTTCAGTGTTGATGAATTATTGGCCAGAGTTGGCACTCACCTGCGAAGAAATTGGCAAGTAGACACCGCAGATGTTTTAGAATTTGAAGACTTGAGTTTAAATCGTCGCACGCGCCAAGTGTACCGAGATCAAAGGTTAATTGAGTTAACTGCTAAGGAATTTGATCTACTGGAATATTTACTGGCCCATCCACGACAGCTAATTACCTGCGATCGCATTTTACAAGAAGTCTGGGCTTACGACTTCATGAGCGATGCCAACATCATCGAACTTCATATACGCTACCTGCGTCTGAAACTTGAAGCCAATAACGAAAAGTGTCTCATTCAAACTGTGAATGGTGTCGGCTACACATTGCATGATTGAATTTGAGATGGGAAAGAGGACTTGGGGACAAGGAGAATTGGGGACAAGGGGAAAGACTTGTTGTAAGTTCTAAACTTTTGTCACCTTGTCCCCTTGTCCTCCTGCTCCCTGCTCCCTCATCCCCTATCCAGTGTGAAATAACGATAAAACCTCAAAGTTTTCTGTTCTAGGAAGATTTGAGGTTTTTGGCAATCTGAGCAATAACTCATCCAACTCAGGGTTAATTATATTAGGATGCACAAAGCTGTCATCATCTAAAAATCTAAAACTGCATGACTTATCTAGAAACAGCAGCGCAATTTTACCGCGAAGTTGCCGAAACCCCGCAAGTTGGACTTTGTTGTGTGCAAAGTACACCCCTGCAACTACCAGGGTTGAAAATTCCTTTGGCTATGCAGGAAATGAACTATGGTTGTGGCACTACCGTTCACTCCACCGAACTAGGAAATCAGCCTACTGTGCTTTATGTGGGCGTTGGTGGGGGCTTAGAAGCGTTGCAATTCGCTTATTTTTCCCGCTATGCAGGTGCTGTAATTGCCGTTGAACCGGTTGGGGCTATGCGGGAAGCAGCCGCACGAAATCTGGAAATTGCTGCTCAAGAAAACCCGTGGTTTGACACGAGTTTCGTAGAAATCCGCGAAGGTGATGCTTTTAACTTACCGGTTGCTGATGCTAGCGTCGATATCGTGGCGCAGAATTGCCTTTTCAACATCTTTGAACCAGAAGATTTAAACCGTGCTTTAAAAGAAGCCTATCGGGTATTAAAACCAGGCGGACGTTTGCAGATGAGCGATCCAATTGCCACTAGCCAAATTCCAGCACATCTTCAACAAGATGAACGACTCAGAGCTATGTGTTTATCAGGCGCACTTACATATCAAGAGTATACTGAACGGATTACAAATGCTGGCTTTGGTCAAGTTGAAATTCGTGCCCGTCGTCCTTATCGTCTACTAGATTCCCAGACTTATAATTTAGACGAACACCTAGTTTTAGAAAGCCTGGATTCTGTCTCCTTTAAAGTTGAGATTCCAGAAGATGGTGCTTGTATTTTCACGGGGAAAACAGCAATTTATGCTGGCTCGGAACCCTTCTTCGATGACTCAGCAGGACACTTACTCCAGCGAGGTATTCCCGCAGCAGTGTGTGATAAAACTGCCGCTAAACTTGCGGCTATCAAGCCAGCAGAAATAATTGTTACCAACTCAACCTGGCACTATAGCGGTGGTGGTTGCTGTTAATTTCTTAAGACAGAATTCAGAATTATTCTGTACGACTGGGGTATGAATGTATAATTAGAATATTTTAAAAATTGCATTCTTAATTCTGGATTCTGGATTCTGACTTCTTATTTATAAACCCCAAAATGTTGTTAATTAGTTTATTTATCGCTACGCTTTTTTTAGCATATTCGAATGGTGCCAATGACAACTTTAAAGGGGTAGCAACGTTGTTTGGTAGCCGCACTAGTAGCTATCAAACAGCAATTTTATGGGCAACTTTTACAACTTTAGGTGGTGCAGCAACTGCAACTTTTTTGGCAAGTACATTAATTAAAAACTTCTCTGGTAAAGGATTAGTGCCTGATGCGATCGCTAATTCACCAGAGTTTCATCTCGCAGTTGCGATCGCAACTGGTCTAACTGTACTGATAGCCACCCTTATGGGGTTTCCCATTTCCACAACTCACAGTTTAATCGGTGCGCTGGTTGGCGCTGGATTAGTTGCGATCGGACTCAAAGTCAATTTTGCCGTTTTGGGAACTTCCTTTGTTTTGCCTTTATTTCTCAGTCCGATCGTGGCTATTCCCTTCGGAGCAGCAATTTACAGCTTATCTGGCTATATAAATTCCAAATGGAACCTACCAGTCAATCAAAAAATGATTGATACTTGCCATTTTCTCAGCGCCGGAGTTGTGAGTTTTGCTAGAGGATTAAATGATACTCCCAAAATTTCCTCACTCATTCTAGTTATTGAGTATTTTTCGGTGCAGGGAGGAATGATCACGATTGCGATCGCAATGGCACTTGGCGGTTTACTCAACTCCCAAAAAGTTGCTGTCACCATGAGTGAAAAGATTACCTCATTGAATCCTCCTCAAGGCTTATCAGCAAATATAGTAACTGGAATTCTAGTGATTGCAGCTAGTCTGTTTGGACTTCCTGTTTCCACCACTCATGTTTCAGTTGGATCTATTTTTGGAGTCGGTTTGATTGGCAAAAAAGCCAATATGCGTGTATTTTATCAGATACTATTATCGTGGATTTTAACTTTACCTATTGCTGCAATTATTAGTGGAATAATTTACAGATTATTACAAGGTTAGAAAAATTGAATAATTTTTTTTCATATTTAAGGAATAGTACCTAATGCAAACTCAATCCAAAATTACATCATTTAAAAATAAACTAAATTCACCTTTGACAAAAAAGGGGATCTCTGTTTTACAAATTAATCTAGGTAAGCGTTGTAACCTTGCCTGTACACACTGTCATGTCGAAGCTGGGCCAAAACGTACAGAAGAACTTTCTCCTGAAATTTGCAAACAATTGATTTCGCTAATCCATAAATTTCCCGAAATTAAAATTGTGGATTTGACTGGTGGCGCACCAGAAATGAATTATGGATTTAAGCCATTAGTAGAAGCAGCAAGAGCAACCAGCAAGCAGGTGATTGTCCGGTCTAATTTGACTATTTATTTTGAAGATGGATTTTCTGATTTACCAGAATATTTTGCTCAACACCAAATAAGAGTTGTGGCTTCCCTACCATGCTATTTAGTAGATAATGTTGATAAAATGCGTGGTTCTGGCGTTTTTGATAGTTCTGTCAAAGCTTTGCAGTGGCTTAACCAACTCGGCTATGGTAAAGATGAAAATTTAATTTTGGACTTGGTATTTAATCCCCAGTTACCCACTACTGAAAAATTTTCCTTAGCTCCCGAACAGACTAACCTAGAACAAGATTACAAAATGTTCTTACAAGAACATTTTAATATTGTATTTAACAACCTCTTCACCATTACCAACCTACCAGTTGGTAGAACCAAAATACATTTAGAACGGAGAAAACTACACAGTAGCTATTTACAGTTTTTAGAGTCAAATTTTAATCCTGGCACAGTTGAACATTTGATGTGCCGCGATCAACTTTCAATTGACTATCTAGGAAATGTATATGATTGTGACTTTAACCAGATGATGAATTTGCCTGCAAAAACTGGTAATTCTGAACCACTAACAGTTAGCCAATTGCTAGAAGCTGGCAGTCTAAACCTGATTAGTGAGATCCAAACTGCTGCTTATTGCTATGGTTGTACTGCTGGGTGTGGTTCTAGTTGTGGTGGTGCTTTGCTCTAAGGCTGCTAAAAAAAGTCTGTTACCAAAATTGTTACCAGTGCGTTGTTGTTGGGCTGTTACTTTATGATGAGATTTAGTTAAGCTCCTTACACCACACTAAAAACCGTGAAACATTATGTTTCGCGGTTTTTTTTCCTTTTCTGTACAGTGACAAATTAAATGGCAATACACTTCAGATAAGACCAAAACACTTGTAGATACGGCGATTTATCGCGTCTCAAAAACCCAAAATTTTTGCCAGTAGCCCCTTAACCCAAGCGTATTGAATTAAATGGCGTTGAAACAAATTTGTGTCATCAAATAAATTCTTATTCACTTTAGACTGACAAAAATTAGTGTTAATACAGCTTGTAACTTCCCTGTGCCGTTTCTAAGCTTAATACTAGAGAGTTCAAGCTTCACACCACACCCTCGATGACATTAATTTGTCACTGTACATTATCCTTTAAGGCTTTGGTATAGCCAAGCCAAACTCCGATCCAAAAATTTGGATTTTATTAAATCAACTTTTCTTACCACTCCCATCGACCGATGTCAGGTGCCGAACCAGAGTAAGGAAGTCCTACATTAGTTCCTCTATCCACCACAAGACTGCGTGACGAAGCTGCCTTGTAGTAAGAGTTCCAACGGTCGCCTGTACCTGTAAATCTGGGATCGCCCTGAATGTTTGTCGCATTAACCGCGAATTGGCTCTGCCAAGTTGGTTTTGCTGGGTTCGTATTCCTGCGGAGATTATTAGTGAAAGCAATGTTTTTACCTCCTTGCACATCGTCTCCTTGAGAGTTCAAGAACACATTATTTTTGATCGATATCTTGTCTGCTGAGTCGAGCTGTAGGCTATTCCCCAAGGTATCGAACACGTTGTTGTGAATCTTGATGTTGGTAGCTAAATCGGGAATGAAGACGGCAGTACTGTTCCCGAAACCAAATTGAACTTTACGAGCGACATTTGCGAAAATATTATTGTGGATGTTGATGTTGTGATTTTCTATACTTCCGCCCCATGCTTTCCCTCCCCAGATCGCAATACCGAAGCCCTTATCCTGAAAGTAGGAGTCGGATATCTCAACTCCACTCAAGGCAACCTCGATTGACTCCTTAACACTCTGTCCGTCAATATCTTTTATTCTTACGTTTCGCATCTTGAGATTGCTTGGGTGCGTAGCTGTCGGCTGATAATCATTCATTACTGCATGATTAACCATCGATAACCACGTATTACAGGTAACGTTGTAGATTTCGTTTCCATAACTCAAATTCCAAAGTTCAATGGAAGCATCCTCGCTCCACTGGGAATCAACTTCCGGAACCTGGATATCGCAATCGTGAATCTTCACGTTACGCAGATGACCTACATGCATGAACTTGATACCGTATCCTTTATTTTCTCGGATAGTAATGTTGTAGATGTCAGCGCCATCAAGTCCCCCAAGTCTCAAGTTACCGGTAGATCCTCCCGATACTCCATCTGCTGCGGAGTTAATAAACGTGCAATCATATATCGTTGTGTTCTTCATCCACTTTCCCTCTGGAAGCGGGACGAACCACCACATATTGCCACGGGTAAAAACTGCACCGCTGTGCTGGAAATCTTTGAAGGTGACATTATGCATAGTCACGTTATTACGATTTTCCACCCAGACACCAGCTTTGATGGTCTTGCCGTTCCCGTCTATGGTGAAGCCGCTTAAGGTCTGATTGCCGTCTGTCGCCTCAATCATCTCGGAAGGAGCCCCGTACCTAGGGCTTGAGCCGGAGTAGCTAGGCGAGACAAGCTGAATAATACTTCCATAATGCCAAAGACTCCAGTCGGTGCTACCTGTGTTTATTCCTGGAGCAGGAATCGCACTGTTGCTAGTGATAGTCACGCTTGATTCACCTGCTCCCTCGATATTCACTCCCGGCGGAAGTACCGTCGCTTCCGTTTCCCTATAGACACCTGCGTTCAGGTAAATCGTGTAGTTTTGATTCGGTTGAACTCGTTTTGCTGCATAGGCCAACGTCCTCAATGGCTTGCCTAGCGATCCATCGCCTCCAGTGTCGCTTCCCGTGGGAGATACGTAGACGTACAAGCTCGTGGTAGATTGGGTAGCCGCAATTTTAGGATTAGTCCTTTGACCATTCTTCTCCCTAAATAAATAGAAAAGGTTGAAATTACTATCATTAGGAGTAACCCTAAAAATCAGGTCTTTATCATTTGCACCTCCCTCGTACCTCGTACCGTAAAGCTTACCATCACTGTTTTGTACAGATTCTGCCTCTGAAGTCGAACCGTCGGACTTGTTACTGCTATTAAACGAATGAATAACGGTAGGTGTAATGTTAGCGATCGCAGGAGTTTTTTGGGTAGTTACTAACTGGGTTGTGACAACAGCTACCAAAGCAATAGTAGTTAAAGCTGCGTAAGAAAAAAGGGAGCGTAGAGTCTTTATCATTACTCAAAAGAGAGAAAAGCGATGGACGCAAGGGAACAGAGAAATGAGGAAAGAATGACAGGAAAAAGAATAGAAGGCTTTCCACCGTAAGAAGTACTGCGGCGGGGAACTCTTCCTTGTCCTTGCAACGAGGAAGTAAGACTACTTAGAAATTTTTATCCAGTACCTATCGATAGATAAACTGTAAAAAACCTACCACTCTATCTTTTACCAGAGTATTAAGATTTATTGGCGTGAATTTACACCCTCTACCTTAGAGTTCACACTCTTATAGTTAAAAGTGGAATTAATACTAAGGTTTGTAAGTGTGCAGTAGACAAGCTTGGTTTATAACATGAATTTGTCTAGATGTCATTTAATTTCTGGCTATACAGCAAAACAGTTCCGTTAGCGGATAGCTAAGGTTTAGCCCGTGCTGAGTTAGGAGTTACGAATTCTACCCCTGCTTTAACGTGTCGCGGAAGTCCCCACCTTCTCTGCGAGACGCTAACGCGAACAATGTACTCATAAGGTGGGGATAGGGAGCGGGGGATAAGGATTGCATCTGATATTGATTTTTTGCTTATGCAAAAACAAATATCAGATGTATAGACGAATCCCCAGAATTTTCTGATAAAATTATTTGATCTTGACCATCAATGCCATAAGCGAAAACCAAGCTAATAGGTATATGTTGCAAGAAAAAAATTTGGGTCTTGGGAACCAGGACTCCTGCCCTTGGAGGGAATGTCAGACTAACTAGAACTATGGAGTTCTGGAAGCTATTCCCGATGAATTGGGAAGCTCCGTCCGTCTTACGGCGGAGTAGTTCACCAGATAAATTTGCTTAACTAGTTTTCCTTCAGACATAACTTTGTGTCTACCCTCTTGCGCTAAAGTTGCATAAGAATGTGCATCTAAAGCCAGGAGGAAAGAATTGTGAAAGCAGTCTTGATGACAGCAGCTGGCAGTCCTGAAGTTCTGCAAGTACAGGAAGTGCCAAACCCTGCGGCTCCCGTAGGGAATACTGAACTTTTAGTGCGTTTGGTGGCAGCTGGCATTAACCCCATTGACACTAAACTTCGTAGCCGAGGCACTTTCTACCCCGATCGCACGCCGACAATTTTAGGATGTGATGGTGCTGGTGTAGTTGAGGCTGTGGGTGCTGGGGTTCAGCGTTTTCGCCCAGGCGATGAAGTATATTTTTGCTACGGCGGCTTGGGCGCACACCAAGGCAATTATGCTGAATATACCGTTGTGGATGAGCGGTTTGTGGCACGTAAACCTGCCTCTATCTCCTTTGCCGAAGCAGCCGCAGCGCCTTTAGTATTAATCACTGCCTGGGAAGCTTTATACGAACGGGGACGATTGTCACCTGGGGAACGGGTTTTCATTCATGCGGGTGCTGGTGGTGTCGGTCATGTAGCAATTCAATTGGCGAAACTCAAAGGTGCTACTGTTTCTACCACAGTGGGATCTGAAGAAAAGGCTAATTTCGTCAAAGAACTTGGTGCAGACCATGTAATTTTTTACAAACAAACAGACTTTGTGCAAGCGGTATTAGATTGGACTGGCGGCGAAGGCGTAGACTTGGCTTTTGATACCGTAGGCGGCGAAACCTTTCACAAAACCTTCCCCGCAGTGCGAGTATATGGCGATATTGTGACGATTCTCGAACCAGATGCCAATACTGTTTGGAAAACTGCTAGACTACGTAATCTACGCATTGGCTTAGAATTAATGCTGACACCAGCGTTGCTAGGATTGGAAGACAGCCTCCAGCACCATGCAGAAATTCTCGAACAATGTGCCACCTGGATCGATGAAGGTAAGTTAAAAATTCATGTTACTCACAAGTTTCCTTTAAAAGAAGCAGCTAAGGCACACCAACTAATTGAAAGCGGTTCTGTGACGGGTAAAATTGTTCTACTAATTAGCGACGAATGATCGAACAATTTGCATAATTTATTTTTTAAACATAGATGCACCCAGAGGTTAAACGCAAAGATAACCAGAAAGCTCTCTCTGCGTACCTCTGCGCTTTCCTTTGCGTTCCTTTGCGTTTTACTTCTCCTCCTCCCCCTACCTACTTCAGCAGCACAAACGCAACCAGAACGCACACCCTTAACTCTAGAATTATTACAAGAACGTCTCCGCACACCCACACTCCGCGAAGGCAATTTGACCGTAGATTTGCAGAAGATGGTGATTGATTTGCGCCCCGAAAACGCTAGCTTTCGTGATGCTTTTTACCAACTATTGCGAAAAGAGCTAGGTACAAAACCTCTGGGTTTAGACCTCAGCTATGCCCTGATTTTAGGAGATTTTGTGGGTAGCGATTTGGGTTTAAGAACCTCCTTGTACGCCCAAGCTATTGCTCCGATTTTCACAGCTACTGAAAAAGAAGAACTAGCACGTTTGCGCTTTATTTGTCTAGAATCGCTAGCGAACTCCAAAGATTGTCGATCGCTTTTGGGAACAGAGCCAACCCCATCCAGTGAAATTGCCGTCTTTCGTGGTGTCTTGAAACTCGTGCAAACTCGCTTCAATGGCGAAATGAAGTTCTCTCATACATTCTTTCTTCAGTCTGTGGATGCCCAAGGTGCAACTTTTCTCCAATCCACGAATTGGGCTGAAACCCGGTTTGGTCGTCCCGTCAGCTTTAGTGGTACTAAATTTAAGCAACCAAGCAATTTTCAGGGCAGTATTTTTTTTGAAAAAGCTAATTTTAAACAAACTCAATTTCAAGAATTCGCTGATTTTCAGGGGAGTATATTTGAAAAGATTGCTAACTTCAACCAGGCAAGTTTTAAGCAATTGGCTAAATTCAGTAGTGTGAAATGGCAAGAAAATGCTGATTTTTCTGATGTCCGCTTTGCCAATCAAGCCCAGTTTACTAAAGCAAATTTTAATCAGTTTCTCTTTTTAACAGATGCGACTTTTGAGCAAGCTCTCATATTTCGAGAAGTGGAGTTTAATCAATCAGTTAATTTACAAGGTGCAAGTATTCTCAATCAAGCAGATTTTAGCGATGCCAGGTTTTCTCCAGAAGCTTGTCTAAGCGTACCTGGTTTAACTTTTAACTCTAACCAAGCAAAAATTTTAGGTAATCCTGGTCAAATTGGGAAGATGTTCTGCATTCCTACATTGCAAGGTAATCAAAATATCTTGCGGAATTTGGGGCAAAATTTCCGTCAGCAACAACAAGTTGCTGATGCTAATGAACTGGAATACACAAAACAACAGCTGCGATTAGTAGAAATGAGCCGCCGTTTGACAGCTACAAATATTAATAGTGCAAGTGTTGCAAGTTTGATTAAACTGGGTTTTTCCGCAACTCAAGCCGCAGCGATCGCCCAGCGTCGTCTGATAAAATCCTTTCGCAACAGTAGTGAGTTATTGACTTTAGCAGACATTGGTTTAGAAAAATATACACAACTGAGCGATCGCTTAATTGTGGGCGAATCCCTGTCTATTGGTGGGTGGTTACTGCAAGCTTGGAGTTGGTTGGGATTGAGTGTACTGCTGTTGTTGAGTGGCTATGGGACAAATTTTTGGTTAGTGTTTGGCGTGGGAGGAGTTGCGATCGCCTATTTTGGCTTATTATTTTGGCTAGTGGATCGCTATCGCCGCCTGCATCCTGTACCAATTATTCCTACATCCTACGAAACCATTGCGATATTAATCAGTTTTAGCGTTTTAGAATTCTTGAGCTTACTAGCCATCTTTCGCAATGCTCAACAACCTTGGCTGACACTGGGGTGTCTCTTCATAATTCTTGTCCCCGTACCACTGGCATTATTGATCCGACTTTACCAACAAGGCCGTTATCACGATTTAATGAACGTTTCTTACTTCACCGAGGATGGCACATTTCGCCAGTTACGATTGTTGATTGGGCGTTTACCAGTGATACCAAGGAATCAGACATTTCGTGAACGATATATGCCTCTACTGAGCGATCGCCGTTGGAACTGGCTCAACTACTATGATTTTAGTCTCAACAACTTAGTGAAATTAGGATTTAACGACATTCGCCTGCGAGACGAACACTTACCAGGCATTATCTCTGCACTAGCTTGGTATGAATGGAGTTTAGGTGTAATTTACATTACTCTTGTTTTGTGGACTCTTTCTCGTACAATTCCGGGATTGAATTTGCTAATTTATCTGAAGTAGCTTACCACGCGATTAGCGGTAATGAATTTATTAAGCGGGACACTTCTTAACTCATCAAAAATATGGGTCTGAAACCCCGTACTTCACGCAATGTTTTAAAGTAATGAGTAAGGAGTAATGAGTAATGAGTGGATAAAAACTGGGTATTTACTCATTACTTATTACTTATTACTCATTACTTATTACTCATTACTTATTACTCATTACTTATTACTTATTACTCATTACTCCAAAATCACCGTGCGTTCACGCCGGGGAGTATGTCAACACTGATGCTAGTCTTGGCAAGCGGAACCAAAATCTAGAACCACCTTCAAGACGAGGTAAATAACCAATCATACCTCCCCAGCGTTCAAGTGTGATTCTACAAAAATAAAGACCTAAACCAACTCTCCCTGATTTACCTTTGCCTTGAGAGAACTTTTGAAATAAATTCTTTTCCATTTCTGGCGGTACACCCAAACCACAATCATCTATAGTAACTAAAACATATTGCCCATCCAGTTGTAGACCAATAGTCACAATAGAATCTGGTTTACTATATCTATAAGCATTTTCTACTAGATTAGAAATCACTCTATCTAAACGAGATTTATCTGCCATAACTTTCCAGTCTGCTGTCATATCAATATTGGTAGCAAGCTGTAATTGTATATTATTAAGGGCAAAGTTCAGTTTTGAAAATTCAATTACCTCTTGTATAGAACTTAAGATATTAGGTGCTTCTTCAATATCGATATGAGAATTTTCTGTTAATGCTGCTTCAGTAGAAAAAGCGTCTAAAATATCTTTAATCAGCATCTCTTGTTTGAGACATTGCTTTATACCAGTTTCTAAATATTCTTTTCCTTTAGGCGTTAGGTTTTCAAATTCTAGTAGTGCAAAACAGCAGTTTATAGCGCTCAATTCCACTGCTATATCATGGACAAGACAATGAACTAGAACATCTTTTTTTTGATTATCTTTAAGTAATTGCTGATAAATCAATTTATATTCTCTAGCTTTTTGGAGAATATACTGCTGTTCTTGATAAGAGTCTTCCAACGCCTCAATCAATAAAAATTTCTTATTATCCACCCAAATGGCATAAGCTTTAAATTGATATTCTTGTCCAGTTGCATCTATTTCAGTCCATAAACCTGAACTGAGTTTTTTAGTATTATTGTTAGTCCAAAATTTTTCGGCATCAACTAAAAAATTATTTAAAAAAGAAAACTCTTCATGTGGTATTGATATATTCATTCCTGATGCTAAATTTTTACAAGAAAATTGATTTAACCAATCAGGTATATTACCAATAATTTTAAATAAACCTGCATCAATTTTCTCTAACACCAGAATGTTCAAAGCCGTGAGTATATCATTCGCGATCGATGTATTCATGAGTTAAACCTGATACAATCAATTAATTTTGACTTTAGGTTAGTAATTTAACTTTTTATTTAATTTTTCGTATAATAATCTGAAATCATTTGCTTTTTGCTGAATAGGAAAGAGGTAATCTCTATCACAGCTACTATCTAACAGCAATACCCAATCTGCTTCTTTCGTCGGTAATATATGAACATCTACACAACTGCCATACTCTGTTTGGATGAATGGTAAAAATATGGAAGTATCATCTAATGGTAGTAACCCTTCTAGAAAAATAACTTGCTCTTTTGCATTTGTGCCTTTATGGAGGTTAGTAATTCCATAAGCTGCCAATTTACCACCCCAAGTCAAGAGGCTACCATCTTTATTAACCAACAGATAGCCAAGAGAAGACTCTGATGTTAGCAAATTTAGAATATAGGCAATTACAAAAACAGGGACATCCAACATTTAGCAATCCAATATTTTTTTAGCGAGAGTTTGAAAAGCTTCTTCTACACCAATACCATGTTTGGCACTTGTTTTAATCACAGTCCAACCCTTTTGTATAACATCATCTATCTCAGCAGATTCAATTTCCCATTCATCCGTTATATCCAACTTGTTTATGACTAAAATAAATGGAACTTGACCAATGGCATCTTCTATTTTTATTTGTAAGTCAAAAGCTTTTTGTAAAGTATTATACCTAGTACCATCTACAACTAATAAATAACCAGCAGAACCTCGCAAATAAGACATTTGTAATTCTTGAAACTCATCTTCTCCATAGATATCCCAAAGGATAAGGTTGATTTTTTTATCTTGAATCTCTATAGCTTTTTTATCAATTTTTACACCCACAGTAGTATGATATTTTTCAGAAAAAATACTGTGGACAAACATTGCTACTAAACTAGTTTTACCTGTAGCAAATGCACCTATCATACAAATTTTCTTCTGGATAACCATAAATTGATCTAATTTTATTTAGAGGTATTATTTATTAATACTTTGAAAGATACTCTCCGATTAAATTCTTTAGATTCTGGCGTTAATTCTGGCTGCGAAGTTAGGCTAGAACTTACAGTTAGTGCTTGAAATTGGTTTATCTTGATTCCTTGGGATTTTAAATAAGATAGAATTTTATTAGCGCGAGCTTGACTGAGCGGTCTATTTCTTCGTTCTGTTCCAGCACTATTAGTATGTCCAATTATTTGAATCTGCACATTTTTACCTAAATACTGGGCAATATCCAAACATTTGCGGATTGATAAAAACAAATTAGGCAATTTGTCAATTTCACCAGGCATTAACTCAGTTGTTCCTTCTGTAAAAAAAAGTATTTCTTTTTCTATCTTGATTTTAGATAACTCTAACTCGCTAAGTTCTATTTCTACGAGTTTTTGGTCTTGAAATTGGGTGATACCAGGAATAAATGTCCATAATTTCCGTGCTTCTAAAATCCATTTACGGGGTGCATAACCAGTTACATTAAGAATACCGTTGTTATCAACCCTTAATGATACAGTCTGGGGAGGATGCAACAATTTCTCAACTCTTTTAGCAGTAAATTGTGGCTCCAAAGATAGATAAGGTTGCCACTGGCTAATTACTATTTTGGGATTAAGATTTGTTTGTTGGATTAGTGTATTGGGATCTGCTGCTAAAGGATCGCGCATTCCCGAAATAAAATATTTGCCAAAAGCTTGCTTGGTGTTAATTACAACAATTCCTGGCAGAGAGTTGAGTTTTTGGAGATATGCTTGCCAACGAAGTTGTTCTCTTATCGCAAAAAAGCCCCAAATCCCACAAGCGATCGCGATCGCGCCCAAGAAAGCCCAGCCATAGGTATAATTTTTTTTAGCCGCAGATTTATACTGAACTACCAGACAAGCTTCTAAATAAGGCAGGCTGGCCTGAAATACTTCTGTTTCCCCTGTAAAATTTTGAATTTCTCTACCTAGCTTCAGGTGAATTTTTTCTATCGCTTCTTGCAAAACTAACCTTAATTCTTGAGGAGGATTCCCTCGAATCATCGCTGCTACTAGAGCTTGCGGCCCCTCTTCAATCCAAATTATGACTTCTCCAAAGCGTAAACTTTTTAACCCATCTACTTTTTGTACCTTAAAGGAATCTTTGACAAAATCCTGGATAGCTGTCAACATCGCAGCTACTAAATCTGGATCTTGAACTGTTATCTGCGTTGTTACTAAATGTTGCAGCAATAACCCTGATTTTTTATGAATCAAAAAGATTTGTTCAACTCGATAAACTAGCGTCCGTAACAGCACAATTTCTGCAAATGATTTTCCTGTGCGTTGTGCTTCTAGCCTCCATTTAAAGCTCTGTGGAGACAAGCTATGTTCCAGAGTTTGATTCATCGATTGCATCATTTCCTCAAGAGCCGTGGAAATCGCCTTGCGAGTAGCTGGCCCAATAACTGGAAATAATGCATCTGAAAGCACATTGTGGTCTTGTTTAACAGAAACTTCAATGGCATTTTCCACAGTTGATACCATTACTTCCCCAAGTTGTTTATCTTGCTTTGAGCGCAAGATAACAGCTTCTGGAAGCATCTTGCTAATATCTTCTGGTAGAATTTGAGGGTTTTCTAATCGCTCATAAAGTGTTTTAAGTTTAGTCGGCTCAATATCCAGAAGCAAACTACGGAGTATAGTTAGTTCATCATTAAGTTCGAAGGTTTGGTTGTTGCTGTCCAAACCTTCAGAGGATGCTTTCGGTATTGGATTTTTTGAATAGTCATTCATTACCAAAATTCCCCAATTCACAATTTATCATCAAGTAGCATTCTGTTATAAACAGAAGAGATGTACCGATAGGTAAAAATCTTTTAACCTTAGAGTAGAGGATATTTTGAAAGTATTCTTGTCTTAAAACTTTTAAATTCTTTTAAGTTCCCCTTTCTCATAGGGGTAAGGAGAATATAAAAGTGCCAAAATTCATAGTGAAAAAATTTTCAAACAACTCCTTAGCTCAAGACTTATTTTCTGCATTCAGCCGGATAGCTAACTCTGTAAACATAGCCGCAAGATTTGAACGATCCGTTTTCTCTCTGCGAAGTTCTTGAGCTTCCCGTTCTATTAAAGCTACTATTTCCTGAGATTTTTGTTGTATCTCATCTTGTAAGCTTTTAGATTGGTTGAGAATCTGCTCGCGCAACTCTCGTTGACTATTAGTTGATTGTTCATCAAATTGAGTAATCTTTTTTTCTAAAGATATAATTATGCTTTTACTTTCTTCAGCAACTGCTTTTACCTGAGAGTCACGCTCGGTCTGCTCATTTTTTAGGCGCTGCGTTAAAGAATCAACTTCTTGTTTAATATAAATTTCTAAAGCATCTAGACGTTTTCTTGTTTCATCTCGCACGTTGCCCAATTCCTTAATTAGACGTTCTTCTAGACGGGTAAATCTTCTTTCCGTATCCCGTATTTGATTGCCAAAAAGAATTTCTCTAACTTTATCTAAGTTTCTACCTTCACTCATACTGTTATTACTAAATTGCAACTCATTTATGTTTGCATTCGAATTCTGTTTTTCTATATTTGATGAATTATTATTGATGTATTCTTCAGGTGAGTTCATATTTTTAATTCCTTGGGAAACTAAATTTTGGTTTGATGTTAATTTTGATACTATATCCACAGCAGAGGTACTAATAAGTATAAATTATATTTATACGTAAAAAATTACATCTACTTGAATATATAGGAAAACATCCAATCTTTAGCCAAAGTAATGATGAATTTCGCAAGCTACTTATGGAGAAGCCGATTTTTCATTCTTATCTGCAAAACCTCGCTTCCATTCCTCTTCCTGCTCTGACTACGGTGTACACACAAGTTAAATTATCTCTCTTAATCTCCCTGATGTATTGGCTACAGTGTACACCAGTCAAAAAACTCGATTTTCCATTGTTCTTTCGTTCGCATTGCTTCAGCTTGCATAAGTAAGCGGGCATAAATAATTGTCGTTGAGATCAGGCAACAGGCAATAGATATAAGGATATTAGCCTAGTTCATTTTTCTTTACATAGTTTTATTTTATTGTGCTAAACTACTGAGATATCCATAGTATAAATCTGCACTTAAGTAACATTATGCTAAGTGTAGAAAACTTCAATATCAATACTTATTGAGAGCAAAGGAAAGGTATCTAAATTGCAATCAAGATTAATAATTAACGAATTCAATCTCCATATTTTCAAAATAAAAGTGCAAATTTAAACGAGAAAATTCAATTTAAATTTATAAGTCTGAAATTAGATATATGAAAAAATTGAGAAATTATTGTCCCAAAATTCATTTGATAATTTGATTAAGGAAATATTGCAATACTACTCGGTTAAGAATATTTTAAAGTTGTAAAGTATACTATAAACCCCGCTCCCATTCCTCTCCCCGAAAGGTCGAGAGGCTTTGAATTCCGCCTTTTTGCGTCGGGTAGAGGGTCAAGGGTTAGGTCTTTGATGACTTTGACTGTTTCGTTTCACATAATACTTTTCAAACATCCTCTCAGCGTTCGATTGAGCTATCACTCTAAATTCTCCTGCAATTTTTTTTATAGTCCCTCAGCAAAAGTCATAGTAACAATTGCCACTATGACTTCTGCTGTCTTTGATTTATGTGCTGATTAAAATCCCAACTAAACTTTTGCTTCCAAAGATTTGAGTAACTCGGTATTCACGCCTGACTCACGAGTCAAGGCAATTTTGCCAGTGCGGGCGATTTCTCTTAAACCAAATTTTTGCAACACCTGCACGATCGCTACCATTTTACCTGGATCTCCCACAACTTCTAAGGTGAGAGAATCTTCTGCGACATCCACGACTCGCGCCCGGAAAATCTGAGACAGTTCAATCACTTCTGAGCGATTGCTGCTACTAGCATTCACTTTCACAAGCATCAATTCTCGCTCGACGCAAGGAGTTTCGGTAATATCCTGTACCTTGAGGACATTGACTAACTTGTATAGTTGCTTGGTGAGTTGCTCGATCACGCGATCGTCACCAGGTACAACCATTGTAATTCGGGAGACTCCTCCCTGTTCAGCAGGGCCAACAGCAAGGCTTTCAATATTAAAACCACGACGGGCGAATAAACCAGAAATGCGGGAAAGAACACCCGCCTCATCTTCTACGAGAACTGAAAGGGTATGTTTCATCTTCGCCAACAGAGGCTAGAACAGGATTTGAGGAACGCAGAAACTAGTACCGCTTTGCAGAATTCACTCATTCAAAAGTCAAAATTCATTGAGTTACAAACTCTTGACATTTTGTCAAATGTATGTTGATTTCTGTTGTGGCGTACTACTGCACTAATTATCAGTGCGACCTTTTATTGTAAACTCAATAGCTGCACTCATTGCATTCTCTAGAAATAAAAAATTGGGCAAAAGTTATCCTGCAAGGAGGAATTTTATGGAATGGATATCTTTTCATTGGTAGATGCGGCATTTTCGTAAAGCTTTTATACTCCACTCAATAAGCCTCTAATTAGGAGAAAATTTTTATGAGTTGGTTACAAAGACTATTTGGAATGGAAAAACCTCAAAATGCAGAAGTAAATCCTACTCCGCAGTCAATAGCACAAACTCCTAGTAGTACTGCTGCTCCTACTGCTACTCAATCCATACCCCCAGAACGTCTGGGATTAAGTGGCGAATATGACCAAAGTGGGTTGGCAAAGCGGGTAGCTTTGGCATTTGATGAAGATCCCCAACTTGATGATGTTAATACCCTTTGGGTTGCTCAAACGGGTAGCACTGTAGTATTGAAAGGCAAAGTTCCCAGTCAAGAAATTCTTAATAAGATGATTTCTGTAGCTCGTTCTGTGCATGGAACTACAGATGTTGACACTAACCAAGCCACGATTGGTTAGGCGTTAAGTAATTCCCAGTTCAATGGTCGCAAAGGTATTGGCTGGCGCGATCGCTCCCATTGCATAACAAAAGCCTCATATCTATCTCTTCACAGAGTCGCCGACAACGCTAGCTGATGAATGCGCCGTATAAACAAAGGCCCTCTTAGACAGTTTCCGGCAAAGCTGGGAAAGTGTAAGGGGGTTGGCGATGCCTGCGGCGGGCTACGCCTACGCTAACCCATCTCTCAATCCAATCTACAATAGCTTGGTTGACTTGCTCAGGACATTCATCATGGGGACAATGACCCACATCTGCTAAGTTCAGCACTTCCAATTTTTGGTTGTATTGGGCAAATCGGTTAGCAAGAGCTGGGGGAACAAACCGATCCTTTTGTCCCCAAATTAACAACATCGGAATTGTTAAGGTTGGTAATACTGTCTTCACACTAGGACTAAAGTTAATTCCGATCGCAGCTTTGAACAAAGCACTAAAAGCCCTCGCTGAACCTCTGTCTTGAGGAGGCCCAGCTAAAATTTCTATAAGTTCATCGGTAATCGCCTCTGGGTTAGCGTAGGCAAGACTAGCCCAGCGACGCAGCACCCCTGGACGGCGCACGAAGTTAAACACAGGTTTAAGAACTAATGGCGAAGCGACCACATTTTTAATTGCTCTGACAAGCGGCCGCAACACGGGAGGAATTGCTTCTTGTTCTAGGGAAGGGTCGGGTAAACTCATCATCACTATACCCAGCACCATGTCGGGATGAGCGGCGGCGGCGGCCATGGAAATCAGTGAACCGTTGGAATTGCCTACTAAAATCGCCGGTTGACGGATAAAAGTTTTCCAAAAATCGTAAACCTGCTCAACCCACAAGTCAATGCTGTAATTAGCTGCGGCTTTTTCAGAAGCGCCAAAACCCAGCATATCAATGGCGTAAACTGTGTGATGTTCAGCCAACACTTCCAAATTATGTCGCCAATGACCAATGGAAGCGCCAAAGCCATGTAACAGAATCAGAGGTTGTGTTTTGTGGTTATTTTGGCTAGGGCGAATGTAAGTATAGCGGGTTTGCCAGCCCCGCCAAACCCAATCTCTTTGATTCCCAACCCGTTCTTGCCAGTGCAGTGTAGTGGTCACGGTCTTCTTTAATTCATCAGCATGAAGATACTATTATTACCTGTTTCCCGATAATTAGCGGCGATACTCGTCGCCACAATCGCCGATTAGCTGATACAAATCTCGTGACTGTCGAGATACGGCACTGATGCGATCGCGATCGTCAGCATCTAAACTAAAACTAAATACTTTGGCGTTATCTTCTATATGTTCAGATACGCCAAGTCTGGCACCAACTATCACACCACCCACAGTTGGCTGATCTAAAATGTAACGCACTGCCACGTTAGAGATGCTTACTTTATGCTTATTAGCAATTTCCTTCAAAATAGCTAGCAATTCTTGAAACAATTGCCAACCCCCCCAAGCATCAATCATATTTTTATATTTTTTCAAACTAGCAGTGGACAGATCAGATCCTCGCGGTTCCGGTTTACCCAAATAGTTTTCTGATAACAAGCTGCCGCACAGTGTACCGTAAGTAAAAAGCTTGATGTCATGCTGCTGACAAAATTCCACCATATTAACTTCGGGACGGCGATCAATAAGGGAAAATTGCACTTGATTAGAAACAATTTTGATGCCTGCTTCAGTAATCAGCTTCAAGTTTTCCGTGTCAAAATTAGTTAAACCTAGATGCTTAATTTTACCCTCAGTCTGGAGTTCCGCCATATATTTCAGGGCATCTAGATAATTTTTATCCTGATATTCCCACCAGTGGAATTGCATCAAATCTAACGATTCTACATTCATCCTTCTCAGGGAAATATCAATGTTTTCCTCAACCAGTTTCTTTGTCATTTTACCTGGACGAGGCACCCATTTTGTAAAGGCTTGCACCTTAGATAAAGCGTCTTTGCCACGAGTATCAATTAGTTGACAGCGAAACTCACCAATAAAGTCCTCAGCAGGGCCATAATGATCTGCTAAATCCCAAGTGGTAAAGCCTGCATCTAAATATTTGAACATAGTCTCAATGGCAGCTTGGGGATTGATCTGTCCGTGTGCGCCGGAGACTTGCCACATACCATTTAATATGCGACAGATGTTTAAATCGGGAGTGAATTGGAGACGGCTCGCTGCGGGTAAGTTCATTTTCAATTTTCGGAGTTAGAAGTTGGAAGTGAGCAGATTTAATAATGAGTGAGTTGAAAAGCGCTTTTTTACAGCCTTTTAACTTTTCTACTTTATTATGAATGATTTACGACGACTAGAGTTAAAACTCCTAACTCTTGTAAAGACGCGATTAATCGCGTCTCTCCTAACTCCTAACTTTCTAACGCCAGTCTTTTTCAGCTTGTTCGAGAACGTAAGCAGAAACATCTGTAATTTGCTGTTCAGTAAGGCGCTCTTTGTAGGCTGACATATTATTTTTACCATTGGTAACTATAGATGTAACTGCCTCTATTGAATCCATACCATACTTTTTCAGCGCTTGCTTTTTGAGATTTTTACCCCGCCTAACTATGTTGCTGCCGTTAATATGACAACCAGCACAATGAAGACTAAATATTTGTTCACCGTTAACTATGTCTGCTGCCATTGCAGGCATAGTAAAAGCGCTGAACAACAAGAGAAATGTTACTAATACTAATGTGAGTAGTTTTTTCAATCAACGTCTCCTGATTTTGAATACTGGTTGTGTCAGAATCAATTACTACAGGGATTCAAAGTCAGTTGTAAATCCTGCAAAATTTGCACAATCTTCTTGAAAGGCTTCTGCATCGCTAACATCCTCAATTTTATAAGACATGATGCGTGTACCATCTGGCATTTTTTTGGAACCAATTAATTCCCCTTGATACTTCTGGGCGATCGCTTTGAATTCAGTACCATAGAGCTTCCAGGCATCACTTGAACAAGTAATATTTACTCGCCACATATTTCACTGTCAATTACTACCAACAAGCATTAATCATCTCACAAATTGGCACTATGTTACAGTTAAACCAATACTGCGTAGGTTTTTTCTAAAATTGAAGAAGAATTCAGAATTCAGGAGTCAGAATCAAGACGCTCATGGACTCGCTAACGCTGCGCTATCAGTCGGGGATTCAGACCCGCAACTGAATTGTTGCATCACCAAATTTTCAATTTGGTGGAGGTCTTAAACCCAGTTATTCATCCGCCAGTCATACAAAATTCATTCTGAATTCTGACTCCTGACTCCTGAATTCTGTTCGATAAAAATTTGTAGATTGGTTTGAGTAACGAAACCCAATCTTTTGTATGGTTTGTAGGGTTTCAGTTCGTGCAAATATGCTTAACCGAGTAGTATTGACAGTTCACCTCTTTGGAACTGTAATTTTCTATCTAAAGGAAGTACCAAGCCCGATCTGGCTACGCCATAATGTGGATGTAAGAACATTTCTAGAAAGTTTTATCCCAATTAGTTAAATTCTAAGAGTTGAAAATGCCTAACAACAATATCAAAGAAAAAATTCAAGCAGACTTGCAACAAGCTAAAGAAACTGGACAATTAAGAACCGATCGGATTCGAGAAATTGTTAAATCCGCAGTTTCTCAAGTAGGCTCTGAGTTTAAACAAGGTTCTACTGAACTTCGTAGCCTGGTTAGAGATGCTGTTTCTGCTGTCATTGAAAACTTCCAAGAAAAAGGTAGCGAACTCAAAGATGAAGTGACAGCTTCTATTGAAGGAGCGCTAGAAGGAATTAACACTCAAAGACACGAATCTATTGCTAAAACTCAGACAGATATAAAGCGGCTCCAAGCTCAACTAGATGGTGAAGAAGAACAACTCCAGCAAGAGGTTGATGTAATCTTGGCAGAGATTGAAGAGACGGGTAAAGAAAGACCAGCTAGTACCAAAACTGCAATTGATTCTGCTGTCAATGCCATTAAAGATAGTGAAGAAGTCGGGTTATTAAAGAAACGTTACGCGCAATTGCAAGCACAGCTAGCTATTGTCAGAGCTAATATGGCTGCACGCTATGGCGGACGTTCTATGGAGGTTCAAGATTATCTAGACGAGGCTAAACACTGGTACGATAAAGCTCGTCCCCAAGCTGAGTCTGTAGCTATACAGGTAGAACAGAAGCGATCGCAGCTAGAAGACAAACTAGGTGAAGCTGGTACATCTCTGGCCAGAAAAGAGCGCCAAATCAAACAAACCTTAAGGGAGTTACTTCTAACAGCAGCTGACTTATTCAAAGATAAGGAACCTGCTAATAAAGAGCGCGAGACTATTCATAAATAGGCTACTATACGTGGAGCGTTTCTTGTAGAGTCGTTGCTTATGTACGATCCGCTCCGCGTAGCTTGCTTGGGCTTAAAAGTATTCGTCTACATGAATTGCCTTAAGAAGAAAATCTTTCTTTTCACTATTAATCTTTTCACTATTAATTAGAGTTAGCTTCAGTAGCTTGATACGCTTGCAGGAGCCTAGCATGATCGAGAGTAAATCCTACTTGCATAGCTATTTGGGTAAATAAATCAATCTCAGGCTGTTGCCAATCACGGGGTGCAGAACACTGATGTGCAATTAACAAGCCGAATAACTGATCATCTTTGATAATGGGTGCAACTAAATTTGCTTTCACAGCGAAAGATTCGAGCAGTTTAATGTGACAATCAGCCAAACCTGACTCATTAATATTGTTGATTGCGACAACACGACCAGACTGGTACTTTTCTATATAGCCTTGAGTAAAACAGGAATCGTGGATTTTAGACCGCAAAACTTTGGGATAACCTGGAACCACTGATTCGGCAATGATAATTCCGAACCAATTAGCATAAAAGCTATAAACTAGTACTCGGTCAGTACTCAAAGCCTTCCGAACCTCTTCCACAGTAGTTTTCAGGACATCCTCTTCTTTGAGTGATTGGCGAATTCTGCGGGTAATATCCACCAATAATTGACTTCGCATAGCTTCAGCTTCGATTCGTTGCAGGAGTCTTGCATGATCGAGAGCAAATCCTACTTGCATTGCTATCTGAGCAAATAAATCGATCTCAGATTGTTTCCAGTCACGGGGTCTGGAGCATTGATGTGCAATTAATAAGCCAAATAACTGCTCATCCTTGAGAATGGGAGCTACCAAATTTGCTTTCACACCAAAGGATTCGAGCAGTTTAATGTGACAATCAGCTAAACCGACTTCGTAAATGTTATTTATTGCCAGAACGCGACCAGACTGATACTCTTTTACATAGCCTTGACCAAAACATGGATCTTCAATTTCAGCCCGCAAAATTTTTGGATAGGTGAGAACAACTGATTCGGCAATTACAGTTCCAGACCAATTAGCATTAAAGCTATAAACCATCACTCGATCTGTACTAAGTACTTTGCGAACCTCTTCGACAGTGGTTTTTAGGACATCTTCTTCGCTGAGCGATTGACGAATGCTGCCGATAGTATCCACCAGCAATTGACTTTGCACACCCTCAGCCTCGATGCGTTGCAACAGTCTTGCATGGTCGAGAGCAAATCCTACTTGCATTGCTATCTGAGCAAATAAATCAATTTCAGGCTGTTGCCAATCACGCGGTCTGGAGCATTGATGAGCAATTAATAAGCCAAATAGCTGTTCATCTTTGAGAATGGGTGCAACCAAATTTGCTTTCACACTAAAGGATTCGAGCAGGCTAATGTGACAATCAGCCAAACCAGCTTGGTAAATGTTGTTTGTGATTGCAACGCGGCCAGACTGATACTTTTCTACATAACCCTGACCGAAACATGGGTCTTGGATTTCAGACCGCAAAACTTTTGGATAACCTGGAATCACTGATTCGGCAATCACAGTTCCAGACCAATTAGCGTTAAAGCTATAAACCATTACTCGATCTGTACTAAGTAGTTTGCGAACCTCTTCTACAGTGGTTTTCAGGACATCCTCTTCGTTGAGCGATTCGCGAATACTGCGGGTAATTTCTATAAATATCTGAGCTTTATCTGCTTTGGTATCTACCTGTTCTAAAAGCTTGGCGTAGTCAAGGGCAAATTCTACTTGCATAGCTATCTGAGCGAATAAATCAATCTCAGATTGCTGCCAAAAGCGAACTCTAGAACACTGATGTGCAACCAATAAACCGAATAGCTGTTTGCCTTTAAAAATAGGTGCTACTAAATTAGATTTGACAGCAAATTGCTTGAGCAATTCAACATCACCATCACTGAGATCGGCTTGATAGATATTATCAATAGCACGGGTGGAACCATTCCGGTATTTTTCTATATACCCTACCTCGAAGCCAGGATCGGAGACTGTAACCCCTAGTATTTTCGGTAAACCAGGTGCTACTGATTCGACGATAAAGGTGCCATTACAGTTGGAATTGAAGCAAAAGATGGCTACACGGTCAATGCTTAAAGCTCTGCGAATTTCTTCTGAGGTAGTTTTGAGAACATCTTCTTCATTGAATGATTCTCGAACCCAACGGGTAATTTTAGTTAATAGTTGAGAATAATCAGCTTCGGATTCTTTGTCCTGTACCAAAACTGAAAGCAGTTCTGTGAATAAGCTGATGTTTCTCTCTAACATCACTAATTCATCTTCGTTAGCGATGAAAGTTTGAGTAAACTCACTGTCTGGACGTAGCCTATTTTTGATATCATTAGAGGCTGCAGCAATGTTGCTAACTCGACTGATAGCTCGATTAGTCACAAAAACAGCGATCGCACCTGCTAATATTGCCGTTACCCCCATACCAGTTAACAAGAGTGACAGTTGTCTCTGTAGAGCTTCAGTTTCTGTTGAACTTTTTGTCCTCTCAAGTCTTGCTTGCGGTATTTGTTTGGTACTTAAATTAATCCCATAGAAGTAAGTAGCTATCCCAATTGCAAACACAGGAAGTACGCTGATGCTTAGTGCCCAAACTATTGCTTTAGTCTTTAAACTCCATTTTTGGGGCCACAGCTTTTTTTGACGATTTCGCCTTGCTTGGTTTTGAGAAAAAGACTGACTCATAAATGAAACCTGGATTGTTGCAATTGAGAATCAAGTAAATGACCTCACCACCAAATTCTACACAAAACTTATTAAAGGACTGGCTTTCAGGAGTACTTTAGGCACTCACCTTCTACGTCATTCCCTCTAACCTCTCCACTTCTAACATTTTTTTAACAAATGCTTGACTCCCATCTTGGGTAAAGCTTTGGCTCATCGGAACTAAAATTAATCAAAAACGGTAACTTTTCTTTCATAACAGCGTAGATGCGATGCCTACGGCGGGCTACGCCTACGCAAAGTCCTATTTCACTTATAACAATTTGAGCAGGCTGTACAGCTTAGGAAAGTTGTACGGTTTTACTATGTAAATCATTTTGATTATTAAGTAATACTGCTCAGTAAGCAGTATCTAACAACACAAAAGTAATTTGAGGAAAATTAATAATCATCCTTTTGCTGAAACTGGCTCAATAACCAAGCCCCAACTTGAGATTGATTTATTTCACGGCTACAGCGTAAAGCTTCCTCTAAAATAGCGATCGCCAGAAGTTAAAGTGCTGCAATTTCTGTTTCTGGAGCAAATATATCTAGATCATAATCAGTAGATTTAAGCTATCGATTCAGGTATAAATTGGAATTGTCTTATCTCCCATAAACTTAAATTTGATTGCCAAAGCCTCCTTATTATCAACCCACAAGTGCTGAATTATCAACTTAAAAGTCATGATTCCAAGTAAGTAGGTCGGCGCAATTAAAAGTAACTGGCGCTCGCGTAGCGTCTCCGACAGGAGAAGGCTGTTATTCGTCCTTTGTCATTGACCATTAGTAAGAACTTTAAGGCTCTTTACATTTCGTAATATACTTGGGTTTTTTCGTGCCAATTTACTGACAACGCACAGAGGAAGAACATCAGTTACATCTTTCTCAACTCAAATTTTCAATTTTGGAACTAATTCATTAACTTTATTGATTAAGATGCAAGTATAAAATGGCGATTTGAGCGTTAGTTCATTGAGTTGACTTTATAAATTCTCAATTTTTAGTAATTAGAATACTAACGTTGAGCTTCGGAACTCAAAGCTTCGACCTTTTTGCTCAAACGTTGAGCCTCTGAACTCGGAACTTCGACCTTTTTGCTCGAACGTTGAGCCTTTGAACTCGGAACTTTGACCTTTTTGCTCGAACGTTGAGCCTTTGAACTCGGAACTTCGACCTTTTTGCTCGAACGTTGAGCCTTTGAACTCGAAGCTTCGACCTTTTTGCTCGAACGTTGAGCCTCGGAACTCGAAGCTTCGACCTTTTTGCTCAAACGTTCAAACTTTAAGCTTTAAACTTGCACGTCAACAGTGCAATTGATGAATTATTTTCTACGAGCCCATAAATAAATTTATTTGCTCTTAAAACCTTGATTACACAGGAGGAATTTCAGAATCTTCCCCCCCTGCTCCCTGCCCCCTGCCTTTTCGGTTATCGTAACAATGACTGATTAGGCGTTAACTCGCTCTCAAAACGGCTGTAAACAACTTGAGTTGGATACCAACAAGAAAACCAGTACAAATCTTGAATAACTTTGTCAGAATTACTCGCGTCTGCAAACTCAAAGTGAACCAGCCCTAAATTATTCAATCCAACTACTTCTCGCCCGTCTTGAAACCAACGAGATTTCCAAAATATCAGGGGTTGTAACCATTTCCATTTAGCATTTTCTGCTCGTTTCCAGGGAGCTATCAAAGATAATATATCTGCTGTGCAGGTAGAAGTCTGAACAGTGTTTCGAGGTATCCATTCCAGCACACAATGCCAGTCAGAGTTAGTTAGCATCTGACGATTATGGTGTAATTGTTTCGCAGAAATTTCTACCATATTGGGTGGGTTACTCCACCCGATCCAATGTCGTACCTTTTCGGGTAATAGCCAATCTTTCAATCGTGTATGAATCAGTCGCGTCAAAATTTCTTCATTCTTCAATGCACTAGCGGTTAACTGCACTAAGACAGATTGCAATTTGGAATTGGTGCGTGCATAAGACAAGTGAGCAACAGAACTGTAATGGATATCTCCAGATAGAATAACGACTTGTTGACGTTCTTCAAACAAGGTAGTTAGGAATTTCGCCAGCGCTTCCACATTAATATTCCAAGCATCTCCAACATCGGTTGAAAAAACTTTCTCGCGTCGTAAGTGCCAATGATGAATCCAATCAATTACTTGTAGACCAAATACATTAGTGGGCGCAATCACAAATGTATTTTGAATCTGAGTTTGTTCAGCTACTTGTTGTAAAGGTAAAACTAATTGTTGCTCAAAGGCTTTTGGACACAATAGCATTGGTGGTGCAATTGGTTTTTGATCGGCTGGATAACCCCGCCAAGTACGTGTATCCAGCACAATTACTTCATGGCAATCGCTCCTGACTATGTAATGCCAAGTGAGTGCTTCAGGATCTCGATCCAGAATGAATACGGAACCGTCTCGGACTAAAATCGGTAAACCTGTGCGGGGATCGTTGGCTGGCATACCGACATAACGAGCGATCGCATCATCAGCCTTTGCATCCTTCCCAAGAGATGCTGACCAAGCTTGTGCAGCCGCCAACAACTTTTCACCGGATTGACCTTCTGTAAATTGCCCTGGTGTATTGCCCCATCCTTGAAATACCGTGTAGGCTAACAAGGCATTTTGGACTATTCTTCGCCCCAAGGGACGACCCAGCACCCGCAAACACCAAGCTTGATTTAAGTTCCAGTCATCACTGACATCATGGTCATCAAAGATGGTGTAAGTGGGAATATTAGCAAGGGCGCGACGCACTTTCCAGAGGGTATAAATGAATTGGCGCAAATGCCAGACTGCTTGATTCCAATCTTTGATAGCATGGCGATCGCGCGTTACTTGGTGTCCTTGAGGAAATGTGGTCGGCCAGCACACTGGCGACCAAGCTAGTAAATAAGTAGCGTAATATTCACCCAGGCTGAAAAGATGACTGTTAACTTTCTCCGATTTATTATGTAATCCTGCGGTCAACCCAGCTTCAGTTGTCGCAACATCAGCCCGCTCTCCAGGGGGTAGCTGCTGGGGAGTGCAGTAAACTCCATTTACCGGCAGTTGTTCTTCCCAACCCAAAAGGGCATCACCAAGAGTACTGGCAACCCACAACGACGGGTCTGCTACATCATCTCCGTAAATCTGATCTCCAGTCATAAATAGCTGGTGAGGGCGATTTTGGGGTTGATTTGCTGAAGCCTCAATTAAACTGTCAAGAATCGGTAGTGCATCAAACCCATGACCATGAGGTTTACGGCAGGAAGCATGGGCAATTTGCAAATCTTGAAGACGGTTTGGCGGCAGAACAAAAGTTGGTTTTTGATGAGCAAAGTAGCTGATGCTGACTGTAGGAGAAGAGTTTGAGCATAATGCTTGTTGCATTTGCCAGGTTTGGTCAGCAGCAGTAAGCTGGAGATCGTAAGCATAGAGGCGATCGCTAGTTAGGCGATATCCAACCGGGGATCGAGCCGTTATTGCAACTACATGAAGATACTTACCCAGAGCAAAGCTAGAGCGTTCTCCCTCCAATAAGCAATTTCCTAGTGCTTCACCATTATTTGTTGTTTCATAAACCTTGAGTTCTACCTGACAAGACTGTTTCAGAGCCACCCATACCGTCACTGACTCTGGTTCAGTATGTTTTAGGATTGGCCCCGCCAAAATTAGCGGCAGTTGTTGTAAAAACTCGTCCCCAGCTTGGTACTTCATTGCAAACAGTTGACAAATGGTGGTGTTTTAGATGATGTTGCTTTATTTATATGATCCAATCACCAAATGGGGACGAGTGTTTCGCCAGTCCTCAATCTGACATATCCATGATGAGCGATTGCTAAACTGTAAAATATGCTTATCAACTTCAAAACCATCTGACTTGAAAACAGACAGTATATTTTATCGCATCTTTCAAAGCATACCCAGCACCTTCTTTGAACTCATTAACCAATCGCCGTCACTAGCCAGTGTTTACCAATTTTCATCAGTCGAAGTCAAACAACTGGCATTTAGAATTGATGGCGTATTTTTACCTGATACTCCAGAATTACCGATTTATTTTGCTGAGGTACAATTTCAACTCGATAGAAAAATTTATTCCCGTTTATTCGCCGAAATCTTTAATTATCTCGACAAAACTGAATTAACTAACAATTGGCGGGGTGTTGTCATCTTCCCCAATCGCAGCGTTGATACTGGAGATACAGAGAGATATGCAGAATTACTGAACTCACAACGAGTGACTTGCGTTTACCTAAACGAGTTAAGCTCAATTCCCACATCATCAATCGGGATTGAGACAGTCAAACTAATCATCGAACCAGAATCAACTGCGACAACGAAAGCTATAGAGATTGTCAACAGCGCCCGAAAAGAAATTCTCAATGCCGCCCAACAGAGGGAAATTATACAATTAATAGAAACGATATTAATCTACAAATTGCCGCGCTTGAGCCGGGAGGAGATGGGAAAAATGTTCGGATTAAGTGAGTTAAAGCAAACTAAATTTTACCAAGAAGTTTTTGAAGAGGGTAAAGAAGAGGGTAAAGAAGAAGGCAAGTTAGAAGGAAAGCTAGAAGGGAAACTAGAAGGCAAGCTAGAAACAATACCTCAGCTATGGGCGTTAGGATTGAGTATTGAACAGATAGCCCAAGCGTTAGGTTTGGACGAAGAAGTTGTTAGGCAAGCTGTACAACCGAAATCTTGAAGAAGAATTCAGAAGTCAGAATTCAGAATTCAGGAGTCAGAATCAAGACGCTCACGGACTCGCTCTAAGCGTACTCCTACGGAGAAGCGAGCTACGCATAGCGTCTCGTAGAAAAGCTATGCCGCAGGCTTTACGCTGCGCTATCAGTCGCGGGTCTGAATCCCCGACTGATTGTTCGCGCTTGCGTCTCGTAGAGAAGACCACCAAATCCTAGATTTGGAGGGGGTTTTAAACTTAATTTAATTAATTCTGAGCGATACCTTCTTGACGCGCTGCTTGTTGTACAGCAGCAGCAACAGCATTGACGACTCGCTCATCAAAGACTGAAGGAATAATATGTTCCCGATCCAAATCTGAAGGCTTGACTAAAGAAGCGATCGCATTTGCGGCTTCTAAATACATTGTGGTGGTAATTGTCTTTGCCCGACAATCTAAAGCACCACGGAATACCCCAGGAAAAGCTAGGACATTATTGATTTGATTGGGGTAATCACTGCGACCGGTGGCGATAACAGCTACATCTTTACTAATTAATTCTGGCTGAATCTCTGGAATGGGATTTGCCATTGCAAACACAATTGGATCTTTCGCCATTGAATGCACCATTTCTGGTGTCAAAACTCCTGGTGCGCTGACTCCAATAAACACATCTGCCCCTTGCATCGCACCCGCTAAGGTACCTTGAGCTTTCACGGCAAATTCGAGTTTTTCTTCTGTCAAATCGGCACGACTGGTAGAGATAATCCCTTTAGAGTCGCACATCCAGATTTTTTCTGCCCCAGCTTTACGGAGTAACCGTGCGATCGCTACTCCCGCCGCCCCAGCACCGTTAATCACGATGCGGATTTCTGCCATTGCCTTATTTACCAGTTTTAGAGAGTTAAACAAGGCTGCTAAGGTGACAATGGCCGTACCATGCTGATCGTCATGAAAAACGGGGATATCTAACTCTTCGCGCAATCTCTTTTCAATTTCAAAGCAGCGAGGTGCAGCGATATCTTCTAAATTCACACCCCCAAAAACTGGCGCGATATTCTTAACTGTCTGGATAATCTCTTCTGTATCTTGGGTAGCCAGACAGATGGGAAAAGCATCTAGCCCCGCAAATTCCTTGAATAGCATTGCCTTGCCTTCCATGACTGGCAGAGCAGCAGCTGGGCCAAGATTCCCTAATCCCAAAACGGCACTACCATCGGTAACAATAGCAACAGTGTTTTGTTTGATGGTTAACTTGTAAACTTCTTCTGGATCTTGAGCGATCGCTGTACAAATTCGACCGACTCCGGGCGTGTAAGCCATTGCTAGATCGGATACACTCTTCAAGGGAATTCTGCTAGTAATGCTGATTTTGCCACCGCGATGCAAATTAAAGGTGCGATCGTAGACACTGAGTAACTTGATATCTGGTAATGCTTTCACTGCTTGCACAATGGTTTCAGCATGTTCGGTACTAGCAGCATCAACGGTAATATCGCGGGTGGACTCTTTGCGGGTTTGCTCGATTAAATCAATTTGACCGAGATTGCCGCCAGTGGTTGCGATCGCCTGGGTTACTGACGCTAACATCCCTACACGATTGGGAATCTGCAAGCGCAGTGTCAAACTAAAACTAGAATTAGGAGTTAGGGTTGCCATGTTGATTTTGGATTTTAAGTTTTAGATTTTATATTGAATTGAGACGAAAACTAAAATCTGAGATTTGTAGTCAGTACAAACATCATGAATGTAAACTCTTGGGATCAGCTTCAGTAGTTAGTTTCTTGACTGTTTGCGATTTTGATAATTATTTTTATTGATACCAATGCATTTACTAATATGAATGAGTCACAATTTAGTAATTGTACCCAAATACACTAGATATTTTTTAATATTTTATCTATACAAATATTTGTATTATTTAATACATAGTTTCAGCATTTCTAAGCTAAACACTCAACAAACTCCGCGTGTTCTTGTGAATTTAACCCTTGTTGCAGCACTGCTAAAACTTTCGTCATATCCCCTGTAATTAACGATGTAACAGCTAACCACAAGCCTGGAAATATCCTACTTTTAATTACACCATCTGCATCTGCTACAAGTGGCAAATATTCACCATTTTGCAAACAGAACCAGTCGAGTTTATTCTCTAAAGTCTGCCAGACGATATATTCTTGCACTCCATTGCGACGGTAGGCGCGTTTTTTGTCGTACAAATCAATAGATGCACTACTCGCTGCCACTTCTGCTACTAATTCCGGTGCGCCTTCTATATAATCATCCTTACTGATATATGACTGTCCTCTGGCTGGTTTATCTATCAACAGCAAAACATCAGGCTGTGGTTCATTGTCTAAATCTAAGCGCACGGTAGCATTATCGCCTAGTTCTACGCCTGGGGTGGAAACTTTGTAATTCCCTAACCAGATAATTAAGTTTCCATGAGGTAAACCATGACTTCTAAAACGCAGTGGTGATGCCACGTAGACGACTCCTTCGATTAATTCTGCTTTTTTATTAGGCATTGCTGTATAACGACGCTCGAATTCGTAGCGGGTTAAGCGATCGCCACTTTCTAAGGGAGGGATGGAAGCGCTATTATTTAAGCCATGTTCTACAGAAGCCGCCATTACCTGATTCCTCATTCACAGGAGTTGTAGCTTGAATCTAACATAGTGAAGCCTCATGTTTTCGAGAAGCCGCCAAGAGTACGTCTACGCAGACAAGAAGTTTCTTAATGTAACTGTCTATACTAGAATTGGATAATTCTAGGGAATATATCCTGTCCAAACTTGTTTGGCAGGGTTAGACAGTGGGTTTTTCTAATGAAAAAATTTCTGAGATACCTGGGTTTAGGTTTGCTATCTACCTTTTTGACTTCTACTCCCGGATTGGCGGCTGAACGCATTAGTTTTTTTTATCCTCCCTTCGGCGAATTCTCGTTATCGGTGGACTCGCTAGAAACTTTTGCGAAAGTTGGGAAAATCGATCAAGATTTTTCATTTTATGCTAGCCGTGCTACTCCTCAACAACTCGCTCAACTGCGGGATCTGCTCCAGCAAAGGTTCAATATCACTCCTACTTTAGTATCTCAAGTCACTTACTCACCGATCGGCGAGGAAGTAGTGCAACAACTAGGAAAATTACTCCTCACTGAGTCTCGACAGAATGGCTTCTATGCCATACGCGCCTCTTTGATTTTGGCTGCTGCCGATCGCGAGGGTTTAACGGTTGTGAATTTGCTGCGGAAATTTCCTAGCAATACTGTGCGGGTGAATTTCACAGAGGGGTTAAGGATAGTTGATGACTTGTCACAATTGCTCAAGAAAAAGGATGAAGTTGTAGCTTCTCTTCAAAAAGAAGCGATCGCTCAAGCAGCCAATTCAACTGTTGACTTCTCAAAACAACCAGATTTGCGATCGCCAGGAAAATTCCGTTGGCTGAAAAAAAGCCTGGAGTTAAATGACATTTCTCGCTCACGCCGTCTACCGATAGATATCTATTTACCTACAACTCAAAACTCAGAACCCACAGATCAGAATTCTCCGTCTCCTCCCTTTCCCCTGATTGTCATTTCTCATGGTCTTGCTTCAGACCGCTCTACCTTTGTCTACCTGGCAGAACATCTAGCATCTTATGGTTTTGCTGTTGCTGTACTAGAACACCCTGGTAGTAATGCCAAACGTTTTCAGCAATACTTTGCGGGTTTAGCAAGTCCACCAGAACCAGAGGAATTTATCAATCGACCTTTGGATATAAAGTATCTCCTCGATGAACTCCAGCGTCTAGAAAAATCTGATCCCACTCTCCACGGAAAACTCAATTTTCAGCAAGTTGGGGCGATTGGTCAGTCTTTTGGTGGTTATACTGTTTTGACTCTAGCAGGAGCAACGATTAACTTTGAGCAACTGCGCCAAGAATGTAATCCCAATTATTCATCCTTTAATTTGTCGCTGTTGTTGCAGTGTGAAGCAACTAAGTTACCCCAAAAAAATTATGAACTCAAAGACGATCGCATCAAGGCAATCATGGCGATTAATCCCATTGACAGCTTAGTTTTGGGTGAGAGCGGAATCAGTCAAATTAAAATGCCTGTAATGCTGATAGCAGGTAGTCAAGATATTTTTGCCCCACCTGTATTTGAGCAAATTCGCCCCTTCACCTGGCTTTCTGATCCCAATAAGTACCTGGCTTTGATTGAAAACGCCACCCACTTTTCAGCGATCGCAGAACCTACTCCTGAAAATGATATCTTACCTGTGCCACCTGCCTTACTGGGCCCCGATCGTGATGCTGTTTATTCTTATCTCAATGCCCTCAGCGTCGCTTTTATGGAAACCCATCTTCTCAACCGCCCTGAATACCGTTCCTATTTGCAGCCATCTTATGCCACATTTATCAGCAAAGAGCCGCTTAATCTCAGTATTTTACAGTCTTTATCAGTAGCTCAATTTAATCAAATCTGGAGTGCGTCAATTCCTCAGTCAGGCAAACTATCAAATCCTCAACCTACCCCACGTTAGTTATGACTGGGAGCATCGTGAAAAGAGCAGGGGAGAAAAGAGGATTACGTAAATATACGTGGGCGCGGTGGAAGGCAGAATATTAGAACTTACAGCAAGATCCCCACCTTCTGCCAGAAGTTGGGGATCTTATTATTCAGGAATGATTTAAATTAGCAACACGACAAGTCTCAAAGATTACTTTGACAAACTCAAAGGTAAAGCCAAATAAATTACTATTTACACTAAAGTTTTAGCAGATAAAACGCTGTTGTAATTTCCATTAAAAATGATGTATTAACCCTCTTATATTTTTAAAAAAAATACAACCTCAGAAGCCTTTGTTTTCAATAAATCAGTAAATATGCTGATGGAAATCTGCGCGTTAATCAGTAACTCTAACTATTGCAAGCATAAACTCAAATTCTATATGTCTTTTTTGTTCCTAACAGATGAATTAGATATAAGAATTGCCTAAAAAAAGCCTATTTGTCAGGAAAGTGAGATATTTCTACTGAGGGATTTATAAAAACTTATTTAATAAAATATTTTATATATATATGCTTGTCGTTAAGAAGAATTAAGAAATCCTTATTAAAGAATATTGCAATACCTTGATTTAATTGCTAACGTGTGTATGACAACGATGCTGATGAACGCTCTGATCTAGGAGAAATAAAATCTATGAGCTATAGCCATTCAGCCAAGTGTGTTAGGCTTTGACGGGTTAACAACGAGAAATTTCTGCCTCGTATAGACAATTATGAGGGATTGCAGATTAACCAAGAAATATCTTGTTGCCAAAGGCTTAATTTCAGTTTGATTTCAATTGCAATAGATTATTTGTCTTACTTGATGCCGACAAGCAAATGAAGAAAGGGAAAGGGGGAAAGGTTAAAGGGTAAAGGGGAAAGGAATGAAATTTCCCCTTTCCCTTTACCTCTTCCCCACAAATGCCAAGAAGTCTCTTGTGGGAAAAAGTTCTTTATGCTTTCCCCCTTACCCTTTCCCCTTTTCCCCTTTTTGGTAACTCTTGATTGTGTATATCGGCAATAACCAAGAGGTTGGTAAGACTTAGATTTTGGAGGATAAAACCAATGGAGATTCAAGGTAAAGTTGCTCTGATTACAGGGGCTTCGCGTGGGATTGGACGAGCGATCGCTCTTGAGCTAGCGCAAGTTGGCATTAAGCGACTGATATTGGTAGCACGGGATCGCCAAAAGTTAGTTGAGGTAGCTAACGAAATCGAGGCGATGGGAACCGAAACTGCGATCGTGGCATTAGATTTGACGCAGACAATTGAAGTAAATATCGCTGTTGCCCAACTGTGGCGCAATTTCGGACAGATTCACATGCTGGTTAATTGTGCGGGTGTCGCATACCAAAGCTCGTTTTTGCAATCTAAGATGCCTCAAGTTCAAGAAGAAATTTCTGTGAACTTGTTAGGGATGTACAACCTCACGAGTCTGATTGCTCGACGTATGGTCAGCCAAAGGCAAGGGACAATCGTCAATGTATCGAGTCTGATGGGGAAGGTGGCTGCACCAACAATGGCGACTTACTCAGCTACCAAGTTTGCCATCTTAGGATTTACCCAAGCCTTGCGCCAAGAACTAGCTGAACACAATATCCGAGTGATTGCATTACTGCCTACCCTCACAGACACAGACATGGTGCGCGACTTAAAATTATTTCGCTGGGTGATCCCCATGACTCCCCAGGAAGTGGCCAAAGCACTCGTCACCGGAATGCAAAATGATTCACCAGAAATTTTAGTCGGATGGCAAAGTCATTTAGCTATATTGTGTCAACGCCTTGCACCTTGGTTGCTAGAGCTAATTTTACGAATCGCAACTCCGCCAGCGCCAAGAAAGCAACAGCCTGCTGAAAGACTCAACAAGCTGATCCCGAAACTGAGCTTTTTGACGAGAATCCATCGTTTCGGTGATTTGTTCTTGTCAAGAACATGATTTCTCGCGTGTCTGCACATAAGTCCTAAATTTTTTAGTGCATCGCTTATCCTACTGGGGTCAATTGCCTTTATATAAAAGGTAAAAACGGAAATACCCGATCGTGTAAAACAGATTGACTGCAATTAGCAATCCTTTACCCCAGTAGGTTCGTGTGGAAGGAAACAGGTAAATAGTTGCCCCTAGAACTAAGAGAATTTCTACCAAAGCTGCGATTGAGCCATAATGATTTGAGTCCCAATAAGAAACAGGGCTGATAAAACGGTAATTACTGAAGGGAAAGAAATGTCGGTGAGCGTCGTTGTTATGGACTGGGAAATCTAAAAGAGAATGTAGCACCATACTGGCAAAGCCAACTTCAATCAACTGCCAACTACAGATATGGGCAATCAATATTCCAAGCAGCGCTAGTGGAATTGAATGAAACGTACTGACAATAGCTTGCCAAAAAGGTTGATAATAGACTTCTGACCAAATCTGGCGTGTCGGCAGATGGTAAACAAACTTCATTAAAAAGTAGAACACAAAGATGGGAATATCTGGTAAGACTGCGCCGATGATAATTGCCGGACTTGCCTGAGTTCGCAATTGTTGATTGAAAATCAGCAAGTTGAGAATAGCGTGACTTGGAGTATTCATTGTATATACGCTGAGTTAAGTATTATTAAATACAAACGCAAGTTTTCTAGATATAACTCATATTGGAGCAACCAGAAATGCTTTCCTTCCCTACTACTCTCAGCAGTTTGCCCGAAATCATTGATGGCTTGCCGAATATTTCTGGTTGGGAAACAGAGGTTCTCTCTGTAGTTAACCACGATCAACCAGTATTTTTACCAACAACAAATATCCGCTTAGAAGACGTAAATGCTGTGTTTGCGATCGCCTTACACATGCACCAGCCAACTATACCTGCTGGAAATGGCGGTACACTGATCAGCAATCTGCAATATATGTTTGAACATCCCAACGAGGGGGATAACCATAATGCAGATCCTTTTGCATATTGTTACAGCCGTATGGGAGACTTGATCCCCGAACTTGTAAGTCAAGGTTGCAATCCCCGTGTGATGTTGGATTACTCAGGTAATCTTTTGTGGGGATTGCGGCAAATGGGACGCGGTGATGTTCTCGATAACCTCAAACGGATCACTTGCGATCGCAACTATCAACCTTATGTAGAATGGCTGGGTACAATGTGGGGTCATGCAGTTATTCCTTCTACACCCATAGCAGATATTAAATTACATATCGTTGCATGGCAACATCACTTCGCAGCAATTTTTGGCTGGGAAGCACTAGCACGAGTCAAAGGCTTTTCGCCTCCAGAAATGCACCTACCAAATCACCCTGATGCTCTCTTTGAATTTGTGAAAGCGCTGAAAGAATGTGGATATCGCTGGCTACTCGTTCAAGAACATTCTGTAGAAACTCTTACTGGTCAATCTCTGACTCATAAACATTTACCACATTGTCTGATTGCCCGCAATTCTCAAGGCGAAACTATTAGCATCACAGCCTTAATTAAAACTCAAGGTTCGGATACTAAATTAGTTGCACAAATGCAGCCTTATTATGAAGCTAAAACTTTATCCAAACAACAAATTGGTAGTGTTTTTGTGCCACCAATAGTTAGCCAAATTGGAGATGGTGAAAACGGCGGTGTGATGATGAATGAATTTCCTAGTGCTTTTAAACAAGCTTGGCGGGATATGGTCAATAATGGGGGAGGAAAATCAGGTGTTGTTGGAATGTGTGGTACAGAATATTTAGAATTTATCGAAGCTGCTGGATGCAAACCTGAAGACTATCCAACTTGTCAGCCAGTGGGACAACATCAGATTTGGGAGAGAGTTTCACCAGATAATTGCCAACCCGAAGCTGTAGAAAATGCGATTCAAGAATTAAAGCAAATAAACTCTAATTTTCATCTAGATGGAGCCTCATGGACAAATCATATCAGTTGGGTCAAAGGATATGAAAATGTGTTGTCTCCTATGTATCAATTAAGTAGTTTATTCCATCAAAAGTTTGATCAATTACAGCAACTTAATTCAACAGAACCTGTTACCAGACAATCTCACTATCGTAACCTTCTACTACACAACCTTTTGCTGCAAACCAGTTGTTTTCGTTATTGGGGACAAGGTGCTTGGACTGATCACGCACGGGAAATTTACCAACGTGGCGAAAACTTATTGCAGATGAATTGAAGAAGAACTTAGGAGTCTGAATCAAGACTTTTCTGCGAGACGTTACGTGCAGCGTCTCGTAGAGAAAGATGACAAGAATTCGTAGAGTGTGTGTAAGTCTTACTGAATTCTGACTCCTGAATTCTGAATTCTGTTTCGATAAAAAGTCAGGTGAATTGAGATTTAGTTCAAGTAAGTGGGAAATCTAAGTGTAGGTTGCTGGGTGCTGAGATCCAAATTGGATGAGCTACCTGGGGTTAAAACTTACAATGAGGTAGTTGTGTTTCGAGTTGTTGTTGGCCATAGCGACGATCCTGATTCTCAAAATGCGATCGCTGAAGTTATTCAAGAATGTAGCTGTTCTCTTGCCGATTCCCTTCCTCAAGCTGGAATTTTATTTACTGCTATAGACTTTGACCATGTGTTAATTTTACAGCGCATCCAAGACGCTTTCCCCGGAATTGAGTTGATTGGTGGAACTACAAATGGAGAAATCTCTTCAATTCTGGAGTTTCAGCAAGATTCTCTGACCTTAATGCTGTTTGCTAGCGATGAAGTGGAAATTTGTGCAGGTATTGGACGAGGAGCATCCAAAAATCCAGCCCTTGCAGCCCAAGAAGCGATCGCCCAAGCTAAGGCAAAGAGTGCATCTTTACCACAATTGTGCCTTACTTTCCCGGATAGTCTAACCAGCAATGGGGTTTTAATTTTAGAAGCTTTAAAACAAAGCCTCGGAGAGCATATTCCCATCATTGGGGGAATGACTGCCGATGACTATACCTTTGACAAAACCTACCAATTCTTCCAGGGTGAGGTATTGAGTGATTCAATTCCAGTGCTGCTATTCTCTGGAAAACTACTATTTTCTCACGGAGTTGCCTGTGGTTGGACTCCCATTAGTCAACGTAGCCGTGTAACTAAAGTGGATGGAAACGTAGTCTATGAAATTGATGGACAGCGTGCCTTAGATTTCTATCAGCATTATCTTGGTGAAGAAAGATTTGCATCCAATTATGCCATCTATGCTCTAGCAGTTTTTGAGGATCAAAATCATTTCTATTTACGCGCACCCAATGGCTACGATCAACAGTCTGGTAGCGTGAAGTTTTTTTTAGATATTCCTGAACAGGCCGTTGTACAAATCACTGATGCAACTCGTGACAATATTTTGTTAGCCTCTGAGACATCTTTGAAAAATGCTCTTGCCGATTATCCTGGTTTAGAACCAACAGCAGCGTTGCTGATTTCCTGTGCAGCCCGTCGGCGAATTCTGGGAACTCTGACCAGAGAGGAGTATCAGCTTGTCAAAACTCATTTACCATACGCATTGCCTTGTTGTGGTTTCTATGCTTATGGTGAAATTGCTCCTATAGCGAGTGGAGGCCAAACGCAAATTCATAACAAAACCTTTGTCACACTGTTAATAGGAACAAAATGAGTTGTGTATGGATAACCAAGACAATTCCATACAGATGCAAGAGTTAGAAAAGACAAACCGTATCTTGCGGAAAAAGCTGGAACGCTGCGAATCTGAACGCCGCCAGCTAGAAACTGACATTTGCACAAAGGAATTTTTACTCAAGAAAGTCATTTGTGAGTTAGAAGATTCGCGCACAGATTTGCAGCACAGAGGCCAAGAGTTAGAAAATACGTTAGATAGTTTGCATCAAATGCAAGCTCAAATGATTCAAAGCGAAAAGATGTCTGCCCTGGGTCAAATGGTGGCAGGGATTGCTCATGAAATCAACAATCCCGTTAGCTTTATTTACGGAAATCTCAGCTACATTAGCCAATATATTCATGACTTACTGCGACTTGTCCAGCTTTATCACCGTTATTTCCCCAACCCACCTACTGAAATTCAAACCGAACGCAAAACCATCGATTTAGAGTTTCTAGAAAAAGACGCGATTATGGTATTGCATTCAATGAATATCGGGACAGAGCGGATTCGAGAGATTGTGCTGTCACTACGTAACTTCTCACGCTTAGATGAAAGTGAGTTCAAAGCCGTAGATGTTCATGAAGGCATCGACAATACTTTGATGATTTTGCAACACCGCCTTAAAGCCACTGACAAAAGCCCAGTCATTCAGATCATCAAAGACTACGGTAATTTATCTCATGTAGAATGCTGCGCCGGACAGATCAACCAGGTGTTTATGAATATTTTAGTAAATGCGCTCGATGCTCTCGAAGAATTCAATGCTAAACGAACTTATCGAGAAATCCGCGATAATCCCAGTGCCATTACGATTCGTACCTCTGTCATTGATTCGCAATGGGTAAAAATTGCGATCGCTGACAATGGCTCTGGGATTCCCGAATCGATTCAAAAAAAGATTTTCAACCCCTTCTTTACAACAAAACCTGTCGGTAAGGGCACAGGAATGGGAATGGCTATCAGCTATCAAATTATCACCGAAAAACATAGCGGCAAGTTAGAATTTTTTTCTACACTTGGAAAAGGAACGGAGTTTGTAGTTCAAATTCCTATCCAGCAACAAGTTTAGTCATTTGTCATTGGTTATTGGTGATTGGTAATAATGACTTCGGTTTCTCTACGGCTTTTTATGAAAATGATAGTGAGGCATTAGCGAGTTTACGAGCATTGCAAATGCGGGAATGTGGATCAAATAAGGGGGGTTTTCGTAGCCGTAGGATGAGTTAAAATTCATGATTTTGAATCAATCAAAGTAAAGGTAATAAAATTTCAAATTTTGTACCTATACCAATCTGTGAATGGAAATTTAATTTACCACCATGCCTCACAGTTATGATTCGATAACTTACTGCTAAACTAGTATTTTTACTATTCTTTGTTTCCAGAGAAAAAGACTCCATAATTTGCTGTTGCAATTCTTGAGACATTCCAGGGCCATTGTCAGCAATGCGAATTAATACCCAACGAGAATCTGGTGCATTTGGATTGCTTGCTTCTTGCGAAATTACTTGCGTAGTAATCTCAATTCGAGGTTTTTGAACAGTATTTTTATCTTCTAAATGCAACTGTTGCCTAACTGCTTCATTGAGTAAAATATCTACAACTTCACTGAAAATGTTCATCAAAACCTGGTTTAGCTGCCCTATAAAGCAATAAACAGGGGGTAGCTGACCGTAGTATTTGACTATTTCAATTTCCCCTTGAAGACGGCTATTAATTAATAAAATAATAGTATCTATACTAGCGTGTAAATCTACTGGCTTTGGATAAAGTTCATCGATATGGCAAAAGTTTTGTAAACTAGTAACAAGCTTTTTTAATCTTTCCGCGCCAGTACGGATACTCGCAAGCGATCGCGACAAATCTTGTTCTAAAAAATCAAATTCAATATCTTCTTTAATTTGATTAATTGCCTGGGAAACTGATGGTAACTCTTGATCGTAAGCAGCTATTAGCTTGAGTAAATCTTGACTGTAGGTGGAAACATAAGTTATATTCCCCCAAATAAAACCCACTGGGTCTAAAATTTCGTGCGCTACGCCGTCTACCAAACGTCCCAGATTTGCCATTTTATCATTTTGAATCATTTGAGCTTGGCTGCGTTCATAGCGCACCAGATTGTCGATTCCTCTAATTTGCCAAGAAATAATATTCAATTCTTGGACATCTAACAATCTATAAGCACCAGATTCTGTGTGTACTACAATTGGTTCTGCTAATAATTCTGGCGATCGCTTTAAGCTAAGTTGCATCGCTGTTAAAATCGATGTTGTATCAGCAAGCAGCAACATCGGTATCCGCGCATAGCTGTAGAGAACGGCTAATGGTTGCTGAACCAACAACTCTTGTCCATAAGGACGGATCAAAAATTCCAGCAGCCGCCGCCGCGAAATCATCCCAATGAACTTTCCCTGTTCTACCAAAACTACTCCTGGTAGCAGGGGATATTTTTCTAAAAAATTAGCCACTTCCATCCCAGTGTGATTGATTTCCACCGGGAAGTTGTACATTGGTAGTTCTTGGAGGGTTGAATCTAAACCCAGATCGCGATCGCTACCAAGAGACAAAAATGGCAGTGAGATTTGGCAACTAAATTCTTCTGACACTAGACACCCTGATTTTTACAAAGATTGGGTAAACAATACAGCACTTTGCGCGACTAATTGGTACAGTAGCAACAGTGGGCAAAATAATTCCTTAATTGTCTACTAGAGCATAGCATTATACCAATGCTGAGGAGCTTTTCTAC
>NZ_JACJSF010000068.1 GCF_014698035.1 Desmonostoc muscorum FACHB-395
AATTTTACTGTGGGTGCAGGTGGGCGAGGCTCAACCATACTCTCTGTCTGGTGTTTTTGCGATCGCTCCTAATTATACTTTGTCGAGAGTGATAAAAGAGGGTTAATCTGGCAATTTTTTACTGTTAAGGTGACAAATAGCCAACGGTAGTTGGGGTAATCAGTTACAACCTGTGGGAGAATTTTGTAAGCTCTTGCTTTCCACATTAGCGATCGCCGCCACTGACAAACCGGACAGTGACGAACCCTACAAAATCGGGCATCGGATAACTTTAACTTGAGAATACCTTCCGATTCGTCTGGTACTAATTGAAATTTCAGCAACTCGGAACATATTTTCATGCGCCAAGCATACTGGTGAAAATAATGTTCGTCTGCTTTGGCGTAATAATACAAAACTTTATCAGTATTAGCTCTGTGCTTATCCCAAATTTTACCTATAGGCGAAACTTCGGACAAACTTTGTAAGTTTTGATTTTTCTGAAACTTGTCTTGAGACGATATATTAAAAGCAATAAAGTTACTGTCTGAGGCTTGAGCAGACACGAAATTACCAAATCAGTTTGTATTAACGCCCCAAACTAACGCAAGTTATACGGTAAAGCCTCAGTAAAAGTATTTAAGTAAACAATAAGACTAATGCTGACTCAGATGAGTCATTCTTTGTTATAAACTACTCCTGAAATCGCAAAGCTCAGGAAGTAGTATTTTCGTCGGGTGCTTCAAACTTATAACCATAGCCCCGCACAGTTTTAATAAACTCTGGTACGCTAGGATCGACTTCCATTTTCTTGCGAAGCTGACCAATATGTACGTCAACCACCCGGCCATCCCCTACGTAGTCGCAACCCCAGATTTTTTGGATTAACTGTGGGCGACTCCAAGCCTGATTAGGATGACTTGCCAAAAAATGTAAAATATTGAATTCCAGTGCTGTTAAAGCGAGAAGCTTATCGTTTAATATTACCTCCCGTCCCTCTGGGTTAATTACTAGCTGCTTGAAAATAATTCGTTGTGTTGGCGAAGGGTTGATGTAGCGTATCCGCCTCAAAAGAGCTTCTATTCTAACTTCTACTTCTGCAAGACTAAATGGTTTAGTCATGAAATCATCAGCACCTGCACTCAAGATTTTAATTTTATCAGCTTCATCAGTCCTACTAGTCAGTATCAGCACTAAAACATTAGTACGACTCTGCATTTCTTGACAAAGGCTATAACCATTAACATCTGGCAAATTCCAATCCAGAATTACTAAGGCTGGGTTGAATTGCTCAAACATCGATAAGGCAGTCTTACCATCTGCTGCTGCCTCTATTTGATATTTCCGACTCAAAAAACGATGAACGAGATTTCTCACGCCGAAGTCGTCATCAACAATCAGAATTTTAGGAGTAGTAGCGGTAATCATAACCATAATGCTGCCTATTGTAGATTGGGCGATTCGCTGTTGTCCCAGTTTTGCTGTACGTGTTTCTGTTGAGAGTGGATTCACGCGCGTCTCTGCTGAGTACGATCGCTACTGTAGTACTTGTATACAATTAATTTTCCATGAAGTTCATGAAAACTTCAGCCACCGTAATGCTGATAAATTGTATGATTTTTGTATGATTTTTGTATGATTTTGAATTTACATTGTATAATTATTGACTTTAATACTTAAGATAAGTGTAATGTGAGACAATTTTTATAATCAAAAATAGTCTAGAGAGACACCAGACGCTACGGCAGTTTCCTACAATTTTGGAAAAGCAATGTACTCCCTGATTAATTAGTGATTCGTAAAGGCCCACAAACTAGGCCATAAGCCAATTTAGATTCTACCCAATCCTACTTGAACTAACTAGTATCTGCTCCTGAAGAGGGACTACGAAAATTCACTCTACGTGCATTTACATGTAGCTACCCTTTTAAGCATATACTATACTACAAATTTCAGCCTGAGACTATGACAAGCCAAGGACTCAGAGCATCACCAGAAGGTATAAGGGCAGCAAAAACAGCTTTAACAGACAAAACTTGGAGTCAGCATAAATTAGCAATAGCTTTAGGCATTACACGTCAACCAGTTTCCAAATTTTTTGCAGGTGAGTCAGTTTCCCGATCTTGTTTTGTGCAAATTTGCCAACAGCTAGGGTTGTCTTGGCAAAAGGTTGCTGGTTTACCTGAAAATGTGGCGTTTGAGGTAACTACTAAGACGCAAATCAAAGGTACTGACCTTGATACACTGGTGCGGGAAGTGCGTCAAAAGCGCCAAGAGAAAATCCAAGACCAATGCAATAATGTGCAAATGTTGGACATTTCCCAGACAGTCCAACTGATGGATATTTACACCAATACTAATGTCTTAGAGGAGATAGTAAGCCTGCAATGGCAAGAAATTTCTGACCTGTTGAAAGACTTGAAATCTGAATCAGACTTTAATCAACTTGGAGGATACAACCGTCAGAGAAGATTACCAGGGTTGGAAGCAGTATTAAGGCACTCAAAACTGATGGTGCTGGGTAAACCAGGGTCAGGTAAAACTATATTTTTACAATATCTAGCAATTGAGTGTAACAAAGGCGATTTTCAGCCAAACCGCATCGCAACTTTTATTAGGATGAAAGAATTTGCTGAAGATGTCAAAAATGATAGTGAATTCAATCTATTAAACTACATCATCCAAGATTTTCTCAATTGTGGTGTTGAAAAGGAATCAACTAAAACTCTGCTGACAGAAGGAAAACTGCTGATTTTGCTAGATGGATTAGATGAAGTGCCAGCAGAAAAGGCAGAACAATTAACAATCGAAATTCGGAGACTTACCCAAACTTTTTACAAAAATAAGTTTGTTATTAGCTGTCGAATTGCTGCCCAAAAATATAGATTTCAGGGATTTACTGAAGTTGAGTTAGAAGACTTTGACCAAGGACAAATAGAATTGTTTGCCAAAAATTGGTTTGTTGGAGTTGCTCTTAAGTCTAAAGAAGATGGGGAAGCAATAGGAAATTTATTTATTAATCAGCTTCATCTACCAGAAAATCAGCATATCCGAGAATTGGCGGTCACTCCCTTACTGCTGCATTTGATTTGCTTAGTGTTTCAAGTAAAAAATCAATTTCCCGTAAATCCAGCCAAGTTATATGAGCAAGCACTGAACATTTTATTGGTCAGATGGGATGAAGTCAGAGGAATTAAACGCGATCGCGTTGCTTACAATTTAACTCTAGCAAGTAAGAAAAAACTGATTTTTCAACTTGCAGCTATCACTTTTGAGCAAAAAAAATACTTTTTTGAGCAAGAAAATATCCTGCAACTTATTGCTGACTATCTTGAACCCATACAAAATCTTAACTCCGATTCAACTGAATGCCAGTTAGATAATGAAGCACTGCTAAAAGCAATTGAGGTACAAAATGGGTTATTGGTGGAAAGGGCACGGGGAATTTACTCTTTTTCTCATCTGACATTTCAAGAGTATTTCACGGCTCGAAAAATTGTTGAAAGTTACCAAGACTATGATTGTAACAATCTCGTCAATCATATAACTGAAAGGCACTGGCGGCAAGTATTTTTACTAGCTGTTAGTATGTTGCCAAATGCTAACGGAATACTACAGTTGATGAAACAAAAAGTTGATTTGCTATTGGCTGACGACGAAAAATTACAGTATTTTTTAACCTGGCTGCATCAAAAATCTAGTTCAGTTTCTAGTAGTTACAAAGCAGCAGGTGTTCGTGCTTTTTATCTCGTTTGCGTTGAGCGAAGCTCTTGCATTTGCAGTAGACATAATGCTTTTGTCTATACCTCTGGTTATGACCTTGAGTGCGCTCTTGTAGGTAACATCACCTTTAATGCAGAGCTTGTATTAGATGAGTTTTTATTCAGTACTGTTGCCTGTATTCACGATCTTGACTTTGCCTTTGAGCATACCCTCAACGATGCCCTCGATCATGCTTATGCCCTTGTTATTGCCTTTGATAAAGCTATTGAGGTTGTTGTTGATCTTAAATTTAAGCAAGTGCTGCAAAAACTCAAGAAACAATTACCAAAAATAGATAGTAATCCAGAGCAGTTTAGGGACTGGTGGAAAGCTAAAAGTAAAATTTGGGGTGAACAATTAAGAGATATGCTAATTAAGCATCGCCATATTGGTTATGATTGGCAGTTCAACGAACAGCAAAAAGAATTGCTCCAAAAATATTATTATGGTAATAAATTACTAGTTGATTGCCTCAATATTGCGGCTGATGTAACTCCAATAGTGCGGCACGAGATTGAAGAAACATTATTATTAGCGATCGCAGATATTGAAAAGCTACGTAATTCCTCTAATATTCGCTGAATATTTTTAATTTTTAGACGATTTTGGATAGGATAATTTTAAACATTTTATTAAAATTAATCTAAATAAAAATCTCTTTTATTAGTTCAATTTGACTATATTTGCAATGGGTTAAATGGTAGAAAATATTTTAATTAGCTACTCTATCTCAAGAGAGATTTTGAATAGATTCAGCCTAGAGAAAGAGTAATTAAATATATTGACTCCGTTAAATTGCTATTAATATCGTCAGCAAGGAATACCTATGGTTAACAATTTAGTAGGCGGCATCATTCCCCCACAACCACCAATACAAGGACAATCTGATGCTCATGTCCTAAAATCTCGTTTAGAATGGGGCGAACCAGCTTTTACAATACTGGATGTGCGCGATCGCAACACCTTCAATCAAGGTCACATTATGGGAGCGATGCCCATGCCAATAGATGAATTGGTAAAGCGTGCAGTACCTTCTTTAGATAAGAGTCGTGATATTTACGTTTACGGCGCTAATGAAGAAGAAACTGCCCAAGCCGCGCAACAACTGCGTTCTAACGGATTTGAGCATGTCTCTCAACTTATAGGTGGTCTTGCTGGATGGAAGGCTATTGGTGGCCCAACAGAAGGGATTGTTGAATCAAAAACTCCCGCAGGTGCAGACGACTACAATATCGTAGATCGGCTAAAGAATCACGAACAAAATCAGCCAAAGGGAGGTACTAGCGCGACGGAAGCCATCAAGAAAGGAGCTAGTAACCTCAAAGACAGCATTCAAGAAGGAGCTAGCAATCTTAAAGAAGGTATTCAAGAGGGAGCTAGCAATCTTAAAGAAGGCATTAGTGAATCTAAAGACAGAGATGATTCCAATATCGGCTCTTAGGCAAAAATAACTGAGAAAATTAGCGATAGACCTCTTGCAGAAATCAAGAATAAAACCCCACTATACCTTTGACTTACATCAAAGTCTCCCCTGTCTGCTTGCAGGGAGAGACTACAGGTGGGGTGTTAGAGAATTTTCCAAGAGGTCTAATCTTGATTTTCTATGAGTAGAGAAGTCACAATTCACAAGTCGAAAGACAGAATATTTTGACTTTTAATGCTGGAGGACAGCATCAACAAATGTTGTAAGAGACTCCATGAATTACACTCACAAGGAAAGATGAAAATCTCTCTTGCAATACCCAATACACTATTTTGAAATAGATTTAGTGTTTGCTCTAATGTTCAAATAAATCCTTAAATTGCAATAAATCTAAAGAAACTATCGTTGGCAAAAATTCAAAACATTCTTGAGCAATTTCCCAGCGTTCTTCTCGTTTGAGCATTTCTGTTAATTTCTGCTGCACACTAAGTAAGTAACGCACATCATTGGCAGCATAACTAAGTTGAGCTTCAGATAAGCTAATGGCGTTACCCCAATCAGAACTTTGAGAGCTTTTATCTAGTTCTACTTTTTCTAACTCTTGCACCACATCTTTGAGTCCGTGGCGATTTGTGTAAGTACGGGCTAACTTACTAGCAATTTTGGTGCAAAAAACAGGGCTAACCTGAATCCCCAGATTGGCGCGCAAAGTGGCAATGTCAAAGCGAGCAAAGTGAAACACTTTTACAACATTGGCCGCTTCGAAGAGTTTTTTTAAATTTGGGGCCTCTGTTTGTCCTTTGGCTATGCGAATTACAGTGACTTTCCCTTCTAGGTTGCACACCTGGACAAGACACAAGCGATCGCGCTGTGGCAATAATCCCATCGTTTCTGTGTCAACTGCGATCGCTGTCGATTCTAAATACTGTCCAAGGGCTGCGTCACTGAGATCGCGATCGCTTACCTGAAAATCTTGTAATGTCATGAATTGTTCAAAAATAATAGCAGTGTCCAACAGATACAAGTCTTGTCAGACACTACATTATTATTGTGCAAAAAATCATAAATTAAATCTACCTAGTGCGAAAAAAGATTTGTGTTAGGTAGACTTCGCCTTGATTATTAGTAGCAACGCCAATTCCAGTCAGGTTGTAATTTCCTTTCAGATTCTTTAGATGTCCGGGACTGTTGATCCAACCAGTAACAGCTTCCTCTACGGGGTTGCTATATCCCCGGTTAAAAGCAACATTTTCCGCCGCACTGTTGTAGCGAATAGGAACAGCTTTGACTCTGCCTTCAAATCCCTGATGACTAAATGGGGTTTTACCCTTAGCCATATTCTGACTATGAATTCTTGCCTGTCGAGTAATATTTGCATTTAGGGTCAACTTTGGCAGTCCTTTAGCAGCCCGATATCGATTAATTTGCTCAAAAACTGATTTTTCTAGCTCAGTAGTTTTAAAAGTAGGAGTCGATATTGCAACCTGACTGGAAAAAAGCGACAACAGCTTATTACGGGTGGATGTATTCGTAGAAGGATGATTTGGTATCGGAACAGTCGTTAATCCACTAGCAAGGACAAGCGCACTTAAAGCGATGCCAAAAGCAGTTTGTCGGAACATGGAGAATTGCGTGATGTGTAGAGATATAAGACTTCTACTCTACCTTATTGTTCCAACGATATATACCACGATACTATTAAGGAATGATGAATTTCGGCAATCTGGCTGCATCCTTTACAAGAAATAGAAAAAATCATTTCCACTTGTCAATATTTCAATAGTTCATCTTCATCAAATAACGGTTATTTTTGCTGAGAATTTCAGATTTTCATGAATTAATAAAAAATAATGTATTTCCAATTACATTTGTCTATTAAATACTACATGATTCAACATTTAATTTATAAGACTTACACATCAGGGATGAAATGTTGGGGCATTCATATAAATGCATTCGCGGAGCGTCTCGTAGAGAAGCGGCTTCCCGCAGAGTATTGCCCCTACGGTAAATTAAGGCTTTCACTGCATTTTTGCGTAAGTCCTAATTTAGAACAAGCTTTTTCCCCAGACTGAAGTCTGGGGAATTTGAGAAAACTTTTATGAGATAGGTTTTGAATCTTACTCCCCAACGCTAGTAGGTAAGCAGGGTGGATTAATTGTCTAGAGAGAAAAATTAAAACCCTCATTCTTGCGTTCATAAATCCAGTTCCCCTGTTAGCAGGCTGACGAGGTTACGGGGATTACAAATTTTCTCTCCGCACAATTAATCCACCCTGCCCAACGCTAGTAGGTAAGGGGTTGCTCTTGTTAAGTCTATATTCTATGCAATTGAGAACCGCTATATCAGCGAAAGAAAATCTGTGTGAAGTAGACTTTGCCTGTACTAGTGCTGGCGACACCAATCCCCGTCTTATTAAAATTGCCTTTGATGTTGGCTAGATGCCCTGGACTGTTAAGCCAGCCTTGAACGGCTTTCGTCGCAGGGTCAGTATATCCTTGGTTGTAAGCAACATTTTCACCAGCAGATGTGTAAGAAATACCGACTGCTTTAATACGCTCTGAAAATCCTGTATGTCCAAAGGGAACTTTCCCACTAGCCATATTCTGACTATGAATCCTGGCTTGATTATCGATAGCAGAATTACGAGTCAGTGCTGGTAGCCTTTGGGAAGTTCTGTAGCTATTAATTTGGTTGAAAACCGATTGCTCTACAGCAGTAGTATTTATACTAGATGCTGCAATCTTAAAAGCATCACTTGATATAGATGAAGACACTGGTGTAAAAGTTGAATTTGTTATGGGAGTAGCGATCGCTCCGCTACTTAGGACAATAGTGCCTAAAGCAACCCCGTAGATTGTTCTTTTAATCATGTGCTGAAAGTAAAGTTCCAGACAATCTAATCAAACTAATCTAAATGTGACAAATTGCTTATAGGTCTATATATTTCTGTTTATGCTCTTTTTTGTTCAAACGCGACTACAAAACTTTAAAATTCACAATCTTACGAAAAAAGTGCTGTTTATGAAAAAATTCCCTCTACCATTAGGATTATTTTCGCTATTTAAATAGCATAATTTTCTCCACTAAAGCCTCTGTGCGACTAGCTTTGGTTGAGAGTTTATAACTCTTCTTGCACCACATGTAACACCCGTGCAATATATTCTGCACGCCACTGTTCTCGCTCTTTTGTTACTTTTGCATCTGGTTCGTAAGCTTCGATCTCAGTAGCCGATAAAATACCTTTAACCTCCAGTAACCTTTCAATGGTATCCAGACGCTCATGCAGCACAGACACCTCGCCAGTCAAAGCCATGACCATCGCTAACAATTTATCGATTTGTGGATTGTCTAAGTAAACAGGTCGTTTGCCCTTAGCTATTTTTGTCATCCTAATACCAATTCTCCAAAAGTAAGACTACATACACAAAACAAAGAAACCCAGATAAAATCTGGCTTTCTCAATTACGAATTACGAATTGGTATTTACTTCGTTGCAGCAACAACAAACCAAGTGTTTAGGCTGCCTGAGTTACCATTTTGAAAAAGACCATTAGTTACTTTTGCTTTCCATGCCCCATTAGGGACAAACTTCTCAAATGTCTTATCTGCTGCAAAACCAGCTTCAGTAGCTAGCGTCACCAAATCCAGATCGCGTACTGCACTCCAGAAGGGTTCGTTGTTGTTAGCGGTTTCCCAATCAAAAATGAACTGTGTATAAATATCCATATGATGATACAAAGGTGCTTCCAGATGGAGCATGATTCCACCGGGAGCCAGTAGACGATAAGACTCTTGCATAACTTTACGGACGGCTGGCGGGGGAATTTCATGCAGCAAAATATGAGAAACCACTAAGTCAAATGATTCATCTGGAAAGTTAGTATGTTCGGCATTTTGCTGCCAGAAGTGTACCCGTTTGCCTAATGCTTCGGCTCTTGCATGAGCGTAACGCAACATGGGTGCGCCGACATCGATGGCATGGACTTCTGCATCTGGGTAAGCATCTACGTAGGGTAATGTGCTATTGCCAATAGAACATCCCATATCAAGAATTTTTCTGGGTCGAAAGTCTGGATACTCTGGCAGAAGGTAGTTTTGGACTATAGATAGCCCCATATCATTATTAAGCGGCCCCAACCAACCAAGACCATAAAGGTAAGCGCCGCGATCGTAGGTTGCGCCAGCAGCTACATCATCAGCAGTGAATTCGCTGTGATATCCTCCAGGCATACAGTGAATGTCTACAGCTTTTTGATAATTAGGTATTTGAAAATTTGGGTCGAGGGTTAAAGTACCCAGTTCACTACCACGATCTTTGGCACGCTCAATCAATTCTGGCAGTTGTCTGTCAACACTGGTATTTACAGCATTCCATAATATTTCCTGGTTGATGCGCTTGAGGGCACTAGTCCATCGGTAGTAGGGTTCATGCTGCATTACTTCCCGAATTTCATGGCGATTTTCGGGAGGACGCTGATGTTCTTGTTCAAACTTCGGCTTGGCTAGTTTTTCATAAACTACTTTATTGCCAGGAGAAATATTCCTGAAAATATGCTTTTTCAGACTTTGCACAAAGTTTTGACGTGCCAACTCATCATGAGTGGGTTGTGGTAGCATAGCGTGTTGGAATTGTTGATCCATCATTAGCTTCCTCCCAAATATTTTACGTAGATTTACGCTGGATCTAATAACTTAGCTACCGTTTGTACGTCTTTATCACCGCGTCCAGAACAGTTAATTACAATTCGGGGACTGCCGCTTAGTTGGGGACATAAGGTTTCGAGATATGCGATCGCATGGGCTGTTTCTAATGCTGGGATAATCCCTTCCAATTTCGATAATCGCTGGAATGCTTCCAAAGCCTCTGCATCTGTCACACTATAATATTCAGCGCGACCAGTGTCTTTCAAATAGCTATGTTCTGGACCCACACCGGGATAATCTAACCCTGCGCTAATTGAGTGCGCCTCAATGATTTGCCCATCCTCATCTTGTAATAGATAGCTCATTGCTCCGTGCAATACACCAACCCGTCCTTTTGTCAAAGTTGCTGCGTGTTTTTCGGTATTAACACCTTCTCCGGCTGCCTCAACCCCAATGAACCGTATAGAAGGCTCATTAATAAACTCATAGAATAGTCCCATTGCATTGGAACCACCACCCACACAAGCCAAGAGAATATCAGGCAGTGTGCCCCACTTTTCCATTGCTTGGGCGCGAGTTTCTTGGCCGATTACTGCATGGAAATCACGTACCATCATCGGGTAGGGATGGGGCCCTGCTACTGAACCGAGGATGTAGTGAGTTGTTTCCACATTTGTTACCCAATCGCGGATTGCTTCCGAAGTGGCATCTTTCAGGGTTCCAGTTCCCGCTTCCACCGGACGCACTTCTGCACCCATCAACCGCATTCTGAAAACATTTAAAGATTGGCGTTCCATATCATGAACGCCCATATAAATTACGCATTCCAGCCCAAAACGAGCGCAAACTGTGGCTGTCGCAACTCCATGTTGTCCAGCACCAGTTTCGGCAATAATCCGTTGCTTACCCATGCGTTTAGCTAACAAAACCTGACCAAGGGCATTATTGATTTTGTGAGCGCCTGTATGATTTAAATCTTCGCGCTTTAGATAAATTTGTGGCCCAGTGCGATCGGGTCGGGCATAATGAGCAGTCAGGCGTTCCGCGAAATACAATGGTGTGGCGCGTCCCACATAGTCTCGTAACAACTGTTGTAATTCTGCTTGAAAACCAGGGTCATTGCGGTATTGCTGATAAGCTGTTTCTAATTCAGCAAGGGCAGGCATCAGCGTTTCAGGTACATACTTACCGCCGAAGCGTCCAAAGCGACCTAACGCATCGGGAACCTGAGCAGTTGAACTTGGAGAGAGGGGAGTGGTAGTCACAGGCTGTTTTCGATGACGGAAATGACTTAATTATTATAGAAAAGTCTGGGACATATCTGGGTATATCTAGGGAATGGGAATGGGGAACAAGCAAGGGAGCAAGGGAGGAGGGGAGCAGGGGAGCAGGGGAGCAGGGGAGCAGGGGAGCAGGGGAGCAGGGGACTTGGGGACAAGAGGTGAGAACTTGAAACAAGTCTTTCCCCTTATCCCCAAGTCTCCTTGTCCCCAAGTCCTCTTCCCAATTCCCAATTCCTGGCAAAGGATTTGTAATGTTAGCCTAGAAATTGATATCCCAGCAGAATGGTTGCGTAGAAGTTTCCACTGCCTTTGAAATTTTTCTTAACAAATATTTTATGTCTTCTTCCAATTCTAAATCTTCTGACAAAAGCTTCGTCTACCGCGAATTTGGTAACGACAACTCCGCCGCCACAGAAAGACCAATTCCAGAACTGCCCCCACAACAACAAAATCTTAAAGTACAAGCTTCCCGCAAAGGACGTAAAGGCAAAACTGTCACAGTGGTTAGCGGTTTTCAAGCTAAACCAGAAACCTTGGCAGATTTAGTAAAGCAGTTGAAGACCCAGTGTGGGACAGGTGGGACACTTAAAGATAACGAAATTGAAATTCAGGGCGAACACAAGCAGAAAATTGTCGAGATTTTGACCAAGCTAGGTTATAAAGCCAAAATTAGCGGTGGCTAATTTTGAGTGCGGTTTACCGCATCTTAACCGCGACCTTGATTGAGAAATGGAATGTTATCTTTGAAAAGTACAAATATGCTTGAACAGTGGTAGAAGAGTACCCAACAAGCTATTTTTGGTGAGATTAATAGGAGGTTTACATGGATTTAGTTCGGCTTTTGTGTGCCATTTTTGTACCGCCTTTGGGAGTTTTTTTACAAGTAGGTTTTGGTATAGACTTTTGGATTAATATAGTTCTGACACTTTTCGGTTACATTCCTGGAATTATTCATGCAGTATGGATAATTGCTAAGAAATAATTCTTTGTACGAGTAGATTGGGTGTAACCATCTCTACAGAGGCAATTAATCAATTGCCTCTACAAAAAGATTTTTGAGTTGGATGTCTGCACGGATATATCACAACACTATATTTTTTTACTTAAAAAACTCTAAAGACACGATAAATCATGTCGATAAAGTATTAATCTCTGTAGCAGTCAATCCCGAATTAGCTCTCATTTTTTAACATTGCATAGAGTCTAAACTCTAGAAGCAAAGGGCAGATGTGTAACTGCCATTGCACAGTTGAGACATTCAAATCTTTGATTAAGCCAGTGCGTATATCTAGTACCCAACCATGAACGATAGGTGCTTTTCGCTCATAAAGTGCCTGACGCATGATAGAAGTTTGGTAGAGATTTTTTACTTGCGCCACTACATTTATTTCTGCCAAACGATTCAGACGTTCTTCTCTGGTTGGTAAGGCATCAATTTCTTCTTGTTTATGTAAATACAGTTCCCGAATTGGATTTACCCAATTATCAAGAATGCCGATGGTTCTCCCTTCTAAAGCCGCTTTAATTCCTCCGCAGTCGTAGTGACCACAAACGATAATATGTTCCACCTTAAGATGTAAAATTGCGTATTCTAAAACAGCTAAAAAGTTAATATCCGTTAGAGAAACTTGATTCGCAATATTACGATGAACAAATAATTCTCCTGGTTCTGTACGAGTAAGGTTTGTTAAGGGTAAACGACTATCAGAACACCCGATGTATAAAAAAGGTGGTGTTTGTCCCTTAGATAATTCTTGAAAGTAAGTTGGATCTATAGCTAATTTCTCTGCAACCCAAGCCTGATTATTTCTGAAGAGTTCATCAATGCTGTTATATTTCATCTTTCGTCAAATTCGAGAGAGAATCTCATAAATATTTTAGCTAAATTACAGTTTCTGCTAAATCAGTATGAACTTGTTGCAATCTAAAATTTGAGAAAGATGATAGTCTTTTTTTACAGCATTAATATATTTATTGTATAAATTGTAAACAGAGGATTTAGGATTTAGAGAGAAAATAACTATGTATAACTTTAGGTAAATAGCTAAATAAAGTAAAATTTACATCACTAAAAATCTGATTATTGAGACTGCCAATTTTAAACCCTTATCTAGCATCTATAGATATTTTTGCCAAGTAAAAAAAGGTTCTATAAACATAATTACTTTAAATGACACCCTAAACCGCGCATTTGAGTCAAGGAAGTGCGGCGTAACTTTTAAGTGCTATCTCTTTAATACACAGAGACATTTATTTCCTGATAACAGTAAACTATCTTAACAAAGATGCAAAATTTGAGGTTGAGATATTCAGTTATCAGCTTCAATCGGGGGCAACAACTTTGCTCTCGTTATGATGGTTGATTGACCAACGGTGATCGACAGTTACAGAGGAAAACTCGCAAATTTCTTCTAGTCGTTTTTGTTGTACCGCAGCTTTACGGAGAGTAATAATTAGTTGATTTACCTGATGTCGTAAATCTGGATTATCATTAACCGCTAACATAGTTTGTCTTTCTAAAAGTTGAAGTATAAGTTCGTAGTGAATAGGTGAAGGTAAAGGAATTTGCTCCATGAAGTTTAATTTTGATTTCATATTTTGGAATTTTGTCTTAGTCAAATTTTATCTCTTGTAAATAAATTGTTACATAAGAAATAACTAGTTGCTTATGGCTTTGATTTGATTAGCGATGAAGATTTAGCAAAGATATTGATAATAGTTGACAGCAAAATACTGCGTGTCTACGCATAGTATGCCCCATTAGTTGCCCTGTACTAAGAGGTACAGGGGAAGTTTTTATTTCAGAAATTTTTCGGTAATATACTGGCGATCGCAGCGCCGGGATCTGGTTGTTTTACCAAAGATTCTCCAATGAGTACAGCAGACGCACCTGCTGTAAGCACTAAACTCAAATCATCGGGGTTGTGTAGTCCTGACTCACTGACAACAAGGATGTTTTTCTCCTGCAATTGGCTACCCCTTGCAGCTAAAAGTTGGCAAGTAGTTTGCAGGTCAACAGAGAAATCTTCCAAATTGCGATTATTGATTCCTACTAAGGAGACACCATCCAAGGCTAACACACGGTCAAGTTCTGCCAAGCTATGGACTTCAATCAGGGCTGCCATTTTCAAGTTGTTAGCAATTTTGAGGAAGTATTTCAAATCTTGATCGCTCAGGATAGCCGCAATCAACAAAATAGCATCTGCACCGTGAATCCGCGCCAAGTATATTTGGTAAGCATAAATGATAAACTCTTTGCATAATAAGGGCAAATCTACAGCAGCCCGAATCTTGGCTAAGTTTTCAAAACTACCTTGAAAGAACTTGACATCGGTTAGCACGGAAAGACAACTAGCACCACCTTGCTGATAAGATTGGGCGATCGCTACTGGATCAAAATCTTCTCGGAAAACGCCTTTACTTGGTGAAGCTTTTTTAACTTCGGCAATCAATGCTGGTTTAGTCTTGCCTTGGCGCAAAGCAGCGACAAAATCATGGGTTGGCGGCGCAGTCAGTACCTGCTTCCGCAATTCTTGCAAAGGAACCTTTTCCCGCATCAGGTCATATTCTGCTTCTTTCTGCCAGACAATTTCTTCCAAGATATTGTTTGGCGCTGAATCAGGTACGGCAGCCTGGTAACGTAACATCGATACAGCAATAGCTGGGTTAGGGGAACGACGACGGATTTGCATAATTAGTCATTTGTCAGTGGTCATTGGTCATTTGTCATTGGTCATTTGTCCTTGTTTATTGACAAAGGACAAATGACAGAGGACAAATGACTAAATAGCTCGTTTATAAGCTTCGTCTAGCACTTCCGAGAGTGTCGGGTGGGCGTGAACTAGATGTGCGAGGCTTTGGACGGATTGACGGTTTGCGATCGCGGCTGACGCTTCATGAATTAAGTCTGAGGCGTGCAGTCCGAAAATGTGAACGCCTAAGACTTCTCCTGTGTCTTTGCGATATATCACCTTGGCAATACCATCGGCTTCATTTTCTGCCAACGCTTTGGAATTCCCTTTGAAGTAACTCCGACTTGTGGCGATTTCAAACCCTTCAGTTTGTCCCAATTCCTTCGCTGCGGTTTCTGTTAAACCTACATAGCTAACTTCTGGGTGGGTAAAAGCTGCTGCGGGGATGCTGCGATAGTCTACTAGTTTTTCCCTCCCAACTATATTTTCTACTGCGATGATGCCCTGAGCAGAAGCAGCATGTGCTAACATCATCTTCCCATTAGCATCGCCAATTGCCCAGACATTTGGTACTACTTCACCGCCTGATAGTACTGCCATGCGATCATCAACTGGAATAAAATTCCGCCGATCGAGTTCTATACCCACAGACTCTAAACCAAGATTTTTGGTCGCCGGGATGCGTCCTGTAGCCACCAAGCAAGCATCTACTTCGATGACATCTACATCTTCTTTGGTTTTGAAATCTGCTAACTCAATTACCACAGGTGAACCAGGGGTGACTTTTTTGGCGTATATCCCCACTTTGGTTTCAATATCGCGGGGAGTAATCAGCACGCGTTCGGCAAGTTTGGCAATATCGCGGTCAAATCCTGGCATTAACTGATCTAGGGCTTCAATCAAGGTGATTTCACAACCCAAAGCTGAGTAAATATCAGAAAATTCTAAGCCGATGTAACCACTACCAATAATCGCCACCCAGTCTGGTAGCGACTCTAACTTCACACCTTGGTCGCTAGTAAAGACAGTTTTGCCATCTACTTCAATCCCTGGAGGTACAAAAGGAATTGAACCAGGAGAAAGGATGATGTCTTTGGCTGTGATGATTTTTTCGCCACCGTCTCCGGTTACAGCAACTTTTTGTGCCCCAGCGATTTTTCCCCAACCCCTGATAATATCGACTCCTAAACGTTTGAGACTGTTGGTTAAGTCCCCTTGAATTTTCGAGACGAGATTATTAGCATGATTAGCGATCGCTTGGCGATCAAATTCCACACTACCAATTTGAATTCCCAGCGATTTGAGGTGGTGGGCATTGCGTAACTCCCGCACCCGCCCAGATGCCGCCAGCAGCGCTTTAGAAGGAATACAACCCCGATTAACACAGGTTCCTCCCATATCACCAGCTTCAATAATCGCTGTTTTTAAACCACAACTTACGGCGTGTAAGGCTGCGCCATGACCGCCTACACCAGCGCCGATAATGACTAAATCGTAATCAAATCCTTGACTCACGTTAGGTTCCCCGTCTGCTTCGCCTATTTATTCTCAACTTGACCGACAATCAGCGCAACCCCTTTAACAGTTATCAGTTATCAGTTGTCAGTTTTGTTGCTGGGTTTAAGCCCCCAGCACATAGTTATTCAGTGAACACTGGAAACTGCTAACTGATTTAAATCCCCTACCATCCGCCTGATAACTATTTACTGATTTAATGTTCGGGTGTTGCTAACTTCAATTATGATTCACTGACTTCGGGCGAAAAGATGGATGTTTTCAGTAATTATAGTCAAATCTAGATACTTATTTTAAAGGGAATGGGGAATGGGGGGACAAGGGGACAAGGGGACAAGGAGACAAGGGGTTAGAACTTGAAACAGGTCTTTCCCCTTGTCCCCAATTCTCCTTGTCCCCAAGTCCTCTTCCCAATTCCCAATGCCCAATGACTAATAACTTTACAGCGCCATCGCCTAACACCTAAGCTGGATTTAGGATTCATCCAGAGGATTTACACAGGCGATCGCTCGATGTCTATTCCCCAAATTACTGAATTTACTATCCGCCGTCATGCCAACACCAAATCTTTCCAACGCGGCGAGGCATACTATGAGGCTGGTGCTGTTCATGCTGTTACCCAACGTGGTCATCTACTTCAAGCGGAAGTTGCAGGTACTGAAGCAAGACCTTATCATGTCAATTTGAGTTTCGATAGCAGTGGGTTAACCTCAGCAAACTGCACCTGTGCCTACAACTTTGACGGGTGGTGCAAACACATTATCGCCACGATGCTTGTCTGTGTGCGTGATTCAGAAAGTATTGAACAGCGCCCCACCCTAGAACAACTACTCAATCGCCTGGATAATATCCAAACTCAAAGGCTGCTGCAAGAGTTGGTAAATGAATACCCACCACTAATTGATGCGATTGACCGTCATGTAGGTTGGATGACGAATCCTATTGTTGAGCAAACAAGCATAAAACCCTTGCGCCGCCGTACTATTGATCCAGCTCCCATTCGACGGCAAGTCCGGCAAATTATTCGGGATGCTGTGCGCTTCTTTGAGGAAGGGTGTGAAGAAGACCCAATTGCCGAAGAATTGGTGAGTGTGGTGCAAACTGCGGTAGCTTTTAGTGAACGAGGAGAGGGTGAAAATGCGATCGCTATTTTAGAAGCGATTACCTTTACTTGTGTGGAAAATTGGGACGATATTGCAGATTACGGCGCTGAAAATGATGAAATTGTCGGGGAATTAAATGAGGCTTGGTGTGAAGCAATTCTGACTGCTGAACTTACCCCAGAAGAAAAAGTTGATATTCAAATAAATTTGGAAGCTTGGCAAGATGAGTGGAATGCTGATTTTGGCCTAGTGATGGAAGCTTTACGGCAAGGTTGGGATTATCCGCCCCTAGTGCAAGTTCTCCAAGGTAATATTACCGAAAGGGGAGCTTGGGAAGAAGACGTGCCAGACTATGCAGATGATTTGGCACTAATTCGGCTAAAAATTCTTGAGCGTCAAGAACGTTACCAAGAATACCTATATTTAGCAGAAGCTGAAGGACAAACCCAGCAGTATCTCACAATGTTAGGGCGTTTGGGCAGAGTAGAAGAAGCAGTTGATGCTGCTCAAACCCAGATGAACTCAATGGAAGAGGCTTTTGCCCTAGCGAAAGCCCTAAGCGAACAGGGGGCGTTACAGCAATCACTAGATATAGCTCAGAGTGGGTTAAATTTACCAGGTAATTGTCAGTACGAATTAGGAATTTGGACAAGTGATTTAGCTGCTGAATTGGGTAATAACGAAGCTGCTTTATTAGCAATTAAGGCGGCTTTTCAAGTCAAGCCCTCCTTTGTTGACTACGAAAAGATGGCAGAATTAGCTGGGGAAAACTGGGAAACTGTCAAAACAGACCTGCTGAGAATTATTCGTACTTATAGTGGTTGGGGAACAGAATCAGCCAAGGTAGATATATTCTTGCATGAGGGGCTAATTGATGATGCAATTGCGATCGCTAGTGAACTCAGTTCTTATTATTCAGAATTGATTCATCGCGTCATGAATGCCGCTATCCCTCACAATCCAACTTGGGTGATTGCTAATGCGCGTCGCCGTGCCGAAAAGATTATGGATGGAGGTAAGGCAGAATATTACTACTATGCGGTTGAATGGTTAAAAAAAGTCCGTGCCGCCTACTTGGAATCTGGGAAGAAAGCTGACTGGTTAAGCTACCGGGAAAACTTGATGCAAACCCACGCTCGTAAACGTAAATTGATGGGAATGTTACAGCAAAGGGATATGGAGTAAAAAATATTATTTTTAAGCTTTCATTTAATGGACATCTCCAGAAATTAAATATGCGTTAACCAGAACCCTTGTAGAGACGTAGCACTGCTACGTCTCTACATTCTTTTTCGGAGATGTCTAATGGGTTGTAGAGACGCAAATTTTTACGTCTCTAGAAAGTTTTAATGAAAAACCACTGATCAAATTGAATGGCATTTTTAAATTTAGATTTGCCCAAGATATTAACCTTAACGGCAAAAGATGAAGTAAGATTCACATCTGAGACAGTTTCCGTATAATTCCATAGTTACGGACAAAAAATAGTGCAGTGCGATGATTAATAAATATCCTCAGAATCTTATTGCGTCCCATTTACCACTGAGTATGCTTGTATTACTCAGCAGCATATCTTCTAATCCACTGAAAGCTCAGGCTGTTGATACTACACAATTACCAACTAGTACTTTCATCCTTTCACAACAACAACTCCCACCACCACAAGATTTACAACCAACCGTACCTTCACCAGTTCCCTCACCTGAACTGCCTCAGCCACTTCCCCCACCAGCAGAACTATTTCCCCCCTCTGTCCCAACTCCCACACCTGATGAACCACTACCTGGTAAGTTTCCTCAAACTATTGTTGTTGAACGGTTTGAAGTTATTGGTAGCACAGTTTTCAGTCCCGAAGAGTTAGCCGTCGCCACTGCTGAATTTACCAAACGACCAATATCGCTCAGTGAAGTGTATCAAGCACGTTCTAAAATTACTGATCTATACGTCAGAAATGGTTATATTACCTCTGGTGCATACATCCCACCCCAAACAATTCAATCCGGTGTTGTAAAAATTCAGGTGGTTGAAGGTAAATTAGAAGATATTCAAGTAACTGGAACTCGGCGGTTGAATCCGAATTATGTCCGTAGCCGCCTAGCAATAGCTACATCAGCGCCTCTGAATCGGCAGCGTCTACTAGAAGCACTACAACTCTTGCAACTGAATCCTTTGATTCAAAACGTTTCTGCTGAACTCTCCGCAGGATCGCGGACTGGTTCGAGTCTTTTGGAAGTCAAGGTTAGTGAGGCAAAAACCTTTAGTAGCCAGATAGTTCTTGATAATGGGCGATCGCCTAGTGTTGGCAGTTTTCGCCGCCGATTACAATTGAATGAAGCCAACTTATTGGGATTGGGAGACGCTCTAGGTGTCGCTTACACTAATACCGATGGTAGCAACTCCCTTGACGCGAACTATACATTACCACTCAATCCCCGCAATGGCACACTGACTTTCAACTATGGCATCACATCAAGCAATGTCATTGAACCTCCTTTCGACGTTTTAGATATCCACTCAGATTCTCGCTATTACGAACTGACATTCCGCCAGCCAATAGTTCAAACTCCGACACAAGAATTCGCCCTTGGGTTGACAGCCTCTCGGCGCGAAAGTGATATTTCGTCTTTGCTACAGAGAGAAGGGTTTCCCGGCTCTGTACTTTCACCAGGAGCTGATGAACAGGGACACACTAAGGTATCTGCATTCCGATTTTTTCAAGAATGGACGAGTCGTAACAGCCGTGAAGTCATCGCCCTCCGCTCTCAATTTAGTTTGGGTATAGATATCTTGAGTCCCACGATTAATCAAAACGCTCCCGATAGCCGTTTTTTTGCTTGGCAAGGACAAGCGCAGTGGGTACGCCTTTTAGCTCCTGAAACCTTAATGTTGCTGCGTTTAAATACGCAACTTGCATCTAGAACACTTCTGCCTTTAGAGCAATTTGGCTTAGGTGGGCAGGATAGTATTCGGGGCTATCGTCAAGATTACCTGCTGACGGATAATGGGACTTTTGTCTCTGCGGAAGTTCAAGTACCAATTCTGCGCTTACCCAAGATAGATAGCACGTTACAGGTTGTTCCCTTTGTGGATTTTGGTGTTGGTTGGAATAGTTCAGATAGAGAGAATCCCAACCCTAATACTTTAGCTGCTGTTGGTCTGGGGTTGCGTTGGTCACAGGGCGATCGCTTCACTGTTCGTCTTGATTGGGGCGTTCCTTTAATCTCAGTTGAATCAAATGAGAGAACATTACAAGAAAACGGTCTGTATTTTAGTTTGCTGTATAATCCTTTTTAAAATTTAAGTGTTAGAAACAGTTTATTCTCTTACCTCATCTACAATAGGCTTCTCTAACGAGACGCTACTTCGACCTAGGAGTACACTAACGGGGGGTTCCCGCCATTAAAAACTAAAAATCAGACGGTTATTTATATAATGTGGAGTTTATGCACCACTCAGAATAAAAATCCGTAAATATACTATATATTCTATTCAGTGTTTGATTTTATTCTGGGTATCCTAAGAAAGACAGGTTGAGGCTAAATAGACGAAGGGACAAAGCTTATAACTTATCTCTGGGACTTCCAGTTAAAAAATTTTCCAACCAATGATCGTGGTTGTAGGGTGTGTTATCGCGACAAGGTAATGCAACTGTTATCTGTAGGTGGTACGTTACTGGCTATAACATACCCTACTAGATAATTTATTTTTTGGAAATCCAAATGAGTCTAGAGAACAGCTAGAACTTCTACCGCAAAACTGATTGAACAATTAGCCATATTATTCAAGAGGTTAATCATAAATAAAATGGTTGGTTTGCAACTCACACCAATTTTGTGATGCCTGCGGCGGGCTACGCCTACGTAGGTGGTGACAAATTTTATGAAGCAGGTTTTGCTAGAAGTTAAGACTTTCAGACCGTACTTCTGGGAGTTTTATTTTTCAGACTAAGACAAAAATATATGAGAATTTGAGGAACAGCCATGCTAGGAAATGAGCGGGAAAAAATACGCCATCTGTTGGTCATCAAAGACCTGCAAGGGCGGAGAACTGTCCCCCTACGAGAGACTACTTATTCTCTGGGGCGGCATCCTGCAAACACCATTGTCTTGGTTTCCCAGTCAGTATCAATGCAACACGCAATTTTGTTGCGAGTAACTGTTCCAGAAACTGACCAATATGGCTTCCAGATTATTGATGGCAACTTCAAGGGTAAAGGAAGTACTAATGGCTTATTTATAAATGGGACTAAATCCTTTTCTCATAATCTTAGAAATGGAGATACTATTGCCTTTGGCAGCAATCAAGCTCAGGCTAAATATTATGCTATTTCCAACATTTCAGAAGAAGCATTTTCTGAATCTTTTGATGTTGAAGACTTATCTGGTTTTCTATCAGAGCAAGCCAGTCCTGCCAATCCTTTTCAAACCCTAGCTATCGATCCCAGCTTGGAAGCAGCTAGTGAGTCTGCCTTAGCTCGTCTAGCATCTTTCCCTGAACTCATCCCTAATCCAATTATTGAGATGGATTTCCAGGGAATAGTGACTTACATCAATCCTGCTGCTACTCTCAAGTTTCCCAAACTCAGGGAAGTTGGGACAGAACACCCAATATTAGCAGGACTCCTGAGTACAGTTAAGAATTTAGAAAAAAATTCTTTTGTGCGGGAGGTGGAAGTAGATACAGAAGTTTTTGAACAATCCGTTCTTTACCTTCCTCAAAGTGATTTAATTAGAACTTTTATTATTAGGGATATTACAGAGCAAAAACAAGCTACAGCCGAATTGCGTCAGCGCGATCGCTTGCTGCAAGCAGTTGCAGAAGCTGCTAATTATTTGCTGGGGGAAATGAATTACGAAACTGGTATTGAGCGAGCTTTAGCGATACTGGGCGAAGCTGCCAAAGCAGATCGTGCTTATCTTTTTCAAAACCATCCCCATCCTGCTACAGGGGAAAGAGCAGTCAGTTTGCGGTTTGAATGGACGCAATCTTTAATTGAATCTACCCACCACCATTGGCAGAATCAGGTTTATCAAGGTTCTGGATTAGCCCGTTGGTATACTATTCTTTGTAGCGGCCAGTCAATTAGCGGACTCACCCAAAAATTTCCGATCGCAGAACAAGAATTCCTCATTAGAGATGGCATTCAATCCCTTCTTTTGGTGCCTCTCCGCTTGGAGAATGAGTGCTGGGGCTATCTTGGCTTGGCAGACTGCACCTTTGAACGTCATTGGTCAAAGCACGAAGAATCTACACTTTTGACAATGGCCGCTAGTATTATTGGTGCCCGGCAACGTCAGCAAGTAGAAGAAAAGATTCGCTATCAAGCCCTCCATGACATGCTGACAGGGTTGCCCAATCGCCTACTATTTAACGAACTGCTGAGTAAAACTCTGCCCAATGCCACTCGGAATGGCGAAAGTTTAGCTGTGATCTTCCTCGACCTGGATCGCTTCAAGGTAATTAATGACACTCTGGGGCATACTTTGGGAGACCAATTGTTAAAAAACGTCGCTCAAAGATTACAAGATTTACTCAGAGGGGGAGACACTATAGCCCGTTGGGGAGGCGATGAGTTTACTATCTTACTCCCACGAGTCACTGATATTGAAGAAGTAACGCAAGTGGCGTACAGAATTTTACAAACCTTAGAAGATCCTTTTTATCTCCAAGGGCATGAACTTTATGTGACTGCCAGCCTCGGTATTGCGTTGCTTGATAACAACAGTCCTGATGCCGAAACACTAATCCAGCACGCAGATGCCGCTTTATACTACGCCAAAGACAAAGGGCGGAATAACTATCAATTTTATAGTGTTTCTCTGAGCGCCAAGAATCCTGAACTTCTGACTTTAGAAAAGAGTTTGCGTTATGCCCTAGAACGTGAAGAATTTACGGTGTTCTATCAACCTCGTGTGAACATTAGCACAGGAGAAATTACTGGTATGGAGGCTCTGTTGCGTTGGCAGCACCCAGAAATGGGATTGGTTGCACCCAGTGTCTTCATTCCCCTCGCCGAAGAAAGTGGATTAATTATCGCCATCGGCGAATGGGTGCTACGGACAGCCTGTATGCAAAATAAAACCTGGCAAGATTCAGGATTGCCACCTATAACTATGGCTGTCAATCTTTCTCTGAAGCAGTTCCGCCAACCCAAATTAGTGGAGATTATAACCAGAGTTTTAGAGCAAACGGGTCTAGATGCCCACTTTTTAGAATTAGAAATTATGGAAACCACAGCCATTGAAGACTTGGGTTTTACCAGAACGGTGTTAGAGGAGCTAAAGCAGATGGGTGTTAACATCTCCATTGATGACTTTGGTACGGGTCACTCCTCGCTCTCGCGCCTACAGCTTTTGCCACTCCACAATCTCAAAATAGATCAGTCTTTCATGAGAGATTTGAAGCCGGATTCAAAAGTATCTCATATTATCCAGGCCATAGTTACCTTGGGACACAGCTTGGGATTGAAGTTGACAGCCGAAGGGGTGGAAACAGCAGAACAATTGGAGTTCTTGAAATCTATCGACTGTGAGGAGGTACAGGGCTATTTCTTCTACCGCCCACTTCCTGAACAGAAAGCAACAGAAATTCTCGAAAGTAAACGACCAATCATCTAGTACCGCAAGGCGGAATTAAAAATTAAAAATGAATACAGCATAAGCATTTCATTTATTTATGGGTGGTTTATTTCCGCCGTGTTGTACTAGTACAAGGAAAAACTGTTTGTACCAGTAACGATACAATAGCATTCATCATAATTCGTAATTCCTAGGGGTTGATACCCCCGTTCCCATAAACAGCTTGTTTTGTATCGGGGTTAAAATTCAGTCACAAAACATAATTACGAATTACGAATTATTTATTGTCCTGCTGCCAACTTTTTTCGTCTTATGCTGCCAGTCATCTATTCCGACGAATTTTTAGATCACAAGACTGGAAAATACCATCCCGAAAAACCAGAACGTTTAACTGCGATCGCAAATGCCCTAAAAGCAGCTAGATTCACAGATAAAATTGACTGGCGATCGCCCACACCAGTATCAGAACAGCCATCACTGATGTCTATGTTGGTTAAAGCTCATAGCCCAGCCTACATCAAAAAACTTTGGCAAATCGCTTCTAGTGGCGGCGGCCCTTTGGATGGAGATACACCAGTTTCCCCACGCAGTTATGATGTGGCATTGTTGGCAGTCAGTGCATGGCTAGATGGTGTTGAAGCTGTGTTAAAGTCGGCTAATCCAGCTTTTGTATTAGCACGTCCCCCAGGACATCATGCAGAAAGCGATGCTGGGATGGGCTTTTGCCTATTTTCTAATGCTGCGATCGCCGCTTTCTTTGCCCTTGAACAACCCGGAATTAACCGCGTCGCCATTCTCGATTGGGATGTCCATCACGGTAATGGTACTCAGGCGATCGTTGAAACTGAAGCACGTATCGCCTACTGTTCCCTACATCAATATCCATGTTATCCCGGTACTGGGAGAGCCACAGAACGCGGCTTTCATAATAATGTATTAAATTTACCAGTACCTCCTGGTAGTGATATTGCAGTGTATCAGCCACTATTTGAAAGACAAGTCATACCGTTTTTAGCCAACTTTCAAGCGGATTTACTGATTGTGAGTGCTGGTTATGATGGCAATGCCGCCGATCCTCTAGCAAGTATCAATTTGCAGCCAGAAGACTATGCTTTATTTACTAATTATTGTCTAGGGCTAACTCGTAAAATTCTGTTTGGCTTAGAAGGTGGTTACGATTTTGATACTCTTTCTCAATCAGTTGTAGCGACAATTGAATCCTGTCTACTTTAAATTTTCTTGTTCCCCTGATTACCGAACAAAAGTTCACAAAAATCAAGCAGGTAAAGGTTTCCTGAACTGAAGAGTTGGGGAGAAGTCTCTCCCCCTTTTCTTCCTTTCAAGGATAAGTTTTTTAGTATGTCGAAAATAGTTGAGAAAATTCTCAAGTGTTTAACGTAGTTTGGTCGTTTCAGGATTTAAGCATCGGTTGAAATAGTTAAAAAATGACCAAATACAAAATATCTACCCTTGTAAGCCCTTTTCTTCCTTGTTTCTTCTTCATGCCCCATACTTAATGCACTTTTTTCTCAAGTTCATCAAATCTTCAGAAATAAAAATTTTGAATGGGGTTCTGAAAGAGCTAAAGTTTTGTTAAGATGCAATTGCTAGCAGTTTCTCAGCGAAATTCACCTATCAGGGTGTGGAGAAATAAAAAGTACTAGCAGCACAAATTTTCAAAGGTGAAGCAATGACCACCTATATTTTTTTCGGTGAAGCCCTACGGATGTTGACTAATGCCTATTTGATATCAGCAGTACTGTTAATAGCAGCTTCTGGTATAGGTTTAGCGGTAATTGAAACAATAGAAAAGGCAGGAGAACGCTAAGTTTACAGATGGCAATTGTAGTTATTGCCAAAAACCATTGGGTGCAAGTGTTCGCCGTGGATAAATCTTGGGAATACTAAAGCATGAAAGTCTCACAGCGTTACAGTCTTACCTGTAAATCTACCAAACATACAGGTAACTGTAGCGCTATTGAGACTCTAGCCAAGGAGTTACTACAAATGAGTCTATTCGACGCTGTGTTGGGTACAGAAAACCAAACCCAAGCAGCACTCAATTCAGCGGAAGCTTTTGCTGTTATTGTCTTGGCGGCAACAGCTTCAGACGGTTATCTTTCTGTTGAGCAAGCAAATTCTATCACTTTTGTGCTGTCTCGGATGAAACTTTTTACAGGTTATCCTCATGAGATGATGAATAGACTGTTTGACCAAATTTTGGGTATTCTCAAGGGGGATGGTTTTAACACTTTATTTGATGCGGCAAAGGATTCTTTATCTCAAGACTTGCGGGAAGCAGCCTTTGCAGTAGCCACTGATTTAGTCTTAGCTGAAGGTGTTGTCGCTGAAGAAGAAAAAAGCTTTTTAAACGATCTATATCAAGCTTTAGGCGTTTCTCGTGAGATAGCACTACAAATCATGCAAGTAATCTTAATTAAAAACCGGGGATAGCAAAATAAAGCATCTGCTTAATTAAACTATATAAATAGCTTTTAAAAAAGACGTGCCAAAGGACTTAAGCTTCTTTGGCACTATTTTTGGTGTTATTGTGAATAAACTTAAAATTTGCGACTTTTTCGAGAAGTCGCAAATCTTGTTGTTAAATGCAGTATTGTGTCATAATTCGATTTTATAATTTTGAACTTTAAATTGTAAATTACTTATGCGTTGTTCTGCCACCCTATCCCAACTGGTTGAAGTTCTTTTGGCCAGTCCGATAAACTTATCTGAAACTGCTTTAACACAAGTCAGTTGCGGTATACAAACAGATAGCCGTACCCTGAAGCTGGGTGAAGTATTTGTCGCTTTGCGAGGCGAGAAATTTGATGGACATAAATTTGTGCCAACTGCGATCGCAAAGGGTGCAATAGCTGCAATTGTAGATTTTGAATACGAAAATCCCGGTTTTCCGGTGTTACGGGTAAAAGATACCTTAAAGGCATATCAACAAATTGGCAGATGGTGGCGCGATCGCTTTAATATTCCTGTAATTGGCGTAACAGGTTCTGTGGGTAAAACAACAACCAAAGAATTGATCGCCGCAGTTTTAGGAACAAAGGGGCGAGTTCACAAAACTTATGGAAATTACAACAACGAAATTGGTGTCCCAAAAACTCTCCTAGAACTTGGCGCAGAAAATGACTACGCTGTGATTGAAATGGCCATGCGGGGTAGGGGACAAATTGCCGAACTGACACAAATAGCGCGTCCAACAATTGGAGTAATTACCAATGTGGGGACGGCACATATTGAATTACTGGGTTCCGAAGAAGCGATCGCTGAGGCAAAATGTGAGTTATTAGTTGAAATGGCTGCTGATAGTGTGGCAATTCTCAACCACGACAATCCTTTATTAATGACCACGGCGGCGAAAGTTTGGCAAGGAGAAGTTTTGACTTACGGCTTCTCTGGTGGGGATATTCAAGGGCAGTTAATTGATAACGAAACTGTGGAAGTTGCAGGAATCCAATTGCCTCTACCGCTACCTGGTCGTCACAATGCGACTAATTTCTTAGCAGCTTTAGCGGTGGCAAAAGTGTTGGGGATTGATTGGGCAAGCCTTAAAGCAGGTGTAGAGGTGGATATGCCCACAGGACGATCGCAGCGATTTACCTTGCCCAATGATGTGATAATCTTAGATGAAACTTATAATGCTGCACCAGAAGCGATGATTGCATCGTTGCAGTTATTAGCAGATACACCCGGAAAGCGGAAGATTGCCGTATTGGGTGCAATGAAAGAATTAGGAGAGCGATCGCAGCAGTTGCATCAGCGAGTGGGAGAAACAGTACGAAAGTTGAATTTAGACGGTTTGTTGGTTTTGGTAGATGGAGAAGATGCCGAAGCGATCGCTCTTAGTGCCGAAGGTATCCCATCGGAATGCTTTGCAACTCATGCCGAGTTAGTGGCTAGGTTGAAGACATTTGTGCAAACAGGCGATCGTTTATTGTTCAAAGCCGCCCATTCCGTGGGATTAGATCGGGTTGTCAATCAGTTACGTGCAGAATTTACCCAATGAATCTACCGCTAGAAACCCAACGTCTCAAACTACGAGACTTTGTAGAATCAGATTGGCTAGCGGTTCATCAATACGCTAGCGATCGCGAAGTTGTGCGTTATTTGACTTTTGGCCCTAATAGCGAAGAAGATACCAAAAACTTTTTGCAAAGAGAGATTTCATTACAAGGAGAAGAACCCCGTCAACATTTTGCCTTAGCAGTGACTTTAAAAACCCAACAGCAATTAATTGGTATCTGTCGCATATCCGTTAAGGATATTGATAATAAAACAGGCTCTATTGGATACTGCTTTACTAAGGAATTTTGGGGACAAGGATATGCAACAGAAGCTGTAAAAGCCGTTTTGTCATTTGGGTTTCAGGAGTTAGGCTTACATCGCATATTTGCGACTTGTCATCCAGAAAACATTGCTTCAGCACGAGTTATGCAAAAAATTGGAATGCAGCAAGAAGGATATTTGCGAGAACACCATTGGATTAAGGGAGAATGGCGAGACTCTTGGCTATATGCCATCCTTGAGCATGAATGGAGAAATCTAGATTTCAGGCGTTGTTGGAAAGGCTAGGGCTGTTGCTGTAACGTCTTTGATAAAGAATTGCTCCCAAATTAGTCACCAAACACGTGATTGCTAGCCACAACAAGATATAAGTAGGAGCCATCACCACACCAATCATGAACCAAGTATATACGTGCAGGATCATTACAGAAGCGAAAAAGCTAGCAATTCCAGCAGATTGCCATACTTGATGTGATGGGCGACGTAAGGCTACTAGACCCATTGTTAAAATTGTGACAAGCAAGTTTGCTGGGACGAGAAACGCACAAATACTTATGCAGTTACCACGAGAGAACTCTACTAAGGTGTTAAAATCGAGCATTAATGTTGTTGGGATAGATGTTAGCTTTTTAAGAACTTAATTTATTTTAAAATAACTAAATTTACATTAACAGGTGAGTGAGTAATCACATTGCAAACATAACATAAATTAAAATATTGAGTTGCGTTTTGATACTACTCAATAGTTAGTTAATTATAAAGATTTTGGATAAGTAGGGTGGAAAACATCCACCCTAGCTGAATTAACCCGGTAAAATCACGGTATCGATAACGTGTACCACGCCATTATCAGCTTCGATATCTGCTGCTAAAACTGTGGCATTTTTAACTTCAAAACCATCTAAAGAATGAATTTTAATCGGTGAACCTTCCACAGAATTAACCGTGCCGAGTTCTGCCAAATCAGCCTTTAGCAGCTTTCCTGGAACGACATGATACTTTAAAATTCGCGTTAGCTGGGGAATATTCTGTAACAGAGTTTGGATAGTTCCCGGCGGTAATTTGGCAAAAGCATCGTCATTTGGTGCAAAGACAGTGAACGGGCCAGGACTTTTTAATGTTTCTACTAAACCAGCAGCTTGTACAGCCGCCACCAGTGTTTTGAAAGACTCAGCCGTAACAGCAATATCAACAATATCAGCCATACATCTGACCTAAATTTTTGCAAAAGATTTTAAAGGATAATAAACCTATTTGAAGTTTTATTAAATAGGGTGGGGAAAAGAGGCAGGGGAGCAGAGGGGCAGGGGAAGCAGGAAGACAAGGGGGACAAGGGGACAAGGGGACAAGAGGTGAGAACTTGAAACAAGTCTTTCTCCTTGTCCCTAATTCTCCTTGTCCCCAAGTCCTCTTCCCAATTCCCATTAATTCCGATTAGCTTTCCAATTTGCTAGATCGGTTAAAGAGCGATCGCGGTAACGTCCGTAACGCTCTTGTTTACTTTTGATTTTCGCACCCAATTCGGGAAAAATACCAAAATTGGGGGGCATTGGTTGGAAATGCTTCGGCGAAGCGGAACTAATAAATTCCAATAACGCACCCATCATTGTTGTTGGTGGTAAAACCAAAGCTTCTTTACCCAAAGCTAGCCGTGCTGCATTAATTCCCGCCAAACAGCCACCCGCAGCCGCAGCAGTGTACCCTTCAGTACCAATCAGTTGTCCAGCAGCTAACAACGTTGGACGTTCTTTAAATTGCAGAGTTGGATGCATTAGCTGAGGGGCATTAATAAAAGTGTTACGGTGCATAACTCCCAACCGCACAAACTCCGCTTTTTCCAAACTTGGAATTAGCTGAAATATCCGCTTTTGCTCACCCCAACGCAGATTAGTTTGGAATCCTACCATATTCCACAGTTGACCGGCTTTATCTTCTTGCCGTAACTGCACCACAGCATAAGGACGTTCCCCAGTGCGAGTATCTGACAATCCTACTGGCTTCAATGGGCCGTAGCGCATGGTATCTTCCCCACGCTGTGCTAGTTCTTCAATGGGTAAACACGCTTCAAAAAATTTCGCTGTTTCTCGTTCAAAACCTTTGAGTTCTGTTTGTTCAGCTTTACAAAGTTCTTCTCGAAAGTGCAAATACTGCTCTTTATTCATTGGGCAGTTGAGATAAGCAGCTTCACCTTTGTCATAACGTGATGCCATAAAAGCAACGTCACGGTTAATCGATTCTCCCACAATTATCGGACTAGCCGCATCGAAAAAGCTGAGGTATTCCATCCCCGTAAAGCGCTGCAAATCCTCGGCTAATTCGGGACTGGTTAAAGGCCCAGTTGCTAAAACCAGGATTCCTTCAGGAATCGCAGATACTTCACCCCGGCGAAATTCAATTAAAGGATGGCTGGCTAAAGTTTGAGTCAAGTCTTGGCCAAATTGTCCCCTGTCTACCGCTAGCGCCCCACCCGCAGGAACGGCGTGTTCATCAGCTTTGGAGATGACAATAGAACCAAGTTGACGTAATTCTTCGTGCAATAATCCCGCCGCGCGATCGCTAGCCATTGCCCCAAAGGAATTACTACAGACTAATTCTGCCAAATGTTCTGTATGATGAGCAGGACTGAAACGTTTTGGACGCATTTCATGGAGAATTACCGGTACTCCAGCTTGGGCTATTTGCCACGCTGCTTCAGTTCCAGCTAGTCCACCTCCAATTACTTGTATCGGTTGTTGTTCCATAGTTAAATTTTTAGTTCCCATATCATAAGTATCCATCAGCATCAGCGCTAGGATACATCAACAACTAAAGTATTGCTGAGTTGGACTTGAAACTTTTGTACAAAAATACAAAAACTCAATTTTTTCCCTGTGCCTAGAGCATGAGATTTAAATAACTAAATTAAACTGTATTGAGTCATCAGTTAAAACAGATAAGATTTTGAATTTTCAGGAATTAAGTCTAGCCGCAATTACAAATTATCTGTATTAATTCCTTTCTCTCTGAGTTTCGCTAACAATTCTTGATAGCGATCGCGGTCTTTTTCTAATTCTTGTAAAGCCGCTTCCTTTGCTTGACATTCCCGTTCTGCACGTTGGCATTCCTGTTGGCGTAACTGGTCAATTTCTACAGGTGACAAAAACTTTTGTCCGGTAGGAGAAATAATTTCCAGGGTATCCGGTGTTAATGTAAAACTGATTCCCAAACGCGGACTTACCCAGCCATTCATCTCCTCGATGACTTCAAAACTATCCCCAGAACGGAGCAAGCCATTTAAATCGTTTTTAGCCGGATCATAAATATAATATTCTTCCACGCCGTAATGCTGGTAAAACTGAAATTTTTTGGTCATTTCTTTGAGGGTGTTACCTGGCGATAGTATTTCAAATACTACCTGTGGGGGGATATTATCTTCATCCCACTGTAAATAGGAACCCCGTTTTCCTTTTGGTCTACCAAAGACTACCATTGTATCCGGTGCTTGTTTGAGATTCGGGTTTCCTTGAACTGGATACCAAAACAAATCTCCGGCGATAAATACATCAGTTGTTGATGCAAATAGGATTTCTAAATTTTCTTTAATTTTGACAATCCATGCAAATTGTTCTGTATTATCCACCATTGGCTGTCCGTCGCTTTCCGGGTAGATGACTTCGGTGCTGGTTTCTGTTGTAACTTGTTGTACCATTGCTGCACCTCCAAGTATGGGGTTTTTAGCTGATATTTCTAGTTGAGAAAATACGTAAATGCAAAGCGCCTTGTAGCCAGACATCGCTTGTCTGAACTTATTCATTGAAAGGTGTTTGCTGTATTGCTTGCTGGACTTGTGCAATATCCAAATCTAACGCCTGTGATATCTGTTCCACGCTTAAACCAAGTGCTAGCAGTTTAGGTACAGCTTCTAATTTTGCCTCAAAACGACCTTTTTGTTTACCTTCTTCTTCAGCTTCTTGATAAACCCGTGTTTGCTTCAACTCACTTAACCCAAACATAGCTTCTATCTCCTCTCGACTTATGTTAGGCAATTTATAAACTAAGATTGTCTCTATTAATTCTAGTAATTGTTTTTGTGGTAGTTGCAAATTTACGGCTTGTTTAGTACGGTTAATTAGTTCTCTGGCGGTAGTAATAGTTGTATCTTCATTTTCAATTACTAATTTTAGGGTAGCAATACCTATTGGTAGTGATGCAGCTTCGCCTAATTCATCCAAGTAAATTATACTAATGCGATCGCTGTTGAAGAATTCGTGGCAATCTTCTAGCTCACCAGTATCTATACTCCTTCTGGGATAAATCACCACTCCTCGCCAAGAATTTTTAGATTTATTTTGCCGTAAATAGAGAAATGCTTCCGAAACTAGGCGCAAATAAATATCTGAATCTGGTTGAAATTGAACTTCAACGAAATAAATTGGATTTTCTTCGTCTTGAGTGGGAAGAAATACACCATCTATTCTAAAGGCAGTTTGTTTGATTTCAACTGAAGAGAATTGATAGATATTTGCAGTTTCAGGAGAATTGCCAATCAGTTCAAAGAAGACACTGGGGAATTCTTGAAATAGGCGATAAAATATGCTATCAGTTTTCACTCTGGATGTTATAGCAAAATTTTTAACTTCAGCAATTTTATAATGTGCTGCTCTCTGATTGCATAAATTATGCAAGATGGAAAACTAACTATTTGGCAGCTTTTTGTATTTTTTGATCGTAAATTCCATGCTTATGGAAATTTCCGATCGCGTACTTCCACGGCATAATCTTGCACAGCCTTGGTAATCGTCTCTCGCAAGTTGGTGTAAACCTTGGCGAATGGTGGATGTTTCTCGGCAAGTCCGATTACATCCGAGGTAACTAAAACCTGTCCATCGCAGTGAATTCCTGCACCGATACCAATTGTCGGAATGCTCAGTTTTTGTGTAATCTGCATTGCCAAATCTGCGGGTATATGCTCTAAAACTATAGAAAATACACCTGCTTGTTCGAGAGCGATCGCTTCTTGTAAAATTCTCTCACTCGCTTCTTGGGTTTTCCCTTGTTGCCGCAAACCGAGTTGATGTACAGATTGCGGTGTCAAACCGACATGACCCATTACCGGAATTCCGGCTTGTACCAAACGAGCAATAGTTTCTGCGATCGCTGGATAGCCACCCTCCAATTTTACCGCTTGAGCGCCCGTTTCCTTTAGTACCCGCCCAGCTGAGTGCATTGCTTGTTGAAGACTTTCTTGATACGTCAAAAATGGTAAATCTACAACGACTAATGCCCGTTTAACCCCACGACGCACAGATTTGGCATGGTATATCATCTCATCCAAAGTTATCGGCAGTGTTGTTTCATACCCTAAAACTACTGCCATAGAGTCACCTACAAGGATTAAGTCTACACCAGCTGTATCGATGAGTTGAGCGATCGCATAATCCCAGGCGGTCAACGCGACAATTGAACGTCCCTGTTGTTTCCATTGAATTAATTGCTGGGTAGTGATTGCCATTTTTAATTAGGGGATAGGTGATAGGGGATAAGTGATAGGTATAGGTGATCGGCTAAAAGAATTCAGTCCCCTGTACCCTGTAACCTGTCCCCTAATTCCTACTTAACAGCGCGACTGAAAGCAATATGGGTTTTTGCACTATCCGTTTTGGGCATTAACCAAGCCAGACCTTCACTAGTGCCAATCCATAGTTTATTGCTGATGTCAGGTACAAGGGCAAGAACCCGACTAGAAGGAAGTCCAGCAACTTCTGCATCTAACACAGCGCCTGTATTTGGATTTAATCGTAACAAACCATTGCTAGTTCCAACCCAGACACTACCATCTTTAGCAAAACGTACCGCCGTCACATCACGCCCACGCAGGCGAGTCACAGACCGCAAAACTGCACCAGTTTTTGGGTTAATGACTAGCAAATTATTCGGCATTCCGGCCCAAATTAAGCCTTCTGGACTGATAGCTAAAGCTTGAACAGTCGTCCCTGGTAAATCGGCAATGCGCTTCATAATCGAAGCACTAGCAGTATTTACCCGCACCAATCCATCAAGAGTGCCAACCCACAGTTGACCTTCAGCATCTAAAGTTAGGGTGTTGGCGCTGACACCAGGCAGATTTTTTACTGTTGTCATAATCAAACCTTGGTCAGGACTAATTAGGGCTAAACCACTATCAGTTCCAGTCCACAAATAACCCCGTTTGTCAAGCAACAGTGACAAAACCCGTTTAGAAGGCAAAAATAAATTCTGTGCGGTGATTTCATTCGTGCGAGGGTCTACTCGAACTAGTCCGCCATAACTTCCCACCCACAAGCGTCCTACTTTGTCTTGGGCTAAAGCACCAATGGCAACATTCGGTAAGCTAACACGAGAAATAATCTTGCCAGTTTTAGGATCAATCCGCGATAATCCCCGCCAAGAACCTACCCAAAGATTGCCTGTAACATCTGCCAGTAAGTTACCAACACGATAATCAGTTTCTGGCGAATTTTCTTGCACTCCGCGCTCATCGGGCAAAGATTCTACTCGCGGTGGCGGTGCAGAAGGTGGATAAGCGGGGGTTAAATCAGATGATTTGATGTCAGGGGTTTTTTGTGCCCATCCCATACCTGGCACAGCTATCAACCCAAACAAGATAGAAGTAATCAATAAACTAGTACGCTTGCAAAATAGTACCACGGTGACATTTCCTTTGGAGACATTACCCATAGTCATTACCTAAACTGGCTTTGGGTTAATTTCAGTGTTCCCCTAGTTGGGATTTTTTAAACATTGGGGATTGGGGACTGGAGAATAAATATTTAGGAATACTTTTTTATTACCCAGTCCCGAAACACTATTGATGACACCTTGTAAAGCGTTTGTAATAAAATGTTAAATCATTATGTAATAACAAAACTAAATATATAAGTTCAAAACTTTGAAAGAATAACTTATCGAATTATTGATATATTGTGGAATAAGTTACAAATTACGTGGTGTGCAATTTTTTATCTTTCGCTCACCACTCTGCTAAATCTCTGTCAAGTAAATTCTTTTCTGGTATCTTTTCCATCAATGGGGAAGATAGAAGGAGTGTAGAGGTGGGAATGTCTGCCAGCCAGCCCAATCCCCTGAATACCCCAATTTGTAGGGGAATTATCTAAAATAAAGCCGCGAAAAGCGGGAGTTTTGGTGAAATTGAGAAGGTTTAGTCGGGTGCGAAAAAGAGGTAAAAAAGAATTTTGATTCGTATAAAGAGGAAACAGTAGAAGCGCTAGGTCGTGTACCCCTAGAAGGGGATAACACTGGTGAGGAGGGCTACCACCGCTACCAAAGTGTCCGCCGCAAAAAAACTGCAACCCTTGGGCAAAAACAACCCCCAACAAAAATTTTTCCCGAATCTTCTCCTTGATGAAGGGGGAAAAAAGGGGTGAGGGGAAGTTGCACAAAACGTGATTTGATAATTAATTAAGAGTGATTTCAGGGAAGGATAAAATATGTCTTACGCTCAAACGAAGACTCAGAGCAAGTCTGGGTATCAAGCCGGGGTTAAAGATTACAGATTAACTTATTACACACCCGATTACACACCAAAAGATACCGATCTTCTAGCTGCGTTCCGCATGACACCCCAGCCCGGTGTTCCTCCCGAAGAAGCAGGTGCGGCTGTAGCGGCTGAGTCTTCCACAGGTACTTGGACAACTGTGTGGACAGACTTGCTCACCGACCTCGATCGCTACAAAGGTCGTTGTTATGACATCGAACCAGTTCCCGGCGAAGACAACCAGTACATCTGCTACGTTGCTTATCCTTTGGACTTGTTTGAAGAAGGTTCTGTAACCAACGTATTAACCTCAATTGTAGGTAACGTATTTGGTTTCAAAGCTCTGCGGGCACTACGTCTAGAAGACATCCGTTTCCCAGTAGCTTACATCAAGACCTTCCAAGGGCCTCCTCACGGTATCCAAGTTGAGCGCGACAAGTTAAACAAATACGGTCGTCCTTTACTAGGTTGTACCATTAAGCCCAAATTGGGTCTTTCCGCTAAGAACTACGGACGCGCTGTATACGAGTGCTTACGCGGTGGTTTGGACTTCACCAAAGACGACGAAAACATTAACTCCGCACCATTCCAAAGATGGCGCGATCGCTTCTTGTTTGTAGCTGAAGCTATCAACAAAGCTCAAGCAGAAACCGGTGAAATTAAAGGTCACTACCTAAACGTCACCGCTCCTACTTGCGAACAAATGTTGCAACGGGCTGAGTACGCTAAAGAACTCAAAATGCCCATCATCATGCATGACTACCTCACCGCAGGTTTCACCGCCAACACCACATTGTCTCGTTGGTGCCGCGATAACGGTATCTTGCTACACATTCACCGTGCTATGCACGCTGTAATCGACCGTCAAAAGAACCACGGTATCCACTTCCGTGTATTGGCTAAAGCTCTACGTTTGTCTGGTGGTGATCACATCCACACCGGCACCGTAGTTGGTAAGTTGGAAGGTGAGCGCGGCATCACAATGGGCTTCGTTGACCTGTTGCGTGAAAACTACATTGAGCAAGACAAGTCTCGTGGTATTTACTTTACCCAAGACTGGGCTTCTCTACCTGGTGTAATGGCAGTTGCTTCTGGTGGTATCCACGTATGGCACATGCCCGCGCTAGTAGAAATCTTTGGTGATGACTCCGTACTACAATTCGGTGGTGGTACTCTGGGACACCCTTGGGGTAACGCTCCTGGAGCAACCGCTAACCGCGTCGCCTTGGAAGCTGTTGTTCAAGCTCGTAACGAAGGCCGTAACTTGGCTCGTGAAGGTAACGATATCATCCGCGAAGCAGCCAAGTGGTCTCCTGAACTAGCTGTTGCTTGCGAACTATGGAAAGAAATCAAGTTCGAGTTTGAAGCAATGGATACCGTCTGATCTGAGTTAACAGTTAAGAGTTAAGAGTTAAGAGTTAGGATTTGCATTAATTCATAACTCATAACTCATAACTCATAACTCTTTAGGGCTGGGGTCAAGCATGAATCTTAAGCAAATTGCGAAGGACACAGCCAAAACTCTCCAAAGCTATCTGACTTATCAGGCTCTAAGGACAGTATTGGCACAGCTAGGCGAAACGAATCCTCCATTAGAACTTTGGTTGCATAACTTTTCGTCTGGCAAAATTCAAAATGGTGAGTCATACATTGAGCAACTGCTGAGAGAAAAACCAGATTTGGCTTTGCGAATCATGACTGTCAGAGAACACATTGCGGAAGAAATTGCAGAATTTTTACCGGAAATGGTTCGCACTGGTATTCAGCAAGCCAATATGGAACAGCGTCGCCAGCATTTAGAACGCATCACACGAATAGACACATCTAGCCCCAGTCTGCAACCAGAACAGCAAACAACTTCAGATCAGAATTTGGATAACTTATCCAATTAGTTCGGTCAACCTAGTAGTCAAAAATCGCAACCCATTATCAAAAAGCTATGCAAACTTTACCAAAAGAGCGTCGTTACGAAACCCTTTCTTATCTGCCACCCCTTACTGACGCTCAAATTGCCAAGCAGATTCAGTACATTTTGAATCAAGGTTACATTCCAGCGATCGAGTTCAACGAAACTTCTGAGCCAACAGAATTATATTGGACAATGTGGAAGTTGCCTTTGTTCGGTGCTAAATCCACTCAAGAAGTATTGAGCGAAGTTCAAGGATGCCGTTCTCAATTCAACACCAGCTATATCCGTGTTGTAGGTTTTGACAACATCAAGCAGTGCCAAGTTCTCAGCTTTCTTGTTCACAAACCTAACAAAGCCACCAGATACTAAAGCTAGCAAGCTTTAAGTAATTAATTTATCCCCATAGGAGAGGCAGATAATTCTGCCTCTCCTATTTTTTAACTAAAGAGTCATAACAATTCTGGTAAACCTCAGTATTCAAGTCTCAAGAATTTTGTGCAAGATGAGTGAATTAAAAGTAATTTCAAATACACCATCACCTCAGACTCGCCAAAGTCTGGCTACGGACTTGTTACACGCAGGTTTAACTCCAGAGATGAATGTGATAGTCCACTCTTGACTCAGTTCACTGGGATGGGTTTGTGGTGGTTCAGTCACAGTAGTTCAAGCACTGATGGATGCGATCGCGCCAGCAGTAACTCTCATAATGCCTACCCATTCTGTGGTCTGATCCTAAGCACCAGTTTTTATCTGGCTGAGTATCGGGTTGATGGGACACAGCAAGTTAGCAAAGGTGCGCCAGTTCTAGAAGCAGGACAACGAGTTTGGAAATATTACTCAGATATTGAATTTGACAATGACTGTTTTTTTGACATAGGTAGAGATTTGGAAAACACTGGTCATGTCAAAGTCTCAAAAGTTGGTTCTGCACAAACCAAGCTATTGTCTGTCAAAAACGCTGTTGATTTTGCCGTTGATTGGTTGACAACTCATCCCAGATAGAAGGAGCAATCAGGATACATTTTGTGACATCAAAATCTTAGAAATTAAGGCATTATCTAGCGCATAAGTCATGAACTCAATACATCGACAAGAAGTAAGAATTTGTTTTGTTGGTGACTCCTTCGTTAACGGTACTGGCGACCAAGAATGTCTTGGTTGGACAGGGAGAGTATGTGTTAATGCTAATAAAAAAGGTTATGACATTACCTACTATAATTTAGGAATTAGGCGTGATACGAGTACTGATATAGCACAGCGTTGGTTACAGGAAGTCTCACTGCGATTACCGAAAGAATATGATGGCAGAGTTGTGTTTTCTTTTGGATTGAATGACACAACATTAGAAAATGGTAAAACTCGCGTGGATTTGGCAGATTCTATCAAAAATGCTCGTGAAATTTTAAGTAAAGCTCAAAAGTTATATCCTGTTTTGATGGTTAGCCCTGCACTCTACGCAGAACAAAAAGATAGTCAAAGAAGGAATAGAAATATTGATTTATCTAAACAGTTTGCTTTAATTTGCAATGAATTGAATATCCCATATTTAGATGTTTTCCCGATATTAGAAAAATCAAATATCTGGATTAATGAAGCAAGAGCTAATGATGGTGTTCATCCAAAAGCAGGCGGTTATGCAGAATTTGCCCAAATCGTGGAAAATTGGGACGCTTGGTTAAATTGGTTTCCTCTGAACTTAATTGATAATTCAAAGTTAGGATAGTGGTAGCACCTGATTTTTATATCCAAAGGTGGTAACTATGCAGCAAATTACTCTAGCTGAAGCATCTAAAAATTTACCCGACTTAATTGAAGCAGCACTCAGTGGTGAGGAAATTATCATCATCAAAGATAATCAACCTGTTGTGAAGTTAACTCCTGTGTCGCAAGTTAAACGCCTCCGTCAACCTGGAAGCGCAAAGGGTTTAATTACAATATCTGATGACTTTGATGAACCACTGGAAGATTTCACGGAATATATGGAATGAGATTATTGCTGGATACACATACTTTTATTTAGTATGTGACAGATAATTCAAGACTTAGTAATCAAGTAGTAGAGTTAATTAATAATGAAAATAATGAAATTTTGCTAAGTATAGCTAGTCTATGGGAAATAGCTATTAAGCAGAATTTAGGCAAGCTTAGTTTTAATCAGCCATTTGAGATATTCATCACACAGCAACTAAACCTCAAGATTTTAGGTTACTCGATATCAAAATTAGCCATGTTACTGTTGTTGCCACACTACCCTCACATCATCGCGATCCATTTGACCGAATTTTAATTGCACAAGCACTCGCAGAAAATATACCTATACTGAGTGCTGATAAAATTTTTGATCTATATCCAATAAGACGTTTATAGTAAATAGCGTTGCTTTCCTACCAAAAGATAAATAAACAGTCATCACCAAAAAAACTTAACATTACTTTAGGCAGTGCTAGGCAAAGATAATTTTATGGGTTACTACATCGCTCCCCGCTTTTTGGACAAACTGGCTGTCCACATCACCAAAAACTTTCTAAAGCTTCCTGGTGTGCGAGTTCCCGTGATTTTAGGTATTCACGGACGCAAAGGAGAAGGCAAAACATTTCAATGTCAATTAGTCTTCGAGAAAATGGGTATCGAAGTGACTAATATCTCTGGTGGCGAATTGGAAAGTCCAGATGCAGGAGATCCAGCGCGGTTGATTCGGCTGCGGTATCGGGAAACAGCAGAACTGATCAAAGTACGCGGCAAAATGTGTGTACTGATGATTAACGATTTAGATGCGGGGGCTGGACGCTTTGATGAAGGCACGCAATATACTGTAAATACGCAGTTGGTGAATGCCACACTGATGAATATTGCTGATAATCCTACAGATGTGCAGTTGCCTGGAAGCTACGATTCCACACCTTTACATCGTGTACCGATTATTGTCACAGGTAATGATTTTTCTACCCTCTATGCACCGTTAATTCGGGATGGACGGATGGAGAAATTTTACTGGGAACCAGACAGAGACGACAAAGTGGGAATTGTCAAAGGGATTTTTGAACCGGATGGACTATCGCAGAAGGAAGTTGAACAACTAGTTGATACATTTGTCAACCAGTCCATTGACTTTTTTAGCGCTTTGCGATCGCGCATTTATGACGAACAAATCCGCAACTACATCCATAAAGTAGGTTTTGAACGGGTATCCTTGAGTGTGGTTAACAGCACCGAAGGGCCACCAGAATTTAAAAAGCCAGATTTCAGGCTGTCTCACTTAATCGAGTCTGGTAACTTCCTCGTTGGTGAACAAAAACGGGTGGAAAATTCCCATTTGGTTGACGATTACAATCGACTGAATCGAGGTAGAAATTCTCAATCTGCATCACCTGCTGCGACACCAATTAATCAGCCGTCAAGCGATGGTGCAACTCAAGAACCGAAAACGAATGGATTCCAGAAACAGGAAGTATCAAGCCCACATTTAACCCTAGAGACACAAGAACAGATTCGGCAATTATTATCTCAAGGTTACAAAATAAGTATTGAACACGTAGATGAGCGCCGTTTCCGTACAGGTTCTTGGCAAAGTTGTGTTCATAGCCACATTGATGCCGAGTCTGATGCAATCTCAAACTTAGAGGCAACTTTGGCAGAATATAGCGGTGAGTATATCCGCTTAGTAGGTATTGATCCGAAAGCCAAGCGGCGGGTTTTGGAGACAATTATTCATCGTCCGCATGGGAAAAATTAGGAATAGATAATTGAGAAAGAGCGATCGCTTTTGTCAATTCTCAAACAAATGGAAAAATATGCTTCCTAAATTTCGGGACTTACGCAAAAAATAGCCCAAAGCTTGATTTTTTAGTAGGGACAATACCCTGCGGGTACTAACTCGTAGAGTAGCCGCAAAGCGTCTACATTAATTGCCCCTACTGCCTGTCGTTTTGCGTAAGTCCTAAATTTGATAGCTGAATCTTTATACCTTAACTACAGGTAGCAGCTGAAGCCGAGTTAACCCTTGTTAAATCGCTAGTGAATACTGCTGTGTATATATAAGGAGATGCACCAGAGCAAGTCATGGAGTTGGTATTAGTGCGGCGGGGAGTCCACCATGACTTTGCCTCTACAGTTAAATTTGTGCCATCCCATGACAGGCTTCTGACAACTAAAGAATTTGTATTTCCATTATCTGCCTTTTTCGCAGATAAAAATGTAGCATAGTAAACCTCGCCATTGGCTGGATTAATCCGGGCTATAACTGCGACTTTTGGCCCGCCTCCACTACCATAGCTAGACAACCAACGCCCAGTTGCAAAGCGGCGAAAATCATTACCGGTCTGGCTGCCAGTGGAAGAGTAAACGCCATATAAAAAATTTCCCCCAGTCCAATATAATCCGTAGCCTGTACCGTCGTCATTTGTTGTTTCGTAATCAGTCCTACACCATGTTTTAATACCATTATTAAAACGGATAGTTATAGGGTTTTTGTTATTAGATGAGACTTGCTGATAACCAATGTAAAAGGCTGAACTTCCACTAACTACTCTGGCCCCATTCTTAGCTTTGATTGTCGCTTCACTGTCATTGCAACTAAATGTCACAGCATTCCCAACAGATGAATTTACTATTTCGGCAAAAGCTGGAGGGACATTTTGTGTGAGGACTAAATCAGCTACTAATACGACAGATAAAGAGAAACCTGCCAAATACTTTTGAAATTTTTGAGAATAAATCATGATATAAATCTGCCGAGAAATTGTAAGGGAAAAACACCGTATCACTATAAACTCTAATGAGAGTTTATACAAGCAAAATTGTTGAAATTCGCAGATAGCAACATTTTCAGCATTACGATAAATGAGGCTAGACTACAAAGTGCTTAACAGAATATGCATGAAATTGCATGGTATTAACTGTATATAAATTTTTCTTATCCAAAGAGCATCCTTGAATAGATTGATGATCAATTCAGAATCTAGATGCTCTCTAAGAAATGCTGCGTGGGTATGTTGTTCGCCAAGCTAGACTAGACTTGCGCCTCGTGTCACCACCAAATCATAGATGTGGTGAGGGTACAAAGACTTCATTGATTAAGAAGATTGCAGACTTGCTACTACTGTGCTATTCAATTTTTACGCCAGAATTAATTATCAATTCTGATTCTTCACTCTTGAATTCTGTTTGATAAATTGCGACAAATGCTTTTAGAGAACAAATAATATTTGTTCCTTTTTTATCTCTATTATTAGAAGATTGAATTCATATTTGAATCCATTGATTTCAGTCCAGCCGATCTTAAGTCAGCTTTTTATAGAATATGTGATGTCCGTTTTTGGAGGAGACATAGATATATTCCTTAAATAGGGTTCTAAAGTTAGTTTGGCTTAGTCAAGCTGTTTTTTGGTTCAGTAAAATTCGTGAATAATTTTATTTCTCATAAAACTAATACATTAATCTGAGTAATTTCTCTTAATTCAGATATTGGATCTAGTTTTTTGGGCAATTGCTTCTTAGTGATGAATATCGCAATATTCATCATAATGGCTCGATTTCGTCTTATTTTATCGATACAGAGGGCGGGAATAGCTGATTAGAGGCTCTGCCTTCAGTGATACATTAATTCAGCAGCCCAGATGAATGTATTCTCATACTCCGTATGAGAACGAGCAAAACAGCAAAACTTCATCAAGCGTAACCGTTCACAGGATCTAAAACGCTACAGTCAAAAATGAGTTACTGAGGTGGTAGATTAAGAGGCATGGATGAAAACTGCCTCGCTTACGGAATTGAGATTTCCG
>NZ_JACJSF010000069.1 GCF_014698035.1 Desmonostoc muscorum FACHB-395
GGAAAATTTCACTTAGTCTGCAAAAAAATTTCATTTAGTCTGCAACAAAAATTGCTCAAACCCTTATTCTTGCGTTGAAAAAATTTCACTTAGTCTGCAAACCCACAATGCGATCGCTCTGGGTGCATGTTGGCAACGGAATAGACACTATTGCGCTGCCGATGAATTTTGCTTGTCTTTGGTATCGCCTATGATGCGTAATCCAGCGATACACACTTACATGGTGCTAACTTTCAGTTATAGTTAGCCGTAACTTATTATAGGCACAATTAACTATATCTTTGACTGAGTGCAAAGATAGTTTACAAAAGTTGCTCAGGCAGTTGCCTTAGCTATGGGAATAAAAAAGTTTAACAATTTCTGTTAAGTGCTTTACCCCGCTCCAAGCATCCGTCCAGAAATCGCTTGAAAGAGCCTCTACGCCGCACCCACGCTACGTTATTACTAGAGCGATCGCCACTTCGCCACTGGCTCATGATGGTTACGCCATCGCTGTTAAGCTCTTCAAAGATTTCTGGTTTTATTTCCCAGTAACTCTATTATTATCCAGTCATCAGTAATGGGGAGTATATTTTCCAGTGTTGTAGAGTCTTTTTGTTCTTGACTAATAAATTTCGTCTTCTTCATCTAGCCAATCTTCATCCCAGAGAAGTTCATTGTAAACCTTAGTAGCTTGAGATATTTTTAGGTTGTGAGCTGCTGTCACACAATTTCTTGGTTGCCAGCCAATGAGGGCGTATCTCCCATGTAAATATCTGACAGCATTTTTGCAGTCATTAATTACTGGAATATCCTCTTTGATGTATTTTCGCAATTGGACTCCTAAACGAATTGCCTCCATTTCATAATTGTGAAAGTAGTGTTCTTCAGCATCAGGTGTAGAAATCAGTAATCCTCTAACCCAGGCATGATTTTTATAGATAGCCTTCGCTACAACTAAATTGACTTGTTTTGGTGTCCATTTGCTCCTTTGTAAAAACTTATCTATTGCTGATTGATCGTCTAAATCTATATCTACATTAGATTCTGAAAGTATTTCCGAGACATCTGTATTTTCTAGAAACAGTTCATACCACTCTTGAAAAGTTTCGGGACTAAACAATTTTCTTGCATCTTCAAATGAAATTTTCTCCCATCCTGCATCTGTAACTATTTCGTTACCAGTAGGAGCAATAAACAGATTCTTTTCTTCTAACATCCAAGGGAAGGATGTATTATGATGTCTTCTCTTTCGTTTACCCATTAAACAACCTGATGCCATTGCAATGTCTGCGACGAGTAGCCTAAGCGTCTATGCATTCAACTTTAGTGCTATCGTTGATTATTTTTTAGGCTTCTTTATCAAAATAAAACTTCTGTTTGTGATAATGCGTACACACAACAGCAACGTATTTTTTTCACCGATCTTTACTAGGCTTTTACCCGCAGAAATCATCCACGCGGATATCCCGCCAGATATCAGAAATCTGCCAGCCGGAATTACCCACAGATTGTACTGGAGGATTGTCAAGGAATGGAACATAGTCAGGAACTCTAGGCTCTGAAATCGCTACTGGTTTCTCCTCAACCTCAACCACAGGGGCTGGAGAATTGACAGTATTAGCTTGAAGAAGTTGGTCTTCTGCTTCCTCAATTAGCTTCATCTGTCTCAGGGTAAGCTTATCAGATTTTTTGATGATCTTCTTGGTATCTATATTATTAGAAGTTTTCATTGAATATTCCCTCGAAGGCATTGGTTTTAAATTTGGATGAGTAAAGTTGGGAGAAGTTAGGTATAAATAATTTGCACAGAATTAACAAGGTACAACAAATCTATGGGAAATACGAGTCCCTAATTGTAGGAATTTATTAATTGTGTACAAATCTGGTTTCGTGCAGATGCCCCAGCATAATCTATTGCACAGATGCAAGTATTAAGCGATCGCTTCTTTCCTCATGACTGTACTTCAAGATTGTTTTGTCGTTTTGACTCCTAATAAGCAGATAATGGATGGTTAAGAGTTCTCGCTGGAAAGGAACAGGTTGAAAAACTTATCAGGTGAGAAAGGCACAATCTTAGTAGTAGATGACGAAGCCAGCATCCGCCGAATTTTACAGATGCGGTTAGAAATGATTGGCTACAGTGTAGTTACAGCTAGTGATGGTGAAGAAGCTTTGTCAGCTTTTCGCCAGTTGACCCCTGATTTAATAGTTCTAGATGTGATGATGCCAAAGCTGGATGGCTACGGTGTCTGTCAAGAATTACGGAAACAATCAGGTGTGCCAATTATCATGCTAACAGCCTTGGCAGATGTAGCAGACCGAATTACTGGGCTGGAATTAGGGGCTGATGATTATATGGCGAAACCTTTCTCACCCAAGGAATTAGAGTCAAGAATTCGCTCGTTGCTGCGACGAAGAAACGATAGAACAACTACTGCTGCTATTTCAAATTTGCGAGTAATGGTTGTAGACAATCTCAAAATTGATACCAATAAGCGACAAGTCTACAAAGCGGGTGAGCGGATTCCATTAACGGGTGTAGAGTACAGCTTAGTAGAGTTATTGATGAGCTATCCGGGTAAATCTTTTAGCCGTGGAGAAATATTGCAGCAAGTATGGGGTTATAACGCAGAACAACATGCAGATACTCGTGTGGTGGATGTACATATCTCACGTTTGCGCTTGAAGTTAGAAGATGACCCGGAAAACCCAGAATATATACTTACAGCAAGAGGAAGTGGTTACTTTTTTCAACGAATTGCTCAACGAGAGCATTAATCATGAAACCGCCAAATGTCACTTATCACATCCACAACACCAGTAAATGTCCCAAGTTAAAGTTGATACGGTTGTTTGTATCAACGGCAGCACGCTGATGGTCTTTTACACCCCTGGACACTGCTGGGAATTCCGTATCATCAGCCGCAGTGGGGGCATATTCGGGGAACAAAAGATTTATTACACGGCGGAGGCGGTGTTGAAAACTGGGTTAGAGTGGTTGCGGGATGAACGGTAATGAGTGCGTATATGCGATCGCCTGAAGCTGCCTTCGTATCCTTTGAAGAAGGCTTAAGAAGAGCTTCTCGCCGCCCCCGCCTCATCCCTGCCCAAGTAACAACCGCCCTTCACAGCCGACGATTGCTCCTTGGGGTAATGGTGCATTTCATATTTGTTTGACTAAATTTTGATAACCATTGGTTAACACGCATTCAGCTAAGGGTGTTGCATTGGGCTTGGTTGATTGCGTCTAATCCTTGTATAGTACAGCTTTAAAAGTTTTTCGCTCTTTTTGCGTAAAGTATAAAACTTCAACTGAAGAGTATTACATAGCGAACGAATTATATGTAAAGCATGGACAAGATACTAAAAGTCCTTTAATTAATTCCCCCTTTAGAGAAGCGCTGCTCTGGTCATGCCCCAGGGCAGTTTTTATAGGTGGGCTTCTTTGAGTCAAGCACCCGTTGTCAGCAATTGCAATTTTCGTATAGCCGTTGTTTACTCGCAGAGTAGGAATGCTGCACTACAGTTTGTAGTATTAAATAAAAATCTAAGAGCAAAAACTAAAAAAGCGACTTTAACTATTTACGTGATGACTTATATAACATCTTCCAGATGGAGATAGAATGAACACTACTAATGGGACGTGCATTGAATGGTAACTTTATAGTAAAAGTACTGCCTTTGCCGAATTCACTTTGCACATCTATGCTGCCGTGGTGTGAGTGAACAATTGCTTGAACAATGGCTAGTCCCAAACCAGAACCGCCAGTGCTACGAGAGCGATCGCTATTCACCCGATAAAAGCGATCGTAAATTCGAGTCAGTTCCTTCTCTGGGATACCAATACCCGTATCATGAACCCGAATCACAGCATGATGGTCACTGCAACCCAGGCAAACCGTAACCTCCCCGGATTTGGGTGTATACTGAATTGCATTGACAATTAAATTAGAAACCAAACGATAAAGCTGGTCACTATCACCGATAATATTTACTGGCTCATTTACCTTTATCCTAGATTGCAGCATTACACCTGCCGCAATTGCCATCGCTTCAAATTCCTCGACTAAATCGCTGACAATATCATTTAAACAACATTCTTCTAGTTGTACTGGTAGGTGTTGTCTATCCAAACGAGCCAATAATAATAAATCTACAACCAAAGTAATAAGTCGCTGATTCTGACGGTGGATAGTTCGCAGAATGTCCCGCGTTTCTTCTTCATCCAGTTGCGACATTAAAAGCGCTGATTCCACCGTTGCGCCTGTTGCAGCTAAAGGCGTTCGCAATTCGTGTGCTGCATCTGCTGTAAACTGTTGAATTTGTCGATAAGATTGATAAATTGGCTGCATAGCTAATCCTGATAGCCACCAACTAGCAACTGCAACCATAGCCATTGCGATCGGCAATCCCAAACCTAAACTTAATTTCACACTATCCAGATAAAGATTAAATTCTTCAAGACTTCGCCCCACTTGCATATAGCCCCAATCCCCATTATCTGGGGTGTGTAGCACTAAGGAAATTTGGTGGTAATCATTGCCTTTGCTGTCTTTGAGAAATAACCATTTTTCATTGCTGAAGACATTGGACAGTCCTTCTGGATAATTATCAGCAGTAGCAATTAAGCGTCCTGAAGTATCAAAAAAACGTACATAGTAGTGATCTTTATTAACTACACCAAGAAAATGACGTTTAGTATCTGACTGCTGTTGAGTACAACTGGCTCCAATTTTACATAGATTTATATTTGGCAATAGCTCCTGTATAAGGGGTTCCAAACTCCCAGGCTGCCTGAGCTTAAATTCAATACTGTCATGCAGTGTTCCCGCTACAGACTCAATTTCACTATCTAAAGCTACCACATGGGCACGGAAAACAGCTCTGTAGGTACCGAAAGCACAAACGCTTAAAATTAAACCCATGACGAGGGCATACCACAGAGCTAAACGAACACGAGTTCCTCGAAACAGCTTATTTTGATTCATCAGTCACATTCAGACGATATCCCATACCGTGCAAAGTTTCAATCGGGTTAGCGCAGTCAAAGCAGGCTAGTTTGCGACGCAACAAACGTACTTGCGCTGCTACGACATTGCTAGCAGGTTCTGCACTCACTTCCCAAAGCTGATTGCGAATCTGTTCCGTGGTAACAATTTGATTGGGGTGCTTCATAAAATATTCCACCAGTTGGAATTCTTTATTAGTTAAAGAAATTTCCTGTTTTTCTCCTGTCGTATTTTGACCGACAACTGTACTATTGCTGTAATCTAAAGTAAATTTACCAACGGTTAGTTGTTGAGGTTGTAAGTGGGGATAACGCCGCTGCAATGCCCGCAACCTTGCCAGTAATTCTGCCATTCCAAAAGGTTTCACCAAGTAATCATCAGCACCCGCATCTAAGCCAGTAACTTTATCTTCCATGCTATCTCTAGCTGTGAGCATCAAGACAGGCAAAGAATTTCCTTTTAAACGCAGCCTTTTACACAATTCCAAACCAGTAAATCCTGGGAGCATCCAATCTAAAATCGCCACTGTATATTGTGCCGAACTATTTTCTAAATATGCCCATCCTTCATTACCATCCATTACCCAGTCAACTAAATATTTTTGTTGCTTCAGCGTTCGCTTAATAGCAGCGCCCAAATCTGACTCATCTTCGACTAGCAGTATCCGCATATCAAATTGAAAAGTTAAAGGTTCGTGGCAATTTTGTGAAATCAGCATAGTTAATAACAGGGTTATCCCTTAGAAACAGATTGACAGAAGTTTATGAAATTAGGATGAAATTTTGGGTTATTAAATAATGTATACGAGCAAGCTATCTAAGATCATAAAGAGATGCTACGCCTTGGTAGTAGATAATCTCTAAGAAAAACTCAGTACATTCCATTGCTCAATTGGTGTGAGTGATACTCAGTTAGAGAAGTTAACAAGTTTAACTAATTGCAATAGGTCTACTGAGTTATTTTTTATGATGACAGGTAATGATGAAATTAAGATGAAATATTAAGTCAGATCATAAAACAAAGCAAACGCATCTAAAATATGAAAATCCTTTAATAACAAGGGTTTGAGCATTTGCTTATTGAGGTTACTTTTTAATCAAGATTATTACTCAGCAAGGGCTTCAGGAATTACCTACGTTGCCCTGGATCACAAAATTTTTAATTGCACTTAAAATCAACTAGTAAAATTTGAAATTATTGATAATTAATAATATTTGGAAATTGGGTTTAATAAATAAAGCTCTTAATATTAACTTATTTATAAATTAAATGTTAAGAGCTTTCTATTGAATCATGCTAAGTTTAAGGATTTATACGAAATCTAGCTACACCTATAGGTATTTCTGCATTAATGCCAACAAAATTAGCAGATAGATGGTAGACAGGGCCATTACCAAGAAATGGTTGTTTAACATTCTTGATATCAATCTTTAGCTTAGTATTAGGAACAATTGGTTCAGCAAAAGCTAGCAGTATAGTTTTGCCATTTACAGAAACATTAGTATTAATTTTTCGACCATTCTCTTCGTTTATAACAACATTATTAGTATTATAACTCCACCTGACAGTATTTGGAACTTGAATTTTTAACTGTGAAACACTCTTGCTATTTTTGGGAACGTGTACTCGCAAAGTATGTCTAACAGCCGACCAGCGAGTTTGAGGAAATTGAGAGTTACCATCAACATGAGGAATATTACCATCTTCTTCATTGGCACTTGCATAGTTGGCAGGAATTAAAAGTGCAGCAGCTAGAGTAGATATAGCAACGTAAAATAGCACTTTCTTCATGTTTACTCCTCACTTAATTATTAACGTCAGCAAATCAAAATGAACCTGTGATAAATCAATACGGAACAACTTGGTAAAACTAAAATTAACTACCTTCTACGTTTCTTACTTTTCACAATCTGAAAAAAGATTAAATGTAAAAGTTTTAATTTGTTATACTCTTACACTTCGTAATACCAACATTTTCAAAAATTTCCATGAAAAGTTAGTCTACGGTTACACGTTAATTAAAGGAAGTTAGAAAAATTACCGTTAACTTGTTTACCGTTTGAAGTTCAAAAGGTATATTACCTTTATTGATCAGTTTGGCAGGTCTAAATGAAATCAAGATGAAATTTATGATGAATGTCAAAATTTAAGGATTAAAATGTAGGGAATTGAGCTGTACCAACGGGAATCTCTATTTCACTACCAACAACCTTCGCTGAAAAGTGGTATACAGAAGCTGGGCCTGTCACTGGTTGTTGAACTTGATTAAAATTAACTAAGAGTTTAGTGCTAGAAATAACCTTTTCAGGGAAATCTATAATAATATCTTTGCCATTGACGGAAATATTAGTATTAATTTTCTGACCATTCGCGTCGAAGACATCAATGTCATTACTCACTGCTACAGTAGATGGAGTTTCAATAATAAGTTGGGAAAGAGCGTTGTTGTTTTGAGGGATGTTTAACCGAAAAGTATGTTTGACAAACCGCCAACTATTAGTAGGATATTGCAAATTATTTTCAACATTAGTCTCTTTAGCACTTGCATGGCTAAAGGAAATGAAAGCTGTAGTGGCAAGAGCAAATACTGTACCTGTATAAATTAATGTTTTCTTCATCTGGGATTTATAAGGGAATTGTATGTAAAATAATCTACATACTTTTGCTTATTGAATGAACCTTTACATTATGAGTTTGACAGGCCACGATGAAATCAACATGAAATTTTGGCTAGTTATGGAAAGTTATTCATGTTATGGTAGGTAGCCACAGCTGAAGGAGAACTGCGGTTGACGTAGCGAAAAATCCAATATTTGAAAATTGTATCCATGACAACTGGGACAGTAGCAATGAATAGTAAAATCAGACTTTTGTTTTCTGTTAGCAACAAGCTGAACGTTTGTCTAGGAGTTGTGTTATGTTTCTGCGATTAGGCAATATTGTGTTTAGTTTCACTCAAGCTTCCACTACAGGTGAAAGCAATTTTGATAAAGTGCTGGTTTAGTCCATAAAGAACATTAGCGATTGCTTAATGGATGGGATAAAAACTCGTAGCAAAGCTGGTGAATACACACTGGAGCGTTTTATATTTAATTGCACCTAGCTACTTACGGATAGGCGAACTGAGAAAGACGAATTACTAGTAGATGTAGCTAAGAGTGTAGAAGAGTGTACCCGTTACTAAATATCTAACAATTGACTTAAACTAGGTTGTCAGGAGCGAAAGGACATTGGTAACTTGGATCGCCTGTCTCCACCTGAATGGTTGGGTGTTCAATGCTGAAATTATCGTGAAGCTCACGGACTACCCGTGCTAAAAAAGTATCACCGGGATAACCTGCTGGGATGACAAGGTGAACAGTGAGTGCTGTTTCTGTAGTACTCATTGCCCAGATATGTAGGTCATGAACTTGAGCCACGCCAGGGAGTTCGGTTAGATAAGTACGGACAGCTAAAGGTTCTATTCCTGCTGGTACAGCATCTGTAATCAAATTTAAGGATTCCTGCAAAAGTCCCCAAGTGCCAGCTACAATCACCACAGTAACAATCAAACTCACCGCCGGGTCAAACCACAGCCAACCTGTAGCAATAATTGCAATACCAGCTAGTACAACCCCTACAGATACCGCAGCATCTGCAACTAGATGTAAGAATGCGCCTCTGATGTTCAAGTCACTTTTACGCCCCGACAAGAACATCAAGGCACTTACTGTATTAATGAAAATTCCTATAGCTGCTACTGTAATTACTGTTCCCCCTGCTACCGGAGCAGGTTCACGAAACCGTTGAATTGCTTCCCAGCCAATACCGCCAGAAACAACTAGGAGAAAAGCGGCGTTTAAAAGCGCAGCCAAAATTGAAGAACGGCGCAGCCCGTAGGTGCGACGTGATGTCGGGCGACGACGGACGAGGATGCTTGCTCCCCAAGCAAGTAGTAAACCCAGAACATCGCTTAAATTGTGACCTGCATCGGCAATCAAGGCAAGGGAGTTAGCAACAATGCCATAGGTTGCCTCAATAACGACAAAAGCAGTGTTGAGAGCAACACTGATAACAAAAGCACGGTTGTAATTACTGCCACCGCGATCGTGTCCGTGACTATGATTGTGAGACATGACTATCAGCTTTTCAAAAATAAAATAGGATTTCTATATCTTTCTTCTATCTTAATAACAGGAATTATCCTAGTTTTGAACTTTGCCTATTAACATACAAGCAATTAATTATCATTTTTTGTAGAATTAGGGACAGTAGTTAAATAATGAAATAAACTCATTTGAAATATAACTGTCCCGTAAGCAAGACAAACTTACTATTGATTAAATTTAAACCGACCGTTTAGCTTTTCATCGCCGACATTCGCAGTAATTTTCACCTGATATTGACCAGTTGCTTGTTCTGATACTTCTGCTTCGTAAAGTTTAGCATTAGCGTTATAGGCAAGAGGTACCGACTTTTGTTTCCCATCTGGTAGTTGAATTGCAGCTGTCACTTGAGCGTTAGAAACTACCTCATGCTTCTCGCCTTTTTTCAAATAAAAATCTAAATGAGTTCCTTTCTCTTCTTTTTCTGTGACTAACTCTAAATGATATTGACCTGATTCAACAACTTGACCACCATGTGAATGTTCTTTACCTTCTTGTGATTCATCGTTTTTATGAGAATGGCCTTTCTCATCATGTTCTTTGGATGAATCAGCTGATTTAGTAGCTTCGGTTTTTGAAGTATTTGCTGCTGGATTTGTAGTAGATTTCGTATTACTGCTTGAATTATTTTCTTGATTTCCACCACTACAAGCTCCCAAAAAAAGTAATCCTATACTTGTAAAAGCAACCAAACCTAATTTTAATAATTTCATGGGTTTACTCCTCATCACTTGTTAGTAATTGAAACACAATTTTGTATCTAAATAGTCAGGTAAAGATACGGCGTTATCAGCTCCAGAAAATATGAGGTTTTTACCTCATACAGTTGAACCTTGGGTAACTTCAATATTTTGTATTGGTGTGGTCTTTTTCGGAATCAGAAACTTACGAAACTGCACATAGCAAGCCGGAAGCACTAGCAGAGTTAAAGCAGTTGAGGTAAACAAACCACCTAACACCACAACAGCTAATGGCTGAAGAATTTCTTTTCCGGCTCCACTACCAATTACCAGTGGCACCATACCCAATGCTGAAGACAATGCCGTCATTAAAATAGCAACTAAACGTTCCATCGAACCTTCCATCAAAACCTGCCGTAAAGGTTGCCCTTCTGCCAACCTTGCATTGTAGTTTTCAACCAACAAAAGTCCGTTCCGTGCTGCCACACCAAATAGAGTAATAAATCCTACCATTGAAGCTACGGAAACAATGCCGCTAGTCAAAGCGATGGAAACCACACCACCAATCAACGCCAAGGGTAAATTAATTAAAATCATGATGGTTGCTGGAATTGACTTGACGGCAAAGTAAAGTATGACTGCGATCGCTACAAATGCTAATATCCCAGCCCAAAGTAAAGTTTTTGTTGCTCCCTCTTGGGCTTCAAATTGACCGCCGTATTCAATAAAATATCCAGGGGGTAATTGTACCTGTTGTTTAACCCTGTCTCGAATATCCTTAATTACAGAACCCAAATCTCGCCCAGCTACGTTGGTAGATACAACTATGTAACGAGAGACGTTCTCGCGGTTGATGGTATTGGGGCCGGTACTGTATTCAATTTTGGCAACTTGAGCTAAGGGAATTTTTTGTCCGTTGGGTGTATCAACTAATAAATTACGGATGATTTCTATATTATTACGGTAGCTTTCTTGCAACCAAACATTCATGTCAAAGGTTTGTTGCTGTTCCAATACTTGGGAAACGACTCGCCCATTGAGTGCAGTTTCTACCGTCTCTGATAATTCCCCAATCGTTAGGCCATAACGAGCAGCTGCATTCCGGTCAAACTTAATTTGCACTTGTTTCATTGGTATTTGCGGTTCTAGTTGCAAGTCTGCTAAACCCGAAACCTCACTTATAGCTGATTGCACTTGTTGACCAAGGGTACGAAGTTGCTCCAACTCGGTACCGAAGATTTTCACGGCGATCGCACTTCTTACCCCCGACAGTACCTCATCCATTCGGTGAGAAATAAAACCACCGATATTAGGAACTACACCGGGAATTTTCTCAAATTCTTTACGAATCATTTCAATTGTTTCTTCTCGATCTTTTGCTCCCTCCTCACTCAGTTGGACATCCAGTTCCCCAGCGTTAACGCCAGCTATCTCAGTATCTCCTTGAGCGCGTCCAGAGCGGAATTGAGCAGTTTCAACTCCGGGATTTTTTTTCAAAGCTTCTTCTATCGCCAACCCTGTTTGATTAGTAGCTTCTAGAGATTCACCAGGCATGAGAACGGCGGCAACTACGAGGGCACGATCTTGAAACTCTGGTAAAAAAACCTGCCCTAAACCAAGTAAAACTACCATTGAAGCCACAAAACCAGCGAATGCTGTTACCAAAATAATTTTGGGGCGACGAATAGAAAACCTCAAAGCTGGACTATAAAGTTTATGCGTTTGTTTTTCTAACCAGGTTTCTGTACTTGGCAATCTTGTATTCACCAGCAGTAGGGCGCACATTGCTGGGGTTAATGTCAACGCTACCAAGGTAGAAGCAGCAATTGATAGTAGATACGCTAAACCCATCGGTGTAAAAATCCGGCCTTCCACACCAGAGAGGGCGAAAATCGGTGCAAAGACGACGGCAATAATAATTGTGGCGAACAGAACACTAACGCGCACTTCCACCGAACCATTGAAGACTACTTGCAATGGTGGGATGGGATTTCCAGCGAGTTGGTTTTCCCGCAGACGGCGGTAGACGTTTTCCATATCAACGATTGCGTCATCCACCACCGAACCAATAGCTACCACTAGTCCGCCCAGAGTCATAGTGTTTATGCCTTGTCCCGTCCAGTTGAGAATCATCATCCCCAGCAATAAGGACACAGGTAGAGCGCTCAAACTAATGATAACTGTGCGCCAATTCATTAAAAACAGAATCAGGATGACGGAAACGATGATAGTGCCATCACGCAAAGCTTCTTCAACGTTTTTGAGCGAGGCTTCAATAAAATCTTCTTGACGAAAGGTAGTTGTAATTTTGACATCCTTTGGCAGACCAGCTTTAATTTCCTCTATTGCCGTCTCAACTGCTTTCGTGACTGACGGTGTATCCGCAGTTGGTTGCTTGTTAACTGTCAGAATAATTGCCTTTTTCCCAGCAAAACTACCGTCACCACGTTTGAGCGCTGCGCCAATTTGTACATCAGCAACCTGTTCTAACAATACTGGAGTGCCATTTTGGGCTTTAATTACTGATTTCTTTAGCTGTTCAATAGACTCAATCCGCCCCACACCTCTAACCAATGTTTCTTGGTCTGGAGTAATTAAAAATCCTCCTGGTGCATTAGCGTTGGCGGCAGCGGCGGCTTTGGTGACATCATTGAGAGTAACATTAAACGCTTTTAGTTTATCTGGGTTAACCAATACTTGATACTGACGCTCATCCCCGCCATATATGATGATATCACTGACACCACGGACAGCCAGAAGGCGGTTTTTCACTTGCCAGTTGACAATACGCCATACATCCATTAGAGGCGTGGTTTCAGAAGTGAAGGCATATTTAACAGTCCATCCTAAAGCGGAACTGACGGGAAGAATTTCTGGGTCTTCCACACCTTGTGGTAACTGACTGCGTGCTTGTTGCAACCGCTCCGTCACCGCTTGGCGGGCGCGATAAATGTCCGTATCCCAACTGAAGGTGGCTCTTACAGCAGAAAGACCTACAGCAGAGGAAGAGCGTAAAGCTTCAAGTCCAGGAGTTCCGTTTATTGTACTTTCTATAGGACGAGTCACCAGCGACTCCACTTCCTCTGGTGCTAAACCAGGGGCTTCGGTCTGAATTTCGACTTGAGGCGGGGAAAAGCTGGGAAACACGTCCAGTGGCATTTGTGTGAGGACACGAAAGCCCCAAACAGATATGAGGATGGAAGCAATAACTACTAGCCAGCGTTGAGCGATCGACCATTTAACAATAGAATTAAGCATTTTTAAACGCGTTAAGGGATGTCTGCTTGCTGTGCAGCTAAGTAAGTTTAAAGATCAAGTACTTTACCTACTCTCCCAAATGAAGATGAAATTGAGATGAAATTTTTAGGGACAACAGGTGGAAGTTTCAGGTTAGTAATTCTTAAAGATACTGCAATTTATTGGTTTGGCTATTTTTTCAATAGGAGTTGTTTTCTTGACCACTTCTCTCATTAGTTAAGAGCAAAGGCTTTAAATTAAAATTTTGCAGATTGGTGGGTTATGGATCACGCTAACCCACCTCAATAGATCATAAAAAATGTGGATTTTTTATAGTATTACTACTTAAAAGATTAATGCCAAACTCAGCAGACACATGACAAGTAGAATATACCCGGCTTTCCTTACAATCAAAATACTAGTAAACTATTGATGCTTGATTGCGTAGGGTACGTAGAGAATTCATACAATATGGGCAGTCGCAACCAAACAGCTGCTGCCAACCCATAATTAATAATATGCAGGAAATGAATCACAGCAATATACAGAAGATGATTGTCTTTCAATCACAAAATAGCAGTAATAACTGGAAAAATTGAGCTAAAGCAGCTTATCGTTTCCTCAACAGTTCGATAACAAAATTGAATCACCCAACTATTCCGTAAGGTTTGTTGAAAAGTTGGGTTTGGTATGCTTCGTAGCACCATCAAATACAAAATAGAACAAATTGGTGGTGTGTTCATCGAAGTCCCAACCAAAAAAGTAAAACCTAGTCAAACCTGCCCTAGATGCGGACACCAGCACAAGAAGACGCTTGATATTCGCGTCCATGAGTGTAGTGTTTGTGGTTATTTTCAAAATAGGGATATTGCCTCTGCCGAAGTGATGCTCTACTGGTCAAAAGGAACTCTACCGGGGTTTGGAACAAGCCTCGTAGACGCAGAGTTGCCTAGCTCTACCGTAAACACTCGTAAAACTGCGGGTAGTATGCGGCAACTGGGAGCGAAGAAGCGTCAAAAATCCACTAGTAACTTAGCCAAAAACGAACTGAGGGATGTAGAAACCCGCAGTTCAGGCGAAGCCATCTGTGGGTAGTTCATTTACTTAGGGCTGAATCTGCTGAAGGAGAGCTTGTGTTTGCTGATACCGAAGAGTATCTCCTTGCCGTTGAAACAGACTTGCAGCTTGCTCTAAATCATTAATGGCATTTTTGCGATCGCCTAAAGCATATTCAGAAAGTCCTCGGTTGCCGTAGGCATCAGCTAAATTGGGGTTGATTTGTAGTGCTTGGTTAAAATCTGCGATCGCCAGTTTATGATTTCCCTGTCTATAATTCAAAAAGCCCCTATTGTAGTAAGCATCTACAGACTTCGGATCAATTCTAAGTACCTGGTTAAAGTCGGTAATAGCCGCTTCAATGCTTCCTAGTTCCGCATGAGCAGTTCCTCGACCGTTGTAAGCATCTGTATGGTTGGGGTTGAGTCGCAGTGCTTGATCAAAGTCGCTAACGGCTGCTTTAAAGTCTTTTAATTGAGACTTTGCTAAACCTCTAAGGCAAAAACCTTCGTAATATCGGGGATTTAACTGTACTACCCGACTAAAATCTTCTATTGCGCCGTTGAAGTTACTTTGCTCAAGCTTTTGCACTCCCTGGTTATAGTATTCCTGAAAATTCATCTGTTGGATGCGCGTTGGTGCTTCTTGTGCAGCATGGACAGCAACAGGTATTCCACTCAGTACGCTAGTTGTTATTCCTAAGATGGTAGCAGCTTTGCGAATATAGTTCATAGCTTAACTTTCTCCTTGATAGATATATCAAGACAGATGTACGGGATTGTTCTCTACTAGATCCATCCTAAGCGGTTTCAAGAAATTTAGAGATTGAAACCCAACCAAACCAAAATACTTTGTAATAGCAACCAAACATTTAACCCGACGATAATAATAGCAACCAGCCAAGCTAGAGATTTCAGCCACAAAGGATTCACAAATTCTCCCATTAAGCGACGGTTACTCGTAAACATCACCAATGGAATTACTGCGAACGGTAACTGTAAACTGAGGATAACTTGACTAAGAACAATGAGACTGCTTGTACTATGTTCCCCAAAGATAATAATTGTAATCAACGCTGGAATGATAGCAAGCAGACGAGTAACTAAACGCCGTAACCAGGATGGAAGGCGAAATTGTAAAAATCCTTCCATCACAATCTGCCCAGCTAGAGTTGCAGTTAGTGTCGAACTTTGCCCAGAAGCAAGTAAGGCAATCCCAAAGATGGCGCTAGCAGCACTAACGCCTAACAATGGTGAAAGCAGTTTGTAAGCTTCCTGAATTTCTGCCACATTCTGATTACCAGAAAAATGAAATGTGGCAGCAGATACAATTAAAATTGCTGAGTTGATAAACAGTGCTAACGATAGAGCAAAAGTTGAATCAATTGTGCCAAACTTAATTGCTTCCCATCTTTTTTCAGTATTAGGTTGCCAATCACGGGTTTGTACAATAGAGGAGTGTAAATATAAGTTGTGAGGCATCACTGTTGCGCCTAAAATGCCAATCGCAATGTAGAGCATTTCTGGATTTTGTAAAATTTCTTTTTTGGGCAGATATCCCAATAAAATCCCTCCCATATTAGGTCGAGAGAAGAGAATTTCTGCTGTAAAACAGAAGCCTACGGTTGCTACCAGCATTATTACTAAGGCTTCTGTATAGCGAAAGCCTTTATGTTGCAGGAATAGCAATACCAGGACATCCAGCGCCGTTATACACACACCCCATATCAAGGGAATACCGAATAAAAGTTGCAGGGCGATCGCACTTCCTAGTAGTTCTGCCAAGTCACAAGCAGCAATGGCAATCTCACACAGCACCCACAAACAAAAGCTTACCCTTGGATTGAAATAGTCTCGACAAGCCTGTGCCAAATCTCGCCCTGTGGCAACACCTAAACGCACACATAGCGATTGTAGTAATATTGCCATCAGGTTAGACAGCAGAATTACTGTCAACAGGGTATAGCCAAACTTAGACCCCCCAGCGATATCTGTTGCCCAGTTGCCAGGGTCCATATATCCGACTGAAACCAGATATCCTGGCCCTGCATAAGCAAACATCTTGCGCCAAAAGCTTTTACTGTTGGGAATTTTAATACTGCGGTGAACTTCAGGGAGACTGGGGCGGTTTTTGGGGCGAGTCATTTATTTTCTGGAGAAATTTTTTCATATTCTTCTCATAATGTCAGAAAATCTGGACTAAACATCAATCTTTAGTGGCAAAATTTTTCTTTCTTGTAGGGAAGTTGCAATTTTTCGCTCTAGTAGGTTCCGTAACCTTCGGATTCTGCTCAGGCTCAACCTTAGTAATATTAGTTGTCCTGTCTAAGTTCTGGTCATACCACGATACTGGGTCTTCCAATGGTTCAAGATGGGTAAGGACATAGGTTTATGGCAGTGATCGCATAATCGTTAGCTCTATCTCCTCACACAGTGCATGACCCTGTTGGACTGACCATTCTCCTGGCACCAAGACATGGAAGGAGACAAATCGACGCGTCCCTGCTCAGATTTTGCGTTTTTTGAAGGTTGAAATCACCAATCTTTGTTCCAAATTTCATCACCTTGAAAGGGCTGGTTTTCTACACTCATCAATACTACTTGCTTAGTAAGTATGTTTCTATACACTATTATTTTGTTTATTTCATTCATCTAAATGTTCTGCCAAAGAGCAATATAAATTGATGATGTGATTGTCAGCCAAGCTGTAATAAACATTTTTACCTTCTCGACGATAACTGACTAAACGCATCGCTTTTAATAATCGCAATTGATGAGAAACAGCTGATTCCGTCATTTTCATCAATGCAGCTAAATCACAAACACATAATTCTTGGGAGGCCAAAGCTGATATCAGCCGCAGACGATTCGGATCTCCAAGTATTCCAAAGACTTCTGCCATTTGTTTTGCCTTGTCTATAGACAAGATTTGTGTTTGAATTGACCGCACATTATCCAGATGCACCAAATGGGTATCACACTGTGGTACGCCTGCATTCTGAAGCAATTCCAACTCTTCTTCGCTTTGGCGCTTGTTCATGGCATTAAGTATAGGCAATGGTTATCACTTTCAATTTTAACTAAAATTAAAGTATTGTACAGTTGAACATCTATTCAATTGTTGTATTAGAATATTAGCAGTTAACTTTTTCGCTTTGGTTGTAATGCCATGACTCAAACTCCTTCCCTCAAAACCCAAACTTTGCAAATTGATGGTATGGACTGCGGAAGCTGCGCCAAGACGATTGAAGTCGGTTTGCAGCAGTTAAATGGTGTTACAGAAGTAAAAGTAAACTTTACGACAGGCAAAGCCAGGGTTTCCTATAACCCAGAAGTCTTGAGTGAAAAGACTATCTATGACCAAATTAGAAGTTTGGGTTATACGGTTGAACAGAGTCATGACCATAACGTCGATGTAACTCCTGTGAAAACGCTACAACTACAAATCGGCGGGATGGATTGTGGCAGTTGTGCCAAGACGATTGAGGTTGGGGTGCAGAAGATAATAGGCGTAAAACAAGCATCGGTCAGCTTTGCCAGCGAACGATTGCAAGTATCCTATGACCCACAACTGGCAAATGAGACGGCAATTTATGATCGGATTAAAAGTTTGGGTTATACAGTTGAGGAGGGTGTTGAGGCAAGTTCCCATCATCATACTGATTCTTGCGATGGCGAAACGCCCGCCGTAGGCGATCGTGAGTACGAACACCAACACGAAAAGCCAATAAACAAGCCAAAACAAAAGTCAGACCTGGCAAGCTGGAGATTCTGGATTGAAAATCGCCGGGGGCAGAGTGTCATACTTGCAGGTATAGGCTTAGTTTTGGGCTTAATTTCTCAAAATATAGCGCTACCTATTTGGATAGCACGGGCTTTCTATGGCATCGGCATAGTAATTACTGGCTATCCGATCGCACGGGCTGGTTTATTTGAATTGCGCTTGCGCCGCGCCGATATGAATCTGCTAATGACGATTTCAGTAATCGGGGCTGTAATTTTAGGGGACTGGTTTGAAGGGGCGCTAGTCGTCTTTTTGTTCACTTTTGGTACAACATTGCAAGTTTTCACCTTTGGTCGCACTCGCAATGCCATTCGCTCCCTGATGGATTTGACTCCGCCCACTGCTACCGTCAAACGGAATGGTCAGGAGGTGACAGTTTCCGTCGAAAGTATTCAGCTAGGTGAAACTTTGACAATTCGACCAGGACAGCGTGTAGCGTTGGATGGTGTAGTTGTTTCTGGCGCAAGCACCATCGATCAGTCTCCAATTACAGGAGAATCAATTCCAGAAGATAAGGCTCCAGGTAATAATGTCTTTGCTGGGACACTGAATCAGACAGGCTTTTTAGAAGTCAAAGTTACTCACACTGCTAGCGATACAACTGTTGCTAAAATTATTAATCTTGTGGAACAAGCTCAAGAAAGCCGCGCACCCTCGCAGCAGTGGGTGGATAAGTTTGCACAGGTCTACACACCGGTAGTGATTTTAGCAGCGATCGCCATTGCTTTAATACCAACCTTGGCATTTGCTCAATCGTTCAACGTCTGGCTTTACCGGGCACTGGTAATGCTAGTAATAGCCTGCCCCTGTGCTTTAGTAATTTCTACTCCTGTCTCGATTGTTAGCGCCATTGGTGCAGCAACTCGTAAGGGCGTTTTGTTCAAAGGGGGTAATGCGCTGGAAACAGCTGGACGTTTGACTACTTTTGCTTTTGATAAAACTGGTACGATTACGCAAGGACTACCCGTTGTACAGAAGGTTTATGACCTTGGCAAGGTAAGCGCAAACATGGTATTACTGATTGCAGCTTCAGTTGAGCAACAGTCTGAGCATCCCCTCTCCAAGGCAATTGTAGCCAAGGCTCACGATCAAGGGATGGAGTTAGAAACACCTATTAACTTTACTGCACTACCTGGGAAAGGGATTCAGGCGAACTTTAAGGAGCAGTTATACTTCATAGGCAATCAACGGTTGTTTTTAGACCAAGGTATTCGCTTATCTAGTGAAGCTGAATATTTGTTAGCTTCTATTGAACAACTCGGTCAAATTCCGGTGCTGGTAGGAACAAATGAAGGGTTATTAGGAGCGATCGCACTCTCCGATGGTATCCGCTTGGAAGCGACAGAAGCCCTGCGACAGTTGAAGCGGGTTGGATTAAAGCGATTAGTAATGCTAACGGGCGATCGCACTGCCGTTGCTAAACAGGTTGCCCAGCAAGTTGGAATTACAGAGTACCGGGCAGAACTGTTACCAAAAGATAAACTTGAAGAAATTCAACTTCTGCGTCAAACAGGAGTAGTAGGTATGGTTGGAGATGGTATTAACGATGCTCCTGCGCTTGCTGCTGCGGATATTAGTTTTGCAGTTGGTGGAATAGATATTGCTCTGGAGACAGCAGATGTAGTGATCGTAGGAAGTGACCTGAGACGACTTGCTTATGCAGTAGAACTAAGCCGTCGCACTGTATCTGTAATTCAACAGAATGTTGTCTTTTCTTTAGTAACAAAAGGTTTATTTCTGCTATTAGGAACCTTTGGGTTTGTTGGGTTAGCTGTAGCTGTTTTAGCAGATACAGGGACTTCCTTATTAGTTACTGCAAATGGAATGCGGCTATTTAGAACCAAGGTTGTCAAGGATTAGTATTAGCGAACGATGCTACAAAGCAGCCGCTACGCGAACGCCATAATTAAAGATACAGCAGTTTTCGTTTGCATGAAGTACAAATTTACAGGTTGTGAGGCAGGAGACAGAAAGTTTGTATATTTGATTTTGAGTCCTGCATTTATACTTCACTTACTTGCAAACTGCTGTATATCTATTGCTGATTCAATTCTTAGTAGCTTTAAATTGTCTTAGATATCCCATTTTTTACTCTTAAAATATGTTCCATTACTTCAAATTTCCTCAAGCTTCGCATTAGAGGCGTTGAATGCAAAAAAATAGTTATGAATTTCACTAACCAAAAGTTGATACATTAACGTGAGTTCGACGGCCCTAAAAAACGGCAGGCGGCAGTTAGACTACTACAAAAGGATTGATTTCTTCCTGTCAAGTAAGGTAACTAAAGCACAAGCCCTGCTGTTCGTACAATTGGGAAATTTCCAGCACAGCAAACGAATTCGGTCGCTTGTAGCAAAAATAATGGCGCGATTTTGTGCCTATTGACTTTCAGTGAAGCGATCACACATTGTTGATGCCAGTACCAACAATTAACATATTTTTTGATCGTTTCATCCCTTTACAAGAAAAGCAATTTCCAAAGCGATCACACGACAGTTTTTATTCATGCGATCGCGTCTTTTATAGTACTAGACAGAGAAGCCAAACTTCTGGAATGGAAGATTATTTATTAGTTCCATATTGCCAGTTTTGACTTCCACCTTCAACAGTGATTTAAGGGTTTTATCTTTTGTACTCTTGTCAGTAGCAAGTGCATACAATTCATCGGAAGCAGAAATGGCCAAGTCTTCAACATCATTGGCAGTAGTAGAGCCGTCTTGAAGTTTTAGTGGAGTCAATCTATTGATTTTAACTTTGCCGGTAAGACTAGCTTTTTTATTAAGGTTAAAACTTATTAACCTGGTGCCAATTTCTGAGCCAGTCTCAGTGGCATAAATATTCCCTTTCGAATCTTTGCATAGATTAGCGTAGCGATAGTTCAAGTTTAATTCGGGTAGATTGAGTTCATCTTTAGAAGAAACCCTACCTGTTTGGGAATCGATTATTGCGAAAGAAAAAGCTGAGATACCCTGATACGCTACCAAGCACAGAAGTTGATTCTTGGTACCGGGAAGGCTTAGTAAACTTTCAATAGTCTGATTGGGGTTCTCAAGCCCTAGTACTTTTTTGCTTTTGAATTTAGGGTTCTTAGGACTTCCTGTCGCAATAAGGAGATAGTTTCGATTACCATCTTTACCCCTAAAGACTGTAGATATTACAGTATCCTTCTTTTCATCCACTATCGCTTTCGTAATCCGGTCAGATTCAGGAGAGAATATGGCTTGAGATTTTTTAGGTACAGTCAATGGGTTGTCAACAGATAGAGATGGTGTTTTGACGTTAGAGAGAACTTTTTTCTTCTTTAGTTTGGCAGTCTTCAGTTCCACTGGTGGAGTTTCGTTTTCCCGATTTTGAGCATTGGATTCTCTTGGAAGGACGTTTACTCCAAAAATATCCGGGTCGCTATTCTCGCTATTCTGAGCAAGCGCTTTACTAGATATTTCGGCAACAATAGTGGAAGTCAAACTGGCAGCTAACAACTTTCCAAATTGACGGCGTTGTAATGATGTCATTCTTGTGGGATGCTTTAAGGAACAATGAGGTTTGCATCTGGTGCCAGGGGTCTGGCTCCCATATCTGCTAAAATATTGACGGTTATTTGCTTGGCACGAATATCTTCCCGAGCTGGGCTAACACCATCACTGTCTAACCCCCATGCCCACTGATTGGTACCGGAGGCAAAGACTTTAGCCCCACTACTGGCGGTGTAGCGTGTTGTGTGGGCTTTTGTAAAATCCTGGTTTGAAGGGAGGGTTCGTTCTCCAGGTGGTTCGTCGAAGGTTGGCAATACACTAGCGGGTGTGACTACCGACTCAGACAACGTTACTAGACCGGGAGGAGTCGACCCATTATTAACAATAAAATCCCATTCATAGCCCATTAACAAATTCAGCTGATCTCCATTTTGGAGTCCCGTATTTGCATAATAAAAATCGCTGCTGTTGGTGACAACAAAATTAAAACCGCCGTAAACATTTGGGGTGTCGCTACCGTACATTACTCCTAACAAGGAGTTTTCTGGTCGCTGGTTTTGGACGCTACGGAATTTATTAGTGGCTGCTGATGGTCCCTGTTGCTGGGCGACTGAATCCAATGACCAGTCTTGTTTGTAGCACGCCATCACCCGGTTGGGCTTCACTTGCCCAGCAGCGAGAGTAGAATTTTCAAACCTCACTCGCCAATAGCAAGTATTGGAAGAGAAAAATCCCAAATTAATTCCAGCATTTCGAGCAGCCTCGACGGCATCCCGCATTTCTTTAGACCAGTATTCATCGTGACCTACAGACAGAAATACTTTGTGATCGAGCAATCTTTGTCCGTTGGAGTGAACCTGCATATTGTCGGTGTAGGTCACATCGTAACATTGAGATTCCAGCCAGCGCACCATATTATATTCCCATCGCAGAGGTGTCTCGAACTCGTAGGACTCTTGAGAAGTTGCCTGTGACATGGGCCGGTCATAGGAAACCTTGTAAGCTCTTTGTCCACCAACACTGTTAAAGCTGTACAAGCTGTAACCCCCAGTAGTGCTATAGGCTAGGACACAAGAAATGGCGCTTTGGAACAAAATATCAGCAGTGTTGCTATCATCGCGGACGACAAACCACACGTGCGCTATTTTGCTGCTTGCTTGGTCAGTCAGCTTGGCAATGTAAATACCACTAGTCCAGTTAGTATTTGCCTGTAAGACGTAGGAAGTTGTCCAATTACACTCCACCAGCCCGGTATTGGGGTCTCTGGTACAGGCGGGTTGGGTCGTGCCATTGAGCGGACCGCTGCTTGCCATCAATCTTCCTCCCGTGCCGCCATAGTAGCCCAAACGGTACACGTCGATGGTAAAGTTTCCGGCTTGTCCAAGAGAAACCTTAATGTCCAGAGATTCCCCTTTATTGATACTAGTCGCCGAGGCATAACCAGCAATTTCACCACTACCCCGGTTGTCAAGCTTCCAGTTAGTCGTGCCAGGATTTAGGTTTTCTTTATAGATGGCATTTTGCTTTTCCACAGGTATGGTTGCTGAAGCAAAGAAGTCTATACTGCCGATTCCTACTGCTGTCGCTGTTACTACTACTCCTCCAGGACCAGTGGGTACCGATCCCAATGTCAAGGTTGTACTTGCTTGACCGCTAGCATTAGTTATTGCAGTAGTGGGCGACACCGACCCACCGCCATTGGTAACAATAAAGTTCACCGTTACCCCTGACTGAGGATTGTTTTGAGAGTTTACAACTTTCACAACTAGGGGGTTGGGTAGAACTGCGCCCGTTGCGCCACTCTGATTGTCTCCACTGACTTTAATTAAGTTACTGCCGACGATAAAGGTGATATCGCGATAGTAGTTACTATTCCGGTAAGAACTGGTTGGGAAAGAATTCGGGATAGTGTTATACACCCCATTGTTGCCGTCTGCTACCGAGTTAAGATCGCCATTGACTATGGAACTGGCCAGTTGTTCATAAGTGATAGCGTAATAGGCATTTACGTTGACAGAAACCACGTAAGTCGTATTAGCTAGAATGCTGACTGGCGTTTCTATAACCTGCTCCTGCCACCCAGAAGCCGTCTCATTAGCAAAAGTAACGCTTGCCAAGAGCGTTCCCGTTGCCGTCCATATTTTGCCAATATGACTCCCTGTCTCGCTAGAGGCTTTCCAGAAGCGAATTGCGGAAATCTGCCCCCCTTTTGCACTGCGGAATTTTAGACCTAATTCATAGGGAACGTTATCAGTAACATTTGGAGTGCTTGGTACTTGTGTCGTCAGAATAGTTTGGGTGTTTCCTGAAGGACTAGCAGTAGCTGAAAAGGTAACACTACCGACTCCGGCTGCGGTGGCGCTTACAGTATTCGTTACAGGTTGGCTTGAGCCAACAATAGATCCTAAAGTTAATATGGTGCTAGCCTGACCACTGGCATTCGTTACTGCACTAGCGGACGAGACTGAACCCCCACCACTGGTAACAGCAAAGTTCACCGTAACACCTGACTGAGGATTTCCTGTACTGTCTTTTACCTGAACAACAAAGGGGTTGGACAGTGTAGCTCCGGCTGCACCAGTCTGATTGTCGCCGCTGGTTTTTGTAATTGTTGGCAGCGAAACAACTACAAAGTCGATGTCACGAAAATAGTTAGTATTTCGGTAAGAACCGGTTGGGAAGGCTCCTGAAGTTCCGTTAAACACTCCATTGTTTCCGTCTGCCACTGAACTGAGATCGCCATTGACGATGGGGTTAGCCAACTCATCATAAGTAGCGACGTAATAGGCGTTTACGTTGACAGAGACGACATAGGTGATATCAGCTTGAATGTTAATTGGTGTGCTAAAAGCCTGCTGCTGCCATCCAGATGTTGTTTCGTTAGTAAAAGTGACACTTGCCAAGAGCGTTCCCGTTTCACTCCATATTTTGCCAATATGAGTTCCTGTCTCGCTAGAGGCTTTCCAGAAGCGAATTACAGAAATTTGTCCCACTTTTGCGCTGCGGAATTTCATCCCTAATTCATAGGGAACGTTATCAGTATAATTTGAAATGGTCGGTACTTGACTGGTAAAAAGGACAGCCATAGGTATTTCCTTTAAACTTTAATTAACGTGAGTTCGACGGTTAGAAAAAGGCAAAAAGATTGCTAGAGAGAGATGGATTTACTCAACTCGACAGGCGCAAGCGATCGCTACAATTGATTGAGAATGGGCAAAAAAGCCACAAAAAATGAATGCCGAGACTAAGAATATCCTAGCGTGGCAAAACTTACTAGAGAGGAGTGGAAATCCTGTAATCTTGACCTTGTAGCGAAATAATGGTGCAGAAACTTGGCATGAAATTGTCTAAAACCAGAGGCAACATCTTTTGAAGTACTCGATTGTGTCCAAAAAAAATGCCCTTCGTGCGGTCAAGCAATAGCTGTAAAATTCGCATTTCATCCCTATCCCCAAAATCAATTTTCCAACACAGATTCCGCTACCTTCCCATTTTCCACAACAGCCACACTTCGCTTAGGTAATAAAAACTTACCAAACTTAGAATATAAAGCAGGTAAAACCAACAAAGTTAACGCCGTAGAAGTAAACAAACCACCTAACACTACAATCGAAAGAGGTTGCAAAATTTCCTTCCCTGGCCCCACTGAAATGACCAACGGAACTAAACCCAAAGCTGAAGTTAAAGATGTCATCAAAATAGCGTTGAGTCGTTCCATTGATCCAGCAATTAATACTTCTTTTAAAGACATCCCTAACGCAACTTTTGTCGTGTAATTATCTACTAATAATAATCCGTTTCGAGTAGCCACACCAAACAAAGTTACAAACCCCACCAATGAGGCTACAGAAACAACTCCACCTGTAAAAGCTACCGCAATTACTCCACCCACTAATGCAATGGGCAAGTTAATCATAATCATTGCTGTTGAAGCGATTGATTTCACAGAAAGATACATTAGTACTGTAATCACAACAAAGGAAATAGCACCGAAAACCAGAATATTTTGTGAAGCTCGTTCTTCTGCTTCAAATTGACCTCCATATTGAATAAAATAACCTGAAGTAAGTTGCACTTGTGCCTTAACTTTATTTTGAATATCTGTCACTACAGAACGCAAATCTCTGCTTTTAGCGTTAGCAGATACCACAATTAAACGTGAAACATTTTCCCGGTTGATAGTATTAGGTCCAGTGCCATAGGCAACCGTAGCAACTTTAGCTAAGGGAATTTTATTCCCATCAGGGGTATCAACTAACAAATTCTCAATAGTTTGTAGATTGTTGCGATACTGTGGTTGCAACCACACAACCAAATCAAAGCTTTGTTGCTTCTCTAAAACTTGAGAGACTACTCTTCCATTGAGCGCTGTTTCAATGATATTAGATAATTGTCCAATAGTTAAACCGTAGCGAGATGCAGCAACACGGTCAAACTTAATTTGAATTTGTTCAATAGGAATCTGTGGTTCGAGTTGTAAATCTACAATTCCCGGAATAGATTTTATTGCGTCTTCAACTTGCTTTCCAAGCTTGCGAAGTTCTTCCAAGTCGGAACCAAAAATTTTGACCGCGATTTGACTCCTGACCCCAGACAAAATTTCATCAATACGGTGAGCAATAAATCCCCCAATATTAGATGCAGCCCCTGGTATTTTGTTAAACTCTTCGCGCAACCATTCTACAGTAGCTGCGCGATTTTTCATTCCTTTGTCACTCAACCCAATATCAAGGTGAGCCAAATTCACAGGTGCAGCATCTGCATCATTGGGGGCGCGTCCGGCGCGTAATTGAATATACTTTAATCTAGGGTCGTCTTTGAGTTTATCTTCCAAAGCAAAAGCAGCACTATTGGTAGCTTCTAAAGATGTACCTGGATAAAGTGCTAAGGTATTTACCAAAGTTGTTTCTTGGAATTCAGGTAGAAATGCCCGTCCTAAAGCTGGGAAAATAATAATTGCTGCTATCATTCCCGCCGCAGCCACAGTAATAACAACTATAGAATTTCTGATAGCAAAATCGAGAAAAGGGTAATAAATCCTTTTACAAACTCTTGGTACAAAGGGTTCCCTGACTGACATTTTATTGTGAGGTAATAAAATTGCACATAAAGCCGGACTTACAAGCAGTGCTTCTAAGCTAGAGACTACAACTACCACCAGATAACTAAGACCCATTGGGCCAAAAATCCGACCTTCCACACCAGCGAGGGCAAATATTGGAGAAAAGACGACTATAGTAATTAAAGTTGCCCCAATTAGAGATTCCTGGACTTCCTGTACTCCTTCAAAAACAATTTCCAGTACTGGACGCGGGTTGGGAGAGTATTTATTTTGTCGCAACAAACGAAAAACATTTTCTGCATAGACAATGGCATCATCGATCGCTGTACCAATGGCGATCGCTAATCCTCCCAAAGTCATTGTATTCAGCCCCAAGCCCAAAAAAGATAATACTTGCAATGAAAATATAAAGGTCAGGGCAAAATTCAACAGCACAACTCCAAGAGTCCGCCAATTCATTAAAAAAGGGATGAGGATAACTGCTGCAATGATACTACCTTCCACCAAGGCTGACCTGACATTTTCCACCGAAGTATCGATATAATCTGCTTGGCGGAAGGTTTGATTTACTTTAATTTCTTTCGGTAAACCTGCTTTTAGCTCAGATATTGCGGCTTCAATAGCGCGGGTGACGGTGGGAGTATCAGCTAGGGGTTGTTTATTCACCATCACCACAACAGCATCTTTCCCATTTAAACTACCATCGCCGATTTTCACAGCACCACCAATTTGCACTTGGGCGACATCTCCCAGGCGGACGGGCGTTCCTTGACGGGCGACAATGACAGATTGTTGAAGATCATCAAGGGATTCAATCCGCCCAATTCCCCGAATTAAAGTTTGTTTATCAGGAGTAGTCAAAAAGCCACCAGGAGCATTGACATTTGCCGACTGTACAGCTTCACTTACCTGTTGTAAAGATACATTAAAAGCTTGTAGTTTGTTGAGGTCTACTAACACTTGATACTGACGCACATCGCCGCCATACACAAGTACTTGACTGACACCGGGAACTGCTAAAAGGCGATTCGTCACTTGCCAATCAACAATTCTGCGGACTTCCATGAGGTCGATTTTAGTGGCAGATTGGTTATTGCCTTCCCCTTCCACAGTCAAGGCGTACTTTAATACAGTACCGATGGGAGAGCTAGTGGGAGCAATTCGTGGGGTTTCAACTCCTTCTGGTAGCTTGCTTACGGCTTGTTGCAGTCGTTCTTGTATCAACTGACGGGCTTGAAAGATATCTGTTCCCCAGCCAAAAACAACTCTGACTACAGAAAGTCCGGCTGAAGAAGAGGAACGAACGGTAGTTAAGCCTGGAGTCCCATTAATGGCACTTTCAATTGGTAATGTCACCAAAGATTCGATTTCTTCTGGTGCTAGTCCAGGGGCTGCTGTCTCAATTTCGACTTGGGGGGGTGCAAAGGCTGGAAAAACATCCAGTGGCATTTTGGGAATGGTATTAAAGATGATGACTAATGTGGAAATGAGCGCAGCAATTACTATAAGCCAGCGTCGAGAGATTACCCATTTAGCAACTGTACTAATCATTTGGTTAAGAAATGGCGAAGGGTTTGTTTATTTCTGATAAACGGGTGAATAAATTTAAATATTAGGTGTGGCTATTACTAGCATTAAGTCCCAAATCAGCCTAAAGCGAACTATTCCTAAATAGGATATGAACAAACTACATTTTTATAGTCTCTGCACTTGGAGCATGAGATTTATAAACTGTTCTGTTCACCATCCAAATAGTCTTGCTGTAGGTTGGTTTAATGTTATAAAATCTAACAAAACCCAACTTCAGGTATTATCTGCAACTTCACTAATTTTTAAATACCATCAGAATTTCGGGGATGATCGCGCTCCTCAACATTTTTATCAGAAGTAGACAGGGTTGGTTGCTTGTGGTTATCGAGATAAACCTCTGTTTCATAATTGAACCCGTCGTACTCTAAATTACCTGCTGGTACTAAACGGGAACGGGTACGACGATTAGACCAAAAAGCACCTCCCATGAAAGCAACTGTCGCAAGTGCTGCTCCTCCACCTGCTGTTAACCACAAGGGTGGTGAAAAACTGTTAGTTTTAACTTCAGTTTCTTCTGCATGAGAATCACTTTCTTCGTTGTGTTCTTCTTTTGATTTACTACCACCCCGCAATGATTGAGCGTAAAGTTGGGGCGCACGTTGGGTGACGATCGCATCTCCCTCAAACAAACCCGTCTTCACCTCAACCATGTCCCCAGAGGTTTGACCCAAAGTCACTTCCGCAGATTGGAAAGCATTTCCATTTTGGATGTAGACCATTTTTTTCCCATTCGCATCGACTACAGCCGAGCTAGGAACCGCCAATACAGGTGCAGATGCTTGGTTTGTTAGTACCTCCAATTCGGCGAACATTCCGGGTTTGAGTTGTCCGCCTGGGTTATTTACTTCAGCTTGTACTGAGACAACCCGTGTTTCCCCTTGTACTGCCGCACCAATCTGTGTAATCTTTCCAGAAAAGGTACGGTCTGGTAAGCTAGCAACTTTTAGACTTACTCTTTGACCTACTTTTACTTTGTCTAAATCTTTTTCATAAATATTGGCTGTGGCAAAAACCCGACTATCATTGACAATAGTCATGAGTGTGCCACCTGCATCATTAAAAGTTTGACCAAGGGTAACTTGGCGATCGGCAACTTTACCGGAGATGGGAGCAGTCACTGTCACCAATCCCTTGGCGTTAGGACGGTTCCCTATTTGTTGCAGTCTAGTATTATAAGCAGAATCACTAAGACGTAAACGCTCTTGTGCTACTTGAACAGCAGACTGAGCGCGTTTCATTTGGGCTTCGCTTTCAATGATATCTCGTCTGCTGTTGGCTGAGGTGAGTTTGGCTTTTGCTTCCGCTAATTGTGTTTGAGATTCGAGCGCGTTGCGACGTGGTAAAGCGCCTTCATTAGCTAACTGTAAATCCTTATTATATTTTTCTTCAGCAAATGCTACCTGGCTTTGTGCTTGTGCAATGTCGGCGTTAGATATTTGCCAATACCTTTGATAATTTTGTTGAGCTAATCTGGAATCGGCTTGCGCTTGCTGCAAAGAAGCTATAGCTTCCGCTCGTTTTTCTTGGGAACTAACCCGTAACTCCACCAAGTCAGGACTGGTAACAACGGCAAGGGGTTGACCTTTTTTGACTACAGCACCGGGTTCCACCAACAATTCAACCACTTTTGCCCCTGTAATTGGGGTATTCACTTCCACTTTTTGGCTAGGTAAGGTTTCAATCTGTCCAGTGCTTTTAATACCCAAAGCCAGCCGTTGCCGTTTCACTGGCTCGACTTTAATTCCTAGCCTCTGGGCAGTTTCGGCATCAACTTCGACAGAACCACTTGCTTCGCTTTCACCACCCTGAAATGAACTTGCACCGCTATGGTCATGTCCAGCACCAGCTAACACAGATGTGGGGGTTGCCAGTAATAAAAGGCTCAGGAGTGTGCCAGAAACACAACGAATTACTGTAGGTGGTTGGAGACTGTTAGAGATTCCCATTGCTATTTTGTGTCCTTGAGTTACTATGGTCTAGATTTGTGCTTAGACGTTGGTTGACTTTTTAAGCGGGATTTCGAGAACCGCTTTTGGCAAGCAAGCGGTTTCACTCTTTGAATTTGTTCACGAAGCCAACTTAACCACTTAACTTAATAGTTTTTCACACAGATATGAAATTGAGATGAAATTAGGACGAGCAATTAGCATTCAAGCAAAAGTTATTTGTATTTGTTGGTAATGGACATATAGCACACTATCTACTGGCATTTGCTCTCCAACAGAAGCCAGGTTTGACAGTCGAATAAATGTCGCATTTTCTTTTAGATATATAAGCTTTACGTCAAGTGTTTCTTAAAAGCGTCCCACTGGTAGCGATCGCTGCCCGTTACTGATGTAGAGAAACTTGTATCATGGAAAGTACCCTGACAGCTAAAACCGAATCCTCAGTAGTGCTTTTAAGTCTGCTTGAAAGTGTGCTTCTGGGCTTTTATGATTACTAAATTGGTGAAGTGGCATTACCACTATCCCGGTCGGAAGATTATCTAAATAACACCAGCCCAGGTCAGGGTGATCATCATGATTTGATTCTAAAGTTGATATTGGCTTTAGGAAATTTTGGTGTGCCTATAAATTCCTGTAGTACCTAAATTTTCACCTTTTTTGGTGTTTTCAGCCTTTACAAGTACAGCAAAAAGTTTCTCGGAAGAGGGATAGCTGAATCTAATACTCAGCAATCCCAACAGCCTCTAATTCAACCTTAGATTAGAAATATCGGAGATTTGTGTCACTTAATTGCAAAATCGAAGACAATTGCAAATGCCGCATCCTTACACCAGCCAATGTCCCAGATCAAGGTTAATGAAGTTATTTGTATTAAAGGCAACACCCTGATAGTTTTTTACACACCGGGTCAATGCTGGGAATTCCGTATCATCAGCCGCACGGGTGGCATATTTGGAGAACAAAAGATTTATTACACGGCTACGGCGGCCTTGACAACTGGGTTGAGTTGGCTTCGAGATGAGTTGTGATGACGAATGTTATCGCTCGTTACTGTAGCAACTGGTTACATAGCCAGATGGTAGGTAATGCAGATATGGTATGAGGAACAAGTAGTGCCAATGTACTATAAGACTGGTAATATAGTATTTTACTAAGTACCAGTTAGCCTAACTTTCTAATGCTTCACTCTGCTTTCAAGTGAGAAAGATAATTCACGTTGATATGGATGCCTTCTACGCATCGGTGGAACAGAGGGACAACCCTAGTTACCGAGGTAAACCGTTAGTAGTCGGTGGCAGCCCGAATCAGCGAGGTGTAGAAACCCCCCTGGTTCCCAGTAGTCCTTCACTGCTCCGGGTTGCCACTGGCGGGGGACGAGATTGTAGACTTGCACTAGAATTCCGATCATTTCATTACATCTGTGATCGCCTCAAGTTCTTCCAGCCGGGAGCAAGATAGCCGTAGCTCTTAACCCCACCAAGTAGTTCAGGAATGGTCAGGTGTTTAGTAGTAGATTTGACTGAGGTAAGGGTACTGTCATTGTCAGTACCCAAGGATTTAACTGTAGGCTGTTCCCCTGCCAGGACGGTGGTTTGGGTCGCTGTACCGTTGTTACTGCTGGTTTGTGACGTGATTGACTCGGTAGCAGTACGAGTGTAAGATTTTTTGCTTAGTAAACTATCAGGAACTTGGGTATCGGTTAAGCCGTTACCTTTATTTTTAGAACTTACGCATTGACAGTAAAGCCAAAAAATGCATAAAGAAAATGTAGAAAAAACAAGCGCACGCTTGTTACCAGAGGTGTGAAAAACAGATAATTTACCTATCTGTGTTTAGGGTTCGGACGATTAGAACGATTACAAAACCATCAACTGCTAAATGCGACTTGGATACTTATACGTTGTTTCTGCTGGCAGAATCGAAATATCCAGGCTGCACCCGTTTGGCAGAAATCATGGAAGATTTGTCGCATGATAGTGTCAATAGATTTTTGTTACGTGAGCGGTATGAACCCAAAGATTTATTTGAAGAAATAAAGCCAAATATCAATCTAATGGGAGGCACTTTAAGTGGAGATGATACAGTAATTGACAAGCCTCATAGCAACCCAAAAATAACAGAGCTAATCGGCTATTACTATTCAGGTAGACATCATCGTGCCGTCAAGGGAATTCAGTTAATCACCTTGTATTACACGGATTTATCAGGTAAATCTGTGCCTGTAAATTACCGCATTTATAACAAACAAGACCAGAAGACTAAAAATGATTATTTACGAGAAATCATTACTGAAGTTTTGGATTGGGGTTTAAAGCCTAAAAGAGTGACTACTGACGCTTGGTATTCCAGCAAAGAAAACCTGAAGTTACTGAAAAAGAAGGGGCTAGGGTTTTTAACTGGTGTGGCTAAAAATCGCTCATGCTCGGTTGATGGTAAAAATTTTACCCAAGTTCAAAATTTAGAAATCCCCGAATCTGGGTTAATAGTGTATCTCAAAAATTTTGGTCAGGTAAAGGTATTTCGGAGAAGTTTCAAAAACGAAACTTACAGATATTACATTATGTACACCCCTGAAAAAGATGCACTCTCTTCAATTTCTAGAGCAGAATTCAAAGAATTACATTCAATACATTGGGGAATTGAGTGTTACCACAGAGCGATTAAACAAGTGTGTGGTATTGCTCAATTTATGGTTAGAACAACTGAGGCAATCAAAACTCATTTTTTCAGTGCTATTCGAGCTTTTACGCAACTAGAATTAATGCGCTCCGAAGAGTTAATTGAAAACTGGTATGAACTCCAAAGAAAATTATCTCTTCAAGTAGCTCGTGACTTTATTTTAGAACACTTATCACAGAAGTTAGGCTTGACTGCATAATATCAACTTTCTGACAATGCGTAACTTCTAATTTTGTCCACAAATTGTGGACATTTATTTGGTCAGCCACTAGCCCAATCTCTCCACCCCACATCTGAGGAAGCGATCGCAGCAAGAATTCGCTGGAGCCGCGATAGTTCTTATATCTACACCTCATGACAGATATATTGCGTTAAATTCCGTAAAAGCGGATATTCGGGATGTATATGCTATAGAAACTCGTGTTTTGAGCAACACCTGCCTAAATTAATGAATAGTGGCTCAGTACAGAAAAATCTACTGTTAGCGGCTAATTCCATAAGGTTACAATGTCCCGCTATAAAATAATTGTTGGCTATAAGATAAATTAAAACTTTTCTTATACCATTAAATATCAATTATTTTATGTATCCCTAGAACTTATATAAAAGGTAGAAATAATGGATCAGCAAGACAATCAAAAGCAAAGAAAATCTTTAGATGAGAAAGTAGGTGAAAAGTTAAAAGAAGCTAGACAATGGACTAAAGATAATAAAACATTGACATTTATTTTTATTATATTTTTTGTTGTTCCTACAGTTATTAGTACTATTTTTTTTGTTACAAAGAGTGAAGTATCCTGGATAGGATTTGGGAATGATATAAATAAATCTATAACTATAGAAAAAGAATTGAATCCTACAAATGAACAAGAAAAATTTGAAACTGAAAAAGGTAATAAAGAAAGTAATGAAGAAGGTATAGTTATTAAACGTGTAGTGAAAGTAACTAATAATGAGCAATCATTTAAAACTTTATGGGATTGGCTACAGCTAGGAGGTGTTTTAGCTATTCCACTTGCATTATATTATTTTGAGCGCTCCGAACAGAGACGCGCAGAAAAGCGTAATGAGTTAGAGCAAAATAAAGCAGCTGAAATTCAAAGAGAAGATGCTGTAGAAAACTACATAACCCAGATATCGCAATTGCTAATTGATACAAGAATAATAATTAAAATTCAAGACTATATAAGAAATATTATAGATATTTATGGAGACATCATAGAAGAGTTAAATAAAGACACTGAAATATCTGTAGTTCTTGATATTCTACGTGCTAGAACATTATCAATATTGCGGAAACTAGATGGAGATGGTGAACGCAAAGGAGAGGTTATTAGATTTTTAATTGATGTAGAACTTATAGACAAAGTAGATTTGAATTCTGCTAACCTCTCACGCGCTAAACTCGAAAGCGCTAACCTCCCACGCGCCAACCTCTCACGCGCCAACCTCGAAGGCGCTAACCTCGAAGGCGCTAACCTCGAAGGCGCTAAACTCTTACGTGCTAACCTCTCACGCGCTAAACTCGAAGGCGCTAACCTCTCACGCGCTAACCTCTCACGCGCTAAACTCGAAGGTGCTAACCTCTCACGCGCTGACCTCTCTAGCTCTGACCTCTCTAGCTCTGACCTCTCTAGCTCTGACCTCTCTAGCTCTGACCTCTTTGGCGCTGACCTCTCTAGCTCTAACCTCTCTAGCTCTAACCTCTCTAGCGCTGACCTCTCTTTAGCTAACCTCTCTGGCGTTAAACTCTATGGCGCTAAACTCTTACGTGCTAACCTCTCTGGCGCTAAACTTGAAGGCGCTAAACTCAAAGGCGCTAACTTCTCTTTAGCTAACCTCTTTGGCGTTAAACTCTCTGGCGCTGAACTCTATGGCGCTGAACTCGAAGGCGCTAACCTTTCACGCGCTGACCTCGATGGCGCTAAACTCTATGGCGCTAAACTCTTACGTGCTAACCTCTCACGCGCTGACCTCGAAGGCGCTAAACTCGAAGTCGCTAAACTCGAAGGCGCTATCCTCAGAGACGCTAACCTCAGAGGCGCTAACCTCAGAGGCGCTAACCTCTTTGGCGCTGACCTCTTTGGCGCTGACCTCGAAGGCGCTGACCTCTTTAGCGCTAACCTCTCTCGCGCTAACCTCAGAGGCGCTAAACTCGAAGTCGCTAAACTCGAAGGCGCTAACCTCTCTCGCGCTAACCTTCTCAAGATTACCTGGGATAAGTATACAAACTGGAACAGCGTGAAAGAATTAGATAAAGCACGAAACGTACCTGAAAGCTTGCTTTCCCAACTAAACTCAACCGCCCACCCCTCGCTCCCACAAGAAATGCCACCGTCAACCTGACTCCAAACCCTAGAGTGGTGATCGCCCATCACTTGCCCCCTTTACCCCCTGTTGTTGTAATGTCCGAATCATGTGGACAGCGCCAGGGGGAATTGAGCCGATACTTTTACCCTTCCAAACGTCGTTGCGTTTTTCCTGACAATTAAATCCCCATCGCCAACAAAAGGGGTCATTTGGGTCACGTTCACCAATTACACGGGGATAAAAAACGGTTGAGCCATCGAGTAGCTTTTTAGTTTCGAGGTACGGATAGAGGCATCCTTGACTATGAGGCTGTGGGGCTTTAAGGTCGTTCTCTAAGAATTTTTCGGGTATTGCAGATAACTCAGCTATTACTGTTTTAGTCATGCAGCCACCTCCATGACCAAATCATCGGGTACTTCAAAAATCCCCAACTGCCCAATGTAAGGAATCGGTGTAATCTCTCGCGGATTCTCCAGCTTCCAGTGGTATTGCTCAGGCATTCCTCAGCCAGAAGCAACTTGTGAAAACTTGCAATCAACTATTGTGACAATACCGATGACTTGTCCGCGACGTAGAGAGATTAATTCGGGGATTACTACCCCCATGCTTTGACAAAATTCTTTCGCTAGCTGATACTCTTTTTTGGTACAAGTTTTTGCAGCGTGAATCAAAATGTCGCCGCGATAATGAATGGGCCAGCCACGGTTTTCAACATTTTTGAGAGCATAAATAATTGCCCATGCCCAAGGCTGACGGACGGATAGCGCTTTCATCTGTTTTAAAACTCCAGCAATTGAACGTAAGCGTCTAATGCCGCGATCGCTGGATGTGGATGTATTTGCGACTTCAGCCCATTACAGATTGTGGCGATAGTTCCAAGCTCTATGAAAGTGAAATGAATATTGGACTGACGGACAGAACAGCGATGTATAACTGTTAGAAGAACAAAATTCAACTGTCTGAGAATTACATCTTCAGCTATATGAAGTCGCCAAGTAAGGTTTTTGGAAGTAACAGAACGCCAGGGGTTATCGAAAGAAAATTTTTCAACTTTGGGCAGCACTTTTACCTTAAACCTGTAATCCCTGTCAGTGGTAGAGCATTCATCAGGGGCAAGAGCCGCCCATTGTTGTAAAAGCTGTTGGTAAGTTTTAATCATTCTCAGTTCCCGCATAAAAGACAATGTTTATCCTCCAGTAGCTCCTTAAAAACTACGACCACGAGATAAATTCTTGAATCTGGTAAACTGATGGTCAAATAAAAGCTTGACTGTACCAGTAGGGCCATTGCGTTGCTTGCGAACAACTAACTCAGCAATGCCACGATCTGGAGTATCGGGGTTGTACATTTCTTCGCGGTAAAGCATGATCACAACATCGCTGTCTTGCTCAACAGCACCACTGTCTTTTAAATCACTTAGTACAGGGCGTTTATCGTTACGGTGTTCAACTTCGCGGTTGAGTTGGGACAAAGCCAGTACAGGCACATCCAAATCTTTGGCTAATCTTTTTAATCCCCGGCTGATTTCACCGACTCGTTGAGCCATATTCACCCGTGAATCAGTATCAAGAGCCATCAGTTGTAAGTAGTCAATGATCACAAGCCCAACACCACCGTAATGGGATGAAATTCGGCGGACTTGGCTACGGATTTCATTCAGAGAAGGGCAAGATTCGTCGTTGATGAAAATCTGCTGTTCACTTAATTCCGCGATCGCCACACTCAAGGGTTGCCACTGGCTGTCAGAGACATTCCCAGTTTCCAAGAAGTTATTTTCAATGCCAGATTCACTGCTTAAAAATCGCTGTACGTACTCATCAGTAGACATTTCCAAGCTGAAAACGCAGATAGGCATCTTCCCAGTTTTGGCAACATTGAGAGCGAGATTACCAGCCAAAGCAGATTTACCAACAGAAGGACGAGCAGCCAGTACATACAACCGTCCTTTGCGAAAACCACCGCCGAGTATGCTGTCCAGGTCATAAAATCCACTAGCCAGTGCTGGTGAACCTTTACCAGTATGACGCGCTTCAATTTCGGTAAAAGTGTCGGCTAGGGCATGAGAAATATGAACCAAGTCAGAGGCAGAATGCTCAGACTTAATGCAGTAGACTTTTTGTTCGGCTTCGTCGAGAATTACAGGTAAATCGGTTTCGGTGGCATAACCGAGTTGAACAATCTCAGTGCCAGCAAGGATTAACTGCCGCCTTTGGTATTTTTCCATTACCAAGTCAGCTAAAACATCGATGTTCACAGCTGACACAGTACGGTCAACCAGACTGGCCAGTTTATTGCGTCCACCGATACGGAACAATAAACCATTATCAGACAACCAGTTGGTGATGCAAAGCAAATCCGTTGGCAATCCCTGCCCGTACAGTCGTAGGGCTGCTTGATAAATATCTTTGTGGGCATTGATGTAAAAAGCATCTGCCACCAAGCGATCGCTGATTCGGCTCATGGCACTTGGGTCGAGCATGATGCCACCGAGTATTACTTCTTCAGCCTCAATGCTTTGTGGGGGTAAGCGGTCTTGTTGGGATGTGAAGTTTGTTTTGTCTTGTGTCATAAATCCTCAAACAGAAGTCGGAATTCGGAGATTGGAAGTTGCAAGTTAAAAGTGAAGAACAGGGGCAGGGGAAGTCAGGAAGAAAGCCGAATTTGGATAAAATACTTCCGACTTCAACTCACGCAGCTTGCGGATGTAGGTACACATACATTTGAGGATGTGTAAGTTTTAACCAATCTAACCATTTGAGCGTTGCACCTGGATCTTGTTGGTCATAACGGCTGCTGAAAGAAGCGATCGCTTTGTCTTTACCAACTTCATCCATGCGGTCTAGAAGTTCACTGAAGGTCGCTTTATGCCAATCAAGAGAACGATTTGAGTAGTAACCGATGGGTTGGTCGTTGGCTTTTGATTCTTCAGTTTGCGGTGTAGATGAAGAGAGAACTTTTGACCAATAAACCAGCAGTTCTTCTAAACCAGCTTTACTAACCTCCAAATTGCTGATTGATTTGATCACAGTGGGGACTTTTTGCTGCCAATTAACCTTGTCCCACTCGGCTCTCTCCTTGGCGATTAACTCCACCAAACGGCGATCGCAGGTTTGGTAAATGTTGTCTCTGCAAGAAGTGCGCCAAGGGAAACGCCAAGAACGGAGCTTGATTTCATTTCTGTAAACTGCGGGTAAAGGCTCAGATGCCAGAATGCCGGGGTCAAGCAGGATGTGATTGAGCAAATCATCAATCGACTGAAATTTTGGTTTGCTTGGTTTCTTGTTTGCTTGTTCGTTTTTATCGAATAACCCCGCCGCAATAGTTGGTCTACATGAGGGAATGTCTGTTTGATGCAAAGACCCGGAATTTTTTAACAACGAAGTGGGTTGTTGTGGGGTTGGTTTTTCTGGAGTTGGTTCTTCTAAGCTTGGTTTTTTTGAAGTTGGTTCTTCAAGTTCAACTTCTTTCGTTGTTAAATCAAGTTCTTCTTTTTCACATACACTTTCTTGGGTGGGGGGCGCGGGTGGCGAAGCCAGGGGCGCATTGTGTGTAATCTCTGAAGTAATCTTTGAAGTAATCTCTGTATCTATTAGATCATCTTGACAAAATGTTAATTTTAAATTTGACATTTTGTTAAGTTCTAACTCACCATTTTGTAAACTTGGACTTTGACATTTTGTTAAATTACCATTTTGTAAACTTGGACTTTGACATTTTGTTAAATTACCATTTTGGTCAGAACGGGCAAATGTTGTCTTAATCCGCTCAGGAGCATTAGGAGGAGCTTGTACAACAGCTTGTAGTTCATTCAAGAAGTTTTCCCAGTCAATGCGGATGTGTTTTATGGGGCTATTTCCAAATTTATAAGTTGCAGTTTTAATCAGATTTTTGGACTGCAAAAGCTTAGTAGCTAAATCAAACTGTCTGGGTGTAATTCTGCACTCCTTCCACCAATCATCACGCTTTTTAGCCAGCCACTTGTACCCATCACGTTCAATTTTGAGTCGGGATTGCCCTTCATGATCCGGTAAATGCCAGTAGATGATCTGACTAAGTAAAATTCCAGCGATTAAGTCACCACCAGCCACGTCTACATAACAACGTTTGACTTCTATCGTGTCCCTAGAACGCGATTCCCAGGCTAGAAAACTGTTTTGATCAGAGAGCCAATTCATCTTTCTAGACCTCCAAAAATCATGTTTTCTGCTAAAATCATGGTTATAATCTCCATTCCTCAAAAATTGTGAGTTTATTCTTCCCCCGCACTGCGCTACAGGCGGGGGTTTTGCTTTATTCACGCATCAAACGGAAATTGTCTAACTTGCAGATGAAGAGGAAACTCTTCAATTTTTCCCCCTTTCTTGTCGCGGGTTTTGAATCGCTGTCCCCGAAATATTGCATTCGCCCCCAACTGCTTCACAAACACAGGTGTTTTAGCCGCGTGACATTGTTGGACAATCGATTCGAGCCATTCGATGTGGCATGGTCTGGAATTTGGGCCAGACTCACCACCAACAATTACTAACTGAACATCATTCAAATAGTGAGTGATATCGCCCAAATCTTCTAGTAATGGTTCAACTGACCAGAACCGAATTAAAGCCGGAATTTGAGCAAGAAATTGACTACGTTCTTCTAAAGTACGGCGATTCTCAATCGAAGTTCCTGACCAAATATTTAAAGGTAACTTGTCTAGTCCATGACAAGAAAGCCATTCATCCATAGATAACAGCATAATTTCTGGGCGTTTGGTGAGAATCTGAAATATTTGATTGGGAGCAACGAACATTCCGTCCAGCATTTCATGTTGCCAAAAACGCGGAACCCACTCACCAAAAACATCAGTCATTGAAGAAACGAAATGCTTCTTAGGTTTTCTTTGGAATCCCCATTTCCGAATAGCTTCTGTATCTAACACTAGCTCTGGTGGTTGCCCAGAGTAGGGTTGCTTGTTTCCGCCAAAGAAAGAATTTTGATTCAGCTTTTCGCTATAGCAATTTTTACACCCCTCTGAGATTTTTTGACACCACCAACCGCCTCCCTTGGCACGGATGATATTATCTGTTAAGTCTGCCCATTCTATATTTGTTGGCATGATTACTTCTCTCTCATTAATTTGAAATTGAACAATTGAGTATGACAAATAAAACACCTCAAACGGAATATGATTCCCCGTGGAAGCAGATGTTGCAGTTGTATTTTGAAGACTTCATGCAATTCTTTTTTCCTCAAGCCCATGCTCACATTGATTGGAGTAGAGGTTTCGAGTTTCTAGATCAAGAGTTACAACAAGTAGTTCGTGATGCTGAATTAGGGAAACGGCTAATTGATAAATTGGTGAAAATCTATCGCATTGGGGGCGAAGAATCTTGGCTGTTGATTCATATAGAAATCCAAAGTCAAGAGGAAACCGATTTTCCTAAACGGATGTTTGTCTACAACTATCGAATTTTTGACCGTTACGATCGCTCTGTTGCATCATGCGCGATACTGGGGGATGACAACATCAACTGGCGGCCATCGCAGTTTGGGTACGATTTGTTTGGTTGTACGGTTGATTTTCAGTTTCCTGTAATCAAGCTGCTAGACTATAAACAAAGGTTGTCGGAGCTAGAAGCCAGTCGTAACCCCTTTGCTACAGTGGTAATGGCTCATTTGGCAGCAGTGCAAACCCGCAGTAATAGGTCGCAAAGGAAACAATCAAAACTGAATTTAGTACGTCGGTTGTATGAGCAAGGGTTTGAACGCGAGGCTGTTGTTAACCTTTTGGCTTTTATTGATTGGATGCTAACGTTACCATTGGATTTAGAACTAGAGTTTAAAAGAGAAGTCGAACAATTGGAGGCACAACTGCGTATGCAGTACGTTACTAGTTTTGAGAGAATTGCTCGAATAGAATCTTTATTAAAAGGCATAGCTTTGGGGTTAAAACTCAAATTTGGAACACCTGGACAAAACTTATTACCTGAAATTGAGCTTCTTGAAGATTTCAGATTGCTGGAATCAATCTTGGCAGCAATAGAAACAGCAGATACTGTGGATGAATTGCGTTCTATTTATCAGACAGCAGATGACACACCGTCAGAAAATTAGAATTGTTTGATATTTGATTTTCAAGGTTCAGCAAGTTTTGAGTGCCGAAATTAGCGTTAATTAAGCACTCAATGAAGTATCGTTATCAATTTCTGCATTAAGCTGATCAAACAGATCCGCCTCATCACCCCAACAATCCCAGCCGTCCCTAGACTCGCGTGCGAACATCTCCAGCTTGGTTATGTCTGGACACAGTTTGTCTACGAGTTGGTAGAAACTTTCGGGCTTACGGGAATGCTCACGCCTGGGAGAGTGCAGGATGGTGGACTGGTTTGTGAGTGTCCGTCCAGCAAAAGCTTTCACATTCCCACGAACAGCCAAAGCGCAATGTTCAGTCGAATTCCGCAACCAATGACCGACACCTAGATGTGTTTTAGTGCCATCTTTGGTGACTTTTTCCCAAGTCAAAATAGTCTTGAGTTCAAATCCCCATGTTTCCAAGCATTGAGCCGCTTCGATCATGTGGTTGTTCGTGAACCATAGCCAGAGGATACAGCCATTGCTCCCGCATAATTCGGGAATGGGCAGAGCCAGAATTTCCTCAGTCCGCATTGGTTGATAGGGGATGCGGTTGCGGTGAGTTTTGTCTTTAGAACGAAGTCTGTAGAACCAGGGAGGATCTATAACAATGCACTGGTAATGGCCTTGTAAAGTTGTGAGTCTCATGCTGCCTCCTGCGGTTGTTGAACAATCGTTGCACTGATGGATTCAAAATCAACCTGAAATATGTTTAAATCAGGAGTCATTTCGCCATTGTTATAAAGTCCAACAATGTGCTGTCTGATTGCATCTTCTGTGAGTCCATCAGAAATGTGAATGTGGGCTTCACTAATAATTTTTTCTACTACTTGAACTACGACTTTCATAGATACTCCTAAAACTCAATTCGGTTCAAAGTTTGTAATTGTGCAGCAAGTGTGCTGATAAAATCCTGTAGTTCTTCTGTTGCTTCTTGAGGGCTGATTGCTTTTTCAGAAACGTAAAGCTTTGTATTCTCTAAATAAACTTCTACACGAGTCATATTTGTATGTGGGGAAGTCAATAGTGTTAAAGTAAATTTCTCATATTTGCAAAAGTAGTATTGACATTCTTCACTCAGAGATTGCCCTCGCTGCCATTTGATAATTTCTGTATCGTCATCGTTAGCAAGTTCAAACTCAACTTCTTCGATTGCAGTGAAAGCCATAGCCACACACGCTCTTTCTGCTGGATGTGTAGCTGATTGCATCCGATAGTCTTCGGGGACTACATAGCCTTGGATCGCGTAGAATTTCTTAGCTAGTTTTTCAATGAGTGCGTCTTTTTGAAAAATTCCAAGTTCCATATCCTTTCCCTTTGTTGTAAAAGTTTTAATTCTTGATTACTGGGCGATCGCTCTGCTTGACCGATGACCAATGACTAATGACCAATGACTAATGACCAATGACCAATGACCAATGACCAATGACCAATGACCGATGACCAATGACCATTAAGCAGTAACTACAGCTTTCTTGCTAGCGAAAGCCCCCGCCTGCCTTAACGCTGCACCAGGACTGGGGTGAGCGAAAAATTCTTCTATAGCTTTGGTCAACCCAGCCGCAACAGTCGGCTCGTGACAAGCGTAGACATAGATAGGCTGCTGCACACCGTTAACCAATCGCGTTTCTTGGCGATCGCCCAAGTGTGGGTAAAACGTGCGAACCCATGTCCCAAGATGACCACGGTAGTGAGCGCCGCTCAGGGGGACTTTCTTTCCAAGTTCGCTCTCTGCAAAGTTGACTACGCCAAGCCAGCGTTCTTCTGAAGGGGTGAGCAATTTTCTGTTGTGTTCTGCCAGAAGATTCCCGGCATAGTCTTTGAATTGCTGTTCCATGTATGGGTTGAGTCTGCCACCTGTGAGTTCGGCTAAAGTTCTCATCGCCTCGACCAAAGTTTGTAAGCGCTGCTCAACCGGTGGGAGAGCAGGAACAGGTGCAGGAGTTTGAGGAGTGATGCTGGGAACTGCTGCAACCAAGTCTAAAATGATGGTTCTAACTTGCGCTGCTACTTGAGATTGCTGCAAGATCATTGCGA
>NZ_JACJSF010000007.1 GCF_014698035.1 Desmonostoc muscorum FACHB-395
TCCCAAGGGGAGACGCTAAAAGCGATGGGGTCTCCCCCGCCGCAGGATGCGCGAAGCGCTGTAGTGGAGCGACTGGCGTGGGCTAGGGGGGATCGAATTCTATGCAGCTTAATAAAAAATTGGTATAAGCTTCATCTATGTTCAAATCTAGAGTTTTTTAAAAGATATATTTATGTAGGTTGGGTGGAGTGAAACGCAACCCAACATTACCAGCTTATTTATGTTGGGTTACGCGATCGCTGCACCCAACCTACAAAACTAGTACAAAACTACGGTTCTCAAAGTAGACAAGGTTTATTACTCACATTTGATTTTTCAAAAAACTCCGTACAGCTCAAAAAGCCTTTTTTATTACCGCCAAACTGCGCGAACAAAAATCAAAGCGGATTCCTATATGAAGTTTATAAATAGAGTCTTCAAAAAAAGCCAGCATTTATATAGACAGTGAACCTGAATAGTCGAAGCTAGCATGATTAGAACTGTAATTAAATATTATTCTAACTTTAACGATCAAGGAATTTGAAAGGCTATAAACACCTAATAATTGTAGGGGACGGATTGAGAATATGTCCCCTAATTATAGTGCAATAGGTTTACTGTTAAAGCTAAATTTGTAGTTTAGATATGCGATAGTTTTTGACAGCGAATTTTTAACTGACAATTCCTAGATTGCTGTAAATTTCGATGAGATTGCCATCAGGATCGCGAAAATGAGCGGTGCGAATTCCCCAGTCTGGGCGATCTTGTGGTTCAGTCACAACGATCGAATTCTGATTTTTTACTTGGTTATAAACCTCATCCACGTTATCGACTGCGAAAACTAAGACTATTTTATCTCGATTGACAATGTATGAAGGCTGTTCAATTCTTGGAACTACTTCAGCCATTAATTCTTTTTTGAACAAACCCAACTTGAGATATCCGGTATTCAACTCAGCATATCCGCTCTCTTCATCGCCCCAATCGACATCAAATTTCAGCAGATCCCGGTAGAACAGAAAAGAATCTTTGTAGTTGGAGACAAGTAGTCTCAGGTGTGTTAGCTGAAGCTTCATATCTGTTGCCTTAGTCTACTAACTGTGAATTCTAGGTTCTGGGTGCAAAGTCGCCAGCAACTCGCTTTCGACAATTGCTAATTCATCAAGCCGTTGCATGACAATTTCTCTGTCGAAATAAGTAGCAGCTAAAACCCAATATATACCGTAGTGACGCGCTTCGGATGCCATTAGGCCACGATAAAATTTTGCTAACTCTGGCTCTGGACAGTGAGCAGCTAATAGTCCCAGACGTTCGTGAGAACGAGCTTCAATTAAACCAGTGACTAGTAAGGAATCCAGAAATCGCTCAGGTTCTTTCGGGCGAACTTGAGCTTTTAAACCTGCGCCGTAGGGAGGCGGTGGTAAGGGAGCTAAGGGAATATTCCGGCGTTCTAACCATTGGTTAACTAGCTCAAAGTGTTCTAGTTCCTCGCGGGCGATCGCAGTCAGTTCCCGCACCATTTTAGTATTGGAAGGGTAGCGAAACATCATATTTAAAGCCACACCTGCTGCTTTGCGTTCACAGTGAGAGTGGTCGAGTAAGATGATGTCTAGGTTAGCGATCGCTTGTTCAACCCAAGCAGAGCTAGTGGGCTGTTTTAGGACGTTGATAGTTGGTAACTGAGTAATCACAGAGTCAATCAATTTTGGATTTTGGATTTTTCCATAGTTTAAACTAGTAGACCACCAAAGAAACTTTGCGGGGTTTATCGTCAGAAAATCAAGTTCTTTTCTCCCCCTGCCCCCTGCTTTTTCATTCCTGTTGCCGCCGTTCCTCCATATCTTGACTAGAAATCATACTATGGACTCTCTCTACATCTGCCATCATTAAAACTGCTCCCTGTATATCCATGCCAAGCAACGGGGTGATTGCCAGGTAACATTTTATTTGCCTACCTCGACGATTAGTAGCCTCAAGGATCATTTCTTGAAATTGTTTTTTACCAGATAGGCAATCGCGGATGGGCGATCGCAACTGCTCGACAGGTAAACCAATATCTAGGCTGAAGATAGACTTTCCTAGAACTTCATCAGTTCGCAGTCCCCATAAATCCTCTAACATGTAATTCCAAATTGAGATGTTAAAGCTGCCGTCAATTACCACTATTCCAGTTTGCAGACTTCTGAGAATAGATACCAAAAAAATATTTGTGTGATTAAGTTCTGTGGTGCGTTCGCTCAGTTCGTTATTAATTGTCTGTAATTCTTCATTAGTAGATTGAAGTTCTTCATTCATCGTCTCCAATTCTTCATTGGTGGATTGGAGTTCTTCGTTGGTAGTTTCTAATTCTTCATTGGTAGATTGGAGTTCTTCGTTAGTAGTTTCTAATTCTTCATTGGTAGATTGGAGTTCTTCGTTAGTAGTTTCTAATTCCTGTTGCGAGCGTTGCAGAGCATCTTGGAGTTTAATATAACGAGTGACATCAAGAAAGGAGATGCTAACACCTAAAAAGCTGGTGTCTGTTTCTTGCAAAGGCGTAATTCGCACATCTAGATATTGAGTGTCTGTGTTAGACAAATAGCGCTCTACATTTGTTAGGGTAATTGGACGGCGTTCGGCATAAGCCCGTTCAATTAGCGATCGCAATTCAATCGGTCGATAGGAAAGTTCTAGATCCTGGAAAGGACGAGCTAAATCTTTGGGGGAAAGGGCAAACAAAGTCCGTGCCTGCTCATTCACCATTACCAGAGAGCCATTGATATCAATGACTACTTGGGCAATTGGTGATGTGTCGAAACCCATCTCTCGCAGCCGCAAATGTCGAGACACATGGCTGCTAGATTCGTCATCTACTGAATTTGCCATAACTAGGAGGCGATCGCGTATATTAACCGACGATACCTTACTAAATATCCGGTTTTTTAAGTCTATTGGGGTAAAGAGACTAGAATGCATCAATAGCATCTCTGCTTTCCCCAAAAATAAATAACCAGTATCATTAAGTGCAAAATGAAACCGCGCCAGAATTCGCCCTTGAGTCTCCGAATTAAAATACATTAATGTATTGCGACTAACGAGCAAATCTAAGCGCGAAATGGGCGCATCTTGAAGCAGATCGTGACGACCAAAAATCACTGAGCGTCGCAAGTCTTGACGGAAGACATAGCGATTACCGACAATCTCAAAGTATTTCTGCCGCAGTTCATCTGATACCGCCTGAACATCTTTTGCTGAATACGTAGCTTGACGAGCTTGGTTGAGAGCCTCTTCATCTACATCTGTGGCATAGATTTTCACTCGTTGGCGAAATTCCTCTGCTCCCAATATTTCAGCCATCAACATTGCTAAGGTATAAGCTTCTTCCCCAGAAGCACAACCAGCACTCCAGATGCGGATTTGGTCAGAAGTATTTTTATTCCTAATCAGATTAGGCAGTATTTCTTCTGCTAGGTATTCCCAAGCTGATGAATCTCGAAAAAAAGCGGTGACGTTAATTAAGATAGTGTTAAAAAGATAATTGAATTCTTCTGGATAAACTTCTAGGTAGTCTAAATACTCTTCAAAGTTTTCTATGTTCAATGACTGCATCCGCTTGCGGACTCGGCGCATCAAAGTCGAGCGCTTATAGCCTGTAAAATCAAATCCCCGGCTTTGTCTGAGATAAATCAGTAGATTTTCAAATTTGGGATCTCTGTCTGCGGAAGTCATAAGGTATGGCGTAGGGGATAGGGGGCATAAGAGTAAATTTTTTATACTTGTCTACGAGTATCAAAGGCTCATTAAAGGAGTTATAAGCTTTAATGAATGAGTATGAAAGGCTTAAGTAAGTTGGCACAATAAAATCAAACTATGTAAAGAAAAATCAACTAGGCTAAAACCCTTATACCTGTGGCAAGATTGCCTATTGCCTTATCCCAACGACAATTATTTACGCGAACTTACTTATTAAAGGAGTTCTAAGCTTCATTAATGAGTATCAAAGACTCATTTTTATTCCAAAATATATTTCCTCTGCCCCCTAATTCTTAGCTTAGTTACATTCTCCCATGACTAAAGTCACCAGAGCCCTGGAGATTTCATCTAGGGGGAGAATAAAATCTACGTTGCCAGTTTGAATCGCAGCTGAGGGCATCCCTGAAAATTCGGCGGTTTTTGCATCTTGGACAATGACAGTACCACCCATTTTTTTGATTGCTTCTACTCCCATCGCGCCGTCGCTACCTGTTCCAGTTAGGACAATGGCGATCGCTCTTTCTTTGTAACTGGCTGCAACCGATTCAAATAATAAGTCTGCCGAAGGACGTAAAAAATGTACTAATTTCGACTGTGATAAGGAAAGTGTGCCGTCATCGTTAACCAACAAGTGACGATTAGGTGGAGCAATGTAAGCCGTTCCTGGAGTGAGGTAATCTCCTTCCTTTGCCTGCTTGACGGTAATATGCGTGCGCCGACTGAGAATTTCTGCCATGAATGACGGATGTTCAGGAGAAATATGTTGCACAATGACGATCGCGGCTGGGAATTCTGCGGGTAGAGTTGATAGCACTTTAATTTGAGCAGTCAGACCACCTGCTGAGGCTGCGATCGCCACAATATCAAAGGCACTATTAGTAAAGGGGGGTGGATTATTCTTGGCATCTTCTGCCATCTGAATCATGATTTTTCGGCTGTCAGTACCAACTAAACTTATTAGTTACAGGAAGTATTAATAAATTTACGATTGCTCATCTTTCTTTACATAAATTATACAGTATATCTGAACTAATTTACTTCTTTTTGCCTTTATCTGTTAAGCTTGTCTGTTCATCTTCTTGCTCTAAAATGAGTTTTGCCTCCAAAAGTTGCTGTCTATGTTCTTCACTAACTATCGGGTATTTCAAATTGAGTTCTTCTAGTTTAGTGCAGATAATATTGGCGACTACCAGACGTGTAAACCATTTGCGATCGGCAGGAATAATATACCAAGGGGCCGATTTTGTACTAGTGTTATTAAAAACCTCTTCATAAGCATTCATATAATCATCCCAAAAAGCTCTTTCTTTGACATCGCTATCTGAAAACTTCCAATTTTTCTCAGGATATTCAATCCGTTCTAAAAAGCGTTTTTTCTGCTCTGATTTAGAAACATTAAGAAAGAACTTCAGAACGATCACACCATTGTCTACTAAATATTTTTCAAAATTATTAATTTCTTCAAAGCGTTGCTTCCATATCTTATTTCCATTAGGGAAATGAGGAAGTTGTTGCTTTCTTAACATTTCTGGATGGACACGAACTACTAGTGCTTCTTCATAATATGAGCGGTTGAATATCCCAATTCGGCCTCTTTCCGGCAAAGCCTTCATTGTTCGCCACAGGTAGTCATGGTCTAATTCTTCCGCACTGGGGGACTTGAAACTAAACACCTGAAATCCTTGCGGATTCACCCCAGAGGTCACGTGTTTAATTGTGCTATCCTTACCAGCAGCATCCATTGCCTGAAAAATAATCAGCAATGCGTAGGTGTTTTGAGCATAGAGAATATTTTGGAAATTCGCTAATCGCTCAATATCTGCCTGTAATTTAATTGCAGCATCAGTTTTTTCATTAAAATCAGCTTTATAAGCTGGGTCATAGTTTTTTTTCAGAGAAATCTTTGAACCTGGTGGAACAATGAAAGCATCGTAATTCATATATAAAAGTTCCTAACTGCTGCTTATATACAAGCACATTGTTAATTAGAAATTACTAAACATTATGATTTGTTTCTTAAATATTTTTGATTCAAAATTAATAACTTTTAACAAATTTTAATAACTTAACTTTCCCTCTTCGTCATTAGCAAGTTTTGTGATTTTTTTAATCTCTTTTATAAAACTTAATATCGATTGTTAGGACAATCCCAATCGCTATTTAAGGGCTTGAGTCAACAGCGATGTGAAGGTACTTATATGATTGACGTAACCGCAGACCCACGTCAAAAGTGGTTAGCGAGAGTTGCAATGCTTGTGTTCGTTGTGGACGAGTTGAGATTCAAGGGACTTCCAAGAAATAAATTATCCAAAGAAACGAACCACAGAGACACAGAGAACACAGAGAGAGGAGAAAAAGAGAGGGTTTTTGGGTCAGTTTTAGGACATTTTTTTATTTGGAAGTCCCCAACGCCCCGATAAGCGTTTTTAGCTATCCTCCCAGCGATGTCTACGACGGGCTACGCCTACGCACTCTTACACTCTTCCCTGGCAGTCAAAACTTTGGCATAATCAGAGATGGCCGCACCTAAACTGATATAAATCCTGCCAAGCTAATTAAAAGGTTTACGGCGACTGGATATTTTAATAGAATAATCTCATCAAAAGATTCGCAGAAATATAAATGGACTGGATTACACTACTGCGATCGCTACAGTCTGATTTTATTAAAAGGTTAACATCTGGTTGTCTGCTTCATTGTGAAACCGAAGGTCAATATAGTGAATTAACTATAATCTCTGGAGAGAGATTAAAGGCACTGCGGGAATTTTGCTGGTTGATGGCTGAGAAATATAAGCGTGTTTCGCCAGTCCGTGACGTGTTTATTAGCTATCTTAAAGGGAAGTTGGGTGAGGAAGTTGTCAAGGAACGTTTAGCAGATTTTATTACCGAAGTCGATTATGAAAAGCGATTCGGCGGCGATGGCAATATAGATTTTACCTTGACTTCTGACCCATCTATTGGTATCGAGGTTAAATCTCGTCACGGTAATATTGATAGAGTTAGATGGTCAATCAGTTCTGAAGAAGTTGAAAAAAATGCAGTTGTAGTTTGCATTTTGATTCAAGAAGATGTAAATGAAGCACAATCTCAGTATCATCTTTTTTTGGCTGGGTTTCTCCCAACCCGGATGATTAAGTTAAAGACTGGTAAAATTTCTTTTGGCATAGACCAGTTGCTGTATGGTGGAGGTTTATGGTGCTATCTAGAACAGTTACAATCTTCCATAAATAATTCTTCTAGACAACAACCATCAATTTACAAATATCTTCCGAAGCAAGAAATTTTATCTAAGCCAACCAATAATCAGTTACTAAAATCTTTTTTTCAACCTGAATATAATAATAACGAAGATTTAAATACACTTTATGTAAAGTTGGGGGATGAATATTTTGAAAAAGGAGAATATACAAATGCGATCGTTAACTATAGTAAAGCCTTAAAAGTTACATCTAGCGATATTGATTTATATTATAAACGAGGTTTAACTCACTATCAAATAGGTGATTACGAAGCTGCGATCGCAGATTATTCTCAGGCAATCCAGATGAATATTCAGGATGCTAAATCTTACAATAAACGAGGTTTAGCTCTGTCTCAACTAGGTCGATTAGAAGAAGCAATCAATGATTACACTCAGGCTATTAGAATTAACCCTAATGTTGCCGTAGCTTATAAAAACCGGGCTGAAGCTCGTTCTCATATAGGAGATAATCAAGGAGCAATTGAGGATTATACCCAGGCAATTAAAATTAATCCTCATTATGCTGATGCTTATAAAAACCGTGGGATTGCTCGTTATTTATTAGGTTCTCAACCGGGATTCCCTCAAGCAATCAAGATTAATCCAAAAGATGCCATAGCTTATAAAAAACGTGGTAATGCTCGTTCTGATTTAGGAGATTTTGAAGGAGCAATTGAAGATTACACTCAGGCAATACAGATTAATCCTAATTATGCCGATGCCTATTATAACCGTGGTAATGCTCATTCTGACTTAGGAGATTTTGAGAGATCAATTGAAGATTATACTCAAGCAATACAAATTAATTATAATTATGCCGATGCTTATTACAATCGTGGCAATATTCGTTTAGAAATAGCAGATAGACAGGGAGCAATTGAAGATTTTCAGAAAGCAGCAGACATATATCGTAAAGAAGGTAAGCTAGAAGCACTCAAAGATACACGAGAAAGAATATTAGATTTAGAAATAGAAGAATCATTAGATATTTTAAAATTCTAGAAAATTTGTGAATTCGGATAAATAGCAATTTTCAGCTATGTTTTAGATACCCATACTTTCAGAGGATGTTTTAAAAGTCCCCTTGTCAGTAAGTAATCTGGCACAATAAGAGGTTGTTTGAAAAGTATTTTGCTGTGACTTTAGGTACTTTGAGATCCCCCCTAACCCCCCTTAAAAAAGGGGGAACCGGAATCAAAGTCCCCCTTTCTAAGGGGGATTTAGGAGGATCTAGAACTTTTTATACTGACAAGAGGACTTTTCAAACATCCTCTAAAATAAAACTATGTAAAGAAAAATGAACTAGGCTCAAACCCTTATATCTATTGCCTATTGCCTTATCTGAACGACAATTATTTACGCCCACTTACTTATCAAAAATTTATGCTTTTGGCGATGCTTGGGTTGGACTACACTAACGCAAACTCACAAAAATTCAGAAAAATCCCAAAAAAAGGCACAGTAAAAGCTTGTAATAAATAAACCTAGCAGGGGTCATATAACAAAACCGCCTGCTAGGAAGGTATAGTATATTCTGGCCATGTTTGATTAGGTTAGCGCTTATTTATAAAAAATAAATGCGTATCCCTAGATACAATAACTAAATACTTTGGAAAAGACAGTTAAGAAAAGTGACTAAATAGGTTAATTTCCAATTAAAACCAAGAATTTCCCAAATGGGTAGATGACGAAGTGAGGGACAAGGAGACAAGGGAAAATTATTGAACGCATTCTTCTTATCCTTTCCCAATGCCAATACAACTCTTGGAGAGGCTGCACCCTAAGCGTAGCTATGCCGCAGGCTTTACGGCTTCGCGGTAGTTGAGCGCAGTCGAAACTCAGTACAAGTGCCCCGTGCCCAATCCCTAATACCCCATAATATAAGAAAGCGCTTCACACTTCTTAAATAATCAGCTTTATTAGAACAATGGCGAGAGACTTGCGGGGATTCATTAAAATTCTGGAAGAAAAGGGACAATTACGGCGTATTTCAGCTTTAGTTGACCCAGAATTGGAAATTGCTGAGATTTCCAACCGAATGCTGCAAAAAGGTGGCCCAGGGTTGTTGTTTGAAAACGTCAAAGGCGCTTCCTTTCCGGTGGCGGTGAATTTGATGGGAACTGTGGAAAGGATTTGCTGGGCGATGAATATGCAGCATCCAGAGGAGTTGGAAACTCTGGGGAAAAAATTAAGTATGCTGCAACAGCCAAAACCACCGAAGAAGATTTCCCAGGCGATAGATTTTGGAAAAGTATTGTTTGATGTGGTAAAGGCGAAACCAGGACGAGATTTTTTCCCCGCTTGTCAGCAAGTTGTGCTTCAAGGTAATGATTTAGATTTAAATAAGTTGCCTTTGATACGTCCTTATGTTGGTGATGCTGGCAAGATTATCACGCTGGGACTGGTAATTACCAAAGATTGTGAGACGGGTACACCAAATGTAGGTGTGTATCGCTTGCAACTACAATCTAAAAATACGATGACGGTTCACTGGTTATCAGTGCGGGGTGGGGCGAGGCATTTGCGAAAAGCAGCCGAACGTGGGAAAAAATTAGAAGTTGCGATCGCACTTGGTGTAGATCCTCTCATTATTATGGCAGCTGCCACACCCATCCCTGTAGATTTATCAGAATGGTTGTTTGCTGGACTTTACGGCGGTTCTGGTGTGCAGTTGGCGAAGTGTAAAACTGTAGATTTAGAAGTTCCCGCCGATTCAGAATTTGTCTTGGAAGGAACGATTACACCAGGAGAAGTGTTACCAGATGGTCCTTTTGGCGACCACATGGGTTATTACGGCGGCGTGGAAGATTCGCCTTTGATTCGCTTTGAGTGTATGACGCACCGAAAAAATCCGATTTACTTAACAACATTTAGCGGTCGTCCACCTAAAGAAGAAGCGATGATGGCGATCGCACTAAATCGCATTTATACGCCCATACTGCGCCAACAAGTATCTGAAATTGTCGATTTCTTCCTCCCAATGGAAGCTTTGAGTTACAAAGCAGCGATTATTTCCATTGATAAAGCATATCCCGGACAAGCACGACGGGCGGCTTTAGCGTTTTGGAGTGCGTTACCACAATTTACTTACACCAAATTTGTAATTGTTGTGGATAAAGACATAAATATTCGCGATCCGCGTCAAGTGGTGTGGGCTATTAGTTCCAAAGTTGACCCAGTGCGAGATGTGTTTATTTTACCAAATACACCTTTTGATACCTTGGATTTTGCCAGTGAAAAAATTGGCTTAGGTGGACGGATGGGAATTGATGCGACTACAAAGATTCCACCAGAAACAGACCATGAATGGGGTTCGCCTTTGGAATCTGACCCAGATGTGGCGGCGATGGTAGAGAGACGATGGGCAGAATATGGTTTGGCAGAGTTGCAGTTAGGAGAAGTAGACCCGAATTTGTTTGGCTACGATATGAAGTAACCTGTTATAGATCAATACAGTTTAGATAGAGCAAGAAAACCCTAATGTAGAGACGCGATTTATCGCGTCTTGAAAGACCAATTATCTACACTAAAAACCCTGAACTGAAATGTATTGCGTTATAGGTAATGCAGTAATAACACAGCAAAGCTATATCTTACGACAGATATCATTTAAATAAATGGAACCTGCTGTAATAAAATATCAAAATGAAAAAGCTGGAGAACATAGCCTGATATAAATATCTCTTTGATCGTCAGCGAAAGACCTTCTCCCATGAAGTATTCTTGTGTTATCAATCATTAAAATATCGCCTTTTTGCCACGAAATTTCCGTGGTAAATTTTTCAGCAATTTCATTCAGTTCAGAGACAACCTCTTCAGGAATTTCTGAATCATCTTCAAAATTAAGAATCTTTGGGTTTAACTGCTTTGTGGGCAATAGACTATTAATAAATACCTGATATTTTCCACATCTGCTAGGGATAATAGCTGGAGAAATATATTCAAGCAGAATCGATTGATCTTCATTGACTGTCAAATGCGTATTATTTTTACTACACATTTCTTCTAGCTGATTCAAATCATCTGTTTGGTATTTTTTCTGCCAGTCCTCTTGAGATATCCGAACAGTAAATTTTAACTTCTTTTTGCTGAATAACTCTTTGGTTGAACTACTAATTTCATTAAAAAATTCTCTACCATCACACACGGTAGTTTCACCATCTTCTAATGGCGGATTAGCACAGAAAAACCACAAAATAAGTGGGATGTTTTTCTGATAATACATTTCTCCGTGTAATTTAATCTCAGACTTAAAATCATTTACACTTAAAAGAGTCTCATCTCCATTAATTACCTTCCGACTGAATGCACCACCAGCATAATTTATAAAATTGGTACTCAATAGATTGGTAAATTCTTTAAAGATTTCAACATCAACATCAAATCCTCTAAAAAGTAAAATTCCATAATCTTTAAATAGACGAATAATTTCTTCTTTATCTAATTCTAAAATACTGCTATTGTCAATATTAATAATTTCTTGACCCATGCCATCTGATATGGGCTGTATTTTGTGGTTCATATAAATTAATAAATTATTAAAACTGTACTCACTATTAGCGTTAACTACACTATAGGCATTTTAATACACAATCATAGCGTTGTGTTGCATCCATCTGCGCGTAGCCCGCCGTAGACATCGCAGGACTAAATTTTGTAAAATGAAAAGTGTTATTACAGTACTAAAATTCTTTTTAGATAGCTACGTTATAAAGTTAGCCTTAATTTGTTTGGGTAGATTATGAGATAGAAATCGAACTCAAATCTTAGGTACTGAAGCAAAAAAATTGAGCAAATTATGACCAAAAAGCTGAAAAATGCACCATCAAAGTTAGTAATAGGATTGGTATTTAGTTGTATTAGTGTGATGCTCAATACAGGTATAGCTTATCAAATAGCTTTAGCAAAATCAACTAATCCACAAAAGTGCGATATTCTTGCCTACGTCACTGATACAGATCCACAAGGTTTAAATGTGCGGAATGGTGCAAGTACAAATAACACAATATTAGGGCAAATACCCATCAACGAAACAGTTCAAGTTATTGGTGCTACTGGAGATTGGGTAAAGATTACTAATGCTAGTAATGGTTTTCAAGGAACTGGATGGGTATTTGTGCCAAAGCTAGGTTTAACAACGCAGGGCTACGGTACTAATGGCGTAGATTTATATGCTAGTAATAGTCAAGAAAGCCAAAAAGTGAGAACAATTCCTGCGAATACGGCTGTCAAATTGTTAGGCTGTCAAGGAGATTGGGCGCAGGTTGAATATCAAGGTGTTAAAGGTTGGTTGACAAAGGAAGATCAATGTGGTGCTGCCCTTACTAGTTGTTCTTAGAACCTCACCTCTACTTTTTTTGATGTCAGCAAGCTATCGATTACCGGAATATTTGTTAATCAAAATATAACTTAATTGAAAGAAGGGCTAATTTCCCTGACTGACTTGATGTAATCCTAACTTAACTCATCTGCGATCGCTTCCACCTCAATTAAAACAGGCGATCGCAATTAGCGCGTAGTTGTGTCCCGCAAAGATAACACTACTTAGCTTTAACGGTATAATAAGTTGTTAAGTCCTGCTGCATCTCCTTCACCATAACTCTTATGTCAGATCAACCTGCACCAGAAATCGAACTGCTCCGTGCGGCTTACGCGGCCTTCAATGCACGAGACATTGACGCTGCTCTTGCCCTCATGACTCCAGACGTGGCTTGGCCGAAAGCGTTCAAAGGCGGTTTTGTCCGTGGGCCTGAAGAAGTTCGCGCTTACTGGACGGAGCAATGGAGCGAGATCAATCCGCACGTCGAGCCGGTTTCCTTTTACTCGGAGGAGGACGGGCGCATTTTGGTCGATGTGCATCAGGTCGTGCGTGACTTGGGTGGAGCCGTTCTTGCCGATGAACACGTGGGTCATCGATTCACCCTTGAGCATGGCTTGATTCAAGTCATGGAAGTCACGCTAGTAGGTTGAGTGGAGTGAAACGCAACCCAACATTACCACCTTATTTATGTTGAGTTACGCGATCGCTGCACCCAACCAACAAAACTACGGTTCTCAAGGTAGACGAGGTTTAAGGTGATTTCTAGGAAAGAATTTACCAATAGAGGTAGAATGTAGCCTTGATGCAAAACAAACAGGAGCAAGCATTTGGATACGTTAGCCACAGCAGGATTAACAGCATCGCAAATAGAAGACTTGCGGTTGGCAGCATCGAAAATGAATGGAGTGGAACGTCGGAGTTTTCAGGCACAGATGACATTGAAATATTGCCAGGGAAGCGCAAGGCAGGCAGAAACAGTATTTGGCTGGGGTAGACAAAATATAGAGGTAGGATTGGCAGAAAAACGAACAGGGATAACCTGTGTAGGATTACAGTCAACCTTTAGCGGAGCAAAGCTTTGGGAGGAGAAACAACCGGAAGCAGCATTGTCACTGCTCCATCTTGCAGAATCTCATGCTCAACAAGACCCGACATTTAAAACATCATTAGCCTATACCAGACTAACAGCAGCATCGGCATTGAAAGAGCTAAAAGAGCTTGGATTTAGCCCGGAGCAATTGCCAGGAGCTAGTACAATGGCACAAGTATTGAACCGAATGGGCTATCGTCTTCGGCTAGTTGTAAAAGCCAAGCCTCAAAAAAAATACCACAAACAGACGACATCTTCAACAACATCAAAGACTTTCAAAATCTTGCAACAAGCGAATCAGTTAAGAGACTAAGCATAGACTGTAAAGCCACTGTAAATATTGGCGATTATTCGCGTGGAGGAAAAACTAGAGGCGACAATCAAGCTAGCGACCACGATATGGGATGCAAGGAAAAATACATTCCCTGTGGGATTGTAGACGAAGATAATGGGCAACTACATATTATCTTTGGTAGTTCCTATAAAACTAGCGATTTCATTGTTGATAACCTGATTCATTGGTGGAAAACAATTACACCAGAACAAAGACAGGATACCGAACTAATACAAATTAAAATTGATAACGGTTCCGAAAGTAGCGGAGTACGAACTCAATTCTTAAAAAGAATGGTTGAATTTGTTGACCAGATACAAAGACCAATTCAATTACTTTATTATCCTCCTTACCATAGTAAATATAATCCCATAGAGCGCTGTTGGGGCATTCTTGAACAGCATTGGAATGGAACCAAACTTGTTGATGTTCAAGTTATGCTTTCATGGGCTTCTAGCATGACTTGGAAAGGATTACATCCAATTTTGACTTTAAGCAACATTGTTTACCAAAAGGGGATTTCCCTGACTAAGAAAGCCATGAAGCAAGTCGAGTCTAGATTGCAGAGAAATCCACTTCTGCCCAAATGGGATATCTTGATTCAACCAATTTAGGTGGTAAATTATTTTTCGGAAATCACCTAATTGTTATTTTGGAATTCGTCTAACTTAGCCCGCACTGCCTGGATATCCTGCCACATCAACCATTTAGGCGCACCTCTTTCTTTAGAAGGATTACGCAGTAAGTAGGAAGGATGAAAAATCGGCATACATAAACGTCCTTCCCACTCCAGCCACTGTCCGCGAATTTTCGTAATCCCTCGCTTATCGCCAGTTATGCCTTTGACAGCAGTTGCACCTGTTAACAAGATTATTTTCGGGTCAACTAGACGAATTTGTTCTAATAAGTAGGGTAGACAAGCCGCTACTTCTGTTGGAGTAGGAACTCTATTATCTGGTGGGCGACATTTATTTATATTAGCTATATATACATCATGCTCGGTAGTTAGATTTACCGATGCCAGAATTTTTTCCAGCAATTGCCCCGATCTACCTACAAATGGTAAACCAGTTTCGTCTTCATTTTGACCAGGCGCTTCCCCAATAACCATAATTGGGGCTTTGAGATTACCGCGTCCGACGACAGCATGAGTCCGAGTGTCTCCCAATGGACAACGGTGGCAGCGATCGCAATGCAGTGCCAACTCCGTTATGGTGGAATAAGTTCCGGGAGCGATCGCAATTTTAGCGTCTGTAGGAATTAGTTCTCGTTGGTTAAAGGTTGAGTCGTCGAAGAGGCTGAGTTGAGTTTCGCTGCTCATGAAAATTAGGATTTTGATATCAGCGCTAGCTGTTTTTTCTGAGTTAAATACTGCTTTGGTTGCAGATTTATCTGAATAAATAGACTTTTGCTGAATACTTAATTATTTATACAAAATCTTATTGTATCAGTTAATTTGAGACAAAATTCAGTCATGATAAAAGCAGTGCCGTCCTAAGATGCTGGGGGGAACCCATGTCACAGACCCCGCTTTTTGCCGATCGCACCCATGCGGGTGAGTTATTAGCGCGAGTGATTCAGGATGTTTTGACTCAGCAAACTATTGCTTCTGGGATAAAACCTGTACCAATTGTTTATGCTTTGCCAAGAGGGGGTATACCAGTAGCAGCACCAATAGCGCGTCTATTGGATTGTCCGTTGACAATCGTTGTAGCGAAAAAGATTAGCCATCCAGAAAACCCAGAGTTAGCAATTGGTGCAGTGACTACTTACGGAAATGTTCTTTGGACTGATCAAAAGCTATTTCGGTTTAAAGATGATACAAGGTTGCGGGAAGTGGCTTTAAATAAAGCTATCATCCAAGCTAAGTCTCTTGAGGCTCAATTAATTACTGCTTGTCCGCAGGTGAATGCCGAGAATGCTACGGCTATTTTAGTTGATGATGGCATTGCTACAGGAATGACAATAGCAGTAGCGGCAACTGCTATCAAAGCACTGTCTCCAGCAGCAGTTTGGCTATGTACTCCAGTTGCACCACAAAGATTGCTACCTTGGTTAGAACAGTGGGGCGATCGCACAATCGTCTTGGAAACACCAGAACCCTTTTGGAGTGTGAGTAATTTCTACGCGGAATTTCCCCAAGTTGATACATCAGAGGTTCTCAGATATCTCCAGCAACAAAATAGAATGGGGCCAATGGATCTATCCGAGTAATTTTAAGTTTGAATTGTTTTCTTCTTTTGCTTTTTAACTATTTGAAGATGTTCCTTGCTGGTATTGCATAGCTTTGGCATAATCACCCAAAGCGTAGCAAGCAACTCTCAAACGATCAAGAGCTTCTTCTTCACTACGACGGTCTTTGATATTCCTAGCTAAGAGCAAACGTTGTTCATAATATGTAATTGCTTTGTTATAGTCACCCAGAGCTTCACAAGCAACTCCTAAACTACCTAAAGATTGTTCCTCGCTACGTTTGTCTTGAATTTCTCTGGCTAAGAGCAACCTATCTTCATAATACTTAATAGCTTTAGTATAATCACCTAGAGCATAACAAGCATTACCCAGATTTTTTAGTACCTGAGAAGCACTACGAACATTTTTTAAAGAGCGTGCTAGTACTACACACTGCTCATAATAAGCGATCGCTTTGGGATAATTATTCAAAGCATACCAAGCATTACCCAAATTTTTGAGTACCTGTTCCTCGCCCCAGTTATCTTTAAGTTCTCGCACAATCTCTAGGCTTTGCTGCTGATACTCAATAGCCTGTGTAAAGTTACTCAAAGATTTATACACCAATCCCAAATTATTCAATGCTGCAACTTGACTCCGTTTATCTTGCAGCTGTTGCGTTATTTTCAAACACTTTTCTAGAAACTCAATAGCCTTGTTATGGTCATTCAAATGACGGTATGAATTCCCTAAATGGGAAAGTGCTTGCATTTGCAATGCTAAATCTGAGGTGTTATTGAGCAAAGACAAACACTGCTGGGAGTAAGATATCGCACCTTTATAGTCTCCAGCGCTATAAGTTACCAATCCTAAAAAAGAAAGCGCCTGTGCCTGTTTTTGCAAATCCCCAACTCCCTGAAACAGCCCCAAAGCTTGTTGTAAAGACTTCAACGCCGCAATTAATTCACCAGCTTGCTGCTGTTGAATTCCTTGCCGTAGTAGCTTGGATGCTTCCGATAAATTGTCATCATTTTCCTGTGGAGGTAGTATTTCTGCATGTGAACCAGAGCCAAATTCATGAGTAATTGTATTACGCTTCACTGGTTTTAAGTATGTTATGGGTAATTGTAGGGGAATTGTATTTTTCGATCTATTATTCCATTCGCCTTTAGGCATCAACCCCTTCCTTTGAAGTCTGGTGGTAAATATAGTGTTCCCAAAACCAGAAGGTATCTTTCATCAGGTTGTTTAGGGACTTCCAAATAAAAAAATGTCCCAAAACTGACGAAAGAACCCTCTCTATTTCTCTTCTCTCTGTGTTCTCTGTGTCTCTGTGGTTCGTTTATTTGGATAATTTATTTCTTGGAAGTCCCTTAGCGCATCATTTAACGCTTTTACAATCAACATCTGCGCTGTATGTATGGTGCATACTCTCTCGCACCTCCATTAAAATTTTTCCTAGCATATTTTTACCGCTACCATCGGCTCCGCAACCCCAATAAAAATCGATGGGTGAGTTTTCAACAATTTCTGCATTACCTGTGGAAAGTAAGATATTCCTAATATCTGTATGAGTTTGAAATTTACATAGCACAGCTTGCCGCATGATATCGTCTTTAACTTGTTCCCAATCTTGGCGTAGTGGACGGGTTCTCTCACGTCCCATTCTTGCCGCATCTTTAGGTGTTTTAACTTGGCGGATTTGCTCTAAATGAGGTGTATCCACAAACTTTTGCGCTTGAAAGTAGTGTTCGCTGGTTGACCAATACAATCCATCTAATTGAAAACCGTGGGGCGAAAAGTTAGAGAAACAACCATATTCTTCACGAGTGCTATAAAAGTAGATTGTCATAGAAGTTGATCGGCATTAGAGATATAGTTTGAATTAATTATTACTTATTTATACCAATTTTCTATCAAATTTAACTTCATAATTAATTCATTTACCGAGCCGTTTCTTTATATATTACCTATACTTATAATTCGTTTAATAAATATTAAGTGCATCATCATGTAGAGTTAATATTACTTATTCCTTACAGTTTGCTGAAGTTAAGATAAGGAATATTAAAAATTAATCCCCCCTTTCTTCCTGAAAAAAGGGGGGCTGTATCCCCTACTTCTGAGAGTACTTGGGAGGATATTCAAGAGATAAATGCCAATAATCTACAATTATTAATTATTTATTCAAGTAAAACGCACCTGTAAAAAGTTAGGTGTTGATTCAAGCAACAGGTACAGATACATTAGTCACAGAGCCACTATTTAGGATAGGTTGGCGGGTTTTCAAGTCAAATTTGAATCCATGTGGCAAAATGTGAAGCTTTGCTCCGCAAATCGCCAAAGACTCATCCTTCAAAATTTCGCCCATATTGTTGTATGTAGCTTCTGATTCATCAACAATTGTCACCGCACCTGCACCAATCACTTCAATTTGGTTATCGGTTACGACCATAGCGGTATTCTCGTCAATACCGAACCCTAAAACAGCAGGTTCTAGTATTAAAGCTGAAATTAAGCGTCCCAAACGTCCACGCTGAGAAAAATGCTGGTCAATTACCACTCCTGGTAAAAAGCCTAGACCAGGGCCCATTTCAACAGTTTCAATTCGAGGATGCGTTTGAGAATCACCTTCAACTATCATTTTATCTGGCATCACAGCAGCGCCCGCACTTGTACCGGCGATAACTACACCTTCCGCGAACCGTTTATGAATGGCCGCATCAATTTCAGTATCCTTGAGGATATTGGTGATGCGAGCTTGATCTCCACCAGTAAAAAATACCCCAGTTGATTTATGAATTGCTTCTAATGCGGTAGATGATGATGCGTCTTCGCGAGTTTCTGTATCAATAATGCGAACATTCTCGGCTCCCAGCCGCTCAAAAACCCTAATATAATTCTCTCCCACTTCTCTTGGTAATTCTGTCGCAGCCGTCATAATGACAATGTGCGCCTTCGTACCCCCAGCGCGTCGCACAAAGTCTCGCAGAATTTGAGAATCTCCATCCTTATCTTCTGCTCCCCCAATAATTACCAACTGCCGTTTGGGATTACTTTCCACCATGATGCCCCCTGATGTGAGTTAATAAATTTCACTAAACCATGACAATTAAACTATCAAATCATCCCTGTGGTAGATTACCTGATAGAAGGTAGTATTAAAATTTGCGCTTGCAATTAGACCAAAAGATTTTTCAGGAAAATTACATCGAAAAATAGCTCTCCTCAGAATTAATTTTCTTTTACTAAATAAAATTACTAAAACCAACTGCCTCTAGAGAGATTTTCTAGAGGCATTATTGACTGCGTTTCTAAATTACCGATTGAAAATTTATCATGCAATTGTTGGTATTAACTCTCGCTGGGTACAAATTAGATATCTGATGGTAAATCCTAATGAATGCGACTTCTGTAAAGCAAGTTAGTCAAGAAAAAACGTGCTTGTTCTAGTGGGAGATGTCTGGGTTTACCTTGGTAGACGATTTGATATTCATTTATGTCAGGCCCATCACCATGACCAGAGATCAGCTTTTGGTGAAAAGCTTCCTCAGCAAGTTCTCGAATTTCATCTCTTAGATCAGCTTGTGTGCTATTCATGCTTTGCTGTCTTTTCAATACCGCATATTTATTTATACAGATTTTGGGATGCGTGTTGCACCTTTCAAAGGTTATATCTTTGCCCATTCATAAGGATGAAGTGACTATTCTTGATTCTTTGCTGAGGAAGAAAAATTTAATTATGCCTTGAGATAGTTAAAAATGCTTACTAATAGGGTTAGTGTAGTTTCTGATTAGATCAATGGCTTTGCCATCACTCTCCAACAATTATTAATCGGAATCAGCCTCCAATCAACAAGTCTGAGTAACGATAACTCAGCATAGAAATTTCAGGGTGTTTAGCCAAAGGTTCGTAATCAATGGTTCTACAAAAAAGCAGTGATTTAGCTCGCATTAATGCTAGAAGAACGGATGTATTTGATATTTTCAACTTCAAGCATTATGTTGGCCCCAACCCCTATTTAGATGCAGGGGCGCTAGTATTTGACTTTGCTCTAGTTGACTCTAGAGAGCCTTTGCCCATAGAAGATTATATTGCCAGCATTGGCGATCGCTATCCAAATCTGGGCAGCCAAAGCTACGAGTCCCATGCCCATCTATTTGCCCAAGTTGTGTCCGAAGTCGGAAAGCTTGATATGGATTTGCACCTTAAGCATTGGAGTGTTAAGCCATATCCAGATTTCGCGCGAATTAGCGTCCAATCACTACATGAACGCACAACTAGAGAGGTCGTTTATTTTGTTTGGGATTGGTTTGAAGCCATTACCCAAGACGAAGACTTTAACTTTGAGGAGCAGCTAGTGAGGCTGCAAAATAGATTTCGCGCATCTGTCTATGGTGGCCCCACAGTTTACGCTTTATTGCGAACAGCCTACGAAAAAGGTATTCCCGCCTTTTATTTGTGGGAAGAAGGATTAATGCAATACGGCTTTGGAAAAAAACACGTCCGGGGAGTAGCAACCACATTTAACTGTGATAGTCATCTAGATTCAGAGTTTACCACCCGTAAAGATGACTGCAAAGCATTTCTAAAAACCTTGGGTTTCCCAGTCCCTGAAGGCGATATCGTCTTTTCTGAAAAGGAAGCCTTGGCAGCAGCCAGACAAATTGGCTACCCAGTGGCAGTTAAGCCAGTGGTAGGTCACAAAGGAATTGGCGTTACGGCTGACGTACAAGACTCAAAAGAACTGGAATCTGCTTATAATAGAGCATTAGCAGCGATTCCTGAAGATCAGCTAACTCGGATAATTGTTGAGAAAAGTATTTCTGGCTCAGATTTTCGGATGTTGTGTGTCAATGGCAGATTTGTCGCCGCCACAGAACGCCGTCCAGCATCGGTTGTTGGTGATGGGCACTTAACGCTTGCAGAATTAATTCGCCTAGAGAACCGCAAACCTGCACGTTTAGATACGCCCACCTCACCCATGAGTAAAATTCAGATTGATGAAGCGATGGAACTTTACTTAGAGGAACAGCGCTTATCACTAGACAGCGTGATTGAAAAAGGACGCACTGTTTACCTGCGTAAAGTTGCCAATCTTTCAGCCGGGGGTATGAGCATCGATTCAACCCACACAGTTCATGATGACAATATTATCTTGGCGCAAGATATTGCCCAACATTTCCAGTTGACTTGCCTTGGTATTGATGTCATTACCAAAAGTCTCTCCGAATCTTGGAAATCTAGTAACTTCGCTATCCTGGAAATCAACGCTGCACCAGGAGTTTTAATGCATCTTAAACCTTCTGAAGGTGAAAGTGTTGATGTACCTTCTCATATTCTAGAAACCTTTTTTGAGTCGGATACAGATTCGAGGATACCGATTATCACCTTTAATAAAATCTCAGTTGAAGAACTGCAAACAACAATTGACCATATCCTTTTGCAACATCCCAACTGGACAATTGGCGCTGTTTGTCGTGATGCAGTTTTTGTGAATCGCTCGAAAAAAGTATTAAGCAAAAATTACAATAGCAACGTCCAAACTTTACTCCGTCATCCCAAAGTTGATTTGCTGATTGCCGAATATGCGGAAGACATCTTAGATGAAGAGGGGATGTTTTACCTGAATAGTAATATCGTGGTTTTGGATAATCCCACTGAAACTGAGATGATGCTGGCGCGGGATGTCTTTGATGGTTCTACTGTGGTGATTAGAAAAGGCAATGATATTTCTATCCGTCGCAAAGGGTTGATTGAAGATTATACTTTGGCTGAAGATGAACCATTTACACGGGTTTATTTGAAAGAAACTGGAACGATTTTGTGAGCTAGCTTAAGAGGTTGCTTTAAAAGTTATTGGTTGGCTGTGATCTAGGCACTTTTTTATCTCCCTAACCCCTCTTTTTTAGGCTACGGCGTATACACATACCTCTACAAAATCAAAATGTTGTAGCTCCTCCTAAATCCTCCTTTCTAAGGAGGACTTTGAGAGGTTTTTGCTTACTTAAAAATTTGGGTTGGGGGATAAAAAGGCTGTGGGAGACTCCATGATTAATTCTAATTGATACAACCTAAGCTAAGTTATATTCAGCGATTGTTCTGATAAATCTTAAAATTTCAGAGATAATAATATTTTATTTCCAGGCTTTAGAGATTTAATATGTATCTGTGAGGCTTTGATTGGGACTATATAGTATATAGCGATATATGGATCGGGCTGCTTCATTACCCTTGTATTCAGGATAATTTTTGACATTCCAAAAGCAGTTTTTTTGGTGTGGCGAAAATTTCGTGAAAATAACTAATTTTAACCAAAATTTTAACCAATAATAATTTTTTAAGTCATGCCCAATTGCTAGAGTGAATTTCACCACCACTTTTGTGATGCCGCGTAATCCAAACAATTTACACATCGAAAATTGGACGGCTCATGGGCTTCAATGATTCTCAGAGATTATCAAAAAATGAAATGTAAAGCAATATCTTCCTTTGCGCTCACAAAGCTGTTTTTTGCTTGTGGCATAAGTTTATTGAGTGCGAAATTGGTAGCGGCCGCTGTCACCTACAGCGCATGGCCTAGCAGCACAACTGTAGTCACTGCTGATGGCTCCAACCAGTTCGGTGGTAATCTCAGCGGTTTGTTCTACGACCCAGCAACTGGAACGCAACAAGCTGTGTTGTGGGGGGTGCAAAATTCGCCATCAAAACTCTATAACCTGGTTTGGAACGGTAGCACTTTCGTCAAAAATACTGCTAATAATTGGAGTTCTGGAAAAACGTTGCGCTATCCCAATGGTACTGGTGCGCCAGATGCGGAAGGTGTGACCAAAGCCGAGCTTTCTTCAACAACTATCTACGTCTCTACTGAGCGAGATGGAAGTGGCTCCAACCGCTTCAGCGTACTGAGTTATGACAGCAGCAGCAGTGCCACCACCCTCAATGCTACTAAGGAATGGAACTTAACTTCTAATTTGCCAACAGTTAGCTCCACCAATTTAGGCTTGGAAGCGATCGCATGGGTGCCAGATAGTTATTTGCAGGCTAATGGATTCATAGATGAAAGTACCAATCAGCTTTACAACCCAGCCAATTATCCGTTGCATGGCACGGGATTGTTTTTTGTTGGATTGGAAGCAAATGGACAAATTTATGCCTACGCGCTCAACTCCGACTCTACATATACGCGTATTGCTACCATTGCCAGTGGTAATACAAAGATCATGGATTTATCCTTCGACCGCGATAATGAGACTTTATGGGCGTATTGCGACAACAATTGCAGCAACCGCTCAACCCTGCTCGCCATCGATACCACCGTTGGCTCGTCAACGAAAGGCAAATTTATCATCAGCAAGGGTTACGAACGCCCAAGTTCGATGTCAAACATTAACAACGAAGGTATCGCCATTGCGCCCAATTCTGAATGCGCCAGCAATCTAAAACAGTTCTTCTGGGCGGATGATTCCGAAACCAGCAATCATGCGATTCGTCGTGGAACAATTCCTTGTGGACGATTGTTTTAAGCTGACATTGATCCTCATTTACTAGTGCGAGGTTTAGGTCTACTGTGACGTTCTTTCCCGTTAATCTGATGGTATAACAGGCGGGAGAGAACGTCATGTTTTCAGTTGACTGCCTATTACATGCGATCGCTGCTTTAGTGCAACTTTGCCTCGAAAATAATTTTTTGCCAATCAACGCCAACCCATCTTCTGGCTGTTTTGCTTCCAGCAGGTAATGCACATGATTGCTCATGATGCACAAAGCATAGAGTTTAAACTTATACTTTTCTTGTGCCTTTTTGACGGCATAAATAAAGACTTCGCGGCATTCTAAGCGCGTTAGAGGATGTTTGAAAAGTCCTCTTCTTGGTAGCAAAACGTTTTAGATCCACCTAAAATCTCCCTTAAAAAGGGGGACTTTAATTCTTGTCCCCTCCTTTTTTAAGCTACGGTGTACACACATCTTTCTAGAAAAACAAGTAGTAATTGAAATTGATGGAGATAGCCATTTTATAGATGAAGGTCAAGACTATGACATAGAAAGAACAAGAATTTTAGAATTCCATTCGCTCAATACTTTTCAAACTTTCAGTATAAAAAAACCTGCGAGCAACCGATTACCAGTAAGGCTTTCAGTAATAAAAGTAAGCTAAACTCTTATAGCCAAGTATTGACTAAAAATATTTCATAATTAAAGATAGAACATCCCAATGGAGAAAATAAAAATGCTAGAACAATATCGTAAACACGTTGCTGAAAGAGCAGCACTCGGTATTCCCCCTTTACCATTGGATGCGAAGCAAACCTCAGAATTATGTGAATTACTGAAAAATCCGCCGAAGGGTCAAGAGGAGATATTATTACATTTATTGAGCGATCGCGTTTCTCCTGGTGTTGATCCAGCAGCTTATGTCAAAGCTGGATTTCTCACCGCGATCGCTAAGGAACAAATCACCAGTCCGTTGATTGCGCCCATCGAAGCAGTGCAATTGCTGGGCACAATGATCGGTGGTTACAATGTGCAATCTTTAATCGATTTGCTGCAATTGCCTACTGTATCCGTCTCTGACTCATCCGAAACACCTTTGGTAATGGGTGGACAAGGAAAGGAACCCATCGCCGCTTATGCCGCCAACGCCTTAAGCAAAATCCTCTTGGTGTATGACGCTTACCACGATGTTTTAGAGTTATCTAAAACCAATCCTTTCGCCAAACGGGTGGTTGACTCTTGGGCGGAAGCTGAATGGTTTACCCTTCGCCCCACAGTTCCAGAAGCGATTACTGTCACCGTTTTTAAAGTTCCTGGCGAAACCAATACCGACGACTTATCCCCCGCCCAAAGCGCCACAACTCGGCCAGATATTCCCTTACACGCCTTAGTGATGTTAGAGTCACGGCAACCGGGAAGCTTGACAACAATTGCGGAGTTGAAGAAAAAAGGGCATCCTGTAGCTTACGTGGGGGATGTAGTTGGTACAGGTTCCTCGCGTAAATCTGCTATTAACTCAGTATTGTGGCATACAGGGAATGATATACCTTTTGTGCCAAACAAACGTGCTGGGGGTTATGTTTTAGGTGGTGCGATCGCGCCAATCTTCTTTAACACAGCAGAAGATGCCGGTGCTTTGCCTATTCAGTGCGATGTCACCAAACTAGAAACAGGCATGGTGATTACCATCCATCCCTACAAAGGCGAAATTACCAACGAAACAGGCGAAGTCATTTCCACCTTTGACCTTAAACCTGATACTATCCTCGATGAAGTCCGCGCAGGTGGACGCATCCCCCTACTTATTGGACGTACCCTCACCGACAAAACTCGTCTTGCACTAGGTTTAGAACCCAGCAACGTTTTCACCCGTCCCCAGCAAGCTTTTGATACAGGCAAAGGCTACAGCTTGGCACAGAAAATGGTAGGTAAAGCTTGCGGATTACCTGGTGTGCGTCCCGGCACATCCTGCGAACCCATCATCACCACCGTTGGTTCTCAAGATACCACAGGCCCCATGACCCGCGACGAATTGACAGAACTCGCCTGTCTTGGTTTCAGTGCAGACTTAGTGATCCAAAGTTTCTGCCACACAGCAGCTTATCCCAAACCAGTAGACATCAAAACCCATCACGAACTCCCCGATTTCTTTGCTTCTCGTGGCGGTGTTGCCCTGCGTCCCGGTGATGGTATCATCCACTCTTGGTTAAACCGGATGCTGTTACCCGACACCGTGGGAACTGGCGGCGACTCTCACACCCGCTTCCCCTTGGGTATTTCCTTCCCCGCCGGTTCTGGATTAGTTGCTTTTGCAGCCGCCTTGGGTGTGATGCCTTTAGATATGCCAGAGTCAGTTTTGGTAAGATTCAAAGGTGAATTGCAACCAGGTATCACCCTGCGCGATGTCGTGAATGCGATTCCCTACGTGGCAATTCAAAAAGGTTTGCTGACAGCAGAGAAGCAGAATAAGAAAAATGTTTTCTCTGGGCGAATTCTAGAAATAGAAGGTTTGCCAGATTTAAAAGTTGAACAAGCCTTTGAACTCACCGATGCTAGTGCCGAACGTTCTTGTGCCGGATGCACAATTAAGTTGAGTGTAGAGACAATTTCGGAATATCTGCGTTCTAACATTGCGTTGCTGAAAAATATGATAGCACGGGGCTATCACGATCCGCGTACCATGCTGCGCCGTGTGGCCAAGATGGAAGAATGGTTAGCAAATCCCGTGTTATTAGAAGGTGATGCTGATGCGGAGTATGCCGAAATAATTGAAATCGATTTGAACGAAATCAAAGAGCCAATTGTTGCTGCTCCCAATGACCCCGATAATGTTAAATTATTATCGGAAGTTGCTAACGATCCAGTGCAAGAAGTATTCGTTGGTTCTTGTATGACGAATATTGGTCATTATCGGGCAACAGCCAAAGTTTTGGAAGGCGCAGGTGAAGTGAAAACTCGCCTGTGGATTGCACCACCAACCCGCATGGATGAACACCAATTAAAAGAAGAAGGTGTATATAGCGTTTTTGGGGCTGCGGGTGCTAGAACAGAAATGCCAGGATGCAGTTTGTGTATGGGTAATCAGGCGCGAGTTGCTGATGGCACAACAGTGTTTTCTACCTCTACCCGCAACTTCAACAATCGCATGGGTAAAGATGCGCGAGTGTATCTTGGTTCAGCAGAATTAGCCGCAGTTTGTGCGCTGCTGGGACGGCTTCCCACAGTGCAGGAATATTTGGACATTGTGGCGAGTAGAATTCATCCTTTTGCAGATGATTTGTATCGGTATTTGAACTTTGATCAAATTGCCGGTTTTGAGGATGAAGGGCGCGTGATTGCGTTGGAAGATATGCCGAGGATTGAGGATATTTTGGGTATGCCAGCTAGTAGTTTGCGTTAGTAGATAATTAAAGTAGGGTGGGTATTGCCCACCTCACTTCACAATTTCAATAGGTGAATATTAATGGAATTTTACACAGTAGTACTCAAGCAAAGCGCTGGTTATTGGGTTGCTTTGTGTTTAGAAAATGGAATTGTAGGACAGGGCACTATTCAAGAAGATGCAATTAGCAAGCTAAAAGAGGCTATTGAATCTTTTGAAATTGTTTATGAGTCTGAAAATAATATTTATAAATCTCCCGTTTCAATAGATGAATTACATGAATTTTTATTTGTTGAAGAAAAAGAACAAGATTCAGAGATATATGAATTAAGGAAGGTTTATGCCTAAAAATATACCTTCCCTGAAACCAAAGGAGTTAATTAAGCTTTTAGAACAAGCAGGTTGCACATTTCATAGAGAAGGAAAAGGCGACCATTGTTTATATACTCGTGAAGTTGATGGTAAAAGGAGAGTAGTTCCTATAGATATGGGTGCAAGAGAAATGTCTCCTGGTTATGTTTTGCGTATTTTTCGGCAATTTGGTTTTACTGATGAGGAAATAGAAAGTCTTTTAAGTTAAATTTAAGTAATTTTAAGTTACCCTATGACATTATAGTAATCTCATTTAGCATATGTAGTAAAGTTCAATCTCAGACCAAATTGCTGGGCAAGTGTTTGGTAACGCATACGCACTTCTTCGACGGATATTTCTAATTGAGCAGCAGCATAATTAACTCGTTCTTCATCAATCTCTTCTCCAGGATCTAGAAAGGGGTTAAGAGCATCAACATCTCTAGAAAGCAGCTTGCGATCTATTTTATCCTGACAAATCCAAGATAATGCTCTAAGTGTTATTACCCTCGTATTTTGATTCTCAGATGACAACCTGTTTAGTAACTTTTGTATAGTTTTAGTATCCCCAAGTTTTACTAGTGCTGCCTCTACTGCTTCCTGCACATCGCTATCGGCATCATTGAGCTTGGCAATCAAGGGTTCAAGCGCTCGTGCATCCTTAATCTCTCCTAGTGCCCCTGCTACTGCTCGCTGCATATCGCTATCGGCATCATTGAGCTTGGCAATCAAGGGTTCAAGCGCTCGTGCATCTTTAATCTCTCCTAATGCCCCTACTACTGCTCGTTGCACATCGCTATCTGCATCATTGAGCTTGGCTATTAGGGATTCAAGTGCTCGTGCATCTTTAATCCCTCCCAATGCCCCTGCTACTGCTCGCCGCACATTGCTATCAGCATCATTGAGCTTGGCTATTAGGGATTCAAGTGCTCGTACATCCTTAATCCCTCCCAATGCCCTTGCTACTGCTTGCCGCACATTGCTATCAGCATCATTGAGCTTGGCTATTAGGGGTTCAAGTGCTCGTGCATCCTTAATCTCTCCTAGTGCCCCTGCTACTGCCTGCTGTACAAAGTTAAAGTTATCGGCATCATTGAGCTTGGCTATTAGGGGTTCAACTGCTCGTGCATCCTTAATCTCTCCTAATGCCCCTGCTACTGCCTGCTGTACAAAGTTATCGGCATCATTGAGCTTGGCTATTAGGGGTTCAAGTGCTCGTGCATCCTTAATCTCTCCTAGTGCCCATGCTACTGCCTGCTGTACAAAGTTATCGGCATCATTGAGCTTGGCTATTAGGGGTTCAACTGCTCGTGTATCCTTAATCTCTCCCAATGCCTCTGCTACTGCTCGCCGCACATCGCTATCGGCATCATTGAGCTTTGCAATTAGTGGTTCAACTGCCTGCTTTTCACGTTCGTTACCTAGAATTTCGGATATTAAAGCCAATGCTTGTGTATCAGATGTTGGATTACTGATAAAAGAGATTAACTGCTCTTTCTCTGTTATTGATGGTTGCCAATGCTTTATATTAGGATAAAAATTAGCATTGAACAATCGCAGTACTCTGGCTGCGGCATGGGAAGTGGGGAGGCTGCTCGTAAGCATTTCTAGCAAAGCATCCACCATTCCAGGCACATCATCAAAAAAGCGCTGCTGAATTTGTGAAAGAATAATTTTCTTCCAAAGTATTTGCTCAATAATGAAGGCTGCCTCTATGAATTCTTCTTGACTTAACTTAAGACGGGATACTTGTTCCACATAATATTTATCGATAATTTCCGGCTCGTTTGACATTGATTTTGTGGTAATCATTCCCAAAAGACCACCACAACCACCGCGAACTTTTGCTTCTCTTCGTTGAAATTCGTGGAGAAGGATAGAACACAGTATTTTTGCCCACTGAGATTCAGCCAATTCTCTAGCAGCAGTATCTACACTAGTTTTCAAAAATGGTGCATTGCCGTCAGACTCACTAACATTCCTAACAAACTGTTGCAATATTTCCATTGCCATTTGCTCACTGACATTAGGCTCATCAGCTAAACAAAGAGCAGCCAGCACTGCACGGGGACGGGCAGTAATCTGAGCATCTTCTGTTTCAAGCGGTTTGAGGATAGCTCGCAAAACATCGTCCACATCATCATCTTTGCAGGAGGCCACACAAAGACGTATTGCCTCTCGCCAGTTTTCAGTTACCACTACCTCTTGCTGACTGCGAAGGCGAACAGGATGATCAGATTGCACTTCATTAATTTGGGCAGCAAGTGGGGCTACATAGTCAGCAATCTTGAGAGAGCGATCGCGGTTAGGAAAATGACCTTCCACAAGTGCCAATCCTGCCAAGTATTCTTGAAACGTGAGGTGACGAAATTCAAATACAGGAGTGTCTCTGCCATTATGTGGAATAACACCCGCTTCTACTAAAATACCTGTGCGGCGCTCTAACAGAATTAGAAATTCTTTAGGTGTGTGATTTTTTACGTCATGAAGATTGGGATACTCTTCCCGGAACTTTTCAAATAAATCTATCACTTCATCTTTCCGAAGCTGCTGTACTCCTCTATGACACATGGCATAGGCAATATACTCTAATTGCGGTAATGCTTCATCATCATCTATAGGTTTGTCTACTTCAGAGCGCCAGTTAAGTAGTACATCTACTGCTTGTGCGTATAACTTATGTCGGCGAGTCGGCAGTTTACCAACTTTACGCTTAACCAACGCCATTGTAGTAAGCAGCATTGGATTCCCCGTGAGACGCTCAATGCGTTCAGCACTATGAATGTCTTGAATCAATTCTGTTTTTGCCTTTTCTTTTCGCTCTGGTAATTCGGTAATATCACACCAGCGACTAGCAAAATCATCTTTATCTTCTTTTATCAGTTCGGCTACTGTAACATGCTCAAACTGCCGCCCTATGCGGTAATTCATTTCTCGATAGCCAACAATGCGGGAGGTAACAATTATGGGAGCTTGTTTGTATGCGTCACAAATTTTTTCAATCTGTTGGCAGAATTTAGCTCGTAAAAGAGAATCTGTGATCTCATCCAAGCCGTCTATAAGTAACAGTGCTGTACCTTGTTGAAGTTTTTGTCTTAAAGTGTCACGCAAAGCAGTGCATTCAGTCGTGGTCATCTCGGCTTTACGCAAGGTGTAATGCAGAATATCGTCTAGTGAACCACTAAGGCTGACATCATTCAAATCTCGACAACGGATAATAATTGGTAGCCAATCCTCATCAGGAAGTGTAGATACATCGGGCAAATCCTTCCAGTCTGGGTCTTGTTTGAGCCGCAGCAAGTAGGCTGTGGTAATCCAACGAATCATAGTAGTCTTTCCTGCCCCAGGATCTCCCAGGACAACTAATCGTCTAGCCTTAGCCAGTCGTTCTCCAACGGGAACCCGCTTACCTCTATCTTCCCTTTTGTCTTTTTCTTCACTACTCCAGCCTGCTCTCCTACGCTGCATCGCAATGCGGCGCTTTTCAATTGCCGCTAATTCTACTTCATCAACTTCAGCATTGGAGACAATTTCTACTTGGACGCGGAGTGCTACGTAAAGCTGACGTAGTAACAGGTTTTTGATGGCAATATGGCGATCGAACTCTGGTAAGTTAGCCAAATCGATAATGTCGCAGGACTCCAAAGCCAGTTCCCGATAACGCTGTTCTGCGTCATTTCCCCCTTTTACATAATCGGGAGGTGCTTGCAAAGGATAATATTTCTTCAGAGCAGTAACTAAATCTTGTTGTGCTTTTGTAGGATCTTGCCAATATTGAGCAATGCATTCATCAAATACCAATGCCTCTACGTCAGCTTCTTCATCCATTTGTACGCAAAAGACTCGCACTCGATAGTTGCTTCTTGCAGCGTTAACAATCTGACGTGCCCATTTGGTTCCCAATGCTTTGATAGTTCCACAAAGTACTACCGGGCTACCACTACTCAAAGCCTTAGAAGCTTCTTTAACGAAAGATTCTCCTACAATTACCGTTCCCTGATGCGCTACTTCATAGCCAGCTTCTCGAATCGGTTCCCCTAATTTTTCGGCAAACTCCTCTTCTCCCTTTGCATGGGCTATAAGAACCTGCTGAAGTATTTTTTTCATTTGACAGCCCTTAGCAAATCAGATACACCTTTAGACCAGTCTTTAATTAAGTCAGCATACTTGATATCAGCTAATATGGCAGGTGGTTTGCCTCCGGTCAGCAAAACGGGTAAAACTTTAACTCCGTGTCCACTCAGTTGCCGTGCTAAAACTGACATCCATTCACGATTTACCCACGGAGACAGATCAGATGAAGAATAACACAATACTAAATAACTTAGTCCTTCCAGTCCTTCATTGACGCGCTCAACAATCGAATCACCAACATCGATTTTCCATTCAGCAAACCACACTTGATGCCCAGCACTAGCTACTTCTGAAGCTAGTTTTTCAGCTGGCTCAGTATCAATTTGTCGATAGCTTATAAAAACGTTAGCCATAATATAGTAAGTTAATCTTTAATTTATACTTAATTTTAAGTATACTTGGTTAATTTAAAAACTCATATCTAGTCAAATAAACAAAATATTAAAGCATTCCAAAGAAAGATGTATCTTCCAAAACGGGATGCTCACTGTTAATCAAAGATAAATGATTGCTTTCCTCACAAGTTCCTCAAATTGTTTTGCTATATATAAATATGGGGCGAAAACCTTTAAGAATATTTAAATTCAAAAATCGCTAAACATAGTTGAGGGATTAGTCATTTTTGATAATCCAGCATTTGGAAATCTGAAACAGTAAAGACCAATTACCAATGAAATAGGAGGTCTATTATGATGTTTAAAAAGATTTTAGTTGCATTAGATCGCTCAGAAATAGGGCAACAAGTTTTTGAAGAAGCATTGAGTTTAGCAAAGTTAACACAAGCTAGCTTAATGTTAGTCCATGTTCTATCTCCAGAAGAAGAGGGTAGCCCTTACGTACCTATGATGTCTAATTTTGACTACTATCCAGGATTGACTAGTCAAAGCTTTGAGTTATACCAAAAGCAGTGGGATACCTTTAAAAATTTGGGAATCCAGATGTTGCAATCTTTCTCTGCCCAAGCTAATACAGCAGGTGTAAATACAGAATTTACACAAAATGTTGGTAATCCTGGCAGGATTATTTGTGACTTAGCCCATAGTTCTGGCGCTGACCTAATTGTTATGGGGCGGCGGGGTCATTCTGGGCTAATGGAACTATTTCTCGGTAGTGTGAGTAACTATGTTCTTCACCATGCTTCTTGTTCGGTTCATGTTGTGCATCTTTCAGCTGCTGTTAAAAAAGATGAAGTTGTCAAAGAAACTACAAGTACTTTAAGCGTTAACTAATTACTACTTTGTCAAACTAGTTTTGAGGATTTGTAGTAAGGATTTTAGGGTTTAGAAGAGAAGGACTAAAGTCCTTACTACGAACTTGCTTACCATTAATTTAAACTTGACAGACTACTAATATTGCATAAATCATAGCCAGCCAAATTCTGAATTTGGTTTATTTTCAACTACCCAATTACCTCAATTAATGGCCTCTATAGAGTTAAATCGCTACAGACTATCCTTAACTGCACGGTATTAGGCTAAAATTGAGCGTAGGCGTAGCCCGTCGTAGACATCGCTTTTTCAGTGAAAAAGAAAAAGTCCTCTACCCAAAATTAGAGTTGAGAGCAAAAAGTGGATCTATGAAAGAAGATACCATTGAGATCGCTGGTTTTCATGCTCATGTTTACTTCGATGCTGCGAGTCGGGATGTCGCTGCGCGTGTACGTGAAGGATTGGGCGCTAGATTTGACGTGCAACTCGGACGCTGGTTTGATAAGCCTATTGGGCCCCACCCAAAGGGGATGTATCAAGTTGCTTTCTTACCGAATCAGTTTGATAAAGTCGTTCCTTGGTTAATGCTTAATCGTGAGGGATTAGATATTCTTGTCCACCCTGAGACAGGCGATGCTATCTCAGACCACGCGGTTTATTCTCTCTGGTTAGGAGAAAAGTTAGATTTGAATATTGAGTTTCTTCGACAACTTAGTTCGACTTCATCCAATTAAGAGAAGTAACGCACTTTGTTGGGTAAAAGTTATGGGCTAAGGCGTGAAACTTGATGATGACTAAAGTGCCCACTACAAACTTCTGATGTTAATTTTCATATAATTCAACCACGGGTAAACCTTTTTTGGGAATGCTGCTGAGAAAGCGTTCTCGAATTGAATCTAATTTATAGCCACAAATTAAACTTACTATGCCAAGTAGAACTGGTGTGATGACTATGTTTACAGGTAGATTAATTACGATTAGTAACAATGCTAAAATCGTCAATACTAGCGTCAAATTTTGACAAAAACTTTTGACTTTATCTATCAAAGCTAGAGATTGCCGACAACTAGGGCAATGCTTTGTATGTCTGTGCCAGATATCGTATAATTGCTCATCACTTAATTCTTGAAAAGGTGCTTCTGCTACTCCCTGCAATGCAGGTTTACCACCGGCAAATTCATCTAACCATTTCCGAAAAGTAACGATGCCAACATCAGCTACTGAAGGCATAAAATATGACTTTTGCCAAGTTCTATTCACCACAGATTCGTTAACAACTTGAGAGTGCATCATTGATAAATCTTGGTTACTCAACTTATAGCTAGATGAATGTTTTAACCCAGTTTGTAAATATTTGGGCAGAAGCTCAAACCAGAAATTACCTTTTTGTGGAGGGCTATCAGCAATAAATTTACCAATTTGCTTACAATAACCTGACTTGGTGGGCACAAAATACAACTGAAATAAAGCAAATTTACCGTTAGAATATTTATAGCTTGTTGTATTAGAACAGGGTGGAGTGAACTTCCTAGTCGCATCCATATCTTTGTTAAAAATATTGTAACCAGAATGTTTTAACGTAAAACCATCTCCAGCAGATATTTCTCCAAATACTTCAAAATTTTGTATAGGTATTGCTCTTTTTGGAGAAAATCCAGCAATTCCTTCATGCAAAAATTGAGCGTGAGAAGGATCAAAACTACTTTCAACAGAGACAGTGTAACCAACAGGAACTTCTGACATAAACCAATCGGTTAACGAGCTATCAATTTGAGATTCTGGCATCAGAGCAGGTTGTTTTGAAGTGCTATCTTCAAAAGAAGTAGGACTATCATCTGCCCAGATCCATAGTAATCCTTGTAACACTTGAGTAGGGTATGTTGTTACTTGCGATCGCTCACTATTACAAGCAGCTTTTAAAGCCTTTTCATCACTCAACATCGGAATATTTGTACATTTTCCCGTCTCATCAAAACACCAACCATGATGACGACACATTAGGTTTCCATTTTCATTGATACTTCCTAAAGATAACTGCGCCAATTTATGGGGGCAACTATCATCCATTGCTACCCAATTTTGATGTTTGTCTCTCCAGATTACCAGTTTTTTTCCAAGCAAAGTGATGGGGGTCGGATAAGAGGGTTCCAGATAGCTGACGGGAGTTATTGGATACCACTGTTTAGTCCAAGAGAAGCTAGTTATCATCAAATTAATATATTCAACTTTTTTAATTAGGTTTGCGATCGCCTACCCGCAACGCCATACTGGTACTAGAAGGGATTAGCCTCTGTCACCACTTCTGGCAGTGGAATAAACTCTGTTTCTTCTGAAACGTTAGCAAAGCGGCAATCTTGCCAATCGGCTTTTGCTTGCTCTATCCGCTCTGGTCGGCTAGAAACAAAATTCCACCATTTGTAGCGTGTACCCAATGGTTCACCACCAATAACAATACACCGAGCTGGAGCAGCAGCAGAAACCCTGATTTCATCTGCTGGTTCTAGGATGGCAAGGCGATATGGCTCTAGCAGTTGCCCATTAATGCTCAAACCTTCTGTGACGCTGTATACTGCCCTTTCTGAATAACCAGTGGGGATAGTAAAGTGAGCATTGGCAGACAGTATTACATCTAAATAGAGAATAGGTGAGAAAACTTTGACTGGTGAGGTGTACCCAAGTGCTTGTCCAGCAATGAGTTTGATGATAGCGCCATTCTCTTCCCAGGTAGGAAGGGTTTGGGCAGGATAGTGAGTGAAGCTTGGATCGATTTCTTCGTATTCTACAGGCAAGGCGACCCAGGTTTGAATGCCATGAATGGTAGTTTCTTTTTGACGATCAATGTCTGGCGATCGCTCCGAATGTACAATCCCCTTTCCTGCCGTCATCCAGTTTACAGCACCCTGTTGAATTTCCTGCACAGTGCCTAAACTATCACGGTGCATCAAAGCACCATCAAAGAGGTAAGTTACGGTGGCGAGATTGATATGAGGGTGTGGTCGGACATCGATGCCTTTGTTGGGTGGCAAAATAGAGGGGCCAACATGATCAAAGAAGATAAACGGCCCAACCATTTGACGATCAGGATATGGCAAACTGCGGCGAGCAACAAACCCACCCAAATCTTTAACTTCAGGTTCAATCAGTTGAAGTATTGCCATAAGTGATGGGGGGGTAATTGGTAAATCTTGGAATTATTATAAGTAGATCCACCAGAAAAAAGCTAACTTTTATGAGTTATCTGTTTGGGCGATCGCCTCTGGCTGGCGTTTCGCGCCATCGCTCCTCTTCGGTCAGAATTCTGTTTCGATAAACAACCTGAAGAATCAGGCATAACACGATTAGAAGGGGCTATTTGCCTTTATGCTGACGGAAAGGAGAAAAAACATTTATTTATGAGACAAAATTCTATAAACCGCCAAAGCTTGCTAAAAACCCTGACTCTAGCTTTATTTATATTGGTATCTGTGCTACCCGCCAGTGTTCTAGCTAACGAGAGCGGAAAATCCCCAACTTTCGATGGCACAACAACACTCCAAACCATACTTACTAGCAGTCATCGCTCCCTTGCAAATAGCGATCGCGACAAGTACCGTCACCCCGCCGAAACTCTAAAATTCTTTGGTTTACGCCCCGACATGACTGTGGTTGAATTATGGCCAGGGAGTGGGTGGTATACCGAGATATTAGCCCCATTTCTAGCATCAAAGGGACAACTCATAGTTACTAACTCTGCCAGTAGCAAACCCACCTTGGCTTTTCAACAGAAGCTAGCAGCTAATCCAGAGATTTTTGGTAAGGTCAAAGTGGTTCCAATCAATCCTCCAAACGAACTTACCTTAGCCCCAGACAACTCTGTAGACTTGGTTGTTACCTTCCGCAATATTCACAACTGGGTCAGTGCTGGCTATGTCGAGCAGGTTTACGCGGCGGCTTACAAAGCACTCAAGCCAGGGGGAATTCTGGGAGTGGAAGAACACCGCGCCAAACCGGGCGTTTCTTTACAAGAGAGTATAAAAACTGGCTATATGTCTGAAGATGAGGTAATTATTGCTGTGGAAAAAGCAGGCTTCAAATTGGTGAGCAAATCAGAAATTAACGCCAACCCAAAAGATACTAAGGACTATCCGGGCGGAGTCTGGACACTACCTCCCACCTTGAGCCAAGGTCAAAAGGACAGGGAACGCTTCGTTACTATTGGAGAGAGCGATCGCATGACCCTAAAGTTTGTCAAACCCAAAGCCCCGTAAAAAAGGGAGAAGGCAGTATTCCAACTGAGCTTTCTACTTCAGACAAAAGCGATCGCACTAATCCACCAACACCCCATCCGCACAAGCAATTCCCCACTGTGGAAACTTCGCCAAAAGCTTTTTAATCACAATCTGCAAAGCCTGATCATCATCCCAGCATTCCTGCAAGAAGTCAAACCCCGAATTCTGCCCCGAATTCGCCGCAACTTTGAGCTTATATCCCCCGAATATAATTCGGGGGATATAAGCTAATAAGCTAAATTTATTTGGCATTATTTATGCTAGACCTGATATTGTAATTCCTGGATTCCATTCGGCACAGATGCTAAACTTGAGCGCACTGGTAGGACTTGTAGGATTATTCGGCATCGCTATTTACGCTTGGTCAACATTACCCGATACTATACCTGTCCACTTTGGATTTGATGGACAAGCCGATGGTTGGGGGAGCAAAAAAGTTCTGTGGCTCTTACCAATTGTCGGTTTAGCAATTTATGGACTTTTAACATTTATTAGTCGTTATCCCAATACATTTAATTATCCAGTTGTAATTACTGAACAAAATGCTTTGCAGCAGTATCAAATTGCTTGTTCAATGTTGGATTGGTTAAAAAGTGAGATGGTTTGGATATTTGTTTACATTGAATGGCAAATATTCCATTTAGCGACTACAGAAAATCCCAATTTAGGGGTATGGTTTATGCCTGTAACATCAATAATTATATTTGGGACAATTGGATATTGGTTGAGTCAATCTTTTCTGGCACGTTAACACCATACAAAATATTCCTCATCTGCGGAAATTACCATACAAACCTTATATCCCTCTACCCAGTCATAGCAAGAGTTTCAAGTTATGAAGTGGGACATAGCTGATGGTCTATTGAGTAGTACCAATAGCAGATTTCAATTGAAGTTTAATATTTGTACCTTTTTTAAGGGCAACTTCTCCACCAGGGCTAGACAAAACAAAAGCAGCCGCAGCAGCACCACCTGCTAGCCCACCATGCTTGAACTTGGCTTGATTACCAAGAAAATGACCTGCAATTGTACCACCTAAAATAATCCCTGTATTTTGAATGAACTTACCTTTGGTTTTTGTTTCTAACTTGGTGTTTACTAAAGTTGCATCAATGGGATAAGATGAACCATTTTTAAGCGAAATATCATCAAAAACTAAATGTAAACTTGCTTTTTTTCCTTTAGCAGCTTTGACTACATCTTCCAGGTGTCCCTGTATTTGACCTTCTTGAAGAACTTTATTGACTCCGGTTGAGGAATTCTTGATTTCTAAAACAAAGCGGTCATTATTTTGGCTTTTACTCGTAGATATCTCTTGTTGAAGAACAGTCTCAAAACTTGTTCCAGCAGGTACAGATATTTGTTGATTATTTGGTTGACTAGATGTGCCTTCAGAGAGGGCAGTTTTATTGTTACTAGAAGTATTGTCAGTCTTGGTATTAGTTTTATTACAACTTGATGTGCTACTTAATAAAATAACACTCAAGAACAATGGCAACAGATTTTTCATAGCGACGATGTTGATGTAATGAATAATAACAATACAATCTTTTCAGAGTTTTTCGGTTATTTTTATGGAAAACCTGGCTCAAAATCCTTGAAAGCCTTATTCTGTAAGTATTTCATTTAAAACAAAGTTATAATTCTTTATAACCCTTACCCCATCTGAACTTTTCACGGGAAGTACTGAAACCCTCCTCAAGGCTGGCGGCAGAAGCTCTATTTCGCAAGCTAATTAGCGGGGATAATTGCTTCTTGTGGTTCAAAAGACGGATATTTCTCTGGTATATCTGCTGCTGATTCTGTCTCTCTCAATCGCCAAGTTAGTAGCAGTCAACAGCACTATCTACCAGGTTAATTAGGACGATGCCCTCGCTGAATGATACTTGTAGGGCTATGAGATTTTTTCAGCGATCGCTCAACCACTACAATATATTTTCTGAATGTGGGAATTTATGTAAATTTAACCACATATATCTAACGAAAGTTTACAATATAATTACTGAAACTAATCTAGTTACAATTAAAATTAATTAAAGCAGCTTTAACGGGGTGAGAGATGAGGCTTAATGCTGATGTTGCCAGCATTAACACACAAATTGACTTGAGACGAAGCATAGCTGTAATTGAGTATCCAAAATTTTGTTTAAATCTTAACGATTCGTTATTGACAAGTCAACCGAAGTTTAGAATATTTGTTCAGAATTCATCCAATTCACCAACGGCAAAGAAATATTGGTAGAGATAGCGTAATGTTGGGAGCTTGGGAGAGTATTGGAATATGCCAGTGTTGAAATATCCAAAAATTAGTAAAATATAAGTTTAGAGAGTAAAAAAAGGGTTTATGACCACAGCAGTCAAGAAACTTACCCTTGAAGAGTACCTTGCCTATGATGATGGCACAGATACTAAGTACGAACTTGTGGATGGAGAGTTGGTTCAAATGCCACCAGAAAGCGATAGAAATAACTTAATCTCTCTTTATCTACTGTCACAATTTCTCAAGTTTGTTCCGATTCAACTCATCCGTCATAAAGATACGGAACTTGTGGTCATAGGCAACCGGACTCGTGTGCGACTGCCTGACTTGATGATCTTAACGCAGGAGTTATTAGAAGCGATGGCTCTCGGACGGGCTACAATCACCCCAGAGATGCCTTCGCCAGTAATGGTAGTTGAGGTTGTGTCCCCAGGAAAGGTAAATGAGGATAGAGACTACCGCTATAAGCGCTCTGAGTATGCAGCACGGGGTATCCCTGAATACTGGATTGTTGATGCCCAGAAAGCCCAAATAACCCTACTAACTCTGGTAGATGGATTATATGAAGAATCTGTGTTTCAGGGGACGGAGATTATTAGATCAGTGATTTTCCCTGCCCTGGATTTGACCGCAGACTTAGTATTAGCAGCCGGACAGATATAAAATTCAATGTATTGAAGGTGGCGATCGCTGATAATTTGTATGGCTAACCCAGTAAGCGAAAAAGTTCCGAAGCAGATGGATAATTTAAAACCTATCTGTAAATTATTCTAGCTTTTTTGCTGGTACCAGTCATTTATGAGCAAGCTAACTTATTTATTTAAGTCCACTAAACAACGAATGGGCAAACAAAGCGGCTTGAGTGCGATCGCGCAAACTTAAGCGACTCAGAATATTGGTAACATAATTTTTAACAGTGTTTTCTGAAAGAAACAGGGATTCAGCAATTTCACGGTTATTAGCTCCAGAAGCAATTAACCGCAACACATCTAATTCTCTGGGTGTAAGTTGCGCCAATTCTGGAGGGGGTTCCACGGATGGCACAGGTACGGCAATCGGTATAAGTGCTTTCTCAAACAATCCTGGACCTAGTAGAGTTTGTCCCTTATAGACGGCTCGAATTGCCAACATTAGTTCATCAGGTTCAGTATCCTTGAGCAAATAGCCCTTTGCACCCACCTGCATCGCCTGGAAAACATACTCATCATCATCAAAGGTGGTCAGGACGAGAACCTTAATGTCAGGATATTGTTGAGCGATCACTTTTGTTGTGGCAACTCCATCCATTACAGGCATTCGAACATCCATAAGCACGATATCAGGTTGCAGTGTGGGAATTTGTTCGAGTGCCCGTTGACCATTCTCCGCCTCACCGATTACCTGAATCTCTGCATTCGACTCAAGCATACTCTTAAGTCCCTGGCGAATAAGATGCTGATCGTCAACTAATAAAATCTGAATCATACTAAAACACCAACAGCTTTGATAGTGGCAAACAAACAGAAATACAGCAACCTGTTCCTAGTTGACTCTGGAGATTCAACTGAGCGCCCAGTGCAACCGCCCGTTCTCGCATCCCTTGTAGCCCAAATCCGGTTGTATTTTGAGTGGGGTTAAATCCTTTTCCATTATCTTCGATTGACAGATGAATCATCCCAGCGTGAGCCAGTAGTCCAACGGTGACACTTGTCGCCTGAGCGTGTTTGCAAATATTTGTCAGCGATTCTTGCACAATACGGTATAGTGCAGTGTTTACTTCTGTTGGTAAAGTGTGCGGCACGTTAATTTTACAGGATGGTTCAATACCTGTGGTTTGGTGAAAATCTGTCAGCAGCTTTTCAATAGCTGATTTGAGAGATTGTCCTTGCAAAGGATTTGAACGTAAAAGAGAAAGCGATCGCCGAATTTCTAGCAGCGCCTCAGCGCCCAATTCCTTTGCCTGTTTGAGAAATGTTAATGCTTTGTCATTATTTGATTCCCAGAACAACAGGGTGTTGTTAATCTGAATAGTTTGGGCAACTAGAGTGTGTCCTAACCCATCATGAATTTCGCGGGCAATTCGATTGCGTTCCTGCAAGGTTGCCTGATCTTCAATCCGTAGCGCATACTGACACAGTTGTTGATTAGTGATCTCTAATTGCAGATGGGCAATTTCTAACTGCTCTCGACTTTGGCGCTCTGCAAGCAGAGCATTGATTAACAATAAAGCGAATACTAACGTTAGGCTAAACAATAATATATTACTTAATCGCCAATCCAAAGACATAGCGATCAGCTTTTCTCTCATAAACTTATCAGGTACAATCGGTCTTGATAAAACCAGTGTTCCATAAGTAAGCAGAGATAAACCCAAGACAAGCAACTGTCCCGATCGCTTAAATATTAGACAACTCCGCATCACCAATACTAGACACAGCAGGAAAACGGAGCGACTAGATAAGCTATGTTGAGTTGTTGGCAGCAAAATTAAACCGAATTCTAGGGCTGTATAAAATAATTTTGTTTCCAGCTTCACCATCGGTAGTCTCAAACCCATCAAGCTGAAAGTTGCGATCGCAACAACTCTTAACAGCAACGACCAGGACAACTCAAACGGCAGCACAACTTCCATGAACACTGCCGTGGCTAATAACAGCCACTCTAGGTAAAGCAACAGACGAAACGATGGGTAGGTTAAGAGAACCATAGAACTGTTCCAACTCAATGGCCTTTTTAACAAAACCATAGGTATTTTCACAATTTTAGAATGAAACTCTTCTTTCTATATAACGAATCTCTCTCTAGTATGAATAGAGCCGTTCCGACTGATTAAGCATTCCTAAATTAGGAAAAAAGTCACAATAACTTGAGTACTTTTTTACTGGTCAGGTTAGGAATTCTAGCTCATGCACAAATCTATCCCGACTTTTAAGATTAGCTGGTGTAAGCCAAGTAGCAACTTTTTAAACATTCTCTCAGATAAGCACCCGTATTACATACAACAAAAACCAGAGAAGTCAATGATTAAAAAACAGATAATTTTACCAACTCTTTTATTTGCAACTATCCTCATTGGAGGAATGACAGGTTGCACCAGTTCTAAGTCTCCCGATATCTCTCAAAGTGATAACTCTGGGACAAAGGTGTCTGATACCAACACTACTGCACCAAGCTCTCCTGGAGCGAATACGCCGGAACGCGCCCAGAAGCGCGAAGCAATTCGCCAACAAGTTGAGGCAGTTCTGACTCCAGATCAAGTAAAGGAATTGTCAGCGAAATTGCAACAAGGTGAAAAAATGCGTAAAGCAGTGTTCAGTCTGAATCTCACGGCTGAACAAAAGACTAAAATTCAGGATATTTTTAAGACTGCCTATCCCCGCCGTAAAGGGTAATCTCAAGATAATTCGTAGTAGTTTTATCAAACAGAATTCAGGAGTCAGTCGTCAGAATTCAGAATGAATTCTATCTAAATTGTGAATTCTGGATTCTGTATTCTGTATTCTGTATTCTGTATTCTTCTTCAATAATTAAAATATGTTCAAGCAAAAATTGATCGTCAGGATAGAACTCGCAGTTATTGCCACAATCCTGGCAGGAACTAGTCTCTACACTTCTAAAGTTCTAGGTAAAACTCAAGCTACCTCTCAAAAGCTAGTAGATGAGGTGTGGCAAATCCTAGATAAAAACTATGTTGATGCCAACTTTAACCATCAAGATTGGAAAGCAATTCGACAGCAGTATCTTAGCCGCTCCTATAGTTCTAAGAAAGAGGCTTATGGTGCAATTCAAGAAATGGTGGCTAAATTAGGCGATCGCTACACGGAGTTTTACGACCCCCAAGAATTTAAAGCCCTAAATAGCGATATTTCTGGCAACCTTAGTGGTGTAGGGCTGGAACTGGCAGAGAATGAAAAGACTAAAGCTTTAACTGTTGTTGCCCCAATTGAAGGAACGCCTGCTTTTAAAGCAGGTATTGTGCCGGGTGATTTAATTGTCCAAATTAACGGTCAAATAACTCAGGGAATGAAAATAGAGGATGCCGTTAAGCGGATTGTGGGCCCGGTGGGAACCAAAGTAGTACTCACGATTAAACGGGGTAGCCAATCCCAAACTTTCAAGCTTACCCGTGCAAATATTGCTATCCACCCTGTAACTTACAACACCCAAACGACGGCAGCGGGTAAGATTGGTTATATTCGTTTACCAGAGTTTACGCAGACTGCACCTGCCCAGATGCATCGGGCAATTGAAGCACTAGAAAAACAACAGGTGCAAGGCTACGTTTTGGATCTGCGTTCCGATCCAGGTGGACTGCTGGATGCGAGTTTGCAAATTGCCAGTATGTGGTTAAAGCAAGGAGCAATCGTGTCTTTGGTAAATCGAGATCAAGTTAAAGATAGCTATAATGCGTCGGGACATCCTCTTACCAACAAACCTTTAGTGATACTAGTCGATAAGGGATCTGCGAGCGCCAGCGAGATTCTGTCAGGAGCGCTGCAAGATGATAAGCGCGCCACGTTAGTAGGGACTCGCACTTTCGGGAAAGGTTTAGTCCAAGCTGTAGAGCCACTGGACGATGGTTCGGGGCTGAAACTAACGATCGCCAAATACTACACACCGAAAGGTCGAGATATCAATCATGTCGGCATTGCACCAGATATTAACGTGGAGTTAAGCGAGGCACAACAGAAAGCATTAGTGGAAAACCAAACCTTGGGGACATTAGCCGATCCTCAGTATGCTAGCGCCGTTGCCGACCTGAGTAAATTGATTCAGTCCGGGGCCAATAGTGTGAGTTTGCAGGGTGAGAAATAAGTATACGGATACTTTTGACAATATCTACCATCGTCACTTTCAATCATGTCAACCCGCAAACCCCAACGACTTCAAATGTGTGAACCAGTTCCAGGTTTGCAAACCTTGGTTAAACTGAGTAATACTGCTTTAGTGCGGACAGTAATAACTACTGTTACCCACCATCAGCTAGTGATCGTAGGAGTTGTATTTGTTGCTACCCTGCTTTTTGCGATGCGGGAAAATGCCCCTTGGTTGACAGTGCCTAAACAGGTGGCAATTGAATTCTTTTCTGCTGTATCCCAATCGTTAGCTGCTTTATTGGGGGTATTAATTGTTTTCCTCACCTTTACTAGTCAGCTAATCGCTCAAAGACGACATGAAGATTACTATACACTTCAGATCCAGATTGACCAACTCATTCGTCTAACTCAGTCTCTTCCCACCGAACTAAGTAATTTGGATCAAACTCTAATAGCACTAATTAACTATTTAGTTCCGTTGCATTTAAAGGATTTTCCAATCTGGGCAAATAGTCCCCAGATGCTACCTGTAGAAAAGCTTTTAGATAATTTCAAGAATGAAGATGAATGGGCGCAAGTGCAGCCAGAATGTTCATTAGCTACTCATTTACACCGACAACAAATTTTACTTGTCATCAATAATATGGAAGAAATCCTGGAGGGATTTTCCAGACTTTACAATCGCATTCTGGAGATCAGCCGTTTTATTCTCGCGATCGTTAAGTTGTCATTTCTTCTAGGAGTTTCGCTCCTGTTTTTGCTGTTATTTGGAATTATCGATTTGCAAAGAAAGTTTCCCGATCTCAGTCTACCTGTAATTGTTTCTCTAGCAATTTGGGTGTTGATTGCTCTTTTAGAGCTAGTGCTTGATACCTGGTTTTTTTATAAAAATCTTTATGGTTCTTCGAGTCACTATCTGCGATTTTTTCCTAATCCAAAAGACCCTAATTAATAGGCAGAGACTAACTCACTATGAGTAACTTAACATTCTCAGATACTAAAGCTAGTAACACAAACAAAGCTACAACTGATACAATCCGTGCTTATCTGAAAGAAATTGGCAGGATACCTCTGTTAACCCAGGAGCAAGAAATTATTTTTGCCCAAGAAATTCAGCAGATGATGATAATACTTGCTGAATCAGAAAAACTGGCTGTTGAATTAAAGCGTACACCCACGCTGTCAGAATGGGCTAGCCAGATACAGTTAAGCGAACAGGAACTACTTCAGCAGCTAAATCAAGGGAAAAAAGCCAAGCAGAAAATGATCACGGCTAATCTCCGGCTGGTGGTATCAATTGCCAAGCAATATCAGAGACGTAACTTAGAACTGATGGACTTAATTCAAGAAGGTACATTAGGTTTAGAAAGAGGGGTTGAGAAATTCAATCCGGCTCTAGGATACAGGTTTTCAACCTACGCTTACTGGTGGATTCGTCAAGGAATTACCAGAGCGATCGCCCAGCAAGGACGGGCGATTCGATTACCCATTCACATCAATGAAAAATTAAACAAAATTAAGCGTGTTCAGCGAGAGTTATCTCAAACACTGGGTCGTATTCCCACCAGTGCGGAAATTGCTAATGCACTTTCTTTAAAACCTAGTCAGATTCGAGAATTTCTGCTTTTGGCTACTCAAACTATCTCTCTCGATATTCGAGTTAGCTCAGAAAAAGATTTAAGATTACAAGACTTAATAGAAGATTATAGATATTCTTCTAGTAGCTATATCACAGAAGAATCTCTCAATCAGGAGGTTAAAAGTTTATTATCAAATTTGTCTCGCCAACAACAAGAAATATTAAATTTGCACTTTGGGTTGGCAGATGGAGAAGAACTTTCTCTACAACAGATTGGTCAGCGTCTGGGTATTAGTCGAGAACGAGTGCGGCAGATAGAAAAACAAGCTCTCAAACTTTTACAGCAGCAGTTAAGTTAACTATTGAAAAAGAATTCAGAAGGCAGAATTCAGAATTCAGAATAAATTATTACGAAATAACGTAGACACGTTCGCGTAGCGTCTCGTAGAGAAGTGGCTTGCCGCAGGCTACCGCAGAGGCGCAGAGGACACGGAGAAATGGGAGTTTGAGAGATATTTTACGTAAGTCCTATCATACTGAATTCTGGCTTCTGACTCCTGAATTATGTTTTTAATAAACTAAAATCCAGTGGAGGTTCTGATGAACCATGAAATTGCTAATGAAAGTTTGACTGAAAACGAGAACAGTATAGAGCCGAGGTTACCGCGATCGCCAAAAAAGAAAAAGATTACTTGGGTAATTTTGGGCGTGCTGTTGCTGACTGGGTTGGTTTTTTTTGGTATCCATACAAGTGCAGCCAAGTCAGACAAAACTGAAAAATCTGGACGTAATAAACAGCAAGTGACACCTGTAACTGTGGCAATGGTGACACAAAAAACGGTTCCAGTGCAATTGCAGGCGATCGGTAATGTGCAATCGGGTTCTACGGTATCGATTACGCCCGAAGCTAGCGGACGGATTATTGGGGTTTATTTTAAGAAAGGTCAAGATGTGAAAAAGGGACAACTTTTGTTTACCCTGGATGACCGATCGCAAACTGCTGCAATCCAGCAAGCTCAAGGAACTGTTGCCAAAGACCAAGCTTCGGTACAGCAAGCCAGAGATGCATTAGCCAGAGACTTGGGTCAGGTAGACCAAGCGAGAGCCACTTTAATTAAAGACCAAGCCTTGGTGCGACAAGCCCAAGCTAATTTGGCCAAGGATCAAGCCCAAGCAGAATTTGCTCAGGGACAGAGCGATCGCTATAGTGCATTGTACAAAAAGGGCGCGATTAGTTTAGATCAAGCACAGCAATACGTTTCTAACAGCAAATCGGCTACAGCAACTCTGCAAGCAGATCGAGAAGCGATCGCTAATGCTGAAGCAGTTTTGAAAAGCGATCGCGTGGCGCTGACTAATGCTGGCGCAGTTGTCAAAGGCGATCAAGCTGCGATCGCTAATGCTCAAGCCGTTGTCCGTTCCGACCAGGGAGCATTAGACAATACCAAAGTGCAATTATCTTACGCCAAAATTTATGCGCCGATTGATGGCCGCGCTGGCAATATTTTGGTGACTTTGGGCAACGTGGTACAAGCTAACAGCACGACTCCACTTGTTACCCTGACCCAAATTCGCCCGATTCAAGTTGCTTTTTCCATTCCCGAAACAAATCTGCCCCAGGTACAAAAGTATATGCAGAATGGCAAGCTGAAGGTAGATGTGACATTCCCCAACGATCAAGCTCATCCCGCACCAGGTGTTTTGACATTTGTCAATAATACGGTTGATAACACCACAGGGACAATTCAACTGATTGGCGACTTTGATAACACTCAGGGACACTTGTTTCCCGGTCAATTTGTGAACACAACGCTAACGCTTACGGAAGAACCCAATGCAACGGTTGTACCTTCTCAAGCCGTGCAGAATGGCCCGGATGGCCAGTTTGTCTTTGTAGTTAAGCCAGACATGACGGTGCAAAATGTCCCAGTTACAATTAGCAGCACCATTAATGGACTAGACGTGGTTGAGAAAGGGCCGCAACCAGGCGATAAAATTGTCACCGATGGTCAAGCGAATCTTGTTTCGGGGAGCAAAATCCGCATTAAAACAGGCGGCAATGACTCAAATGGAAATTCCTCGAAGTCTAGAAGAGGAAGAGGGGCAGGGGGCAGGGAGCAAGGGGGTGAATCATGAACCTCTCAGAACCATTTATCCGTCGCCCGATCATGACGACTCTGGTGATGACGGCGATTTTGATCTTCGGTTTCATGAGTTATCGCTTGCTGCCAATCAGCGATTTACCCAGTGTGGATTATCCGACAATTCAGGTAAGCGCCTCCCGACCGGGAGCTAGCCCCGAAACAATGGCAGCATCGGTTGCCCGTCCCTTAGAGAAGCAATTTTCCAGCATTGCTGGACTCGATTCGCTCAATTCAACTAGCACTCTGGGACAGACTCAAATTACACTACAATTCAACTTGAGTCGCAACATTGATGATGCAGCGCAGGATGTAGAAGCAGCCATATCAGGAGCATCGGGGCAAATTGCGACGGATTTACCCAATCCTCCCACCTACAGCAAGGTTAACCCCGCAGATCAACCAATTCTTTACCTTTATCTTGATTCTCCCACTCTGCCGCTTTCACAGGTAGATAACTATGCCGAGACTTATTTGGCGCAAAAGCTATCTACAATCAATGGGGTGGCACAGGTAGCTGTCTACGGTTCCCAAAAGTATGCCGCTCGAATTCAACTCGATCCTCAGCAATTGGCAGCGCGGCAAATTGGGTTAGATCAGGTGGCGACGGCGATTCAACAGGGAAACGTCAATTTACCTACTGGCAGTCTTTCGGGTAATCATAAGAATTTTACAGTCCAGACTAACGGGCAACTTGAGGATGCAGCTGCTTATCGCCAACTGATTGTGTCTTATAAAGAAGGAACGCCCATCTATCTTAATCAACTGGGTAGGATTATTGACAGTGTAGAAAATGACAAAGTAGCAAGCTGGTACAACAATACCCGCGCCATTATTCTCACCATTCAAAGACAGCCCGGAACCAATACGGTACAAGTCGTAGACACGATTAAGAATTTGCTGCCAAAGTTACGAGAGCAGATTCCGGCATCCGTGGAAATTGGAGTTCTCTATGATGCGTCTCAATCAATTCGAGATTCAGTAGATGATGTCAGATTTACGTTGATTCTGACGATCGCTCTAGTTATCTTAGTAATTTTCATATTTTTGCGGAACCTCTCGGCGACGGTGATTCCTAGTTTGGCATTACCCGTTTCGCTGATTGGCACTTTTGCAGTGATGTATTTGCTGCACTACTCACTAGATAATCTGTCACTGATGGCGTTGACCCTTTCGGTGGGTTTCGTAGTGGATGATGCGATCGTCATGCTAGAAAATATCGTCCGTCATATCGAAATGGGGGAACCTCCCCTAGAAGCGGCGTTGAATGGGTCGAGAGAAATTGGTTTTACAATTCTGTCGATGACCCTTTCTTTGGTTGCAGTCTTCATCCCCATGTTGTTCATGAGTGAAGTACTAGGGCGATTATTTCATGAATTTGCTGTGACGATCGCAGTTGCAATTCTCGTCTCTGGTTTTGTGTCTTTGACTTTGACTCCCATGTTGTGCAGCCGTTTTCTGCGTCCTGTAAATCATGCTAATCAAAGTCGGTTATATCAAGCTTCTGAATATGTCTTCGATCGCTTCCTCGGTTTGTACGATTGGAGTCTCAAAAAAGTCTTAAAATATCACCGCACCACGATGATTTTATCTGTCTTTTTATTGGCGGTGACAGTTGGGCTGTTGATGATAGTTCCCAAAGGCTTTATTCCTAGCGAAGATACAGGACAAATTACAGGTATTACCCAAGCAGCCGAGGATGCGTCCTTCGATAATCTTGTCCAACATCAGCAGACAGTTGCTAACCTGATTCGCCAAGACCCAAATGTAGATGCAGTCAACTCCAATATCGGGGCGGGAGCCAGTGCTAGTGGAGGTGGGGCAGCAGTTGCAGCCAATTCTGGAAGTTTGTTTATTCGGTTAAAACCGCGATCGCAGCGCCAACTAGGGGCCGATGAAATCGTGCAAAATTTACGAACCAAACTTGCCACTGTTCCAGGCATCCAAGTATTCTTACAAAATCCGCCAGCGATTCCCATTGGCGCTCAACAAAGTACAGGACTTTATCAAGTTGCACTTCAGAGTTCTGATGTCAAACCCTTACAGGAGTATGTTCCCCAACTTGTTACCAAGATGAAGGAGATGACAGAACTCCAGGATGTCAACAGTGATTTACAATTTGCTTCCCAGATTCAAATTGACATTGACCGCGATAAAGCCTCAACTTATGGTATTACCGCCGAGCAAATCGAAAATACCCTCAGAAGTGCCTTCGGTTCCTATCAAGTGTCAACCATCTATGCAGCGACCAATGAGTATCAGGTAATTTTGGAATTAGCACCACAGTATCAGGAGGATATCAACGCTCTTTTGACATTGTATGTTAACTCCAGCACTGGAGTGGCAGTTCCTCTGAAGACATTCGCCAAACTATCTCAGGGAGTCGGCCCGTTAATGGTCAATCATAACGGTCGGATGAACGCCGCCACCATTTCCTTTAACCTCGCCCCCGGTGTGTCCTTAGGAAATGCCAACGAAGAGATTCAAAAACTGATCGATCGGGTAATTCCTGCCAGCATTAGCACCAGCTTTCAGGGTGCAAGTCAGGTATTTCAAAGTTCACTGCCGAGTTTGGGTTTATTGTTAGCGATCGCCATCTTAGTAATTTATCTGATCCTTGGCGTTCTCTATGAAGATTTCATTCACCCGATTACGATTCTTTCTGGTTTGCCATCAGCAGGTTTTGGGGCATTGTTAACGCTGATATTATTCCATGTCGAACTCAATGTTTACTCCTTCATCGGCATCATTCTCTTAGTGGGCATTGTGAAGAAAAACGGCATCATGATGGTGGACTTTGCAATTGTTGCCCAGCGAGAAGAAGGGAAAAAACCGTCTGAGGCGATTTATCAAGCCTGTTTGGTGCGCTTCCGTCCAATTATGATGACGACAATGGCAGCCTTAATGGGAACCTTGCCTATTGCGATCGGATTTGGGGCTGGTTCGGAATCCCGCCGTCCTCTAGGGATTGCAGTTGTGGGTGGATTGGTGTTTTCTCAGATATTGACTTTGTATTTAACACCCGTGTTCTATATCTATATGGAATCGTGGCGGAAGAAGCTTAATCAAGTTAAGTTCCGGCGGGTGTTTTCGTTTACAGGGGGGCGATCGTGATATTTAAACGAACCGCAGAGACGCAGAGGACACAGAGAGGAGAATCAAGAGAGTTTTATGTGTTGAAACCAGATATTAAAGCCGTTTTTTCCTGTCTCCTGTGTTACAACTCAACATTCAGTTAAGCATTTCTTTCTTCTCTCAGTGTCCTCTGCGCCTCTGCGGTTCGTAAAGAGTTAAGCCTTAATCCAAACGTATTGCTATTTAGCAATCGCATCGCTAGCACATTTCTGGGATAACAGAACCCATGAACCTTTCAGAACCCTTCATCCGTCGTCCAGTCATGACCACCTTAGTGATGATTGGTATTCTCATCTTCGGTCTGATGAGTTATGTACTATTACCCATCAGTGCCTTACCCAACGTTGAATATCCTTTTATTTCTGTCTCTGCTAGTCTCCCAGGTGCCACCCCAGAAACAATGGCATCTTCGGTCGCCGCACCCCTAGAAAGACAGTTTACCGAAATTGCCGGATTAAATTCATTCAATTCCACCAGTTCAACTGGCAGCACCAACATTTCCCTACAATTTGACTTTAGCCGCAGAGTTGAAGATGCCGCCAAAGATGTGCAGGCAGCCATCTCCGCCGCCGCCGGACAACTACCCGCCGGAATGCCTCACCCGCCCACTTACCGCAAAGTCAACCCCTCTGTCTCACCAGTTCTCTTCCTCTATATGTATTCTGAGACACAGCCAATCTCGACAGTAGATGAATATGCAGAGGTAACAGTTGGTCAGCCAATCTCGATGATTGATGGTGTTGCTCAGGTACAGGTTTTTGGTCAACAGCAATATGCAGTCCGGGTTCAGGTTGACCCGCGAGAGTTGGCATCAAGGGGAATTGGTCTAAATCAGGTAAAAACTGCCATCCAACAAGGAAATGTCAATTTACCAACAGGTAGTCTGTCTGGCACTTATAAAAGTTATACAATTCAGGCGAACGGTCAACTTACCGACGCTGCCAGCTATCGCCAGTTAATTGTAACCTACAAAAATGGTGCGCCTGTGCGACTTCAGGATTTGGGGCAGGTGATTGATAGCGAACAAAACGTCAAAGTCTCAAATTTGTATAGCGATCAGAAGGTGACAAACTGCCATTCAGTTGTTCTTGCTGTACAGCCACAGCCTGGTGCTAATACTGTAAATATTGTTGATGCCATCCAGAAACTTTTACCTACACTCCGCGAACAAGTTCCCAAATCCATTGAGATGGGAATTATGTACGATCGCTCCCAAACAATTCGAGCCTCTGTCAGTGATGTAAAATTTACCTTGCTTCTCTCGGTTTGTCTAGTTGTATTGGTAATTTTCTTATTCTTACGTGATACAACTGCGACGCTGATACCCAGTTTAGCCCTACCTGTAGCGATCATTGGTACTTTTGCGGCGATGTATCTGTCGGGCTTCTCCCTAGACAATCTCTCCCTCATGGCATTGACCCTTTCTGTGGGCTTTGTGGTGGATGATGCGATCGTGGTGTTGGAAAATATCGTCCGTTATCGGGAAATGGGCGAATCTCCCCTAAATGCTGCATTGAAAGGATCGAGGGAAATCAGTTTCACCATTTTGTCAATGACCCTCTCCCTGGTGGCGGTGTTCATTCCCATCATGTTTATGAGTGGAATAATCGGTAAATTATTTCATGAATTCGCCGTGACGATCGCTGTGGCAATTTTGGTTTCGGGTTTTGTTTCCCTCAGTCTCACCCCAATGTTGTGCAGTCGCTTTTTGCGTTCATCCCATCAACGAAGACCAAATTTGGTGTATCGAGTCTCAGAACGAGCATTTGATTTACTACTGCAAGGATATGATTGGACGCTCAAGCCGATCTTAAAATACCGCCTGATGACACTCATCGGTTCTGGCATTTTGCTGGTAATGACTGTCTATTTGTTCGTCATTGTCCCTAAAGGCTTTATTCCCACCGAAGACACCGGACAACTTATGGGGAATACGAAAGCAGCGCAAGATATTTCTTTTGATGATATGCGTCGTCACCAGCAAAAGGTTGTTGACATCATTCGTCAAGACCCTAACATTGAAGCAGTTGACTCGATTGTGGGTGCAAGTGGGCCGAATGCATCAGTCAACTCTGGGCGAATTACAATTCGGCTCAAGCCACGTTCTCAACGTAAACTGAATGCTGACCAAATCATTCAAGAGTTAACCCCCAAGTTGAGACGTGTAGTTGGGGTTAAGACATTCCTTCGTTCTCCACCAGCTATTCCCATCGGTGGACAACAAACTAATTCTACTTATCAGTTCACATTGCAGAGTTTAAATCTGCAAGACTTGCGCCAATACATTCCTAAACTTGTGGATAAAGTCAAAACCCTACCAGGACTCCAGAACGTTGACACCGATTTACAACTCAGCACTCCCCAAATCCAAGTCAAATTTGACCATAACAAAGCTGCAATCCTTGGCATTAGCGCCCAACAAGTTGAACAAACTCTCAGTGCTGCTTATGGTTCTAGCCAGGTTTCAACTATTTATACTCCAAATGACCAATTTTATGTAATTTTAGAAGTGAAACCGGAGTTTCAACGAGATCCCACTGCCCTATCGATGCTCTATGTGCAATCGAGTACTGGGAAACTTGTTCCTCTGAGTGCGATCGCTAATATCACTCAAAATGTCGGCCCGCTCACAGTTACTCACGTTGCTCAACTCCCCTCTGCAACTATCTCTTTTGACACCCTCCCAGGAACGTCTCTAAGTCAGGCTACAGATGCTATCAAGCAAGCAGCCAGTGAGGTACTACCCTCAACAATTACCACCAGCTTTCAGGGTTCAGCCCAAACTTTTCAACAGTCTTTCAACGATTTAGGCGTGCTGTTGTTGGTGTCTATTTTAGTAATCTATCTAATTCTTGGTATCCTCTATGAGGATTTCATTCACCCGATTACCATTCTTTCCGGTTTACCTTCGGCGGGTTTTGGCGCATTACTGACGCTACTGATTTTCCAGGTAGATTTAAATCTTTACTCTTTCATCGGCATTATCTTGTTAGTAGGCATCGTCAAGAAAAATGGGATTATGCTGGTGGATTTTGCTATTGAAGCGCAAAGAAAGGAAGGGAAAAATTCCTTTGATGCTATCTATGCCGCTTGCTTGATTCGCTTCCGCCCGATTATGATGACGACAATGGCAGCTTTAATTGGCACACTTCCCATTGCTCTGGGGACAGGAGTCGGTTCAGAAGCGCGTCGTCCTTTGGGGATTGCGATCGTTGGTGGATTGCTGTTTTCTCAGATATTGACTCTCTATCTAACTCCAGTGTTTTACATTTACATGGAAACATTGCGAAAAAATCTTAGGAGCATGGATTAAATAAGGTGTAATACAAAGCACGCATTTCTTCAGAGCCAGCATCTGTGTCTGAAATCTCAGCACTGAAGGGTAGGACTTTCATCACCAAAAGACTTACTTTACTGATTTAAAGTTAGAGTTCCCATTCAGGGCATTATTTATAACATCATTAATTTTTAGGAACAGCAGCACAGGTTAATGGTTGTTGCACCTGAGTAGGAGATTTATCTGCAATTAACTCAATTTTTCCTTGTGTGTTACGTCGCCAACCTGTAGCCTGGACAAGAACTACCTCTTTTGTGGGTATTTGAGCTATCACTTCGCCTGTTTTGCGGTATGCAGTCAGATTGCGGATATCAGACCAAGTGTGATCGCTCGTTACCTGCTGAAGGGGATTTTGCGGCACACCACCTCGTCCCGTTGCCACAAAGCGGCTGCCTTCACTATCCGCGCAGCCTGTAGCAATTTGCTGAGATGGATCGGTGACATTTGCAGGCAATTCGACTAAACCAGAATTTGGATCGATACCGATAGTATTAACTTGAACCGTGCCACTTACCCCAAATTGGGAACTGGCAGTAATATCACTATCAGGAGTGAGTTGGTTGCCAAACTTCAGCCCAAAGATGCCTTGAGTGGTGACTTGAATATTACCACCTCTGCCTCGGACTGCATTGGCAATAATGTCGCTGTTTTTGAAGCCGACGATGATGGGTGCATTGATGTTTATATTACCTCCATTCCCTGAACCGCCAGCTGTTGAGGTTATCTGGCTATTGTCTTGCAGAAGCAACAGGTTTTTGGTGGACAATTTAATATTGCCACCATTACCGGATTCTGTTTGTGCTTGAATAAACCCTTGATTCTTTAATTGGATGCTGGCTGCACTAATATTAATATTGCCACCATTTCCACTACCTTGACTGGTGACACTGACTGTCCCGCCATCCATCAGCGTTAAGTTCGGTGTGGTAATGCTCACAGTGCCGGCATTCGCTGTTAATATATTTGGTAGACCAAATCGTTTCCGCAATAAAGGATCGGGTCGGATGGTAGAGGCGTTAATGCTGCTATTAGTTGCCCGACCTTGACCACTGATGATGATCGCTTCAGTAGCATTGATCCTCAAATCTCCTCCATTCCCTGCAAAAAATGCGGTAGTGGCAACTGCTCCTCCATCCAAAATTTGCAATTTCGCAGTATCTAGGGTCAACGTTTTGGCACTTCCGGTTGCAAATGTAGTTGAGCTAATGTTGCTGTAAAGTCCAGAGGGACTTTCTCCCATCACGGTAGTGTTGGTGTTACGAATCGTCACTTTCCCGCTAAAACCACTGCCAAAGGTAGCCGAAGATAGTGAGGCACCGCTTGATACTAGTAGACTATTACCATTGACGAAAACATCGCCAGCATTCCCAGTGCCTAGTGTAGTAGTGTTTACCGTGGTGACATCAGCAGGATTATTGGGTGAAAAGCCAGACAGTTCAATGGTGGTTGCATCAATGTAAATATTGCCACTGGGAGCTGCTCCAAGAGTTGTGCTATTCAAACCCGCTCCCGATTTGATAGTGAAGTTGGGAGTAAGAACGCTGATATTCCCACTAGCTCCCATACCCAAAGCATCACTACGCACTCCGCTCCGAATTGTGCCATCAGCTGTTTTGGCAATCAGATTAATGGACTCTGTAGCCTGAAGACGAATGTCACCACCGGGGAGATTGCCAAAATTTTGCGCCAGTACCAGAGAGCCATCGGTGAATTGAATTTGCCTACCCTGAATTTGAACCGAACCTGCATTCACGCCGCTGATATCTAATAGCGATCGCTGTGCCAGTTGAATATCGCCAAAGCTTTGTACATTCCCATATCCCAGTGTATAGCCCTGTGCGGTTGGTATCAGATTTACCAATGCTGTACCGCTTACACTACCCAATTCAACTCGTCCTCTTTCAGCGATTAAGTTTGCCCCATTTAGATGTATGTCGCCACCCACTAAAGCTAGGGTGTTTCCCGGCTCTACCCGCAGTTTTGTAGAACTGGGAGTCTGAATCGGGGGAACCAGAGCCAGTCCACTGACATTCCTCAAGGTATGTCCTGTACCTTGAACAGTGATTGATGCGGGATTGTTACCCAGTTGCAACCCAATGGGAACATTGATACTCAACAACGGGGCAGATTCAGAATTAATTACACTAAACTCAGCACCATCGGCAAATTTAATACTGTTGGCAGTGCTGCCAATAAATGAACCCCCAATGTTTAGTTGGGCATTGGCTCTAAAGATTATCCCACTAGGGTTGATCAAGAACAGACTGACGGGATTGTTGCCGTTAATCTTCTGAATCAAGCCATCAATACTAGAGATATTACCGCCAGTAACACGGCTGAAGATGGTAGAAATGTTGGGCGTGTTTACTAAATCAAAAGTAGCCGAACCGCCAGTGGGAACCGAAAACTGCTGGAAACTGTGAAATAAGTTACTGTTGGCGGCACTACCATTAGTAATGGTGAAGTTATTACCGCTTTGGGAGACAGTAGTATTGAGGGTGCCATCGGGAGTTAGCTGGGCACTCACAGAGGTACACCAAAGGAGCATCCCACCTGTCAGCATTAAATTAATCAAACCCCAGCAAACAAAAGGTGCTTTCATCGCTCACTTTCTATTAATAATATATATAGGGTTCCCTAAACAGTATTGTGTTTGAACACCATCAACAGTTTTAAGTGATCCCATGCAACGATTACCTCATCTCCCAAATCCTGAATCACTTCTCCTCTGGCAACATACAAAGTGCGATAAGGGTCAGCATGAGAAACAATAGAACCAAGCCCGATTATTTCCAGTTCAGTAGATGCCGTTTGAAGTACGGTAATTAAATCAGTCTCCTGGATGGTCAATTCCACCAAATAATCTTGTTTAATCACCTCATACTCTTGCGCCACTGCCCAGCATTTCTAATTGCTCGGCTCGATATGCGATCGCCGAAGGCGGGTCTTCGACCATCGCAGTTGGTGTCGGGTCACTACCTAAAATTAGGGCTGCTGCCTCCAATGCCTGAGTATTGTTCATGGCACTGGCTAAGTTTTTCAAAGCCATGCCCATGAGCCGCAGACATGCTTGGGCATTTTCCTTTGGTGGTTCCTGGGCTAGCGATGGCGTAGGCGATCGCAAATCAATAGTTTTCTCCAAGGCAAGCTTGACTTGCTTGTTCAACGCTTTAGTCGCTTGCTGGGTCATGGTATTCCTCCACTGTTGAACCGGATGCTGTTGTACAGCACGTTCTAGTTCCTGAATGCGCTGCTGGAGTTGTTGGTTTTCAATCTCCAGTTTTCGTAATCCCTCCATTTCATCCAAACGCTGCTGTAACTGAATATTTTGCTCTTTCTGCTGCTTGTACAGGTTTTGCAGAGACTGGATTTACTCACTTACTTGTTCTTCGGCTCTGGTTGTGGCTTCTGACTGTAATCCAATCCTCAATTCCTGCTGTAAGCGCTCTAACTCCTGCTGGTGTTGTTCCTTAAGTCCTGCGATCGCTTCGGTATATTCTGGTGGATAGTTCCGCTCTCTGGGGAATGGAACACTGGGGGCATCTAGATCCCCATTGTTAATCAGCAGCCTCTCACCATCAGCAAAGGTAACAATCTGTTGCCAGCGATTTGGTGCGTCTGCTTCAATCACTCCCGAATCCCCATAACGAGGGTGCAATTGTGATGAGACAGTAACAGAATTACACAGTTGCGTTTTAGGATTTTCGCTTTTTGCGGCGCGTTTAGTTGTTGGTGCAACTGTTGTACTGCTTTGGCAAAATCGGCGGCAGTAGGGAAGGGTTTTTCTTTGGCTGCGATGCCTACGGCGGGCGGTTACGCCATCGCAACAGCTTGCTCTAACTTATCGGGAGTTTTAACCAGTCGGAGTAGCGAACGAGTCTGAGAAGGTTTAGTAATCTTGTCTTTGAGTGACTCTGGTAGGGTATCAAAGAAAGGCTTTCTACAAAAGAGATTGCAGACTAATTAAACATCAGTCCTAAAACAGCCAAAGTACACCGATTGCAACTGATGAAACGACTGAATATTTATGATGTTTTACGCTATGCAGCACTTGGGTAGATAGAAGCTTTTGATACTACTAAAAAACGCATTAATCAAAAAAGTGAATATGAGACTAAGGAAAATCCTTAGATAAAATAAGGATTTTCCTAATTAGTAAAATTGTCTATTTCAACAGAAGTTATTTTTATTTTTACAGAGTATAAAACCATCAAATATCTAGCTAAAAAGGTGATAGTATTTTCTGGAATCTATATTTGTGGATTTGTAGCTTTATAAAGATTGTAAATAGTACGATTCATCAAACCCTTCTCTTTATTAATAGGGGAACTTCAGTGTTATGGATGAAAAAAAAGAAACGCTTTTATATATCTTGTGTTTTATAAGAACCGAAGATGAGTCAGGCAAAGGAATTATATTCAGTTCATTGTGAAATTGAAGCTTAACTGCATGATGCAGTTAGGTAAGCCGGGCATCTACAAAATAGCAGACTAATATACCTCTCCAATCAAGTATTGGTGTATCTTTTTTCGATTCATGCAAACAAGCCTTCCATAACACATAAATTGTGTCAAAAAACAAATCGATGATTTTTCTAAAATTTGCATAAATAGCTAAAAATCAGCAGATAAGACAGTTAAGGGGAACCCTACTTTTGAGTCTTTAATTCAAGCAAAGCGACTTGACGTATTGAACGTAGATTCTCATCCCTTGGATATATTTCAATATGAAATCAGGCTCAAAATTTATTCCAACAAACGTGTCTATTGTGTTACTCAGAATCAAAAAATAGAGGTAGATAACATCGTAGGTTTTCTCATAAAGACTGCTTTCATAGATTTCAAGTTGTCAATCTAATAATCAATATGCCATTACAAAAATTAGCTAAATTCCTTAATCCATCAGGTGAACCTGTAATAGCACCAGGTGGTATTCAGGATACATCATTCAATCGTGATGCCCTTTCCAGGTTTGTTTGCAATACCCTAGATGAAGCTTTAGCAGCCGTACCAGGTGGCTTTGACGTTATTGTAGTTGGATCGGGAATGTATGGCGCATATTTTGCAACCGATATATATAACAAAACAAAGAATTTTGGGTCTGGTCGTCCTCGCCCTAAAATTTTAGTTCTTCAAGAAGGCCCATTTTTGATTCACGAACATTTCCAAAACCTACCTTTGGGATTAGGAGGACTTTATGAATTACCTCTTGCCAGTCTTCTACCTGAAGGACAATATCGAATCATTAACGCAAATGGTACATCAGAGGGACAAGGAGTTCCATTTGGACGCGATTTTGCCGGAAAATTCCGACCTCATCATCGTTGTGTTGGTGGGAAAGGTCTTTTTTGGGGTGGTTGGTCTCCTTCCTTGACTACTGCTGATTTGGTTCAGTGGCCAAACTCAGTCTCTGCATTCTTGAAGAGCGAACAGGGCTATGATTTTATCACTCAAGAAATTGGCGCAGATTACGATATTGATCGGCGTGGCAAAGAAGAGGACTTTATCTATGGCGGACTTTACGAAGCTTTACTCAAACGCTCTCGTAAATTAACTCCATTCAACATCCCAGTAGATAGTTATTCAATTGATCGTGTGCTTCAACCACCGATCGCAGTCAAAGTTGAATCTGAATTATCCGGATTGTTTAGTCCAGATAAATATAGCAGTCTACCTGGTTTGTTGAGTGCGATTCGGGAGGATGTAGGAAGGTCAAACAATAATGATCAAAATCGCTATCTATTTTTAGTACCAAACGTTACTGTCCTAAATTTAGAAACACAAGAGGGAGTTGTCCGAGGCATAAGAGTTGCTGTTAATGACCCAGTTGGTGCAGGCGAGATAGTTCAAAACATTACAGTTCCTGAGCAAGGTATGGTAGTTTTAGCCGCTAATTGTGTCAATTCAACCCGCATAGCCAGAAACTCTTTCCCTCGCCCAGCGTTACTTACAAAAGAACGTATGGGAGCTAACCTGATGGTTCATATCCGAGGTAATTATCTTTGGAAGATACGCCGCACCCACCTCGAAAGTTTACCTATGTTAGAAGAAGAAGGATTGTTAAAAGATATCTTCAAGGATAAAGTTTTACAGCAGGCAGCTTTACAGATTGAGGGTACAGCAACAGATTTAAACTCCAATAACCTCACTGGACGCTTTCACTTCCAATTTTACGCAGCACCCAATGCTGGCAATAACGCCGAGTACTCTCTTTATCAGATGATACCCGATCGCGATGACCTACTTGAGAAAGCCCAACAGCTAAAAGGTGAGCCAGATGCCAATGAATGGATCACCGTAGGGATAAGAACTTGTGGGGAAGATTTCGGCGACAAAGAAGCGCCAGTAGAATATAGCGGGGTACGTAGTGCCAACACTAGTTGGATGGATACCAGCCCCTCAGCTAAAGACCGTTTTGGCAACCCAGAAGGCTATGTTCAACTTGTAGAAACGGACGAGGCATTAAAACTTCGTAATGCACAGAGGGCAGCAGCTTTCCAATTCATTGCTCGGTTAGCCAATGTTACCGTTGAAGAAGCTGGCAAAAGACAGGGTGAACCTAACGCTAATCCCAATATCGTACTTGTTGATGCTGTTGAAGACGGCTTAGGAACTACTTATCATGAGTGCGGTACTCTTTGGATGGGGGAAAATCCAGAGACATCTGTAACTGATGTGCATGGACGCTTTCATCATGTTGCCAATGCTTATTGTGCCGATCAGTCCTTGTTCCCCACAGCAGGCTCGGCGAATCCCGTACCTACCGGGTTAGCGCTGGCTCGTAAAGTAGCTTTAGGTATTACTGAGCGATATCAAGAAGAAAAGCCTTTTGAAGACAAAGATGGTGACTTTCAATCTCTCTTCAACGGTAATTTTCCTGGTGTATGGCGTTCTGTTGGGACTGCCAACTTTACACCCTTACAGCCTTTAGGGCAGCCTCCTATTATTGAAGCAGGGAAAGCTGGCGCAGATAGTGTTTTAGGGTTGCTCTATTATCAACCGAAGCAATTCAAAGATTTTGTTCTGCGTCTAGAGTGGAAAGCCTTTTCTATACGTGCGAACTCTGGAATATTTTTACGTATCCCAGATCCTACAGGAAAATCCCTTGACAACTCTTTCTATGAAGCTTGTACAGAAATTCAAATCGATGAAACTGGGAAGAATTATCGAGATGATAGAAATCCTCAATCAATATTTGGGGGATTCCGTGAGAAGACAGGCGCAATTTATACTCTTGCTCCCGCAGCACAGGGTATGAGTAAGGTAATCCGTCCCAGATTTACAGCTGATGGGCCTTGGAATGTTTACGAGATTACTGTTCAAGGCGATTCGATTGTCGTAGTTCTGAATGGTGAGAAAGTATCTAACACTACTATTGCTGCACCAAAGCAGAGGGAAGGTTATATAGCCCTACAATGCCACACCGAAATTGTTCAGTTCCGCAATATCCGCATTAAAGAATTGTAAAACACGGAGAATATAATAACTATGCCATTAGATTTAACGACCAATTCAGGGCCAATTGATCAAGATAATCCCAAAATTGCAGATGTTCTCAAGGACTTACAAGGAAATATCCTTAACGGGCATGGACGAGATCATGCTGCCCATATTTTTATCGCCTTCGATAAATCCAATCAGATCGAAAACGTCAAAAAGTGGATTGCTAGATTAGACGTTACTTCAGCTAAAGCCCAATTGGATGGAACAGAACGCTATAAACGAGAGAAAGTTGATGCGGGTTTATTCACCCATTTTGCTTTGAGTACTAGTGGTTATGCTCGTCTCGGCATCCCAGTAAACAAAATACCTACAGGAGCAAACCCACAAAAACGAACAGCTCCATTTTACGCCAATTCTTTTCAAGAAGGAATGAAAAATCGTGCCTCAGTTCTTCTTGATCCGCCTACGAGTAACTGGGAAAGTGGATTTCAAAACTCAATTGATGCAGTTTTGCTCCTTGCTAACGATGATCCGGCGGAATTAATCGCTCAGGAAATTAAAATTCTTGAACAACTCAAAGATATCGCCACAGTCAGAACCATCGAGCGTGGGCTTACCTTACGACGCAAATTTGATACTGCCGATACGACTAACCCTAGTAATGAGTTCGGTGTAGTTGTCGAACACTTTGGTTATGCTGATGGTGTTAGTCAACCTATCTTTCTTAAAAAACAGTACGAACGAGAGAAAAGCCTAAAAGGAACTCGTTTCTGGGAACCAGCTGCTCCTTTAAATTTGGTTTTAATTCCCGACCCAAATGGCAAGACGGCAGACGTTAGTTTTGGCAGTTTCTTAGTTTTTCGCAAACTCGAACAGAATGTGCAAGGTTTCAAAACTGCTGAAGCTAAGTTAGGAGAAAGCTTAGGACTGCCAAGAGAATTAGCAGGAGCGATGGCGGTGGGACGTTACGAGGATGGTTCACCTATTGTCCTGCAACCTGGTGACGGTGCTTGGGCGAACACAAACAAACCCGCTATCCCCAACGATTTCAATTATCAAGGTGATAAGTTGGGTTTGACTTGTCCTTTTCATGCCCATATCCGTAAAAGTAATCCCCGATTGGAATCTGTGAAAGCAGATGGTCCTTTCGCTAAGTCGAAGGAGGAAGAACTAGGACACAGAATTGCTCGACGTGGTATTACCTATGGAGGACCTCTCAGCAGTTCTGAGAATTTAGATGATCTTCCCACCAATGGAGTTGGATTACTTTTCATGTGCTACCAATCAGATATCTGGGAGCAGTTTGAGTTTATTCAGCGTTTTTGGTGTAATAATCCCAACTTCCTTGAACCTGGTATTTCTGGTGGCACAAATCCAAACTATGATAAAACGGGATTAGACGCGGTTATCGGTCAAAAACTGGGTGAGCAAGCCGATCCAGTGATTAATGAAGCTCCTAAACCCCCAAAAAATTGGCCATCACAGTGGGGTAAATCTACAGTCAAGCCCGAAATTCCCGACGAAAATCAATTTGGTCAATTTGTCACTCTCAAAGGTGGGGAATATTTTTTCTCTCCTTCGATTAGTTTTTTAAAAAATCTCAGTGGTAGTTCACCAAGCAAATAAGGACTCTAAAAGTCGGGTAAAGGGGAAAGGCAAAAGGTGAAGGGTTTCTACTTTTTCCCTTTCCCCCTTACTCGAATAGCACTAAGAAAAGCTAAAAGCTTTACTAATCAAGCCGTTTGTAATTGTTTACATCATTTCGATGTGGTGATGTGTGAAAAATTACTGAGAAAAATTAAAAAGGCGCTGGTTGCTGATGGAAGAGTGATAGTTGTTGACTTTATTCCTAATGCTGATCGTATTACGCCGCCTCTAAGCAGTAACTAATGCCTTTAATTCCTCAGTTTTTAATCTTGGCCCATAGGATGTAACAATCGGCATACCACCACGAGCGTAATCAGCTGGTTGCAGACATATTTTACGACCACGGGCAGGAATTTATTAAGTTCCGAAATGGGAAAGAAATTCTAGTTGACACTGCTTATAAGTGGGGATGGGAGCGAGTCGCAGATTATGCGTCCCCGTTTTCAGAAAATAATTGGTCGTTGCGCGGTATCAATGCAAGGGAATCTTGATCTACACCTTCTCACGGTAAGCCCTCAAACCTCGAAAAAGCGTGGCTTTTTCCACGGGCTAATTCTCAATAGCTTTGAGTTAATGAAAAGAGCTAACAGAAAAAATCAGGGCTTAGGAAATCTTTAAAATGAGCTTTTCTATATGCCGTGAAAAGTCAGATATCTTCTTCTTTTGACGAAGGCATTGCGCTAAATAAACTAGCCCTTATTTAAAGGTTGCGTGAATTTGCTGAAGATTATTGGCATTTTAGTATAAAAAGGCTACATTGCTGTGGAGAGTCTCGAATGTTAAATGTTTATCGGAGAAATAAGATCGTGACAATCGTAAATGTACTAAAAAAGTTATCAATAGCTTCTCCTTTCATCCTGACAACAGCTTTAGTTTCTGCACCATCTGTATACGCATCTGAAGCGATACAGAGTTTCGCTGGTGGATCTAACTTCCCAGCTTTTAATGGTACAAATCAAACAATTGGTTGGTCATTTACTGCTAATGACAACCTCTCGGTTACTGCATTAGGTTTTTACGATCAAACTCTTGCGAATCCTCTATCACAATCCCACTTAGTTGGTTTGTGGACATCGGACGGGAATTTACTAGCTTCAACAACTGTCCAAACCACCAGTCCACTAACTGGAAGCTTTCGTTACCAGGATATTACGTCAGTCAATCTTCTTGCTGGAATGTCATACGTTATTGGTGCTGCAATAACTAGTCCATTTAGTGATATTTATACTGTTCCCGGATTTGTAAATACGGCTCCAGAAATTACTCTCACCGGTAGCGCCAGAAATGGTTCATCCCAAGGCTTTAGTTTTCCTTCAACCCTGACAGCAGGTAATGGTAGGATTGGCCCCAATTTCAAATTTGATGTAGTTACCCAAGCTGTTCCCGAACCCGCCTCCATGATTGGTATCTTAGGCTTAGGTGCTTTCGGTATCACGTCTCTTCGTAAACGTAAGCAATTAGTTACAGAATAAACGAACGGACAGTAAATAGGACTTTATATGCTTCTTTGCCTCTCCCTTGCGCGTGCGCTGGGGGAGGCGCTTCGCACTCTTGGGTGTAAGTAGTTCGATGGAGTCGGGGCTTACTACCAAATTGAGACAATTTAGTTCAAAGAGTAAGGACATCAATACCAAAACGCTGACGCAGAAAAAGACGTAGAGTATGACTGGTGATTTTAGCGGCAACATGGACGCACAGAGCATCAACTTTCTTTCTCAGCAGACGTTCCAAATTACGTCCGGTATTTTGTACCTCGTTAAATACGCCTTCCAGAGGTTCTGGCAAGCTATTTAATAAACCAATCAATTGCTTTTGGCTGTTGTTGTAATTGGTTAGCTCGATAGGGGGTGAAAATCTGATTACCTGTAGTTTTGGAGATATCGCTCTGCCATTGACCACCAATGAATCCTTTGTCAGCCAAGATACGACAACCACGAACGCAGCCTAAAACTGATTCGGCGGCAAGACGTTCATCAGTACTGGCAGGCACTAAAGAGTAAACTAAGGGTATACCGTTGAGAGTACTGATGAGTACCAATTTGTAACCAAAGTAGTTCATTTTCCGACTGGCACACCACCCATAATCAGGACTGCCTGTAAAATCACTTCTGAGTTTATCTCGCTTGTAACCCACTACTGGTACTGGTTTTGTATCCAACAGTAGGGTACGCTCAAAGATGGCTCCCAACTCCACGACCCAGAAACGTCTTAATTCTTCCAGCATTCCTTCCAAACGTCTGGCTCGTCGGTTGAACTGGCTTTGGTCTAACAGTTTTGGGAAGAGGCTCAAATAGTTGGCCCGCATAAACCCTAAAAACTGTTTATTCTGAAAATATCCTAGCTTCCCAACATCTGCAAGTTATGCAAAGTGGCATAAAGCCCTCCCTGTTCCAGTAGTTCATCGTGACTTCCCTGTTCGATTAATTCGCCACGCTTGAGAACAAAAATCCGGTCTACATTGCGAATCGTAGACAGGCGATGAGCGATAATAATGGCGGTACGTCTGAGCATTAGCTGGTTTAATGCCTCTTGCACTAAAGCTTCTGTGCCAACATCTAAACTAGCGGTAGCTTCATCTAACACCAAAATTTGTGGATCGCGAATAGCAGCCCGCGCAAAGGCTAAAAGTTGCTTTTGACCACTAGAAATATTTGTGCCCCGTTCTCGAAGTTGAGTATCATAACCCTGGGGTAGTTCTTCTATAAATTGGGCAATGTTGGTTTGCTCTGCTGCTTGTTGAATCTGTTCAATGGTATAGCCATCTCCTAAAGAAATGTTGCTTTTAACATCGCCAGCAAACAAAAAGCCTTCTTGTAAAATTACTGCCATGTAGCGCCGCAGTTCTGCCTGTGGGACTTCTCGAATATCTACGCCATCGATGAGAATGCGTCCTTTGGTGGGTTCATAGAGACGGCATAAAAGCCGGATGATCGAAGTTTTGCCCGCACCGGTGGGGCCAACTAATGCCACTTTTTCACCAGGACGAATAGTGAAATCTAAGTCTTTAATTACGTAATCATCATTTTTATAAGCAAACCAGACATGATCAAAGCAAATCTCTCCCAGTTCAGGCGGGGAAGTAATATCTGGGGATTCTAGATTTGCAACGATTTCATCTATGTAGCCGAATTTAGCATCAAATATTGAGAAGCGCACATTGGCGCGATCGCGGATTTCTATCGGTTCATCTAATATATCGCCTACGCGTTCAATAGCAGTAAAACCAGCTTGAATTACTGTAAATTTTTCGGCAAAATCTCTTAAAGGATCAAATAATCGCTGGGCATACAAGACAAATGCCGATAAAGTCCCAAAAGCTATACTTTTTCCTAACAGTAACCAACCACCCATACACAAAACAGCTGCGATCGCAATCAGCCCAATCCATTCTAAGGTTGCTGAAATAAATGAATCATAAAAAATGGTTTGATCCATTTGCTGAGTGTACCGGCTGTTGGTGGCACGAAACAGTTCGGCATTAAATTTTTCCCTGCGGAATAACTGCACTACGTTAATGCCAAGGACATTTTCTTGTAGCTGTGAGTTCAATATAGAAAGTTCTTCCCGCCCTTTGTAATTGGCTTTGCGGTACTGTTGCTGAATGTAAACAATTAACCAGGTAACTGGTAATAGCATCAATAGCAGCAAACAAGTCAGTTGCCATTCGATGGAAAACATTAAACCCAAAATCACCAGCATGGAAAACAAATTGGACACGATGCCAATTGCCCCAGTAGAAAAGACATCGCCTAAGACTTCCACATCGCTGGTGATTCTGGTGATTAATTTACCTACGGGTGTACGGTCAAAAAAGCGTACTGCTAGAGATGTTACGTGCTGAAATAAATCTTGGCGAATTGCGGCGGTGATTTGTTGCCCTAGCTTCTGTACTAAATAACCCTGGTACCCTGTAAAAATCAATCGGATTGCGATCGCCACAAACAACAATCCCTCCAGGATATTTAACCCTTCGGACAAGGGGCGATTCCTGAGAAATTCGTAAGCGCTTGGTTCATTGCGAATTAGGGAGATAACTTGGCCAATCAACAGAGGTTGGACGGCATTAGCTAGGGCGATGGGTATGAGTAGACACATCGACAGCGCCAATAGTTGTCCGTTACGACGGGCATAAGGCACTAGACGCAAAAACAATCGCCAGTCATTTTCACGCCGACGGGGTTGCGTATAAGATTTTTTGAGAGATTGATAGATGCTCATAGTAAGAGCATTATATTAATGTTTCTAAAAAAATACGCATATTTAAAGTAGCTTTTGTCCTACGACTCTAATACCATGCCTGAGATAGAAACCGCAAGATTCCTACTCAGACATAGATGTAGCGTATTATGCTCTAGCTTGTTCAAAATGGCAGCTAGATGATTCTCTTGACCATTTGTATTACTATTTTTTGCCGCTCAACGACCGGTCATTTGCTCCAGCTTTTCGGGATACCGAGCGCCTTGCACCGTGATCTTGGAGGCGGCATCATCGATGTCACGCAGATCGTCGGGCGTGAGTTCAACTGAGACTGCGCCAATGTTTTCGTCCAAGCGATGCAGCTTTGTGGTGCCTGGGATCGGAACAATCCACGGCTTCTGCGCCAGCAGCCAGGCGATCGCGATTTGAGCAGGTGTCGCCTGCTTTTGTTCTGCGATGCTGCCGAGCAGATCGATCAGGGCCTGATTCGCCTTGAGAGCCTCCGGCGTGAAGCGAGGCAGAGTGCTGCGGAAATCGGAACTGTCGAAGGTCGTGCTTTCGTCTATCTTGCCCGTGAGAAAGCCCTTGCCCAGTGGACTGTACGGGACAAACCCAATTCCGAGTTCCTCAAGGGTCGGTATCACTTCTTTCTCAGGAGTCCTCGTCCACAGCGAGTATTCGCTCTGGAGAGCAGTGATCGGCTGAACTGCGTGGGCGCGACGAATCGTTTGCACTCCTGCTTCAGAAAGTCCAAAGTGCTTCACTTTACCCTCCTGAATCAGTTCCTTCACTGCCCCTGCTACATCTTCGATCGGCACGTTCGGGTCAACTCGGTGCTGATAGAGCAAGTCGATTGTCTCGACCTTGAGTCGCTTGAGCGAACCTTCCACGGCTTCCTTAATATGCTCCGGTCGGCTATTCAATCCGGGTGAACCCTTCATCCCGCGAGGATCAGAATTCGGACTGATGTCGAACCCGAATTTGGTGGCGATGATCACTTGCCCCCGGAAGGGAGCGAGGGCTTCGCCCACAAGCTCTTCGTTTGTGAACGGGCCGTAGACTTCGGCGGTGTCAAAGAATGTTATTCCGCGATCAATAGCGACCCGAAGAAGAGCGGTCATTTCCTGCGTATCTTTGGGCGGGCCATAGGAAAAGCTCATTCCCATACAGCCCAGCCCGATAGCCGAGACTTCCAGATTACTGTTTCCCAGTTTTCGTTTTTGCATTGTTTGAATTCCTGTTTTTGCGTTAAAGGTTGTAGTCCCACCGGACAGCAATCGCACTCAGTCTTAACCGCCAGCACTATCCTTACCAAGGCTGCGTGGTTGGGCCAATCGTAAATTCGTTCACGTTTGTGTCTTCTGGTTGGTCAATCGCAAACGCCACAACATTGGCTACTCGATCAGGTGAGATGCCATATCGTTCATACAACTTTGTCATTGCTTCAGCCGCATCTGGGTCAGTAATCTGACTTAACAACTCCGTGTTAATTGCAGCAGGATAAATGGTTGCAGTCCGAATGTTAGTCCCTTCTTGAGCAGATTCTATGCGTAGAACTTCCATGAAATTGCGTACAAACCATTTCGTCCCACCATACACCGCACCACCTGGATAAGCTTTTAATCCAGCCACCGATGAAGTTGCGATAATATGCCCAGATTTTTGGCTAATAAACGTTGGCAACACAGCAGCGATACCATTTAGCACACCCTTAATATTGATATCAACCGTTTGATGCCATTCATCAGTTTTCAATGCAGAAAGTGGAGAAGTTGGCATTATGCCAGCGTTCAAGAAAATAACATCTACGTTTCCAAATGTTTCCTTGGCAAGTTTGACTATCTGGGCGTTATCAGATGGGTTAACCACATCCATCACTTGATAGACTGCTTGTCCGCCAGCTTTTTGAATTTCATCAACCAGTTGTCTCAATTGCTGCTCGCGTCGCGCACCCAATACGACCTTAGCTCCTTTGTTGGCAAGCAATTTCGCACTTGCTTCACCAATCCCTGATGATGCGCCGGTAATAATTACAACTTTGTCTTGAATCATCTTCTTCCTCTTTTTATTGGTTTTTTAAACGGGGGAGTGCATCAACGAGTGAGATGCTGATTGAAAAAGGATGTAAGTTTTTCCCAGGGAATCAGGTTCACTCGGTCATACAAATCGACGTGTCCCGCATTGGGAACGATGTAGAGATCCTTTGGCTCGGCGGCGCGTTTGTAGGCATCTTCGCTGAACTCCCTCGAATGTGCATTGTCACCCGTGATGAACAGCATAGGACGAGGCGAAATCGTCTCAATGTCGTTGAACGGGTAGAAGTTCATGAATTTCGGGTAGAAGTTCATGAATTTGATGTTGCTGGTAAGTGTCGGGTGCGTTGTCTGTTTCGGCGATGAACCTTGGGGTGTGTATTCGCCCCTGGGAGTGCGGTAGAAGTCATAAAACTCACGCTCAATAGCGGTGGAGTTCTCATTCAGTTCATGCACAGTTCCGCTTGTGTATTTGGTCTCGCCGCCCGTGAACTCCACATAGCGTTGTTCAGCCGCCTCTGCGATCGCTTTCTTTCTCTGTTCAAGGGTCGTAGAACGCCTCAACCCGTTACGGTTGGCTGCACCCATGTCGTACATACTGACCGTCGCAATGGCCTTCAAGCGCGGGTCGATCTTGGCGGCGCTGATGGCAAAGCTCCCGCTACCGCAAATCCCCAGAATGCCAATCCGGTTCCTGTCAACGAATGGCCGGGTACCCAAAAAATCTACCGCAGCACTGAAATCCTCGGCATAAATATCCGGCGAAACAACGTTGCGGGGCTGCCCCTCACTCTCGCCCCAGAAGGACAAATCGAGGGACAAGGTGACGAATCCCTGGTCAGCCAGCTTTTGGGCATACAGATTTGCGCTCTGTTCTTTGACTGCGCCCATTGGGTGTCCAACAATGATTGCCGGATTCTTAGCGTTGGGATTCAAGGTTTTGGGAATGAAGAGATTTCCAGCAACCTGCATGTTGTATTGGTTTTTGAACGTAATCTTTTGCATAGTTACCTTGTCGCTCTTATAGAAGTTGTCCGCCCCATTGACCACAGCAGACTGCTGTACGGGTGCCTGGGATATCTGACGCGAGACCTGTGTTTTGTCAAGCGCAACTGCCGCCGTCGTCGTGCCGATTGCACTTATCAAGAGGGGGAGTATAACGAGGTGTTTCATTGAGTTCTCCAAATGTGGGGATTGGTTCGCTACGGTTCGACGCGTCTGCTTGGCGGGATCTCCACTCGCTGCAACGGTGTCACGGTTGGCGACGAACAATCACTGCACCGTTTGACCGCCATCGACGACCAAGGCGTGTCCGACGACGAAGGCAGCCGCGTCTGAACACAGCCAGACAACGGCATTGGCAATCTCTTCGGGCTGACCCATCCGTCCGACCGGCTCCTCCGAAATTACCTGCTTGCGTCCTTCAGCAGTGCCGCCAGTGAAGCGATCCATCATCGGTGTGTCAATGTAACCGGGGGCAACGGCGTTGACGCGGATGTTCTGCGAGGCATAGTCGAGAGCCGCCGACTTGGTGAGTCCGATCACGCCGTGTTTTGCGGCGGTGTATGCAGCTCCGCCCTTGATGCCTATGATCCCGGCACCCGATGATGTATTCACGATCGCCCCGCCGCCTTGCTTGAGTAGCAGTGGAATTTCATATTTCATGCACAGAAAAACGCCGCGCAGGTCGATGTCTACGATCCGATCCCACTCTTCTTCTTCGATTTCCGCTGTTGCTGTATTTTTCTGCTCCACACCGGCGTTGTTGAAGGCAAAGTCCAGCCGCCCAAAGGTCTCGATGGTCTTGGAAAGAGCCGCCTTCACGTCCTCGCTTCGTGTCACATTGCACTTGACGGCGATCGCTCGTCCGCCGAGTTCTTCGATCATGTGTACCGTTTCTTGATTGCCCTGTTCTGAAACGTCGGCGACCACTACATTAGCGCCTTCACGAGCAAATGCCAGCGCCGTAGCTCGACCGATGCCGTTTGCTGCTCCGGTTACAAACGCAACTTTTCCTGTGTACTTTCGATTCTCGTTCGTTGTCATGATTTTTTTCCTTTAATTCTTTACCTAACAAGGTCTTAAAACCACCAGATGCAAAGATCAGTTGGGATACTGCTCGTCGCTGACATGCTCCAGCCAGTCCACAGGCTTACCATCGAGCCATTCCTGAATGGCGATGTGCGTCATGGATGTGGTTGCTGTAGCACCGTGCCAATGCTTCTCACCCGGCGAGATCCAAATCGCGTCTCCCGGTCGAATTTCCTCGATCGCACCGCCCCATCGCTGTATAAGTCCACAGCCAGCCGTCACGATTAGGGTTTGTCCCAATGGGTGGGTATGCAATGCTGTCCTAGCACCAGGCTCAAATGTGACACTGGCTCCAGACGTGCGCGCTGGATTGTGTGCCTCAAACAGGGGGTCAACGCGGACAGTGCCGGTAAAATACTCAGCCGACCCTTTGGCGGAAGGCTGTGAGCCACTTCTTTTGATGTCCATTTTCTTAATTCCTTCACTTGATACAATTTCGGTGGCTAGGAGGCAAGTCTCTTGCCCGATCAAAACTGAGTTTTCTATTAAATAAAAATCCAGAATGCTTATAAGAAACGGAAATAATTTTCCATTGCTTTAGCTTCATTCTAAGAATCCTGAAGAATAAGCAATAGAACGATCGTCTAAGATCGTTGTACAATTCTGCAAACTTAGAAATGAACGCTGCCAAAACGAGTGAAAAGCCCGATCGCGATTTAATGAACGATCCGCAGGCAAAGCGCGAGGCAGACAGAGCGCAAGCCAACAGAGACGAACTAAAAGAGCGCATTGCACACGCGATTCCTCATGATGGGACGATTGAGCCTCTGAAAGGATTGCATTTCAATCGCTCCTCCTCGCCTTCGGAATGCGTTCATAGTGTCTCTATCCCTGCGTTTTGTGCGATCGCTCAGGGCAGCAAAGAAGTTCTTCTAGGCAGCGATCGCTATCTGTACGACCCGATGCATTATCTGCTTGCTACGGTTGAACTGCCAATTATCAGCCAAATTCTGGAAGCGTCAAAGGCGCAACCATACCTGAGTCTTCGCCTCGATCTTGACCCTACCCTTGTTGGCTCAGTGATGGTCGAGGCAGGGTATCCCTCATCGCGCAACCATGCTGATGTGAAAGCTATTGATGTAAGTCCATTAAATGCAAATCTGTTGGACGCTGTGGTGCGACTCGTCAGGCTTCTAGATTCCCCTGCTGAAGCTCATGTTCTCGCACCACTGATTAAGCGGGAAATCATTTATCGACTCCTGATGGGAGAGCAAGGTAATCGGCTCCGTCATATTGCAGTTCTGGGTGGCTACACCTACCACATCGCCAGAGCCGTCGAGCGACTTCGTAAAGACTTTAACGAGCCGATCAAGATTGAAAGCATCGCACGAGAGCTGGGAATGAGTGTATCGGGCTTCCACCATCACTTCAAGTCTGTCACTGCCATGAGTCCCTTGCAGTACCAAAAGCAACTGCGGCTCCAGGAGGCTCGCCGTCTGATGCTGGGGGAAAAGCTTGATGCTACCAGTGCTGCCTACCGCGTGGGTTATGACGATGCCTCGCATTTTAACCGGGAGTACAAGCGGCTTTTTGGTGCGCCACCGATGCGCGATGTGGAGCGGCTGCGAGAAGCTGCTAGGGAGACTGCTAGTTCAATCTGATCTCCTGTTCTGGTCGCGGCATCTTGGTAAGACTGCCTGTACTCTAGAATTGCCTGCTAATAAGCTGTTACGCAAATAAGATTGCACATCAACTGGTGAGGTTGTCCTTTGTCAATTGTCCTTTGTCCTTGGTAAACACAAATGACAATTGACATACTCACGGGCGTGTTCGCCCTTGGCGTTCCCGTTCGCGCAGCGTCTCCGTCAGGAGAAGGGTACGCACGGGGTTTCAGACCCATATTTTTGATGACTAATGACGGTCTACACGGAAAATATTGAAATATGTAGGCGCGTTAGCTTATCTGACAACAAAATTGCTGAATTCTCTCAAAATTCGGCAATATTAGCCTTCTAATTACTTGGAATATAGGTTTTTGCTAGGGATACACAGATGTACGCCCCTATTGGAGTATTTGTATTAATTGCTTCATAAATCTTCCTATAGATATGGAACAATATCATACTTCTCTATTTACGTCTTATATCTAAAGATAGAAGATTAAGGTTAAAATTTGGGAAACCTAAGAGGGATTACTCCCAAGAGATTTCCTGCCTACTTATCGCAGAAAGCAACTGAGGTCAGATGAAGCAACCTTTAAATCAAGTCAAAGAGTGGGAACAACGTCGTGATGAAGCAAACCGCTACTACCAGCGCGGTAAATTTCAAGAATCTCTCGATCTTGCAACCAAAAATTTACATTTGGCTAGAGCAATTCGAGATCGAGCCAGAGAAGGCCATACATTAAACGATCTCGGTTTAGCTCACCTCAGTTGCTGGCAACCTCAAAGAGCATTAGAGCGCTTTCATCAGGCGCTTTCGGTTGCTGTTGAAATTGGCAACCCGCCAGCAGAAGCAACCGCACTTAGCAATCTGGGTTCTACCTACAGCCGTCTTGGACGCTTTTCGCAAGCCTTAGAATATTTTGACAAAGCACTGCCAATCTTTAGGCGATCGCAAGATATTCAAAGTGAAGTTTCTACTCTTAATGATGTAGCGCTAATTTATACCCGCTTAGGAGAACCGAAACGGGCACTGTTGCTACAACACCAAATTTTGAGGATGCGGCGATTGTTGGGTGACTTTTCTGGTGAAGCAACAACGCTTAATGGCATTGGGTTTGCTTACAATGTCTTAGGCAAGTTTGAGCAAGCGCTAGAATTTTTTGAAGCGGCACTTCCAATTCAACGAGCCGTCAAGAATGTGCTTGGTGAAGCAACCACTTTGAATAATATTGCCTCAATCTATAGTGATTTAGGAAAACCGAAACAAGCGCTATTACTATACTATCAAGTTCTTTTGACACGTCGGGCAATCAGCGATCGCGCAGGCGAAGCAACAACCCTTCACAACATTGGTTTTACCTACAGCACCCTGGCACAGCATCGCCAAGCAATGAAGTTCTACAAGCAAGCCATTGTGATTTATCAACAACTAGGCGATAATCTCGGAGAAATTTCAACTTTGCTGAATATGGGAACCCTTTACGCCACAACGAAACGTAAAAAAATGGCGCGATCGTGCTACCAAAACGCTCAAGATTTAGCAGAGCAAATCGAACACCAGCCACTCTTGGAAAAAGTACAGCAGTTTATAGATTCTCTGTAATTTAGATGCAACAGGCTCAAATTCCCGACTTCTTAAAGAAGTCGGGAATTTTTTTGTTCGAGTTGAAGCTCAAAAAGTTCGCAACTTCGTTACCGCCGACCATATACTAATCAACAGGTTACGATCAATTAAGAAGTAATAATTTTTTATGGCACCGCCAGGAGTCTTTTTATGTTCATTAGTGAATTGTCACCTATATTCAGAGAATTTATCCAGCATCCAGCCTCATTTGTGGGTGGGTTATTCTCTGGTGTGCTTCGGCTCAATCTTGCAGACGATCCTGTTAAAAGCTGGCTAGCTCAACAGGGCGGCTCAAATAGTTATACTAGCAGCACAACAGAAGCACATAATGGCAAAGCAAGTGGGCCTCAACAGATTTCCATTGACTAAATTTTGAGTAATCGCAAATCCGGTTAATTATTATTGGCAATAGGGAATTGGGAACAGGGAATAGTGATAGAAACTTTAGTTATGGGTCAAAATCCCATTTTAAAAAAGATGTTTTTCGAGACGCGTAGCGCTCTTAAATCGTTGTCCTTGTTACAATCCCACGCTTGAAACCCGTGGGTTTCCCAATTCCCAATTCCCAATTCCCAATTCCCAATTCCCAATTCCCAATTCCCAATTCCCAATTCCCAATTCCCAATTCCCAGTAAATATGGAATCCCTAACCTCTCGTATGCAGGGTGTACAGTCGCCGATTATTCCTGTGGTTGGGGAACTGATTAAAAACTCTCCAGGAACAATCTCTCTAGGACAGGGTGTTGTTCATTACAACCCCCCGCCGGAAACTATCGAATTTTTACCCAAATTTTTTGCCGATTCTGCTAACAATTTATACAAATCAGTTGAGGGAATTCCCCCATTGCTGACAGCACTTGCTGGAAAATTGCAAGCCTTCAATGGTATTGAAATCAATGGGGAAAACTGCATCGTCGTGACAGCAGGGAGCAATATGGGATTCATGAATGCCATTCTTGCTATTACTAACCCAGGCGATGAAATTATTTTGAATACGCCTTACTATTTCAACCATGAAATGGCGATCGCAATTGCTGGTTGTCGTGCGGTGTTAGTGGCGACAGATGAAAATTACCAACTACGCCCAGAAGCGATCACTCAAGCAATTACTCCCAAAACACGGGCTATAGTCACAATTTCGCCCAATAATCCCACTGGAGTCGTCTATTCAGAAGCAGCATTGCGCCAAGTAAATCAAATTTGTGACACTAATGGCATTTACCACATCAGCGATGAAGCTTATGAATACTTTACCTATAACGGCGTAAAACACGTTTCTCCTGGTGCATTTGGGAGTAGCAAGTACACTATTTCTCTATTTAGCCTTTCCAAAGCATACGGTTTTGCTAGTTGGCGCATTGGCTATATGGTGATTCCTAAACACTTATTTGTCGCTATCAAAAAAGTCCAGGATACAATTTTGATTTGTCCGCCAGTCATTTCTCAATATGCAGCTTTAGGGGCATTGCAAGCCAAAGAGGAGTATTTGCAGAATAATATAGGTGCAATTTCTCAAGTGCGGCAATTAGTACTCGACTCTCTTAACCGCCTAGAAGGTTTATGTAGCATCACACCTGCTAATGGCGCTTTCTATTTTTTCCTCAAAGTTAATACTCAGATGGATGCTTTTGAGTTAGTTAAAAGACTAATCCAGGAACATAAAGTAGCAGTCATTCCAGGTACAACTTTTGGTATGGATGACGGATGCTACCTGCGCGTTGCTTACGGTGCGCTGCAAAAAGAGACAGCCAAAGAAGGTATAGAAAGATTAGTACAAGGTTTGGAAACTATAATTAGGAGTTAAAAGTCATTCAATTTTGGATTTAAGATTTTCCTGCAATCGCAAATCAAAAATCTTAAATTGTCACTCCTATACAATGCTAAATATAAAATTGAACAGATGCCGATTATTAATAAGCTAATTGAAATTGAAACTGAACCAAAAATTAATATTCATAATATCACACCACAAATTCAAGATTTTCTTGCTTCAACATCAATTAAAAATGGACAAGTTTTAGTATTTTCTCGTCATACAACGACAGCTTTAGCTATCAACGAGCATGAAGTCAGATTGTTAGAAGATATAAAAGTATTCTTAAAAAGATTAGCACCAGAGTCGGACAGTTACTTGCATAATGACTTGCATTTAAGAGATGTCCCGGAAGATGAGCCAATTAATGCTCACTCTCACTTAATGGCAATGATGCTGACCACTAGTGAGATAATTCCCATTGTGGATGGTAAATTAGCTTTGGGAACCTGGCAATCTGTATTGTTTTTTGAGTTGGATGGGCCGCGCAAAAGAACGGTATTTGTCCAAATTTCTGGCGAATAATGCAACTTCACATCTACAATCCTCTCAGAACAACCCAAATCTGAGAGAATTACGAAAATGAGGCTCAACAAGTGCATCAGTTGAATTTACTTACAGCAATTAAAAATCTGAAAGAATGTTTCTAAGCATAACCTTCCTTTCCACAAACCAGAACTTTCGTTGTGTCAAAGGCAGAGGCAATTAGTGATGAAAAATAACGATAACTTTGTATTACGTAATACTTGGTACTATGCTCTGCCTAGTAATCATATCAAGCCAGGTATGATGATCAGCCGCATTTTCTTGGGTGAACCTGTGCTTCTAGTCCGAGATCAAAATGCTAAAGTCTCGGCTATGAGAGATATTTGTCCTCATCGTGCCGTGCCTTTGAGTTGTGGTAGATTCGATGGACAGGAAGTGGAATGCTGCTATCACGGTTGGCGCTTTAACTCAGGTGGACGCTGCACTGCAATTCCATCTCTTGTTGAGGAGCAGCAGATGGATTTAAGCCGCTTTGACGTACAATCCTACGAAGTTCGGGAAGCCCAAGGGAATATTTGGATATATATGGCTGATCCCGATAAATCTCAGCCTGCTGCTTCTGAGATGGAAATTCCGGTGATTCCAGGGTTTGAGGAGCAATCGCCCCAATTTGTAGAGGTGATGAGATTTCCCTGTTTTGTGGATCATGCAGTAGTAGGTCTGATGGACCCTGCTCATTCCCCTTATGTTCATCGTGCTTGGTGGTGGCGAAGTGGGCAACTGCATGAGGAAGTCAAGCAATTTGATGCTTCACCCTACGGCTTTACTATGCGACGACACCGATTACCAGCGAATGGAGGTCGATTATACTTGCTGATTGGTGGTGGTGTGCCGGAAACGGAGATTTCTTTTCGTTTACCTAGCGTCAGAATAGAAGAAACCACAATTGGCAAGCATAGAGTTGTTAATTTAACGGCAGTTACCCCCATTTCAGACACAGAAACTGAGGTAAATTTTGTTCTTTATTCGACACTTCCCTGGGTGGGATTTTTCAAGCCACTCCTGCATGTACTGGCACAAACCTTCCTGGGTCAAGACCGAACGGTTGTGGAAAAGCAACAGATTGGCCTTAAATATAATCCTGTTCTGCGACTGATTAAGGATTCAGATATGCAGGCACAGTGGTATTACCAGTTAAAGCGGGAGTATGCTCGGTCTGTCGCTGAAGGACGAGAATTTGTGAACCCTGTTAAGGATCAAGTACTTCGCTGGCGTGCTTAAATTACTTCAAAGTAAATTCTGCAAATTTTGGGCACTTTAGCTGATGATGATACCCTGACACCATTAATAGAACAATTCCAGTAATCAATAAAAGAGCCGCCAGAATAAATGATTCATTGATTTGACCTTGGTTTAATTCAAAATACAAAATTCTGTTAGGAAGAATAAAGAAAATTTTGAATTAATTAATTTCGAGTTACAGGCTCCCCTGACTTTTCACGTTGTGTGCAAAAGTCCACCAAAGACCTAACCCCCTAACCCCCTTCCCGACGCAGGAAGGGCAGGGTGGTTTTCTTCGAGTGGTCGGTAGCCCCAATATACTGTCATTGCTCCCAGCCATATTAGTAACAATACTAACCATAATTCATGTCTTCGTCCTCGGATGTGCCTATAGTCTGGGACTTGCTGCAATTGTTCGACGAGATTCATACTTGTTAGTTATCCATTTTTCTTTACCCTCTACAACCATTATTATTGTTCTCTCGTTGTATGAAACCACCCTGCTTGTGGATATGGCATAAGGGAGTTAATAGTGAGGAGTTACAAATAAATTAAAAGTAGCAATATTATTTATTTTTACTCATAACTTCTAAAAAAATTCCCACCCAGGTATTAACCTGGGTGGGTAATATGAGGCGGGACAAAATAATTATCCCGAAAGAAGTAGAGGAATTATTTACTCTCTGTAAAATCAGCGTCAATCACATCGTCGCCGCTACCAGAGCTAGAGGTGGAACCACCATCTTGAGGTTCAGCACCTGGTGCAGCACCCGCACCAGCTTGTTGATAGATGTTACTACCAACAGCGAATAGAGCTTGTTGCAATTCTGGGGTGAGCTTTTTGATTTGCTCATCGTCTTCTTTGGCAACTGCTTCCCGCAGTTCTTTTACCAAACCTTCAACTTTAGTCTTGTCAGCAGCCGGAACTTTATCGCCCAATTCTTGTAACTGCTTTTCAGCTTGGTATGACAAGGAGTCGGCTTGGTTCTTGCGTTCAATCTTCTCACGCCGTTCTTTGTCAGATGAAGCATTTTGTTCAGCTTCTCTTACCATCCGGTCAACGTCAGTTTTATCCAGGGTGGAAGCACCAGTTATGCTGATGGACTGTTCTTTGCCAGTACCTTTGTCCTTAGCGGTGACGTTAAGGATACCGTTAGCGTCAATATCGAACACCACTTCAATTTGAGGAACGCCACGTGGTGCAGGAGGAATACCATCAAGGCGGAAGGTTCCCAAACTCTTGTTATCGTTAGAAAATTCGCGTTCACCTTGAAGGACGTGAATTTCTACGTTGGTTTGACCATCCACTGCGGTGGAGAAGACTTCCGATTTTTTGGTGGGGATTGTTGTGTTGCGGGGAATAATTTTGGTCATTACGCCGCCCAATGTTTCAACACCCAAAGAAAGTGGTGATACATCTAACAGTAAGATGCCAGTGACTTCATTATTCAGTACACCTGCTTGAATCGCTGCACCAATTGCCACGACTTCATCAGGGTTAACACTTTGGTTAGGGTCTTTACCCAATACCTGCTTCACAATCTGGTGGACTGCGGGAATACGGGTAGAACCACCAACTAACACCACTTCATCAATATCGCCTTTGCTTAACTTGGCATCGCGCAAAGCGTTTTCCACAGGAACACGGCAACGGTCGATTAAGTCAGAACAAAGTTCTTCAAAGGTGGCACGAGTCAGGGTTGTATCCAGGTGCTTAGGCCCATCCTGGGTAGCAGTGATAAATGGTAAATTGATTTCTGCTTGGGTAACGCTAGAAAGCTCAATTTTTGCTTTTTCTGCGGCTTCTGTCAGACGTTGTAAAGCTTGTTTGTCTTTGCGTAGTTCAATGCCTTCGGCTTTCTTGAACTTTTCAGCTAAGAAGTCAACTATTTTTTTATCAAAGTCATCACCACCAAGGTGTGTATCCCCAGATGTGGCTAGTACTTCAAAAACTCCATCTCCTACTTCTAGCACGGATACGTCGAAGGTACCACCACCAAGGTCAAAGACGAGAATGGTTTCGTTACTCTTCTTGTCAAAGCCATAAGCTAGAGAAGCAGCAGTTGGCTCGTTGATAATCCGCAGAACTTCAATACCTGCAATTTTACCAGCGTCTTTTGTCGCTTGCCGTTGAGAGTCGTTAAAGTATGCGGGAACGGTGATTACAGCTTGGGTAACAGTTTCACCAAGGTATTTGCTGGCATCTTCAACTAGTTTGCGAAGAACTTTTGCAGAAATTTCTTCAGGAGCAAACGGTTTACCAGCTATCGGACAATCTAATTTGACATTGCCGTTGCTGCTGAGAACTTTGTAAGAAACTTCAGTTGCTTCGTTACTCACTTCGTCGTAGCGGCGACCGATAAAGCGTTTGACTGAGTAAAACGTATTTTCGGGGTTCATCACCGCTTGGCGTTTGGCGATTTGGCCAACCAAGTTGTCGCCATTTTTCGCAAATGCCACTACTGATGGGGTTGTCCGAAAACCTTCAGCATTAGCAATTACAGTAGGTTTACCACCTTCCATCACTGCCACGCAGGAGTTCGTTGTTCCTAAGTCAATTCCAACTACTTTTGCCATTTTAGGTGCTGGCTCCGTATAACTACAAATGAATGAATGAGAATATAAAGGACTAAATTTTGAACCAACAGGGTCAATAAATCAGCCAATTCAGCATGAATACCTTTGATTTGGCTTTCCTGGGGTTAAAACTCCAGACTATGCTGATATATATACTGAAGCTTAGTGGTAGCCAGTCCATGAAGGGTGGTTTCCCGAACCTTGCTTAGGACGGTTAAACTAACTAAATAGTTTTTTTAGTTGGTTCATGGATTGATTTGCCTTCACTCTGTCTAATGTATGAGAATTAATACTTTCAGTAATTAGGGTGAACCGTAACGTCCGAGTGGTGTTTGCCGTCTTTAGAGGTAATAAACTACAGAAGCACTGAGAATTGGGCATTGGGGATTGGGCATTGGGCATTGAATTAAATATTACTCAGCACTTACTCAAGTCTAGAGAAAAGAGTTTCCCAATTAATTACAGGTGGTCTTTGTCCCTGGTTGACTATTTCAAAAATTTTCTTGGAACTACTTGGCTGAAAAAGGCATTCCACGCAAGCGTTTGCTACATCAATCCGGCTGGTATCACCCGAAAGTGTATCCCCAGTGCCTATAACCACACCATACTTACCATCAGTTTTGGCCTTTAGCAGTGTGTTGAGGTCGTATGAAGTATAGGGCCCGTCAATCAAGCGTCCTGGGCGGATAATCGTGTAGGGCAATCCTGAATTAATAATGGACTCCTCACCTTTTTGTTTGGCATCCAACACGCCGAACGCATTAAGAATACTAAAAGGAAACTGATCTTTACGGAGAATTCCACAAGAAGAGACGAAAACGAACCGCTTCAAATTCTGGGGTGCTGCTGTAACTAGGTTGCTGACACCTTGGGCATCAACCTTGGCTGGACTATTCTTTGCTTTTGCTTCGCTAGATTTGGGGTTAAGGAAAGTTATTCCCCATTCAAGCAAGTTCGGGGGTTGGTCAAACTCCCATCGCGAAGAAGGAAAGGCAGTGGTTCCAGTACAACTGATGATGTGGGTGACATCTTGTGTTGCAGCTGGGAGTGTAGCTGGCTGGCGGATGTCACCAACGGCAATTTCCACTCTCTGGTTAAACATTTCTTCGACTTTTGCGGCATTGCGTGTCAGAACGCGAACTTTCAAACCCTTTTCTAGGAGTTTGCCTACCACTAGTTGCCCTACTCCACCAGTAGCACCAGCAACTAGTACCAAATCTTCAGCCGAAGTTTCAAAAGAAGTCATAAATTGCCTTTGAGATAGTCTCTTTTTAATCTACTCAAATAAATGGGTTAGCGTACCCTGCGGGAAGAAAGCTAAGCGTAGCGTCTGTCTACGACACGCTGCGCGAACGCAGAGAAGGTATCGCCAAAATAGACTCAGATTAAAACATTTGGCTAATAGCTGTTGATTCTGTAGCTTTCAGGCTGACAATTGGGAATTTTAAAATCAGGGCAAATTTCCCAAAACTGAATCAGAACAGTAGCAAGTACTTGAGGTTTCGAGCAAGGAATGAAAATTAGTCAAAAATTAATTTCGGGTATTCTGGGAATGGCTACCATCTCAGTAATTGTTGGTGCGATTAGTGCCGATCAACAATTGAAGATAGCTAAGTATCTTGCTCAACAAGAGGCTGAAGAGGTTGCTGGATTACTGGGATATTTCGTAAGTCATGAGCTTGAATACCACGAACTGCGATCGCGTGAGAAAATGCTAGCCCATTTACAAAACCATGTAGAATCGCTACATAAGCAACGTCAGCGCGATCTAGAAATTGTAGATCGTAATAAAATCATTCTGGCAGATGTAGTTGCAGAAGATATCGGTACGCGATTAGATCACGATCGCAATAATGAAGTTGGTAAAACTATTCAAGATGGTATACCAAGAACTTATGTTGAGTCCAGTCCTGAATACCCAAATGGGATTCAATTGATTGCTGTTGCTTTTAAGACTGGCAAGGGTGAAACAATTGGGGCAGTAATTTTGGAATATACCCCGCTTTACAAAGCAGCACTAGCAACAGCCGAAAAGAATATTATTGTGACGTTGTTCATCAGTCTGGGATGTAGTGTATTTGCATTAGCAGCAGGTTATCTGCTCTCTAAAAGCATCTCAAAACCGATTAAACAACTCCAGCAAGCTGTGGTAAATCTGACTGAAGGTAAACTCGATACTAGAGTTAGTATTCGCTCCCAGGATGAGATTGGCGAGTTAGCCACCTCGTTCAATAAAATGGCGGACGATCTGCAATATTCTAGAAATGAATTGGTCAACGCCAATGAACAATTACGAGACGAAATTACCGAACGCCAAGAAGCAGAAGCGGAACTTCAGCAAGCTCTGAAAGACCTGCAAAAAACCCAAATCCAATTAATTCAATCCGAAAAAATGTCAAGTCTGGGTCAACTAGTGGCGGGAGTTGCCCATGAAATCAACAATCCGGTTAATTTTATCTACGGCAACCTCGAATACACTGATGATTACACTCAACAGATGTTGCTGTTAATTAAGCTTTATCAAAAACACTACCCCTATCCAGAGCCAGAAATTCAAAATGCTAACCAACTGAACGATATTGAGTACCTAATAGAAGATTTGCCTAAGATGTTAACCTCAATGAAAATGGGGGCTAAACGCATCCGGGAAATTGTTCTCAGTTTACGAATTTTCTCTCGCTTGGATGAAGCTGAGTTCAAAACGGCTGATTTGCATGAAGGAATCGACAGTACTCTGTTAATTTTGCAACATCGGCTCAAGGCACTAAATAATCGCCCTCAAATTGAAGTGGTCAAAGAGTATGGAAAAATGCCTAAAATTCAGTGTTTTGCAGGGCAAATGAATCAGGTATTTATGAACCTCTTGGCAAATGCAATCGATGCTTTAGAAGAGTGTTTCCAAAAAGAACTTTGTCCAAATCCCTTAATTCGCATTTCTTCGGAACAGGTAAATGAAAATGTTGTGATTCGGATTGCTGATAATGGATCGGGAATTCCAAAAGAAATTCAGTCGCGTTTATTTGACCCTTTTTTCACTACGAAAGCAGTTGGTAAGGGGACTGGTATGGGATTATCGATCAGCTACCAGATAATTACTGAAAAGCATGGTGGCTCTTTGGAATGTATTTCATCACCGGGACAGGGTGCAGAGTTTGTGATTGCAATCCCCATTCGAGCAGGGAAATTAGCACAATCATCAATCAGCGATCGCATAATAGGTTAAGTATGAGTGTTTTTCAGCCCATAACTGCGTAGGCGTAGCCCGTCGTAGATATCGCTACATAGGGGAAATTGCGCCCGAATTGTTCGGTTCTACCACTTTCAACAGTACACAAATGGTTATAACCTCGTAAGTAGTAGCGAAATGTCTACCTTAGACGCTGTTAGTCGCTCTTGAATTAAGGGGTGAAAGCCTGTGTACGAATGGATATTGCCAAGTCTGAGCGAAATCTTGGCCCAAAATCAATCAAGTGTGGCTGAATGTTCACCTGGTAAAGCAGAGCGGCAGTGGCGTGTCAGCCTCGCAGCAACTGAACATTTGCTATTAAATACTTTAGCAGCTAATCCAGTTGACACAATCCAAGGATTAGTTTTAGCTGCACCTGCACCCTTATTCAGTCAGCCAAAACTGACTCAAAACTTACAAACAGTAACTTTCACAGCAAAACCATTTAATCCGTTGGCACTGATGCCATTTCAGATGCCAGATGTCATCGCACCCATAGATGAAGAAATCGCTCCTCATGAATCGGTACTTCCTTTATTACCTGCCGATCCTCTGGGGACAGAGCAGTTTTGCTTAGTTTTTACAGATAAATTTAGATTAGTACTGGTTTTAGCAACCCACAAAAACGGTAAAAAAACCTTTTCATTTTCTTTTGAGCCGGAAGTAGTAGAGCAAGCTTGGCGATCGCTAGGTGCGAGAGTAATGCTGGCTAATCCAGAATTTTTTGCCCGTCTGGATGTATTAGTACAACAATATTCTCCGGTAGCACCAGATTGCCGCATCATGATTCAGTTTAGTCAGTTGTTGCTTCAGGAATTAACGGAAGCAGAAGAGACTGGGGAAGAAGCAGGGGAGCAAGGAGCAGGGAGCAGGGGGAAAAATACCAATTCCCAATTCCCAATTCCCAATCCCCAATCCCCAAATCCTGATGTCGAACTGCTCCAAGCCTTCGCTCACGAAGTCCGCACACCTTTAACAACTATTCGCACCATGACTCGTCTACTGCTGAAGCGGCGAGATTTAGATGCTAGTGTAATCAATCGCTTAAAAATTATTGATCACGAGTGTACTGAGCAAATTGATCGCATGGAGTTGCTGTTTAAGGCAGCAGAATTAGAAACTACTGCCTCTACAAAATGTCCAAAAACTCAACTCACACCGATGTCTTTAGATCAAGTGTTGCAGCAGAGCATTCCTCGGTGGGAACAAGCAGCGCATCGCCGGAACTTAACTTTAAATGTTGTTTTACCCCAGCAACTACCAACTGTGGTAAGTAATCCCATGATGCTCGATCAGGTACTCACCGGTTTGATAGAGAATTTCACTCGCAGCTTACCCTCTGGTAGCCATATTCAAGTACAAGTTATTCCGGCTGGAGATCAACTGAAGTTACAATTATCGCCGCAATTTGGGTGCAAAGATTCCAGTAAAGCCGCAACACCTGCAACGCCACCAATTCGCAAAGCCCTTGGTCAATTGCTGATGTTCCAACCAGAAACGGGTACGATTAGTTTAAATATTGCTGCAACTAAGCATTTATTTCAAGCGATCGGCGGTAAATTGATTGTGCGTCAGCGTCCACACTATGGGGAAGTTTTGACGATTTTCCTTCCCTTAGAAGTTAGCAATAAACATAAATCTGGAGCTAAAACTTGGGAGTGAATATTCATCAACTATTTTTTTAAATTATAAATATTCACTCTAAATTAACGTCAGTTAAAGAAACCTCTCCCTGCCTTGAACTTTAGTTTAAGGCAAAGTTTTTTATTCGACTAATTACCCCTTTAAATGTGGATAAAATCTTTGGGTAATAATTCCTCTTCTCTCTGTGTTCTCTGCGCCTCTGTGGTTCGATAAATCACTTTTAAGCTGCATAGAGGAAAGCAGAGATTTTACGAGTTACCTTCAAAAGGCTTGTCTGAGAATTTATTGCGGACACAATATTACTCATTTAACTTACATGAAATTAAACAGGAATTAAATTCCTCTGACTTGCCATTTGTAAAAATAGATGCCAAAAATGGATATAAATTCTGGCTAACAGCCAAGTACACATTTGTGTAAAAACCAATAGGAGAATTATGGCACATTTCGAAATAATTGAAAAAGAGGGTTTGCATTTAGTCAAGGTCACTTTGCAAAACGAAACAGTACGCACTGAATCTGGTGCTATGTACTATATTCGTGGCAATATTCAGATGCAATCTAAAGCCCCTTCAGCAGGTGGGTTTTTAAAATCATTAGCCACGGGAGAAAACATTTTCCGTCCTACATATACAGGTACGGGTGAATTATATTTAGAACCGTCTTTAGCGGGATATCACATTCTAGAATTAGACGGTAGTGAATGGATTTTAGATAGTGGCGCTTATTGGGCTAGCGATGGCAGTATAGAAGTAGGAATTGAACGAAACAAATTCGTATCAGGTTTAATTGGTGGCGAGGGTTTGTTTCAAACAAAAGTCAAAGGTAGGGGTAAAGTGGTAATGGTAGCACAAGGCCCTGTAGAAGTAATAAATTTACAAAATGACCGATTAGTTGTTGATGGAAATTTTGCGATCGCTCGCACAAATACTTTAAATTATCGCGTTGAAAAAGCTACTAAATCTCTTTTAGGTTCGATGACTTCTGGTGAATTTCTCGTCAATACTTTTGAGGGAACTGGGACTGTATTGCTTGCTCCCATACCTTATTGGAAAGTCATGATGATTCGGCAAATTACTGCCGCGCTACCAAAAACTTCTAGCTAAGAATCAAAGGATTTTAGCTATTAGCCTTAGAGGATGTTTTAAAAATCCCCTTATCTGTATCAAAAGTTCAGATCCCCCTAAATCCCCCTTAAAAAGGGGGACTTTGATTCCGGTTACCCCATTTTTAAGGGGGGCTAGAGGGGGGATCTAGAAGTACTTAAAAGCACAACCAAACACTTTTAAAACAACCTCTTAGAATAGAATTCCAAAGCTAATAGCAACGAACTGGGGATTGTCAGATGTGGGTTAAGCCAATGCGGACTTTAAATCACTTTCTGCTTGTCGCAACGCATCTGGTAATTTACTCGCATCGCGTCCGCCAGCTTGGGCTAAGTTCGGTCTTCCGCCGCCGCCACCACCGCAGATTTTAGCGATCGCACCGACAAATTTACCAGCCTGTAAACCTTTTTTGTTGACTTCTGAACTAAAAGCTGCAACTATGCTGACTTTATCGGCTTCGGGAACAGAACCTAGCACCACTGCACCGTTACCGATTTTTTGTAACAGTCGTTCGGCTGCGGTTTTCAATGATTCTGGATCGACATTTTCTAATTGGGCAACGATAATTTTATGATCGCCTACAGTTTCGGCTGTTTGTAGCAAGCTGTCAGATTTAGCGATCGCTAATTGTACCTTCAAGGTTTCCAATTCCTTCTGACTATTTCTGAGTTCGCTTTGCAGACTTGTAATTCTGTCTGGTAATTCTTCGGGTTTAACTTTAAAGCGATCGCTCAAATCTTTAACTACTTTATCCCGCAGGTTGAGATAATCTAGGATTGCTGGCCCTGAAACAGCTTCAATGCGCCGCACCCCAGAAGCCACGCCAGCTTCCGAGATAATCTTAAACACGCCAATTTCAGCAGTATTGCTGACATGAGTGCCACCGCAGAGTTCCATTGATACGCTAGGGAAGTCAATCACTCGCACTTCATCGCCGTATTTCTCGCCGAACATGGCAACAGCACCCTTAGCTTTCGCCTCGGCTAAAGGTAAGACTTCCACCTTTGCGGCGTGTGCTTGGGCAATCCAAGTGTTTACCTGTTCTTCAATTTGTTGCACTTCTTCTGCTGTCAAAGCGCGGGGACAGTTGAAGTCAAAGCGCAATCTATCAAAGGAAACTAGGGAACCAGCTTGAGATATGCCATCATCAACAATTTTTTTCAACGCCGCTTGCAACAGGTGCGTTGCGGTATGGTTAGCTTGGGCGCGACGGCGACAAGCCGGATCAATTTGGGCGGTGACAGGATCGCCTACGCGCAGTGTACCGCGTTCGATGCGTCCGAAGTGAACAAAGAAATCAGATTCTTTTTTAACGTCTTCCACCCGAACAACAATACCATCACCAGAGATATAACCGCGATCGCCAATCTGTCCACCAGATTCTGCATAAAATGGCGTTTTATCAAGAACAATTTGTACCTGTGTCCCCGCTTCTGCTTCTTCTTGAGAAACACCTTCTAGCAAAATCGCTTCGATTATTGCCGTCGCCGCCGATTGGGTGTAGCCTAAAAACTCGGTGACTTGGATGTGTTCTGCTAGCTTGTCGAGGGAACCTTGGACAGTTAAATCGATGGTTTCATGTGCATCTCTACCACGTCCTTTTTGAATTTCCATTTGTGCCTCAAATCCCTCAGCATCAACTGTGAGATTATTTTCTTCGGCAACTTCTTGAGTAAGTTCGAGGGGAAATCCGTAGGTGTCATAAAGGGTAAATGCACTTTCACCACTAATTTGAGTGTTTCCTTGCTGTTTCACCTCTTGGATAATTTCTTCTAAGAGTTTTTCGCCTCTATCCAGAGTTCTGAGGAAATTTGATTCTTCTCGTTGCAACTCAGCTTTAATTGCTGCTTCCCGTTGGCGCACATTGGGGTAAGCTGATTCCGAAAGAGCGATCGCAGTTTCGGCAACTTGGGTAGTAAATTCGCCAGAAATCCCAATTAATCGCCCATGACGCACCACCCGCCGAATTAATCGCCGCAGTACATAACCCCTTCCCACATTGGAAGCGCGAATTTCATCAGCGATCATGTGGACAACAGAACGAACGTGATCGCCAATGACTTTTAGAGAGACTTTGGTTTTTTCATCACTGCTATGGTAGTCAATGGCAGCAATTTGAGCAGCTGTTTGAATAATTGGGAAAATCAGGTCAGTTTCGTAGTTATTGGGCACTTTTTGGAGGATTTGCGCCATTCTCTCCAAACCCATACCCGTGTCGATGTTCTTGTTTTGCAGTGGCGTTAAATTGCCTGAAACATCTCGGTTATATTGCATGAACACGAGGTTGTAAAACTCGATGAACCGGGAATCGTCTTCTAAATCGATATTCTCGTCACCGCGTTCTGGGTGGAAGTCGTAATATATTTCTGAACAAGGGCCACAAGGGCCAGTCGGGCCAGATACCCAAAAGTTATCATCTTCGCCCAAGCGTTTAATTCTGGCTACCGGTACACCGATTTGATCCCGCCAGATAGCAAAGGCTTCATCATCATCTTCAAAAACGCTGACAACCAGATTTTGGGGAGAAAAGCCAAAGACTTGCGTAGAGATTTCCCAGCCCCAAGCGATCGCTTGTTCTTTAAAATAATCACCAAAGCTGAAATTACCCAGCATCTCAAAAAAGGTGTGATGCCGTTTAGTGCGTCCGACATTTTCGATGTCGTTGGTACGGATACACTTTTGTGAAGTTGTAGCCCGCTTAAATTCTGGTGTCCTCTGCCCCAAGAATATCGGCTTAAATGGTAGCATCCCCGCGATCGTCAGCAGTACGGTTGGATCTTCTGGCACGAGAGACGCACTTGGGAGGATTTGGTGACTCCGTTGGGCAAAGAAGTTGAGGAATGTGTTGCGAATTTCGTTACCGCTTAGGTACTGGGGATTTGAAGACATAGGTGTTTTTAACTTGAGACTTTAGACTCTAGACTTGGGCGTAGCGGCACTGGGTAAGTGTATTTTCATAAATAGCTTTATATATTCTTGCATTTTGTTTCATATTACCGCCAGCAAATTGTACAAGTCTGTGAGCTATACGCAGTGATGAGGATGCTTTTAGACCCACATTATCTGACTCTGATAGGATGTGCTGCATCTGCGGCCGTCCTAGACATCGTAATTTTGGTCTTTAAGATTAATCCTTAAGCCTTTAAGGCTAATCCTTAAGTCTTTAAGATTAATCCTTAAGAAATAGTTTAAAATTCCCATACTAGGGTAGCAAATGGCACTAAAACTGAAAGTATCAAATATTGCTTGCCTTCCTAAGGGCAAAATTTAACTAATTTACCCGTATTAGGGGCAGGTTCTGACATCAAACTTTTTATTTAGCTTTTTTTTCGAGATTTTATGATGTTGCAATCAATTAAACAACCAGTTAAATAAAAGATGTGAGTTAAGCAAAGAAACACAGATAAAGTGCATAGGCAGAAACATTTTGTTTATCCTGCTAACGCATTGTAAACCCAAGTTTCACGTCTCACTTAATTTGGGGATTTTCACCCGATAAATTCGTTCTGTAATTCTAGAGCTTATTAGTGCCAGAAAGCTCCTGTCCATAGCAGGAGGGAGCTTTGCTGTCTATTTAGTTCGCATTATTTTTGCAATTTCAGTCTTATCTTAATACTTGATTAAAGCCTTGGTTATAAACCAAAAGGCTGAAGTCACCCATGAGAAATAAAATTTTTAATTCAACTATCTAATTTAAATTTTGATCGTTGAATCAAAAAACTTTATAATTTCTTAATTTTTCTCCATAAAAAGAAATTTATTTGTCTAATGTGGAGGTTATTCAGAGCTATTCATTTTTATAATTTAATCAGCAAAACAACACTTAAGAAAGCACATGAATAGGCTTGATACGTCTCAATATTATTCAGTATTTTTACTGTTTGAAAAACATAGTGTAAAGAAGACATTAGTTGTCAGAAGTGAATATTTCAGAAATGCTAGAAGTAAATATAAATTCTTGAAAGGAGATCAAATTTGGAAAAATATTGTGGATTTTTCGTAAAAAAAAAGTATATAACCAGAAATCTAACTCAGCCTAAAAGATGATATTTAGTATTAGGCAACGATACTAGTAAATTACTCAACTTAATGTCTTTAAAATTTAAATAGGATAAAAAATAGAGCAATGAATATTTCTATTCTGGTCTTTGGAAAAAATAATTTTATCGCCACACTTCCAGATCAGATCCGTTATGCGGCTGCTTTTAGTGTAGAAGTTATAGACAACCTGAATCAAGCAGTGTCGCGGATTAAAATAGCGCCCCCCGATATAATACTTGTGCAGGCTAGCTTGGATGGCAGTATGGAACTGTGCAATTGGTTGAAAGAGCAGACAAAACTATCCTGGATATATTGTATTTTATTCGAGGATCGTTTCCAGCAGCTTATTGATAGAAATAAAGGTTGGCATAGAGAATTAGAGATGAGTGCTGCGGCTCTAAAGCAAGGAGCCGATGCTTATATTTGGCATCTTATTGATGAAAAAACAGACCATAATTTAGCAGAGTTGACTGCCAATCATGGATTAATACTTGCTCAATTGACTGTTGGCTTGCGAAAAGCACAAAAATATCGAGATTTGATTCGGACAAATGATATGTTATCAGCGATCGCCTTAGCCGATTCGTTGACAGAATTAAATAATCGTCGTGCTTTAGAATGGGATTTACCGAGACAAATTCAAAGAGCGAGAACTCAAAAAACTTCCCTGAGTTTGATTATTCTGGATGTAGATCATTTCAAGAAAGTTAACGATACTCACGGGCATTTAGTAGGCGATCGCATTTTGCAAATATTATGTCAGCGTTTGCGACACAATCTGCGCTGTCAAGACACAGCATTTCGCTATGGTGGCGAAGAATTTGTGATTCTTCTGGCTAACACTACCGATGAGGAAGCAATATTAGTAGCCCGTCGTCTTAATCGCATAGTTAGCGATGAACCATTTGCACTCAATAATAAACTGACAATTAATATCACCATTAGTCTGGGCACAGCCAGTCTGCAAGCTGATGATGATGAAAAAGGAGAAAGTCTATTGAATCGTGCCGATCAATGTCTCTTACAGGCTAAAAATGCTGGGCGTAATCGAGTTATGCACTCGAACCACCTATCTCATGTTTCACATTTGAAAGTTGTTTCTTCATAATTTGTCATTTGTCATTTGTCATTAATTTTTCCTCTGCACTCCTAACTCAGCATGACAATCTTCTACTGAAGTGCCTTGTCGCATAGCATTAACTAAAGCTTCGTAACTAGACCAATTTTCTTGTAGTAGGGTTTTTGCTTGGAGAGCATGAAACCGCAGTTTCTGTTGATAAACTGATTCAGAAAAGCCCAAAACTGTCAAGACTCCAATCAGTTTGCTTTTATCATCAGATCCACCCTCAGCATTATCAAAAACTAGGGTTTCAGCAGCAATACCAGCCATCCAAATAGTACAGTAGCGGTCTAGCATTTGGGCACTGATTTTACCCACTTCTAATTGAGAAGCTAATTCGCCATCATCAAAGCTAACACCGCCTTGCCCAGGTTGCCCCTGTTTCCAGGCTTCCCAAGCGCTGAGTGTGTAGCCGGTAACGGGAATCCCCAGCAAGTAAGCAACCAAAAAATGCCCTGCTTCGTGGTGGACGATGCGATCGCGGTGTTCACTTGAAAAACCAGCAATCCAATCTAAAAAAATAGTACCACCCTTACCTTGCAAGCTAAAACTATCTAACGTAGCTATGCCTAAGATAGCGAAGGTTGCAAGTGCGGGTACTGCTGGCGACAAATTCAAGAATGGCCCTAGCAGTACCGATAGGGTCATGAGAAAGATAGATATTGCAACTAAATTTAAGGTAGTCTGGCTCATTGAGAGTTTTCTGAGTGCAGCTTAATATTTCTTTATTATGATGCGATCGCACACCTTCTGTATCAAGTGTCTCTACAAATCCCTTGACGACGTAATTTCCCCATGAGAATTTGACTATCAGTGAAGAAATCTTACAAAATTGGATATTCTGCATAACAGCAATAAGTAAGCCTGATTCATAGTAAGCAGTTTAAAACCTATAGATGCCGTTTGCAGATAGACCAAAATAAATGCTGTTAAATATTTTATGTGAAAATTGAAAATCCAGATTTTAGAGGTAAAATTACCTGTTATTGTTCTTACCTTAAATTGGCACAAAAAGTTATGAAACCATACCTTCCTCAAAATGATCCTGACCCTACAAAACGTAAAATATTGCTAGAGAGAAACCAAGGAGAGTATGAATTTGATTACGACTTTTTAACGCCTATGGCAATGCTAAAAAATGTACCTTCTATAGAAAACTTTTCAACTAAGTATATTGCTGAACGCACATTAGAGACAGCAGAACTACCTATAAATATGTTAGCCGTTAAAACCCGTTCTTTATGGGACCCTTTAGATGAATTGCAAGACTATGAAGACTATTTTCCAGTTTTGCCTAAACCTAATGTCATAAAAACATACCAAACTGATGACTCTTTTTGTGAACAACGGCTTTGTGGGGCAAATCCTTTTGTTTTACGTCGAATTGAGCAGATGCCAGATGGCTTCGCCTTTACCATTTTAGAACTGCAAGAAAAGTTTGGTGACTCTATCAACTTAGTAGAAAAACTTGCGAATGGAAATTTATATGTAGCTGATTATAGAGCGCTTGCGTTTGTTAAAGGAGGTACTTATGAAAGAGGTAAGAAATATTTACCAACCCCTATAGCTTTCTTTTGTTGGCGCAGTTCTGGTTTTAGCGATCGCGGTCAACTAGTACCGATTGTTATCCAAATCAACCCCACAGATGGCAAACAGAGCCAGCTAATTACGCCTTTTGACGACCCTTTAACCTGGTTTCATGCCAAGCTTTGTGTTCAAATTGCTGATGCGAACCATCATGAAATGAGTAGTCATCTGTGCCGAACTCACTTTGTTATGGAACCATTTGCTATTGTCACAGCCCGTCAACTAGCCGAGAACCATCCCCTTAGCTTACTGCTAAAACCCCACTTCCGTTTCATGTTGGCTAATAATGACTTGGCTCGTAAGCGCCTAATTAGTAGAGGTGGGCCTGTTGACGAATTGCTAGCCGGAACTCTGCAAGAGTCATTGCAAATTGTCGTCAACGCATATCAAGAATGGAGCTTAGATCAGTTTTCCTTACCCACTGAACTAAAAAATCGGGGTATGGATGATCCAAACAACCTACCTCACTATCCCTATCGAGACGATGGCTTATTATTGTGGAATGCCATTAAAAAGTTTGTGTCTGAATACTTGCAGATATACTACAAAACTCCCCAAGACTTAGCAGCAGACTTGGAATTACAAAGTTGGGCGCAGGAATTAGTTTCCCAATCAGGCGGACGAGTCAAGGGTATTAGCAATCGCATCGACACATTAGACCAATTAGTTGATATTGCTACTGCGGTTATTTTCACCTGTGGGCCGCAACACGCTGCTGTTAACTACTCACAATATGAATATATGACTTTCATGCCCAATATGCCTCTTGCTGCTTATAAACAAATGACATTAGAAGGCACTATTCCTGACCGCAAAAGTCTATTATCATTTCTGCCACCGTCAAAGCAAACTGCTGACCAATTATCGATTTTATTTATCCTGTCAGCTTACCGTTATGACAGATTAGGGTACTATGATGATAAATTTTTAGACCCAGAGGCTCAGGATGTTTTAGCTAAATTCCAGCAAGAGTTGAATGAGGCGGAGCGGGAAATTGAGTTGAATAACAAGAGTCGTTTAATAAATTACAACTATCTGAAACCACGGCTTGTGACTAATAGCATCAGCGTGTAACTGAATATCATTGCAGTTGATTAGACATCTCCAAAAAGTGTGACAGCTTTTGGAGATGTTTTTATTTAGTAATATGCGATCGCGGTGTTATTTTGAAAAACCAGCAATCCAATCCAAAAAGATGGCGTTGCTGATTAGATATATGAATCTTGGTGTAGAGACGCGGATGTTTTCTCTATCACCAGAATGATGGCTACTTTTCAAGTCGCAGACATAATGTGACTTTAGTAGGTATAAAACATCAAATAGGGGATGAATGTGGCTGAACAATTCAAAAAAGGCGATCGGGTTGAATGGAACACTTCACAAGGTAAGACAACTGGCAAAGTTGTAAAGAAGCTTACTTCACCTACAGGTATTAAAGAACACCATATTGCTGCAAGTGAAGATAACCCTGAATACTTAGTTGAAAGTGAGAAGACAGGAAAACAAGCTGCTCACAAGCCTGATGCTCTGAAGAAAGTAGAGGAGTAATGCTTCATGAGTAAAGATGTTAAAGCCGTGATTGACGAGTTTCATCAAGTTGTCAATATGACACCTAAAGAACTAGAGTCTTGGCTAGATACGGATGAGTCACAAACTGTAGGGCAAAAAGATGGCGACGATGAGTCAATCGGTCATAAATCTGGACGGCGTATCATCCAGCTATTGCAGAAAAAGGATGATTACACCAACGATGACCTTTCGCACATGAAGAAAGTTATGAGTTACGTCCATCGTCATATTGCACAGCAGCCATCAGGTGATTTGGAACACACACACTGGTGCTATTCTTTGAAGAATTGGGGACACAACCCACTTAAGTAAAGTACTTTGTAGCCCGCCATTTAGGTGGGCAAATTCCCGCGATCGCTCTAAATGTTTACGCCGAAGAAGCGACACAAAAACAGGTTTTGATAGCCGGATTTCAACTCCATATCGCTAAACCAGCCGATCCTGGCAAACTGGTAGCTGCGATCGCAAAACTGAAGCCTGTAAGGAAGGCGATTAAACAATAGTGCGTTTCTAACCTAGTTCCAAACTTGTCACAGCAAAGACGCGATCAATAGGTAAATTAGGAATTTCTTTAGTGTACATCCGAGCAGTTTGAAAGACTGGCTCAAATTGGTAACGTTGAACTAGGTTAATTGCTTGTACATTTGCATCGGGTACATCAAAAAACACTGGAGCATGAGGATTTTCTGCAAGCAAGGCTTGAAATAATGCTTCAGCAATCTGTTCATCATTAGCAAACAGTGGCCCAATGCGAAAACCTGTATGGGCAGGCCGGATAACTCCGTAACCAACAAGATATCCATTTTTGAGAAACCCGAAAGCAGTACTTTCTGGCTGTTCAATCCAATGTCGCAGAAACACTGGACGCTTAGAAGGAAAAAATTGGCAATCATAAGCCACCAACTCTTCAAAAGACACTGTTTTCAGGTCGATGATACCAGCAGGCATAACACCGCCACCCACACCTTGATAACGAATATTCTTATAAGCGATTTGGAAACCAGACTTTTTGTAGTTATCTTGTTGAGCTACTACGCCATCCAAGCCGATGTTACGATCAGCACCGAGATAGTCCATTGCTGTCTTCCAAATTTTCATACCCAACCCCTGCCCACGAAACTGAGGTTTCACAACGTAAAAACCTAGAAAGCCAAAGTGTTGATCGTAAGCAACAGCAGAAATACACCCCACTGGCTCACCATTCAACTCACCTAATAAAAAACCGTTCTTGTCAGTTTGATAAAAAGATTCAGCATCATACCTTCCTGGATTCCAACCTTCGCTTGCTGCCCAAGTAATCGCCAAATCAATTTCCGACCTATTCATTGTGCGGACTATGAAGTCGTCAGGGATCATAATATCTTATTACTATGAGGTTGTTAACTATTTAACTTCGCTTTCGCAAACCCAGCGATAACTCTTAATATTTTTATACTCATCTATTGTAAAATTACATTTGTTCTGATATAAAACAAATCACTCGAATACTACTGTTCTATTACCATAGACTAATACACGATTTTGTAAGTGCGATCGCACTGCTCTTGCTAATACAACTCTCTCCAAATCTTTGCCTTTTCTCACCAAATCATCCACTTCATCACGGTGACTCACTCGAACTACATCCTGTTCAATAATTGGCCCTGCATCTAAATCAGCAGTGGCATAATGAGCGGTTGCACCAATAATTTTAACACCGCGTTCAAAAGCTCGGTGATAGGGGTTTGCACCGATAAAAGCTGGTAAAAAGGAGTGATGAATATTAATAATTTGCGGAAATTGATTAATAAAATCTGCACTAACAATCTGCATATATTTTGCCAATACAACTAAATCTATTTTGTACTGGCGGAGTAATTCTAGTTGTTGAGCTTCTTGCTCCGATTTATTGTCTTTAGTGATGGGAACGTGCTGAAAGTCAATATTAAATTGTTCTGCTACTACCTTTAAATTAGCATGATTACTAATAATTAAAGGGATTTCAGCCACAAATTCTTTAGCACGTTGTCGCCAAATTAAATCAAATAGACAATGGTCTTGCCGACTTACCCAAATAGCAATGCGTGGTACTGTATCAGAAAAACGTATTTCCCACTTAGCGCTAAGAGGTTGTGCAATGGCATTAAAAGCCGGGGCAATAAATTCTCGCGGTAAATTAAACCCCTCTAACTGCCATTCAATGCGGGTGAGAAATAAGCCAGCAGCAAAGTCTGTATGCTGATCTGCATGGATAATATTACCACCGTTAGAGTAGATAAAATTGGCAAATTTTGCCACTAGTCCCCGTTGATCTGGGCAGGAAATCAGCAATGTTGCTGTGGGATTTGTCATCATAATATCGGCAGATTTTGAATTAATTATTTGCTGTTTGTCGGACTCGGTTTAGGAATGGTGAGCGGAGGAAGTTTCTGGCTATTATCTACAGGTTGCTTCCACTCTGATAATTCCCGATTCACGGCATTTGCAAAATCTGTAGATACCAACAGCACGTTAATATTTCCATCGAGTTTAGCAGCAGGGTCAGTTTGAGCATATAAAAAACGTCCGTTAAAGTTAGCTTTACCCAAAATCAACTGATGGTTTTGCCGATTTTTTAGGGTGATATTGATGGTTGCTGGGGGTTCATCTAAGGCAAATTGCCCAAGCTCTTTTGGTGGAGTTGATAAGGTGCGATCGCTCTTACCTTTGACCAACAAATCCATCAAATAAGAAACAATAGCGTCATTTGCTGGGCCCGATACTGGAGATTTGATTACCCACTTGGGATTACTAGATTCAGGGCTACGTTCTAGATTCAAGGTGAGTTTTTTTGTTTTAATTGTTAGAGATTGCACATCATCTTCTGCAAAAGAGAAAATTTGCTGCTTTTCCTCTTTGGTTTCTTCTCGCACAGTCGCACCCCGAATCTCAGAGAAGTAAACAAAACCACCTAAACCCAGCGCTAGCAGTATCAAAATTAAAGTCGTTCTCGGCAATTTCATTTTTTAATCATTTGTCATTTGTCATTGGTCATTGGGCATAGAAAAAACTCTTCTCCAATCTCTACTTGTCACTCCTAACCGCTAACTGCTAACTCACTTATTACCGTCGTTTCCACCAGATAATAAGTGCGATCGCAAACCCAATTAAAGGTAAAAGCAACAGAGATGACAATATTAAAAGATTGCCTTGTGTGGTTGTCAGGGTTATCCGACGGTTTTTTGGTTCTTTGGGGCGAATGGAAAGGGGTTGCTGATCCTGTTGACTCAGCCAAGTAACTGAGTTGAGGAATACATCTCCATTTAATTGCTGTTGAAACAAGCCATCGGTGGCGAAATCAGAATTTCCTAAAACTACTAACCTTGACTCGGTGGCTGTTTGCGATGAAGGAGTTGGGGAAGGAGTGGGAGTAGGGGAGGCAGGGGGGGCAGAGGAGGCAGGGGGAGGGGGGGAAGCTTTTCTTTGAGTGGTTGGTGATGGTAGGGGTGAAGGTGTCCGTGCAGGTTGGGCAGTTGAAGCAGATTTAGCTGCTTGTTTTCTTGTTAAGGCTACGCCCAAGGTTAGAGGCCCTTTCAGGTCTTTATCTGCATTAAACTCCAATTTTTCGCTTTTAAGGTCGCTTTCTGCCCAGCTATTGGGATAGGGTTTGGTTCGTAGTAATGGAGTAGCCTGAACACCAGGCACAGAGATAATTTCCAGTGGTCGGGCTATGGGATAAAAAGAATTGCCGTTACCGAAATCTTTGGTGATTGGATGTTGCCCGTATTCTGTGACTAAGGGTGCAGCAGGGCCAAGTCCCACGACGCTTTCGCCAGAGACATCGACTGCTAAACGATTATCCAGACGAACACCCCACTCTTGTAACAAGCTGTTAAGTTTGGGATCGGTATTAGGATCAATCATCAGCAATAAGTTACCGCCGCGATTAAGATACTCTTGCAAAGCTTTGACTTCGCCTTCAAATAGCCCTCGCTTGGGGCCAGCCACTATCACAACAGACGCATCTTGAGGAACTTTGGAAGTTTCTCCTAAATTCAGTGGTGATGTTGTGAAGTTTTTGTCGCCTAATCCTTGAACTGCTTGTGATATTGCATCTTTACCAGCCGAAAGTTGGCGTTCGCCATGACCTTGGAGTAAGTAAACTTTGGCTGTGGTTGAATTTGTTAGTTGTTGCAGGCGACTAGTTAATCTGATTTCTGACAACCGCTCATTTTGATTTACTGTTTGTACTAATTGCCGTTTATCGCCAGATTCTAAATAAACTTCCCCGTAATCTTTAACGCCAAACTTTTCTGCTAATCCTGGTCTGGCTTGGGGGTCGATATACTCATATTTAAATTTTGAGCTTTGCCGTTGATAATTTTCTAGTAATTCTCGGTCTTGAGGGTTTTGGTTAATATCAAACACCCACACCTTAACTGGTTGTGGTAAAACACTCACCAATTCTCGTGACTGGGGCGCAAGGGTAAACAATTGGCTTTCTGTTAAGTCTGACCGCAAGTGGTAGCGAGTCCCTAAAAAGTTAATCAATCCCAAAATTGCCAACACTGCTAGAGTTGCTACTACAGCATTAGTCCCAGCTTGGGTAGAACGACGTTTCCACCAGTTAGTCTCATAGCTTTGCCATATTATCCCCAACCCACTGATTACAATTCCCGTAATCAGAAATACTAATGGAATTAGTCCCCACTGTTCAGAAACTAACCCAACTGTTAAGCCGACAGCAATTAGGAATGGGCCCAACCAAAATAGATATTTCCACAGTTTCTTCTTTGCAACTATCTTCATCTTATTTGTCATTGGTCATTTGTTATTGGTCATTGGTCATTTGTTATTGGTCATTGGTCTAAAAATAGTGACATTGTAAAATATATCGACGAAAATTGAGTGGATAAAAATAAGTCTATACAACTGAATGAATGGCAACAAAGCGTTTCCAAGAATTACAGGTTTATCAATTATCAGAACAGTTGGCAGACGACATTTGGAAAATTGTTGAGAAATGGGATTTTTTTGCAAAAGATACGATTGGTAAACAGATTGTACGTTCGGCAGATAGTATTGGTGCCAATATAGCAGAAGGTGTAGGAAGAGGTAGTTTTCAAGATAATAGACGTTTTATCAAAATAGCGAGAGGCTCTTTGAATGAAACTCAACATTGGTTAAGACGGGCTTATACTCGTAACCTTTTAACTACCGAACAGATAAATTCAATCAAAACAATCATTAACGAACTAGCACCTAAATTAAACTCCTATTTAAACTCAATTGGCAATGTCCCAGATGATAAATAAAAAATGACCAAGGACAAATGACAAATGACAAATGCCTATTGCCTTTGAAAACGCAGTGCATCAATTGATTGAGCGGTGAGAAAGATGCCCAAAAAAATGTAACTAGCAAATAAAATTAAGGCGCTGGTATCAAAAATCCCTTGAGTTAAGGTGTTGTAATGTTTCAACAATGATAAATAACCTAAAGCTTCACCCACTGGGCCAGGGACAATTTTGGCGATTAAATCAATCAATAACAATAATAAAATTACTGCAAATGTGAGGACGGCAGACAAAATTGTGCTGTCTGTTAAGGAAGAAATAAACATTCCTACAGATAATATTGCTGCTGCTAGTAAGATTAATCCAAAATGACCCAATAAGGGAATTGAAAGGGCCATTGGTGGATTTGATCCACTAATGGCGATCGCTTCAAACACTAGCATGGGTACAACCATTGTGATAAAAAATGTTAGCACGCCTAATAACTTACCTACTGCTACCGCCCAATTGGTAATTGGTGACGTGGCTAATAGTTCTAAAGTGCCGCGCTTGCGTTCTTCGGCATAGAGTCCCATCGAGAGTATTGGCAAGACAAACAACAATAGCCACCCCATACGATCCAAAAATGCTCGGACAAATTCGTAGGGGACATCTATCGGTGGTGTTGGTACTCCTAGTTGTTGACCTTGTGCATCTATTGCCGCGACTCCTACCAAAATGCCATCTGGCCCTAGCAAAATCATCACGAAAAATAACCCGGCGATGAACCAAAATATGCCTGCGATCGCATAAGCCAAAGGTGATACAAAATAACTCTGTAACTCTCGGCGATAAATGGCAATAATATTACTCAGTACTACACCCATTTACGCTGCCTCTCCTTCGTTGTCTGCTGCTAAGTCTACCTCAGTCTCGAAATTCTTTTCTTCTGTGGTCAGTTGCAAAAACACATCTTCTAAGGTAGCGTTAACTCGCCGCAGTTCATGTAAACCAAAGCCTGCACGCACCAAGGTTGCAACAATATCCTTTCCTGGTTCTTTTCCCGGTTGCGATATCACCCGCAGGTAAGCACGATTTGTCTGCGGGTGATGACCTCCGGCGGTCGGAATTGATTCTATGAGACTCACACCCGCGACATTTTGCAATACCTGTTTCGCTAGGGCAGCTTCTCCTTCTATTTCTAATTCATACCCGGAACCGCCTGTCAACTGAGTCATCAGGTTTTCTGGTGTATTAGTTGCCACAACTTTGCCGCGATTAATAATAGCGACGCGGCTACAAGTCATGCTCACTTCTGGCAGAATATGTGTGGAAAGAATAATTGTGTGAGTCCCAGCAAGGCTTTTAATTAAATTCCGCACCTCAATTATTTGTCGAGGATCGAGTCCAACGGTGGGTTCATCGAGAATTATCGCTGGTGGATCGTGAACGATCGCTTGAGCAATTCCTACACGTTGGCGATATCCTTTAGAAAGTTTGCGAATAATTACCCGCCGCTTATCTTCTAAGTTGCAGCGTTTGATGGCGGCTGTTACCTTCTTGGCGCGATCGCCTGCTGGTACTCCCTTAATTTGGGCAACAAAATGTAAAAATCCCTCCACAGTCATATCTGGATATAACGGCGGTGTTTCGGGTAAATAACCAATTCGTTGGCGCACAGCCAGGGAATTTTCATGGACATCATAACCAGCAATCCGCGCATTACCATTTGTTGCAGGTAAATAACCCGCCAGAATCCGCATGGTTGTAGTTTTACCAGCACCATTGGGGCCCAGAAGCCCTAAAATTTCCCCAGGTTCGACGCTAAAAGTGACATCAGTAATCGCTGGGGTGGAACCGTATATTTTACTCAGATGTTCAACTTCGATCATAAAATCTCATACACAATATCAATTCTTTCAGCCTTTACTCCCTTAGAAATGCCCAAATACCCTGGTTTCTGTATTTGAACACAAATTATTAGCATAATTGCGTACTCAGCAATTATGTTCAACTCTGGGAGCGAGAATCTACCTCTATTATGTCTAAACTAAATAACTCGCACCTGCCTAAAGACTGAAGTGGGAGCTTTCGGAAGTCCGTCTCTTTTAGATAATCATTTTCATAAAAATTATTGTTAAAAATAATTCTGAAGACACATACTTTATACCCAGAGTTAAGCTAAATTTAATCTATTGTTAACCTATTAACTTGATTTGGCTATTGGGTAATCAGTTAAATGACTAAAGATATTAGTAATCCTGAAAAATTAAATATTGATTGTCGCTAAAGTATCTCCTAATTTAATCTCTACAGAACAAAGCAACTAAGATGGCACAGTCAACGAAGTTACAGCCTCCAGGTGGGTTGCAAATAGTTCATGTCACTACCGGACGCGTGCGACTCCGCAGCACTGACAGTAGTTTGAACTCGATATTAGACAGCATAGCCCAAGATTTAGGCTCCTTAGAGGGTGTGAGGGAAGTTACTGTGAATGGGCAAACGGGCAGTTTGGTAATTAATTTTGATGAAGAGAAGCTGTCATTACCGGAAATTTTGGCGTTAAGATCCGATATTGAGATTCAACAGCCGCAGGCTTCATCTGATTCACCAAGCAAGACCGATCCCTTTGCAGCTTGGAAATCACCTTTATTTTGGAAAGAGCAGGGTGTTTCCTTAATTCCGATGATAACAGGCTTGGCGGTAACAGGAGGGTTAGGAATTCATGGCTGGGTATCGATTCCAGTTTATATGATTGCGGCGGATGCAACCCGTGGTGTAATTGGTTATCTTGGCTCTCAAGTTCCGATATCAGAAAAAAACGAGGGTAATAATACCAGTTCTGCGATATCGGAATTATCAAAAGAGGAACGTCAATCTACTATCCAACCAGAAAAATTAACAAATAATCTTGAGAAAGCTAGCGAGGTAGCAGCACCTGCAAAGATTGACTATAGCGTAATCCATGCAATTAGCGGACGTATTCGCTTCCATGTGCCAAAAATCGCTCAAGATCGAGCTTATGGGCGGCGACTTGAGAGAATAGTGAAAACCGATGCTGAAGTTACAAGTGTGCGGATGAATTTTGATGCAGCATCGATCGCGATCACTTATCAGTCTCGTGAGATTCCATTATCTCATTGGGTGAGTTTGATGGAATTAGCGTTGGAGATAAACCCCGTAACACAGCCAATCACAATGGCTAACCAACCCCTAAAAGAAGTTAGTCAGACTGCTGAAATTACAGACACAATGACGGCAAATCATACTACTTCGGTTACTCAGACTGCTGAATTTATCAACTCAACCACTCTAGAGTTATCCAGCCTGTGGAGCAATCTAAAACCGCCTGCGATGTCTTTTTCATTAGGTATTATGGCGAACTTACCTTTAGAAATATAAGACATAGTTCTCCTTTATATTGCGCCTTATTGCCCTGATGGAAGCTGTTGGATCGCAAACTTAGCTCACTTAAAGCGATAAGTTAGCCAAAAAATCTAGCTGATGACCAAATAACCAAAATGTTTCTAGCTAATCAATATTTTCATTGAAGTGTAACAATTTTGGATTAAAGAAAAGTAATGGCAAAAGTAGCACTGCAACTCCCATCACCTCCAAAATCTCAATTCACTGTGTTGGAAGGGAATGGAAAAGCTTCTTTAACTGACACTAATGGACATTCTCGAAGAGAGTTCCCTAATGTTACCTACAGCATTGTCCATACAACTCCGGGAAGGCTGCGGTTTCGCCTACCTCGTTTACGCTGTGATGCAGATTATGCCAAGCGTCTCGAAGTTTTGTTAACAGCAGATGCGCTGGTGAAGAATGTCCGTGTCAAGCCTGCGGCAATGTCAGTTGCAGTTACTTATAAATCTGATAAAGTTTCTGATGCGAAGATGCGATCGCACCTTCACGATTTGATTCAGGCTGCAAGTGAAGTAGTTGTTCTCAAAAACTCTACATCATCGGAAACCGAAAAAGAGGCATCTTGGCCAGGTTTACAACTCTCAGCTGTTGCAACTACTTTAGCAGTGCTGGGGGGGCCGTTAGGATTACCGATCCCACCTTTGATAGTAGTGCTTCCCATTGCTCTAGCTACACTACCCGTTATGCAACGAGCCTGGGAAGGTATTAGGGGAGAGCGAAAATTGAATATTGACTTTTTGGATTTAATGGCGATCGCTATTACTACCTTCCAAGGGCAATTTCTCACACCATCGCTGATGCTGGGTTTAATTGAAGTCGGTGAAAATATCCGCGATCGCACGGCTCGTTCTTCTGCTCAACAAACTCTAGATTTACTTAATTCTCTGGGGCAATTTGTCTGGGTGGAACGCAATGGCGAAAAGCAACAAATTCCCATTCAAGATGTGCAGCGTGGCGATACAGTAATTGTTTACCCTGGCGAACAAGTGCCGGTTGATGGTAGCATTTTGCGAGGTAAAGCCTTACTAGATGAGCAAAAACTAACTGGCGAGTCGATGCCGGTACTGAAGAAAAAAGGACAACCAGTTTTCGCCTCAACGCTGGTACGAGAAGGACGAATTTATATTGTTGCCGAATGGATCGGCAATGATACCCGCGCCGGACAGAGCATTAAGTTAATGCAAGAAGCGCCTGTCCACGATACGCGGATGGAGAATTATGCCACGAAATTTGCTCAAAAAGCTGTTGTGCCAACTTTGTTACTTGCTGGGGCAGTATTTGCCGCAACCCGTAACCCTTCACGGACAGCCAGCGTTTTAACTCTAGACTTTGCTACAGGTATTAGAGTCTCCGTCCCGACAACAGTTTTAGCAGCATTAACTTATGCAGCGCGACGGGGAATTCTCATCCGTAGTGGACGGGCGTTAGAACAACTAGCAGAAGTTGATACTATAGTTTTTGATAAAACGGGGACACTGACTAAGGGAGAAGTCGATGTTGTCAGTGTGGAAAGTCTCAATCCAGCAACCTCAAGATTACGGGTGTTGGAATTGGCAGCCGCCGCCGAACAACGTTTAACTCATCCAGTAGCCGAGGCAATTGTTCGCTATGCCGAAGCAGAGCAAGTGGAAATTTTGCCGCGTAGCAAGTGGGACTATCAACTAGGTTTGGGCGTGCAAGCTCTGATTGATGGAGAGACAGTTTATGTTGGGAGCGATCGCTTTTTGCGCTCCAGTAGCATTGATACCGCAGCGTTAAATGGTCAACAAAAATCTGCAAATTCAGCGATTTATGTAGCCAGCAACGGGCAACTTCAAGGTATTATTAAATATAGTGATGTTCTCCGTCCCGAAAGCCAGGAAGTCATTACAGCACTTTCGACGGTCGAAGGTGTAGAGATTCACATGTTAACCGGCGATAATAAGCGAACTGCTACTGCTGTTGCTGCTCAACTTGGTATTTTGCCAACGCATACTCACGCCGAAGCTTTTCCAGAACAAAAGGCAACAGTTGTCCGCCAACTACACGAACAAGGAAAGACAGTTGCATTTGTAGGCGATGGGATCAACGATTCGCCAGCTTTAGCCTACGCCGATGTTTCCGTCTCCTTTGCCAACAGTTCTGAGATTGCCCGCGAGACAGCAGACTTAGTGTTGATGCAGAATGACTTGTATGGTTTATTAGAAGCGATCGCGATCGCTCGTCAAGCCAAGCAATTGATTCGGCAAAACACAGGACTAGTTGCTGTTCCTAATTTAGCAGCATTAGCGATCGCCGTTTTCTTTGGTCTTAACCCCTTAGCTGCAACAGTAGTCAACAATGGCTCAACCGTAGTTGCCGGAGTCAACGGTTTGCGTCCAATTCTTAAAAGTCGTCAACATAAAACTCTACCATCGGCAAGATGATACAACTATGCCGGCAAGAGTATCTTAAAAAGCTTTCCCAGATTTCTCAATTAATAGGAGGAAATTAAATATGGCTAAAATTAGTGATTTTGTTGAAGATGCAGGCGCTCCCGGTATTATAGTCGGAATTGGTGCAGTCCTCTTAGCACCTGTTCTGCTGCCCATTGTCGCTGGAGTTGGTAAACCCTTCGTCAAGTCAGTCATCAAAGGCGGAATTGGTCTTTATGAAAGAAGCAAAGGAACCATTGCAGAAATGGGAGAAACCTGGGAAGACATGGTAGCCGAAGCCAGAGCTGAACTCGCTGATGAAAAAGAAACACCCGTATTTGAAGCTAGTGCCACCAATGCGGATAATGTCGCCGATAATGGTGCGTAATTTCATTTGCATATCAGCAAGTTAAATTGTTCGCCAAATAGGACTTCCAATTACCAAAAGAAAAGAACCCCACCCCCAACCCCTCCCCGCAGGACTACAGTGTACACACATCTTTATACAAAACCAAAGTCTTGTAGATCCTCCTAAATCCTCCTTAAAAAAGAGACTTTGAAAGGTTTTTGCCCCTTTTTAAGGGGGGTTGGGGGGATCGAAGCCTGTGGGGTAACTCAAGAAGAATTGTCTGTACACCGTAGCCCCGCTTTTCGGGAGGGGAGACAAAGCACAGCTTTGGCGGGGTGCGGTTCTCCGCGTTTAATAAGTAATCAAGCGGACATAATATAATTTATGTTTTGGAAGTCCCTAGTGCAAGATAGTGCAAAAACTCTCTCGCTCCTCTTATTCCTCTGTGTTCTCTGCGCCCTCTGCGGTTCGTTTTTTATTAATTTTCCACTCATTCCTGTAAATAACAAACCCACAACAAAGAATCCACCTTCATACAAGTCAAAAAAGCAGTTGTATGTTGACAAATGGTTATAGGGCTTACAATAAAATGCCGGAAATTATAGACAAAACCAGCTTCAAGACATCACCAAAACCGATATCTACAAAAGTTGTAAGTTCGACTCCCGGAAGATTGCGGTTAAGAGTGGCTCATTCCCATCGTCAACCAGAAAAAATGCAAAGCATCGCCAATGCTTTGTTAGCAAATCCTCACATTAATCAAGTGAAGATAAATGTCCATCATGGCAGTATTGTTATCAATGACGATGGTAAAGATGGCAGTCTAGAAAATGTGCTAGCAACACTTAAAGATTTAGGAATAATTTTTGCTGATGTTACCGAGGGTAACACCGAGGCAGCAGCAGAAGTCTCATCTGCGCTTGTTGACTTAAACCAGCGTGTCAAACAGTTAACAGATGGTGCTTTTGATCTGCGAATTCTTTTCCCTTTGGGATTAGCTAGTCTTTCACTACGACAATTACTAAATAAAGGATTGCAGTTAGAAGTTATTCCTTGGTATGTTTTAGCATGGTATGCTTTTGATAGCTTTATTAAGTTGCATGGAACTAGCCAAGAAGAATCAGCAAACGAGTAACCAAAAAGCTTAATTTATCTGCCAAATTTTGATGGTTTTATCAGAACTAGCACTAGCCAAAAATTGACCATCATGGCTAATAGCAATAGAGTTTACTGCCCCTGAGTGTTCTGTGATAGTTTGCAGTAACTCTCCCGTCTGCAAATGCCAAATTTTGATGGTTTTGTCTACACTACCGCTAAAGAGAATTTCTCCATCAGGACTAACGGCTAAGGATCTCACCTCTTCTAAATGTCCAGTCAAGGTATGTAACACTTTGCCTGTACTTAAATGCCAAATTTTGATAGTTTTATCTGCACTAGCGCTAAAGAGAATTTCTCCATCAGGACTGATGATTACTGATTTTACCTCACCAGAATGTCCGTTGAGGGTGCGTAATGGCTCTCCCGTGTGTGGGTTCCACAGCCTAATTTTGTTGTCAGAACTACCACTAGCAAGGATTGTACCATCGGGGCTAATAGCAGCAGTATTAACTGCGAATGAATGCCAAAGGGTAGAAATGCGATCGCCTTTATGCAAATTCCAAATTTTGATTTTATTACTACCACTGGCAAGAATTTGCCCGTCAGGACTGATGGCGATGCAGTTAACCGGTTTTTGATGTCCTAACAGAGTGTGTAGGAGTTTGTCAGAATTGAGATTCCATACTTTGACATTACTTTTGGGGTGTTGACAAATACCAACAGCAAAATAATGTCCATCAGGACTAATCGCAACAGAGGAAATTTTGCCTAAATCTTCTGTGAGAGTGCGGATAAGTTTACCAGTATTAAGATTCCATACTTTGATGGTTTTATCTGCACAGCCGCTAACTAAAGTTTCACAATCAGGGCTAATGGCGACAGATGTCACTTTTTCTGAATGTCCAGTTAGGGTATGTCTGAGAAAGATATGTTGTACTGTTACTTGGTGTTTGAGGTTGGCGATGCGATTTAAAATTTCATCAACATCAGCAATACTCTGAGTATCACCCACCGCGACAAAATATTCTCTTAACTTTTTTACATATTCCTCATCTTTAACGCTGACGGCTGATTGCATTACCTGAAGCGGGTTAGGAGAATCGTTTGGTGATATTTGGCGTAGTTGTAACCATGTACTCACAGAATAATTTAGCTGTTCATTTGCCCAAGAGCGTAGTTTACCGCCGTAGGCATCGCTTAAATGGCATAAACTCTGGGCTAATTGTAAAGCCAATTCTGGAATCCAGTAACAGCGCTCATTTTCCAGAGCTTGGTAAACTTGTTTGTAACCAGAGGCGATAACCCCTAGTGATTGTAAATCAAAAGCATCTGACAGCAAACTCGGTAGCAACTCTGGTAGTAGCGGAGGTACACCACGATCAACCAGGTGGTAAATATCTGTTACCCAACCTGCAACCAAACAGTGATAGGTAATCAAAACCTGGCAAAGTTTTTCATAATCCTGACGATTGACTTGATATTGTAAAGATAACTTACTAATATCAATTCCTTTTTTATGCCATTTTTCTACCTTTTCTAAAATTTCTAAATTTATCACATTATCTTTTCCAAGCTGATTAACTTCCTCGCTTTCCTCTCCCAATGCCACAAGCTCATCTCTAATTTTCTTCCATTCTAATGCCCGCCTTTTAGCAGACTCTTCTAGAATTTCTCGATAAGGTAAACGAGCAATTGTTTTATAATAATAATTGTCTTGCCCTAAACCCCAGTAGGCAATTCTAAAATTTAAATAATCTCCATCATTTTCTGACTCTAAAATCAAACTTGGCTCTGTTTTCAACATTCCAAACAGAACTTTAATACTTGATTCACTGTGAAAACGTTTACTATCCCAGGCTCCTGCCAATAACTCTGTTGGTCTAACTTGACTGTGTAAAGAGTAATGTTTGTTGAGAAAATCTCTTAATCCTTCAGCTAACATTAACTCAAATTGAAAAATATTTTCATCTCTACGATCGCCAAATTGGTCACAATCTACTTGAGGAGGAGCGATAAAAATTTTAAGTGGAGTGTGTCCATAATTTGTGTGGTCTAAAATTTGTGAAGGATATAATCTTAAGGGCCAGCTATCAAAAATTTTATTGACTTCTGGTAACTTAAGCGCTGTTTCTCGCTCTTGTGCGGCTATTCTTAATTGCGTTTGGTGATTATCGGCTACTAATTGCTGTTGAAAAATTCTTGCTTGTTCAAAAGCTTCAACATCACCGCTTTTTTTATTTGCAGGATTTAGAACTTTGAGTATTTCAGGAATTGCCTCTATCGATTCATATTTACTCAGTCCTAAACTAGATTTATTTCTATTTTGGACTAGCTCTGCAACAACAGGTGCAAACTCTAGTACCAGTTGAATTAGTAATATTAACCCTTGCTGCATAAACACATACCTAGAAACTAATTGAAGAAGAATTCAGAAGTCATAATCAAGACGCTCTCTACAAGCTAACTTTTCATGGCATCTGGAAAACCTCTCTCTAAATCTCTCTCCTAAAAAGAGAGAGACTTGTAATTTCCCCCTTCCCGCGTCGGGAAGGGGGTTAGGGGGTTAGGTTTTTGGTGGACTTTTCCACATAACATAAAAAGTCAGCTCTACAAGACGCTGCGCTATCCGCTTTTTCGGTCAAAATTTAGAATGAATTTTGATTCCTAACTCTTGAATTCTGTTTTGATAAAATAAATAAGCAAGGCTTACATGAAATCAGGGTAATACTGTCATCCAGTAAATTCATACATAGCCTTGATGTTACTACTTGAGAGTATAGTAACTCAAACGTAAGACATAAAACTCGTTATATGTCAATAAATATCTGTGGTTAAATCCCTGTAACTTAAAATAAACACAGTATTAAAGAAACTTAATCAACTTGATAGCAATGAGAACTAGATTCACTACTGAGATAGATTTCTTCATTCAGAAAAATAGGTATAACTAGAGTAAAGTTAATGCAGTTTAATAAAGCGCTCTCTTAAAACATTAATAGATAAGTTTATCAGCTTGGTTGCGTTTTTTATTTTTTGAAATTAAAAAATAGTACGATGACTTCGATAAAACGGTCTAACTCTGGCAAAGCTGCTAGTATGAACCTGCGTTTACCACCAAAAAAGGCGACGAAAAGCGTAGCTAAGAAAGCAGAGTCATCCCAAAAGATATTCTATAGCATTGTCCATACAATTCCTGGACGGATTCGTTTTCGTATTCCTCTGTTAGGCAGAGATACTGAGTATACTAATCAACTTAAATTAGCGATGGAATCCGATCCTAGAGTTACAAATGTCCGTGCTAACCCAAAAGCTGCATCCATTGTCATCAATTATAAAGTAGGTATGATTTCAGATAATCAAATGCGCGAGCATCTGGTTAATCTGATTCAAACTGCTCAAGATGTGGTTCTGCCAAAAGAGGTAATGGCAAAATCAATCGTAGGGGCTATCTTTGATGCTCTAATCAACTTAATTGATAATACGCGCAAGATTAACCAAGCACGTAATGTTCTTGTATATCGAAGGTTTAGAACAGACATTTGGGAACGGATGCTTTCTACCTCAAGAAGCATAATTAAAAGGTTGAAATCTGCCACCATGTTTATCTTGCCTAACAAGCGATGGCGATTACGAGGCAATGGCGAGGCGAATTCCCAGCCTTTGAAACTGAAATCTGCCAGCGAACCAAATCTTATATAGTTACTAATAGTAAGTAAGCGTAAATAATTGTCTTTGGGATAAGGCAATAGGCAATAGGCAATAAGTATAAGTGTTTTAGCCGAGTTCATTTTTTTGCATAGTTTGATTTTATTGTGACAACTTACTTAGTAGTGATTAGAATGATTTCTGCTTAAGAGCAATTAGCTCTAAAAAACTGGGATTTACTATAACTCATGAAAATCTCTTTTGCCTAACCTTCAATCCAAGCATTTTATTATCAATAACAAATGGGTACTCCTCACTGTCAAAAACTTCCTAGTCAAACCCATTGGGTTCAAGTAATACATACTGCTGTTAAGGGAAGAGCTAGATATAAAGTAAATGGGCTTTATCATTCGGAAGCTCTCAAAAGATATCTTGAATCGAGATTATTAGAGGATAAAATAATCTCGCAAGCTCGTGCTAATAGTTACACAGGGAATGTGCTTGTTATTTTTCATCCAGACAACAGTTCAAATGCGATCGCACTCCTTATCCAAGAAATTGTCTTAGATTATCGGAAAAAAGTCAGTAAATCACTTGGAACTAGTAACTTACATTCCTTTGGCACTAAAGAAAATATTGGTTTCGTTGGGGGTAATAATCGAAACATATTTGATTCAGCCGTACTGTCTCAAATATCTATGCAGCGACAATTAAACCAAACAGCCAGTCAACTTATTCCGGTTGTTTGTGCCCTTGTATGCGGCACTACACTGTTGTACGCATATAATCTTGACGAAGCCATTTTGCTCTTGATCCAGAAGCTGCATACACCACTGCGCGATCGCATTATGCTTGGTATCACTTTTCTAGGCGATCCCCTAGTAATGCTGATATCTTCTTTGGGGCTGGCGATTAGTCCGTTATATTCTAATCGTCGCAGGCAAGCAACTATCTTGGGTATCGCTGGAGTCGGTGCAATCTTGCTAAATTGTTTAATGAAAATATTTTTTGGTAGAGCGCGTCCAGCAATGTGGAAGCATATTATTAATGTCGGCCAACACAGTTTTCCTAGCGGCCATGCAATGGTTTCAATAGTAATTTACGGTTTTACTGGCTATATTCTGGCAAAGCAGTTTCCTGAATGGCGCTTTTGGATTTATGGCTTGACTGTTTTCTTGATTGCTGCGATCGGTTTTAGTCGGCTTTACTTGGGAGTACATTGGCTGACTGATGTGACAGCTGGCTATGCCACAGGTTTGGTGTGGTTAATTGCCTGTATCCTGATTTTGGAATCGGAACAACAAGGAATAATTGACGAGTTAGAAGGGCGGTTAGAAACCGCGTCTACACAAACAAAACCCACCTTCGTGGGTTAAAAATATTAATTTTCTCTTAGTCCGCGCAGGCGGACTTTGTTTGTGTAGCCGCGAATTCCATTCGCCCAGGCTTAAGTTGACACCAATGACAGCTGTGCTACCTTACCAATGCACAAATTATTTTAGATAATTTATTTTTTGGAAATCCCTTACTGGTAACTGTTAATAATAGCTGCCAGATTTTCGATGCTCCAAAGCAGTGATACCATCATTTTCCAACACTTCACCGTGATTAATAACGGCATAAATTAACCATCTATCGCCACATTCAAGCTGATTTTGCACCGTACATTCTAAATAGGCTAATGCCTCATTCAAAATCAAACAACCATTATCAGCAGTTTTTGTGGAAAGATTTGCAAAAGGATTATCGCCTAAAGTGCTATGACGAGAAAAATAACGTCGCACATTTCTTCCTTCTTTGAGGATATTCAGCACAAATTTATCACCAGGATGATGCATTAAATCTGCATTCTGCTCGTTAGCGATCGCAATCATAATCCCTGGCGGGTTAAAAGTTGCCTGTGATACCCAAGAAGTTAAAACCCCTTTGTGAGTTTCTTCATCACGAGTTGTCACAACACACAGAGAACCAATAATCCGTCCCACCGCTTGTTCGGTACGATCTACATGGGTTTCTGTCACAATCTGGCGGGAACTACGAAGTTTTTTAGTTTTCTTCAAGTTTTGGGCAAAAAAAGCACCTGCTTCTTGACACTGCTGAAGAATTTCAGAAGTAGGACTAAAACGCACTCGAATTGTTTCAAACCCTAGTTGATAATTTGCATCTTTGAGCTTACTTTCGATTAAATCTATTGCCTCGCCACTCCAACCGTAGGAACCAAACACGCCTGCTAACTTAGTTTTAGCCGCCACCGAGAGAACTATTCCTAAAGCTGTTTGAATTTGAGTTGGTGCATGGCCGCCTAAAGTGGGTGAGCCGATAATTAAGCCATCGCAAGTTTCTACAATGCGGTTAATCTCGGCAGAATCTGCTAGTTCACAGTTGATTGATTCTACATTAACTCCATTTTGAATCAAACCTTGAGCGATCGCATTCGCCATAATTGCTGTATTTCCATAAGCAGAAGCATAGAGCAAAGCGACACTCAATTCTTGAGATTTTTGTCCTTGACACCATTGACGGTAATCATAAGTAAAACGACTCAAGCTGTAACGCACAACTGGCCCGTGTGCTGGGGCATAACATCTGGCTCCCAAAAGCGATATTTTATCTAAGGCTACTTCGACTTGTTTTGCTTGGGGCGCATGGAGACATTCAAAATAGTAACGACGTTCCGCATCTAATCCCTTCCAGTCTTCATCAAACAAAGTATCTTCGCAAATATGAGCGCCGAAAAGTTTGTCTGTGTAGAGAATTTTTGTAGCGGAATCGTAGGTACAAAGTCCATCCGCCCACCGAGGAGTTGGTACGGTGACAAATGATAGAAGATGTCCTTGTCCTAAATCTAGAGTATCTCCCGATCGCATCGCTTGAATAGGTGACTCAAATTCGGGGAAGGCAGTTTTTAGAGCATTGGCGGCGGGGCGAGAACAAATTAGAGTAGCTTGAGGAACTAGAGAGAGCAATACTTGTAAGGTTGCTCTGCGGTTTGGGTTGACATGACTGAGAACAATGTAATCTAGGGTAATGAAGTCTAGTTGTTGTGCAAGTTGCTCAAGGTAAATTTCGGTAAAAGATTCGCCGGGAGGATCAATTAAAGCATTTTTATCAGCTTGAATCAGATAAGAATTTGCTGTAGTTCCCCGTTGGCGGGAATACTCCACCTCAAATTTTAATCTGTCCCAAGTCCGCGATCGCAGAATCAGAGTATTTTTACCAATTTCAGCAACTTGGACATCTCTGCTATGGTTGGACGTTAATGTTGCAACAGACATAATAACCTCTTTTAATAATGGGGAATTGGGAATTGGGAATTGGGAATGGGAAATTGGGCATTGGGAATGGGGCATTGGGCATTGGTTATTATCTTTGTCTCCCTCATCTTCCTAACTCCTAACTCCCCACTCCCTATTTTTAATGACCATTGTTTTGTATTAATTCAGACTTGGCTCTGCTTCTATAGCGTTTGGATACCTCTTGTTCGGGATCAATACCTTCAAAAGTAGGGGGTAGCCAAACTCGGAGAAATAGTAGTACTCCCAGCACTAATAAAAAGGCACAAGTTGCTAAAACTTGACTCCAACTTGTTTCTAGAACACCTTTAACAATGACTTCTCGCAAAGCAGAAACGATGGAAACTTCAACAGCTACCCCAATAGATACTCGATGTTCTTGCAAGTAAATAATCAACAATCGGAATAGCTCAACTAATATGAGCAAAAAGAGAATATCGGCAGTAACAGCATGAAAATCTAGAGGCGGAAGTAAGGAGAGAAACATATCTCTCACCTGAAGCACCATGAAGCTAAATAAACCGATACACAAAGAAATTACAATTACATCTTGGATAAATTCCAAGCTTCGGACAACGCGCCCACGGTTGATTTCGTACATCGTAATCGGAGTATTTTCAGCAGATTTATACATAATTTTTTGGGAGTTGTAGAGACGCGATTCATCGCGTCTATAGGGAGCAGGGGCAGGGGAGCCTAAGAGGTTGTTTTAAAAGTAGTTAGCTGTGATTTTAGGTACTTGTTGATCCCCCCTAACCCCCCTTAAAAAGGGGGGAACTGGAATTAAAGTCCCCCTTTTTAAGGGGGATTTAGGGGGATCTAAAACTTTTTATTACCGAGAAGAGGACTTTTCAAACAACCTCTAAGACAAATGACCAATGACAAATGACTAATTAGTAATGATTGCCAATTTTGCGGTGATGCGCGGCGGTAAGTGCATCTAACTTGGAAACTCTTCCAGTTTGGACTGTGCTATAAATTACCCAATGATCTCCACAATCCATACGGCTAGTGATTTCACATTCCATGTAAGCTAGGGCTTCAGCTAAAACGGGCGATCCATTGTTCGCTGGATATGTCTTCACTCCAGCAAATCGGTCTGCACCAGGAGCGAAACGCTTGAGAAAATGTTTCATTAATCCTTGATATTTGCCTTCTTCTAAAACGTTTAGAACAAAGCGATCGCCAACGTGCATCAAAGATTCAATTGCTCGATCTTTGGATACTGCGATCGCAACTCCTAAAGGCTCAAGACTGGCTTGTGTCACCCAAGAAGCAAACATTGCGCTCTGAATTTCTCCTTTTTTGGCGGTGATAATGTATAAACCTGTACTAATGCGCCCTAAAGCCTTCTCTAGCTCAGTATTGATAGATTTAATTTGTTTAATGGTGCGATCGCGGTTCAACCATTGACCCAAATCTGTCCCAGCTTCATCACAAAGCTGTTCCGTTGCTTGGGTGGGGATTTCCTTAACTAAAATAGGTGGAAAGGCTTCAGTTAATCCCAGTTCTTGAAACTTATTGCGTAAAGGATAAATTGGTTCATCTTCTCCACCCCCGGACTCTAATAAACCAATTGACTGCTTCTTATGAACAGCAGCTAAAATAGTGCTTAAAGAAGCTTGAGCCATCACCGAAGATTGGGGTGGCATTGCAATTATTAAACCAGAAGATTGTGCAACTAATTCTCGAACTTCTTGAGGTTCAGAACTATTGAGAGGAAATAATTCCACTGCTACGCCTGTTTTCGCACATCCATGAGCTATGGTACGGACTAACTGCTCACTATGCCCGTAATCTTCAACATAAAATAGAGCCACTAAAGTCTCTGTTTTTGCTTGTTCTAAACTCCAGTTTTGATACCGTCCGAGCCATTCTGGAATATAGTGTTGTAATAAAGGCCCATGTCCCGTAGCAACTGTTCCTATTTCTAACTTTTCAATCCGCTTTAAAGCTGCCAAAACAGACCGAGCATTGGGGCCCATAAGACAATCATAATAATATTGAAAATCTTCCTCTAGTAAGGTGATATTTTCGTCATAAGTGTGGTCATCACAGTAGTGCATCCCAAACACATCACAGGTGTAGAGAGTGCTAGTTTTGTGGTCATAAGTAAAGATTGTGTCAGGCCAGTGTAAGTTAGGTGCAGAGATAAATTCTAATTCGTGTCCGTTGCCTAAATCTAATCGCTCTCCACTTTTCACCTGCCTTGAATTAAAGGGCTGGTGAACCATATTTTCTAAAAATTGAATAGCTACCTTAGCACCAACAACAGTAATGGATGGAGCTAATTGCAAAATATTTTTTACTAAGCCACTGTGGTCTGGTTCCGTATGGCTAATAATCAAATAATCTATTTTAGTCGGATCAATTAATCCCACCAGTATCTCAAGATATAATTGCTCAAACTTGCGGTGAGATGTATCAACTAAGGCAACTTTTTCTCCCTGAATTAAAAAAGAATTATAAGTCGTACCATTCCGTAGACCAAACTCGACATCAAAACGTTCTCTATCCCAGTCTAGACAACGAATAGCAGTTGTTTGAGGAGCAATTTCGACAGTTTCTACTGTCAAACGTCCTGGGTTGGGAGTAACTTGAGTGGGCTGTATGAGTGCAACCATTTGTTTTCTCCAAAAAGATTGTTATCTGAAGCGAGTGTTATGTCTCTTATATTTACCTGAAATACTCAATTAGTAAAATGCCAATTTCTAAAGCTAATCATCAGAAAGTTTTATTCATTATTTAGATTGATTTACCATTGAAATTTCTCAATGTTTATCATCAATAATGAATGTGAGAAAATGTAAATAATCAGTTAAAATGGTCTCGCATGTCGTTAATATTTTTTCCTCCTCCTATACAACAAATCAACAGCGAAATCATCCATTGCGCTGGTGTTGATCTGTATGTACTACGCCTGGATCTCATGCACCCGTGGGTTAACGGCAATAAGTGGTTCAAGCTGAAATACAATCTTTTGGAGGCCAAGGAGAAAAATTTCACAACGCTGCTTACTTTTGGCGGCGCTTATTCCAATCACATCTATGCAACTGCGGCGGCTGGTAATCTTTTCGGTTTTCGTACCATCGGCGTAATTCGTGGGGAGGAGAGACTACCACTAAACCCGACACTGAATTTTGCTGTACAACAGGGTATGCAGCTTGTGTACATGAACCGCGAAATGTATCGACAGCGCAACACACCAGTGATAGAGGAATATCTGCAACAACGCTTCGGTGAAGTGTTTATCATTCCCGAAGGTGGGAGTAATTTAAATGGTGTGCGCGGCTGTATGGAGATCATTGGTGATGCCGTCTACGCATTTGATCATATATGCGTAGCCTGCGGTACAGCTACCACACTGACTGGTATTGCCCTTTCATTGCATCAAGGACAAAGAGCGATCGCTTTTCCCGTACTCAAAAATGGCTCATTTCTTGCACAAGAAATCGAAAGTCTGCTGACAAATTACCTCGCCTCTGATTTCCCCGCACCATCTAACTCTCCCGCTCCCTGGGAATTGGTATGTGATTACCACTTTGGCGGCTATGCAAAGGTGAACGATGAGTTACTACTGTTCAGCCAACAGTTCACACAGGAACATCGCGTACCCCTCGATTACGTATACACCGCCAAAATGTTTTACGGAGTGATGGATTTACTAAAGCAGGGATTTTTTAGTAAAGGCGATTCGTTGCTGCTGGTACACACAGGAGGCTTACAGGGCAACGTTGGTATGGAAGAAAGATTGCAGAGAGTTTCTAAAATCTGAGTTGCCACTTAATTAAATATCAGTTAGCCTTGTATGGAATTTTACTAATATTAGTTAAATTCACACGCCAATCTTGATATCTACTCAAAGTTAGGTAAGGTCAATTTAATGTTTACATACGCTGATCGCATTAAGCCGGATGGTCACAGTATTACTATCTATTTAGAAAATCTCCTAGCTAAAAGGTATCAAATTCCGACTTTTCAACGAGATGTTGTGTGGGAGAAAGAGAATGTTAAAAAACTTTGGGATAGTATTTATAAGTTTTATCCTTTAGGAAGTATTCTAATTTGGAAAACTAACACCAAGCTAGAAAGCCATAGAGAAATAGGTGGCATCAAGTTTGCTGATGATTTTCACTCTAATGAATACCAATACATTTTAGATGGACAACAAAGAACAACTTCTCTCCTAACATCAATATATGGTGGTAACATTGCTAAAAATGAAAATTTTAATCCAACACTATATATAGATTTGACTATTGAACTTACTGATGCTACTGATGACACAAGCTATGCAAAAAGGTTCTTATTCTGGGATGAAATTGATGATAAAAATGGTCAAATAAAAGCTAATGTCGGCAAGAAAAAACGTTATGAAGAGAAACTCATTGTTAGTTTAATAGACATTATTAAAAATTACGTAGAAATAGAAAGAAATCTTCATACACTTGGATACGGTGATTTTGAAAATCCTTATATGCAGCAATTGAGAAGGATTAGGGAAGCGTTATATAATTATAAAATTTCCTTTATTGAGTTAAGAGGTATTGAAGTTGCGGAAGTGTGTCAAATATTTGAGCGGATTAATCAAGCTGGCAAACCCTTGGATATCTTTGATATTGTAGTTGCTAAGACTTTTCGTTCTGAAAATAAGACAAATAATATTTCTGGGTTCTATCTTCGAGAATTATTTGATAAATTTAAAAAAACTATGTCTAGTAGTCAATATACCAATATTGATAATTGGACATTGCTCCAGATGCTAGCTGTAGTAGTAAAACTTGAATTTCCCGAAGCTGGGGTACAAAATATTACTGATATGTATCTTAATAAGCTAAAAACAGAACATATTGAAGCTGTATGGTCTAATTTTAAAATAGCCGTTGCTAAAACTTTTGATTTCTTTGATAATATTTTGCATATTAAAGGTGGAAGATTAATCCCTTACCGATATTTATACCTGACTATCACAGCATATTTTTATCGGAATGATAAACCAGATTATAGTTTTTTAGATAAATATTTTTGGTATTATAGCTTTCATAATATAGAATTACTAAAAGACACGACTCAACTCTGGCAACATATAACCTTTGTTAATCAGCAAAAGGCTAATAGTACTTACTCATTCAATCAATTTGATATTGATAAAGATTTGCTCAGAAAATCTTTCTACAGTTATAGAGGTCGCTTATCCAGAGCAATACTATCACTTTATGCAAATCAAAAGCCACAAGATTGGGCAAAACCTCATAGAGATATTTTGTCTGATGTTTATTATTTGCTAACAGATAAGCCTAACTTGCACCATATATTTCCAGTTAACTTTATTAAACAGAGTGGTATTGCTAATCAAATAGAATGTGACAGCTTGATGAATATTGCCTATCTATCTCAAATAACTAATTTGCAAATTAGCGATAAAAATCCATTAGATTATCTGAAAGAATATGACGAGCCTGCTTTAGAAGCAGTGCTACGCTCTCATCTTATACCAACTACTATTCTTGAATGGTCACGGGCCGATGCACTTCCTGAAAATGCCCTAAGCATTTTTATTGAAGGAAGGATAAATCTCTTATTAGAGGCTTTGAGGCTGAAGTTAGAGGGGATTGAATTTAATGTTTTTGATATGGGCAATCGCACCGATAATATTTATCCCTAAATAAATGATTTTCCATAAAAGAGGTATTGCTGGGTGAAAAGATGAATTTGCTCGACACACTCGCTCATCTACGTGAGATATTCATACTTTTATCCAGCAACCTCTAAAAGTTCTTTCACTTGGTCGCTACGCCAATAATATGAGGACTAACAATCGGCAATTGTGAATCAAATCGCTCATAATTAATACTAGAAAAACCAGAATTTTCTAAAGCAATTAAAGTTTCTCTATCTGGATGACAACCATCACCTATCACTTTCCAAATCGGACGAATTGCGCTTTGTACTTGTCGCAATACAGTTCCTTTAGGTGCAGCAACGTGTTCAATAAATAAGAAGCGTCCACCTGGTTTGAGTACTCTTAAAATTGCCTGTAATGTATAATCTATATTCGGCACCGAACACAAAACTAAGGTACTAACAACACTATCTATGCTGTTATCTTCAGCATCTAACCATTCAGCATTACCAATTCTGAGGTCGATGTTTAAGCCTAGTTTTTTAGCTTGTTTTTGAAGATAGGAGTGCATGTGAGGGTTTGGCTCGATTCCTATCCAGTGGATATCTTTAGGGTAGTAGGGTAGGTTAGGGCCTGTTCCTGGGCCGATTTCTAACACTTTACCTTGGAGATTTGCAAAAAGAGAACGTTTGCGAGCGCCTACGATATTATCATACGTGCTGCTACTTTGAGCCATCATCCAGGCAAAGAAACGTTTACCAAAGTTGGCATAAATCTGGTTTGGTGAATCTCCAATAATTGGGTTTACAGTCATCATCTACTTCCTAAAATTTGAGGCTATAAATTATTGCAACAAGCAACTATTTATAGTCTTAAGGTACGATAATCTATGTTTCTTGTACCTCACCCATGTGATTCACCTGATTGGGTGATTTTGATTAATATACATACGTAGCGACTTCCCGTAACCTACCACAGAAATATAAAAAGTGCAGAAGCAGAAGTAGAATTTGCCTATATATAGCAATCCTAAACGAATAAGTCGTTAAAATATCCAATTATTCTCTCTGCGTTCTCTACGCCTCTGCGGTTAATTTCTTTTTATAAATAATTTATAAATACAAAAATAGCAAAAAGCGTTCCAAATTGCGGAACGCTATCTTTTAGTAAATTCTGTTAAGGTAATATGAATTAAATGCTAGTTGATAAAATTAGGCATGAAGATTTGCTTGTTCCTGTAACCAAGGATCTACAGGTTGTCCATCTTTGCGGCGTAATTCGATTTCCACTACCATCACTTCTTTTGAACCTGGAGGTGCGGGTTTTTTATGGAAAAGAATGTCATAATCTTCTGGATTATGTTTGCGTTCTTTCAACCATTCTTGTACCTTGGTTGTGGCAAAAAATGATTGCCCTTGCTCAAACATTCGAGTAATCTGCAATTGCAGTGTATAAGGATTTAGCCTACCCATTTTCTACCGCCTTTGTTAAGTAAATTTGAGAACAAGTAATCTGTTTATCTTAGATAATCTAATGTTAGTGCGAAGTACGCACACCTGACACTTCACCTATAGGTGCAAATTCCAGTTTCAACACCCTAGCATCTGTAGCAACATCCGAAGGTATTTCGGTATATGGTCTAAGAAAGCCTTGATACTCCTGCAATCTGTCTTCCATAGGTTAATAAATTATTATTTGTGTTGCTTTAGTTTTCGTCGTCTTGGGCAGTAGTTTGACCTTAGTAATGTTATAATAGTACCTCACAAAAAATAATGTTAAAAACTTGACTGCACCCCAGCACTAAAGTTTTATGTACACGAAGAGACGAGGGAATAGATTAGTTAAGGATTATTCACAATTTCCCAGTATCTCTACAACATTTCACTACTTAATTCTGTTATAGATTGGAAAGAGGCACGCCGCTTCAAAAACTGACCAACAGACTGAAAATGGTTGTTATGAAGAGCAAAAATCAAGCTGTTTTCGCTTTAATTGTAAAAAGTACTATTGTTTTTTTACCCTTACTATTATCCGTTGGAATTGCCAATGGGCAATCTGCACCATCACCTTCCCCAGCACTAACCCAGACTTCGGTGTTGTCGAATCAGGAACGGGAAGAATTAACACGACTACGAGCAGAAAAGCGAATTCAACAGCAAGTCCAATCTGATTTTAATAGCGCTTTTAGCCGTACAACTATTTTACTCAATGTCTGGCTAGTTATATTAAGCTTATTTCCAGTCGCAATCATTGCTTTATTTTGGCTACTGCGACGGGTGGTAATCCGTGAAATTGTTGATAGAGCGATGCAACAATTACAGGGAATGGAAAAATTACAAAATCAGCTATCCACCGTTAAACAAGAGGCTGAAAATGTTATTCAAGATGCTAAAAAAATAAATTATGAACTAGAACAGGAAACGGTTAGTTTACAACAAAAAATTAAAAGCGAGCAAGAAAATTTATCTACCCTGACATCGGAACTAGATTTAGCTAAATCACAGGTATTAATTAGATTAGAAACTCAACTCAAAAAATCTCAAGAAAATATAGAAAATTTAGAGTCTAATTTTTCTTCTGTTGTATCTAAATTAGAGCTTGATGCTCAACAAAAAAGAGATGTAACGCTAGAAAATCTAGGAAATTTAGCATCCGTTCTGTCACAAGAATTGTCTAATTTAAAGTTAGGTGTACAACAACAGCAAGAGTTAGCATTGGCTGATCTTGAAGGATCAAAGTCTGAGTTCATATCTCAACTATCTGGATGGCAGTCTGATGCTCAAAACCAAAAAAATATAGTTTTTGAAAGTTTGGCTAAATTGCAATCAGAATTTGCCGATCAATTATCAGAATTACAGGTAGATGCTCACCACAGAAAAGAGATTGCATTTGAGAGTTTAGGAAAGTTAGATAATGAATTGAAATCTCAGTTATCAGAACTACAGGCGGATGCTCAAGAGCAAAAAAATAAAATTGTTGAGAGTTTAGCAGTATTACAGTTAGAGTTTGCTGAACAACTATCTGAATTACAACTAGATGCTCAAAAGCGCAAAGAGTTAATTATTGAGAATTTAGAAAAAGCTGGTTCTGAATTTAGTTCGCAATTTTCAGAATTACAATGGAATGCTCAACAACAAAAAATTCTCATTTTGGAGAAGTTAGAAAGATTAGAAACTGAGTTTGTCTCTCAACTCTCTGAGTTACAATTGGATGCCGAAGAAAGAAAGGATCTTATTCTTCAAGAACTAACTGAAATTACACCTGAATCTATCTTAGAGGCGGTGAATTATGAAGTTAAGGAAGAAAAAGAAATAGAGAAACAGCCACAACAACCAGAATTGACTGCTGAGGAGTATGTAAAAGAGGGAGATGAGCTGTTTTCTCAAAAGCGCTATGAAGATGCGATCGCAGCTTACAACCAAGCAGTTAAAATCCAACCTGATGAACCTGTGGCTTGGTTAAAACGAGGTCTAACTCTCGGAAGGTTGAAACGCTATAAAGATGCGATCGCATCCTACGATCGAGCTATCCAGATTCAACCAGATTACCATCAAGCTTGGTGCGATCGCGGCGTTGCTTTTGGGAAATTACAACAGCATCAGCAAGCCTTTGCTTCATTTGAGAAAGCTACACAAATCAAGCCTGATGATGCTGTTGCTTGGTTAAATTGCGGTCTTTCTCTCGTAGCATTGGAAAAATACGAAGAGGCAATAGTGTCTTTTGATAAAGCGCTGGAATTCCAACCCAATTCTCCCAAAATCTGGGATAAACGCGGTTATACCTTGGTAAGATTGGGACGCGATGATGAAGCGATCGCTAGTTTTAACAAAACTTTAGAAATTAAGCCAGATTATGCCAGTGCCTATTACAACAAAGCAGCCTGTTACGCACTGCAAAGACAAGTTGAACTATCTCTGGCAACTCTGAAACAAGCAATTGAACTTGATCCCAGGTATAAAGAAGACGCAGCAACTGACCTAGATTTTGATGATATTGCCGATGATGAGCGCTTTAAGCAGTTAGTTACAGAGTAGAAAGTTATTTGTCATTTGTCATTTGTCATTTGTCATTGATTCTTCTCCCTCATCTCCCCACTCCCCATATCTGGCGGATTTTGTTCGCTAGACATTGCTTTGAGTTTAGATGTAAAAGAATCAGAGCGATCGCTTTTTTCTGGGGTAAATTGCCCAATCGGGGCATGAATAGCAGCAGGCGGCAGCAGTTTTGGCTGTCGTTGAGGGTAGCTTGGTGATGGGGGAGGCGGTGAACTTTCTTGTAAAGTTTGCCTTTGGCTAACAGCAGACGATAGCTGAAGGGTTGCCGAAGAAGCAAATTTTCCAGAAAGGGGAGACTTGAGAACAGTTTTATTGTCCCTAGCTTCCTCCTTGACTTCTTCATCTAAAGATGTCTTTTGTTCGTAACTTTTCAGTTGTAGAGTTGCAGTATTGCTTTTTTGATAGCCATTACGAATCTTCGCAGGTGGTAATTGAGGACTCGTGACTCTCTCTACAATGGGGTTTTTCTTGGCTAGCGGTAGGCTGGGAGCAGGCGATGAGGTTAAGCTTTGGGGAAATTTGCTACAAATCATGCGTTCAAATTCCATATTGAAATGATATGTAGCCTGATCCCGGCGCTGCCAAAATACTAAAATTTGCTGCACCGAAACTGCTTTATAACGGCCTTGATATAGTGCCTCAATTACTGCCAGGTGTAGCCAATTCAGAGGGTATTGCGTTTGCCAACGTTCAACTAGCTCATTGGCACTATAGCCACTGAGATCAAAACTATAATTAATTAATAAAGCGATCGCCAAGTTGGCAGAAGTATCTGGAAGTGTTGTTAACATGGGGCTATTAGCTTTCGGCAATAGGTCTTAAGATTCTTCACCCATCGCATATTAGCCTAGCGTGCTTTTAACTACATGGTTTTTTTCCAAGAGTACAAAGCAGATAAGCAGTGTTTCCTATTCTACTTGTCAACTTCTAGAATGCAACCCTACATAGAATGATTTAATCGCAGATGTTCGCCCAATGGCAACTAATGCTTGATAAACCATTGCTGCAACTTCCGCGCGTGTTGCTAGACGTAAAGGTGCAAGTAGTTGGGGATCTGGGTAATTAACGATGATTTTTTGTTGTGTAGCAGTGGCTACGGCTTTTCGGGCGTAGTCGGGAATGGTATGCCGATCGCTATATACTTCTAAAATATCGCTATCAACAGCTGCTAGTCCCAGTCCGTTTACTAGAGAGACAATCACCTGTAGGCGTTGGACGTGTTGATCGGGGCGAAAAGTGCGATCGCTAAATCCGCCAACAAAGCCACCACTAGCCGCCACTTGGATAGCGCTATAAGCCCAAAAATCCTTGGGGACATCCGTAAAATCGGGTGCTGAGATTTTGGGAAATGGGTTAAAGGCGATCGCTACCAGAGATGCATACTGGGCGCGAGTCATGGGTTTATCTGGCTGGTAGCTACCATCGGCAAAACGATGAGTTAAATCCATGCTTACTAATGCTTGGATAAATGGTTCTGCCCAATGTGCATCTAGTTGAACAGGCGCAGGGAGTTTTTGAGATGGTGCTGGAGCCTCAGATATATTTGTGCTAACCGCTACTAGATTGGCTGGGATCAATTCTGCCAAGCCCTTGATTAGAGAAGGATTCAAATCATTACCTACGGAAATTAGCTTTTGTTTAGTAGCATTATACAAATCAAATTCACTATTATCACGAAAAATATTATCAGCAGAATCTTGGATATTGCCTAAATCAGGAATTGCATTGCCATTGACTAACAGACCACCTTGGGTATTTTTAGTAATGAGATTTTGACGCAGCACAGGTTGGGCGTTGCGAGAAAGTGCGATCGCAGTACGATTTTCTGATAACTTGTTATTTGCGATCGTCGGAGTAGCAAAGTCACTAATTGCTATACCTAAAGGGTTTCTTTCAAATAAATTCCGCAGTACTTTTCCCTGGCTATGACCTGCTATTACCAACCCGCTAGCAGTATTTTGCACAAATATGTTATCTAAAATTTGGGGTTTGGCAGTGCCAGTGGTAAACACGCCTTCGCGCCCACAGTCCCTCAAAGTATTATTTGCTAAAGTAGGTGCAGCCGATTCAATCCAAATACCAGTACCTTTTGCTGAGGGATTAGTGACAGTTACACCTAAAAGACTGGCATCATCTAGCAAGAGCAGCGTAATATTTTGTATACCAAAGCTGGGACTTTCATACTCGCCACTCCCGGAAATTACAATCCCTGCACCTTTGTTTGCTTCGTTGCCCATCACTGTTGTCTCTTCACGGATAATCAGTGGGAACACCTCACCATTAGCAGTGCTGTAAGTCCCCGGCTCAAGATGAATTATCGTCGGGATTTTGGTTATTTTTAAGGCACGGGTGAGGCTTTTAAACGGACTCAACCGTGAACCAGTATTGGTATCATTCCCTGTCATAGGGTTGATATAGAGTGTGACGACGAGGGTAGAGTTCACCATTGATAGTTGAGAGTCAATTGTTTTAATTATGACAATCATAAATAACACTACTTGTAGCAAACTTTTTCAAAGTAGTATGACTGTGTATAGAAAATATATCCACGTTACTTTTTCTTGCAAGCAGATAATCTGTACACACAAGTTATAGACTCTCATGCAACATTCCGAGTTCTCATCTCGGCCTTTGGTATTCCCAGGTTAAAAGACTACGGTTATCAACCTGAACATCTCAGAGAAGAGTTAGAGGAAGTTTATCCCCAAAAATCAGCTTTGAATTTTCGGCACAACCATTCTATTTGGCACTACTAACTCTATAACTGCGTCAAGCGTCTTGCAGCTAAATTACTGTATCAGTTTTCCTGGTGTAGCAATTTAACGTTTATATGGAATGAAATTTAAGCAATTAGTAACCAACCAGAAGTAATGACAACTCAGTTTTGGGAAAAAAGCATAGAAATTAATGCGAATCTAACCAACTTACTATTAAACCCCGTGCGTAGATACTTACTTTTATGCCGCAGCAAGTTACGTAAAGCGCCTGATGGAGTTGCGGCTAGTCGCCAGACATCGCCTTTCATTCATCAAGGTTGGTGGCTTTTAAGGAAGCGTCTGCTGCCATTATTATTTTTGATATCATTCGTTGCTGTATTCCTACTCAACAGCTTTGCTCCTGCTATTGCCCAACTGCCTCCTCAACCTCGTCAAGAAATTCGGGGGGTGTGGCTCAGTGGTAACGATTTTAGCGTTTTCCGAAATCGCTCCAAGGTGCAAGCAGCCATGAGCCAACTGCGAAAGTTAAACTTTAACACTGTTTATCCAGTGGTGTGGAACGATGGCTATACACATTACCCCAGTGCCATCATGCAAAAAATGGGTATTCCCTTCTTCTTCAAGGGAACAGATGGACAAGATGTGATTGCAGACATTATCAGCCAAGCCCGCAGAGAAGGACTACTAGCAATACCTTGGTTTGAATTTGGTTTCATGGTTCCCTTAACTTCAGAACTTGCATCCCAGCATCCAGATTGGCTGACACAAAAGCGGGATGGGACTCAAACTTCAATTAGTGCTGCGGGTGAAGTAGCGTGGTTGAATCCGTTTCACCCCGAAGTGCAAAAGTTGCTCACCGAACTCGTGATGGAAGTCATTACTCAATACGATGCTGATGGCGTTCAATTTGACGACCATACGAGTTTACCTGTGGATTTTGGTTACGATAAATACACAATTAGTCTATATACTCAAGAAACCGGGAATCCTCCTCCACCTAATCCCCAAGCTCAAGCATGGAAAAGATGGCGGGCAGATAAAATCAGTGCATTCATGGTAAACCTCTACCAAACCGTGAAAGCTCAAAAACCGAACGCTATCTTCTCAGTTTCTCCTGTTGATTCGGAATACGCTTATAAAGTGCAACTGCAAGACTGGCTCAACTGGGTACGGTTGGGTATTGTCGATGAGTTAGTTATGCAGGTGTACCGTAATGATTTGGCAAGTTTTATCGGTCAAATTACCCGCCCAGACATTTTAGAAACCCAAAAAATTATCCCAACAGGTATCGGTATTTTAGCGGGGTTACGAAATCGCCAAGTTTCCATGTCACAAATCCAGCCCCAAGTAGAAGCAGCGCAACAACGGGGTTTAGGTATCGGGTTTTTCTACTACGAAAGCCTTTGGGATATTGCGCCTGAACCAGCAGCGCAACGCCAGTCAGCATTTGCGGCTCTTTTCCCAAATCCAGCGTTACGCGATATCTCGCAAAATATACCCCGCCAGCCAACTTTTGATACCATATCCTTACCTTTATACACAAAACCTTCCTTGGGTCAACGTGTTCGCGGCTATTTTCTAGAAATGGCGATCGCAAATGGTCAACCAAAACGTATCTTATTAGATACAGGGTCAGCAGGGCTGCGAGTTCCCAAAGAGTTTTTAGGTAATGCTCCTATCCGCAGAACGGGACAAAATATCAAGGAGGTATTAAGTGATGGGACTATCCTTGAGGGAGAATTAGTTTATGCTAACATCCGATTTGGTTTGCTCCCCGCCGCAGAACCCGTTCCGGTACAGATTGTTACCAGTCGCCAATGTACCGCCCAAAAGCCTAATTGTTCAGCAAAGAATGGTGTGCCATTTTCCGGTATTATCGGTGTCAACTATTTTGAAAAGTCACTTCTCTATAATCCGTTGAGAAAATTACCAGGCAATTTGAGTAACGGATTTATTGTTACGGGAAATGGTGGTAATAACAATAATGGCAGCCTAATTCTCGGTTTAACTGCTGGTAATCAAGCAGGTTTCAAAATGGCTCCTTGGAATAAACAAAGCGAAATTAATGGTGTACCCGGTAACAGATGGGACTCTCAAGTGAACAAAGTTTGTTTAACTATTGCTGGGAGTTCTGCTAAAAATCTTTGTAACGGCAAAATGATTACTGATACTGGAAGTATTAATGGTTTGACTGAATTCAAGTCAGCTTCTACAGCAGGTAAGCTCAAACCAGGAGTATTACGTTCAGCGAATGCTGTAAAAGTAGCAATTAATGGCATTTTTGATTACAGCTTGACACCAGGAACCCGCGACGGATTTAATCGCTGGAATTTAAGTATTTCGCCACAATCAGAACTTCCTACATTTGTAAATACTGGCATCGCCTTTTTTGATAAATACGATGTCCTCTTTGACCAAGTTAATGGAAGACAGGGTTTTCGCAGTCGGCGGTAACATGAAAGTAAATACTTGTTCCCTCACCTAATGTTCAAAACTAGTGGTCTATCGCATTAATTCTGATAGCTGAATCAAATTTCAATTTCTTTTCTTTCCTTCTTGCTTTGCGCTCTTTGCGTCCTTTGCGGTTCGTTCTCTTATCTCTCAAAATTAATGAAACAGACCACTAGTTTTCCTGAACCAGCAAAACTGACTTCACGGGACGCTTAATAGAATTTCCCTCCAAATCAACCTTCCCATAAAAGGTTTTGCCTTTGTAATAAAGCGAAGACGAACTCCCTCCATCCAAATTCATCGCTTTATCAGCACCAAGAGTTTTCATAAAATTAGCTAGTGCTGGCAAGGATATCCCACTAGCACGAACCGAGGGTTTTTGAGCCACCATAACTAAAACAACGCTACCATCACGAGTAATACCAACGGCAGTTCTGGCGTTGGGTTGGTTGCTGCCAAGTGCATCTCGTTTATTGGCATTATCTACAAAACCTTCTTTTTCTAAAGTGAGTTCTGGTAATAGGCTTGGCCCTGCACCTATGGCATCGACTAACTGACAACCGGCTGGCTGTGACGCACTGTGCAACGCAATATCATAGCGAATATTCTGTCCACATGAGTAGCGGCGAAATTCTGTGCGATTGAAAATTTGACCTAGGTAAGATTGTAAGTTCGGATTGTTCACCAGGCGATCGTTTTCCTTGGGGTCAGCCACCACTTTTCCTTGTATGACAACATAAGATGTAGTTTTTTGGTTGGCTGGGTCAAAAAAGCCTGCGTTCAAGATAGCTACAGCTCGATGCTTTTGGGCAAATTCCTCTACTGTGGCTACCTTTTGTGATATTGCAGGAGTTACCAAAAATTTGCTATTAGCTGGAATCAACAAAATGTGAGCGATGCCTTGGGGCAAAGTGCGCTCGAAGTAGCGGATACTTTTTGGTGGTGAAGATGCAACAGTTGATATTGAAGGTGTTGAGGAATGCAAATTAAACCACAAAACCATTGCCAAGCTAATTAATCCCAAAGTCAGTATTTTAATTTTTCTCACATTTAAATTCACTTGCAGTTAACCCAAACAAAGTTAATTTAGTTGAAATACTTTAAGCTGAAAAATAAGTGATTAACTTGAATTAGATAATGAATCAGTTAGCCATCTTTTATAACTGATTCCAATTCTGGAGATAGCAAAGATGTGTCTCTAAATGTTGAGGCAGGCAAGTACACTGTAAATTGAGTTCCTCTACCTACCTGACTGTAAACATTGACAAAACCACCGTGATTCTTAATGATACCCAACGCCGTTGAAAGTCCTAAACCTGTACCTTTGCCTATCTCTTTGGTGGTAAAAAACGGTTCAAAAATCCGTTGCTGGACTTCCAACGACATCCCCATTCCAGTATCAGTCACCACGATCGCAACATAAGAACCCACTTTAGCATCAATATTGATCTGGGCAGAATGTTCACCAATCACCAGATTTTCTGCTGCAATCCTCAATCTACCGCCATTGGGCATAGCATCGCGGGCATTAACTACTAAATTTATCAGCACCTGATGTATTTGAGTTATGTCTCCACGAACGTACCACAGGTTTTTAGGGATATCTGCCTGACAGATAATCGATTTGGGGAATGTTTGAGCGATAATTTGCTCAATTTCTGCCATCAAAGGCTGAATTTGCACAATTGTTCGTTTGCCTTCAATACCCCGTGCAAAAGACAATACTTGCTTGAGCAAATTAGCGCCGCGTTTCACATTATTTTCTAAAGTTTGCAGTATTTGCTGACTCTGCGAATCGGGCAATTTCTTCTGCAACAGTTGAACTGACATTAAAATTGGGGATAGTATATTGTTGAGATCGTGGACAATACCCCCAGCTAAAGTACCTATACTCTCCAAACGTTGCGATCGCAGAAGTTGAGCTTCCAGTTGTTTTTGCTGCGTAATCTCGGTGTTCACACTCAAAATGGACTTAGTTTGTCCATGATCATCTCGGATCAGTATCCACCGGCTTTCAACGATAATTACTTTACCTTCCTTTGTCAGTTGATGCAACTCACCGCGCCACTCACCTGTATTCATCACCTTCAAGTAAGCATCTTCTAGCTGTAGTGAAATATCTTTATACAAAAGTTGCAAAACATTCTTACCCACAACTTCCTCAGCCTTCCAGCCGTAAAGACGTTCAGCACCTTGATTCCAAAACAATATTTGGTTGTGAATATTTCGTACCAAAATCCCCTCAGTTGATACATCCAGCAGCAATCCTTGTTCACGGATTTTCTGTTCTGCCTGTTTTTGCTGGGTTATATCTCGCATCAGTGCCAAATGAATGAATGTACCATCAGATTCGTTACGCAGTGGTACAGCATAAGTTTCCATGTAGCGACGAGTACCTTTAAATCCGACAATTTCAAACTCCAAAGTCCCCTTGTTACCTTGGCAGATACTTTTATGCAAGTCGGCAAAAGCTGCTCTATACTCTGGCACAATTACAGCATCAATTGGTTTACCAATCAATACATCAGGACTTTCTACTTCCATCATTGCCAACCCTTCGGCATTAATTTCTAAAAGGGTGCCATCCCTAGCAATCAACTTAATACATTCTGGTTCTGCATCTATCACGGCTCGTAAACGGTTTTCGCTTTGGCGTAGGGCCAGTTCCGTCTGCTGAAGTTGCCTGATATAACGCCATAACAAATCATACAGTAGCGCCACCAGCACCAAATCCACAATCGCAGCGATAAAAAATGTGACTATCGCCTTTTGGGAACTTGCTTGCGACTGCTGCATTCCCTGCTGTAATAATTTTTGCTCTACCTCTAAAGAATCGTAAATTAGCTGTTGAATTTCTTTGCTGCTTTGGTTATCTTTATCAGATAATATTCGCTGCCGAACTGCTTCAAATCCCTGGTTTTGTCTGAGATAAATCTCTTGTTGCAGAATGTTGAGCCTACTGCTAATTTTCGGCTCCAACAAAGAAATCCACTGCTGCTTTTGATGGTTGTCGGCAGTTAATTTACTAAGAATCTGAATATTGCGATTAGTTTGTTGATAAGCTGCAAGATAGGTTTTTAGATCATCTGCATCTGCTGTAATTAGATAATTACGTTGTGCAGTTTCAGTATCTTTGAGTAGAGATTGGATACTTTCAACTTGGGTAATAACTTCATAAGAGGATATCACCCATTGCTGGTTGTGAATCAGCTTAACAGTATTGTTATAAGAGACTACAGCATTGGTAAATACAACTGACAATGCTAAGACGAATATTGCTTTTAGCTTTTGAACTCTATACCATTTTTTGATCATGCGATGCCCTTTCTGCCGCAGATGCCCTCCATCAGTTAAAATTAAACATTAAAAACAAATACATGAGAATATTTTAGGATTTTAATAACACAGGTAAGAAATTACAATCTGTTATAGTCGTAAATCTCTGGATTTTTTGGGATGATGATTTATACATAATACTCAGAAATAAATCCGCTAGTTTTTAATATAAATTCATTTTGAGCAGTAATGTTACCAATGCAGTTTGGATCGGATAAGTTGCCTAGCCATAATATTTGTAGAGATGTTGCGATGCAAAGTCTCTATTCTATGTTTGGCATTTTAATTAACCCCCAATAATCCCTAGGTAGGGGGCAATTCATCTAGACGCAAAGCGGCTTCCCGCATGGTATTGCCCTTAGCTATGTAAAGACTTACGCAAAAATAGCCCAAACCTTGATTTTCCGTAGGGGCAATTCATGAATTACCCCTACTGTGCGTAGTTTTGCATAATTCCTATCATTGAAAACAGCTAAAGTTATTCTGCAATATGCTTGACATGATTCAATCAACATGTTAATAATTATAGTTTGTGGAAACTTTACTTCTTAATATAAGCTCTTGGCTAACGTCATTGTCATAGGTGCCCAATGGGGCGATGAAGGAAAAGGTAAAATAACTGACTTACTCAGTCGTTCCGCAGATGTTGTGGTACGTTACCAAGGGGGTGTCAATGCTGGACACACGATTGTAGTTAAAGGTCAGACCTTTAAACTACACTTGATTCCCTCTGGTATTTTGTATCCAAATACCGATTGCATTATCGGCTGTGGAACAGTAATCGATCCACAGATTTTGATTGCAGAACTCGACCAACTAAAAGAACTAAATATTTCCACTGACCACCTGCTGATATCTGAGACAGCCCACGTAACGATGCCTTATCATCGGTTGATTGACCAGGCATCTGAAGAACGACGGGGAAGCCATAAGATCGGCACAACAGGTCGGGGCATTGGGCCGACTTATGCTGATAAATCTGAACGTACAGGCATCCGAGTTTTAGACTTGATGAACCCGGATGAGCTACGTGAGCAGTTAGAGTGGACGATTAATTATAAAAACGTCATTTTAGAAAAGCTTTACAACTTGCCGCCTCTAGATCCACAAGAGGTTATTGAGCAGTATTTAGGGTATGCAGAACGTTTGCGCCCTTACGTTATTGATACATCGTTAAAGATATACGATGCGATTCAGCGACGGCGCAATATTTTGTTTGAAGGCGCACAAGGTACGCTCCTTGACTTAGATCATGGAACTTATCCTTATGTCACCTCCTCTAATCCTGTTGCTGGGGGGGCTTGCGTTGGTACAGGGGTAGGGCCGACAATGATTGACCGGGTAATTGGCGTGTCGAAAGCCTACACAACGCGGGTGGGAGAGGGGCCATTTCCCACAGAATTGGATGGAGAGTTAGGAGAATTGTTGTGCGATCGCGGTGCAGAATTTGGCACAACCACCGGACGCAAACGGCGCTGTGGCTGGTTTGATGCGGTCATTGGTCGCTATGCCGTGCGGATTAACGGCATGGATTGTATGGCGCTCACCAAACTGGATGTCCTCGATGAATTAGAGGAAATTCAAGTTTGTGTAGCTTATGACATCGATGGTCAACGTAGCGAACACTTCCCCACCAGTTCTCGTCAATTTGCTAGATGTCGCCCCATCTACAAAACCTTACCAGGGTGGAAAGTGTCAACAACCGAATGCCGCACCCTGGAAGACTTGCCACAGCAAGCACTGGACTATCTAAAATTCCTCGCTGAATTAATGGAAGTCCCGATCGCGATCGTCTCACTAGGAGCAAGCCGCGATCAAACAATAATCGTAGAAGACCCCATCCACGGGCCCAAACGCGCTTTATTGCAGGCTGACGGCACACCTGCTACCTTGCTAAGTGCGTAAATTAGTCATTGGTCATTAGTCATTGGTCATTAGCAAATGACAACTGACAAATGACAAATGACAAATGACAACTGACAACTGACAAAGGACAACTTCTATGGCTATTACAGTCGAATCTCTAAAACGTCCAGAAGGCAGCAAGCCAAGAGCTTTGCGCCGTTCTGGATTGATACCTGCCAATTTGTATGGTCATAAGGGTACAGAGTCCATTTCTTTGACCATTGAGGCTAAAACTGTTGAACGTTTGCTCAAAAGAGTTTCAGTCAACAATACCTTAATTGAATTAAACATTGCTGATGCACCTTGGCGCGGCAAAGCTTTACTGCGGGAACTTCAGATCCATCCAGCAAAAGGTACACCCTACCACCTCAGCTTTTTCGCGGTTGCTGGTCACGGCGATACTACGGTAGAAGTGCGCCTGCGTTTTGTGGGAACTGCTGTTGGTGTTAAACAAGAGGGTGGTGTGTTAGACACCGTAATCACTGAATTGCAAGTAAGTTGTGCGCCAGAAAACATCCCAGATGTAATTGAAATCGATGTCACTAACCTGCAAATTGGAGACAGTTTGAGTATTAGTGATATACCTTTTCCTGAAGGTGTAACACCTCTAGCTGAATTGGAACGACTTGTTGTGAGCGTTTTGCCACCACAAATTAGCGCTGAAGATGCTGGGACTGAAACTGAAACTGAAGCAGCTTCTTAAGCTAGGTAAACTGTGTAATAATTTTTGATGATACCAGGGGGAAAACTCCTGGTTTTTTTGTATTTGAACCGCAGAGGCGCAGAGAGCGCAGAGGACAGAGATGACAGAAGCGACTCTTCCAGTCTTAATCCAGCAAATGTTGCAGCCTGGATTTTATCCCCATCCAGTAACAGAACCAATTCAGCTAATTCAAACTCACATTTCTTATGTGCTGCTGACTGGGGATTATGCCTATAAGCTGAAAAAACCGATGAATTTTGGCTTTTTGGATTTTTCCACCTTAGAGAAGCGGCAGCATTTTTGTCAGGAAGAGTTGCGGTTAAATCAGAGGGGTGCTGGTGAACTATATTTAGAAGTTTTGCCTATAACTTTGGTAGGGGAGCAATACCAGTTAGGGGGAACTGCCGAGGCTGTAGAATACGTGCTGAAAATGCGGCAGTTTCCTCAAGAGTCGCTATTGAGTTCGCTTTTTGAACAGGGTAAGTTAGATGAGACACGCCTAGATGAGTTGGGACGGGTAGTAGCTCAATATCATGCCGAAGCACAGACGAATGATTACATTCGCAGTTTTGGTGAAGTGCCAAAAGTCCGCGCTGCCTTTGATGAGAATTATCAGCAAACTGAGAATTATATTGGTGGCCCCCAGACTCAGAAACAATTTACAGAAACAAAGCAATATACAGATAAGTTTTTTGCCGAACGTTCAGAATTATTTGCTAGCAGAATTCACAACAATTATATTCGTGAGTGCCACGGGGATTTACACCTGAGAAATATTGCCCTGTGGAACGACAAAATCTTGCTGTTTGATTGTATTGAGTTTAACGAGCCGTTTCGCTTTGTCGATGTAATGTATGATGTGGCGTTCACGGTGATGGATTTGGAAGCGCGGCAACGCAAAGACTTAGGTAATGCGTTTTTGAATGCCTACATAGAGCAAACTGGAGACTGGGAAGGTTTACAAGTGCTGCCTTTATATTTAAGTCGTCAGGCTTATGTCAGGGCTAAGGTGACATCATTTTTGCTAGACGATCCAGGTGTACCTGCGGCGGTAAAGGAAGAGGCGACAAAAACCGCCAGTGAGTATTACAAACAGGCTTGGGAGTACACTAAACCAAAGGTTGGAGAGCTAATTTTGATGTCGGGGTTGTCGGGTTCTGGTAAAAGTACCACAGCAAGACATTTAGCTCGTCAACAGGGAGCGATTCACCTGCGTTCTGATGCGGTGCGGAAACATTTAGGCGGAATTTCCCTGTGGGAAAAAGGTGGCGATGATTTGTATACACCTGAGATGACTGAGAAAACCTACACAAGGCTGCTGGAATTGGGCATTATTCTGGCTAAACAAGGTTTTTCAGTGATTTTGGATGCCAAGTATGATAAACAGCATTTGCGGCAAGAAGCGATCGCTAAAGCTACAAAGTACGAAATTCCTCTTCAGATTATCCAATGCACAGCACCGCTAGAAGTTCTCAAAGAGCGGCTGAACAATCGCACTGGTGATATTGCTGATGCTACCGCCGATTTATTAGCCTCACAAATCAAACAAGCTGAACCTTTCACTGAAGAAGAACAAGTCTACGTAAAGATTTTGGATACAACTCAATCACAAGGGGCACAATTAAAATAATTCGTAATTCGTAATGGGCATACGCCTGGCTTTTCTACGAGACGCTACGCGAACGCTAACGTAATTCGTAATGACGCTCTCTACGTTCGCGCAGCGTGTCGTAGACAGACGCTATGTTTAGCTTGCTTCCTCATAGAGGTCGCGGACTTGCTAGCGCTATGCTAACGTAATTCGTAATTGAATCGAAAATTACGAACTACGAATTGGTATCTAGTTGATAGCCTTTTTTTTACTATATGGCAGACAAAAAGAACGACTTTTTGAGTATTTCTCCCAGCTTCTTTTCTCAGTTGTTATTTGGGGCATTTTTAACATTTATATTAATAATGACCGGCTCCGCACCAGCCCTAAGCATTTTCTTAGGAATCATGGGCGGTTTCATCCTCAGTTGGATCACCAATGTAACCGATAATAGCCCCCAAGCACCAAATGTAGCCTCCTCTGATGGTGTTGATACAGGACTAAAATACTGGTTATTTTTCATGCTTGGCTTTGTATATTTAGGCTATCCAGCACCCACGAGTATCTTGCTGGGTGGAATAGGCGCTTTAGCTGGAGGCTGGATTACTGCTTGGTGGGGAAGTAAGGAAGAAACTAGAACTCAGTTGCAAGTTGAAGAATTAGAAGAGGGCGAAGTTGAACCAACAAACGAAAGAATCAACAAACGGCAAACAAGAAGAAACACCCGCCGTTACCGTCGCGCTCCTGGAAGTAGTATCAATTTCAAGTTTTGGGAAAGGTAGTAATTTGGGAATTGGGCATTGGGAATTTGGAAGAGGACTTGGGGACAAGGAGAATTGGGGACAAGGGGAAAGACTTGTTTCAAGTTCTCGTTCTCACCTCTTGTCCCCTTGTCCCCCTGCTCCCCATTCCCCATTCCACACTATGTTTTTATATCTTTCCAAATTACTGCCACTATTTTTTTATCCACTAGGATTGGCCTGTGTAAGTTTGGTAGTCGCATTAGTCACCTTGTGGAAACGACCGCGCACCGCCGCGATCGCAATTGCTTTTGCCCTAACTTTGTTACTATTTTGTAGTAACGCTTGGATTGCTAAATCATTAGTGCGATCGCTAGAATGGCAAAATCTGCCACTCGCCCAAATACCAGTTGCAGAAGCGATTGTGGTTTTGGGTGGCGCAACTAAATCAGCTTTTCCCCCAAGACCTACCGTTGATTTGAGTGAATCGGGCGATCGCGTGATTTATGCCGCCCAACTATATCGCCAAAAAAGAGCGCCTATAATCATTCTTAGCGGGGGCCGCATTGATTGGCGTGGTGGCGGTTCACCAGAGTCGGCAGATATGGCAACAATACTCACATCTATTGGTATTCCATCGGAAGCGATTATTCAGGAACCTGAATCTCTCAATACTTATCAAAATGCTGTAAATGTCCGAAAAATTTTAGAATCTCGTGGGATCAAGCAAGTATTATTAGTTACTTCGGCAATGCACATGCCGCGATCGCTTAACATTTTTCAGCGTCAAGGAATTAATGTCATTCCTGCACCCACTGACTTTTTAGTTAGTCAGGGTGAACTGCAAGAACTTGGTGGCACTCCCAAAGCCGCTATACTAAGTTTATTACCTGATACCGACAACTTGCACCAATTTACCAGCGCTTTAAAAGAGTACATTGGTTCTTTGATTTATCGCTTACGCGGTTGGATTTAGTAATGTTAGGAGTTGGGAATTATGAGTTATGAGTTATTAATTATAAAGTGCGGTAATTGCCTGAATTCCAAAGTTTTAACTTCAAACTCTTAATGACAAATGACTAACTAAATTAACTTTATGTCTAAAAACTTACCTTATATTATGCCATCGCCTCAACCCCAAGTTGAGGAAGCTTTTGCTGCTTACCAAACAACTCACCAGTTCTACCACGAAGTTCACTCAAGGTCAGAGTTTCAGCGTTATTGTGAGTGGTATTATACAACAGCAGAGCAGAACCGCCAAGAGCTAAAAAGAATGCGCGGCGAACTGAATATTTTCCAGTGGTTTCGCCGCCGATAAGTGATTTAGATGACTTCTAACTCATTTTCACGTAAATGGGCTTTAAATTTTTTACTAAACTGGACTACAATCGGCAAATTAGCGCTTACGGGTCTGTCTCGCCATTGGGTGGCAATATTGACTACTTCGCCTTCTGTGCCTTTGATGTCAAAAGCCTGATTCCGATGTTCAGGATGATGATACACTACTACCGAATCTTTAACGCGGACGCGATCGCCAACTTTCATAACAACATTTACACCTAGCATTTGCTTTTCCACAAGTATCTGCTACAAAATATATGATTAAATCGGTTAAAATTCTATTTAATCAGCTATTTCTTGACGCTTCACAGGGGTGCGACGGCGCATTGAACCCTCTGCGTCCAGGCACGTCTTAGCAATCCGTGCATAGTTTTCTAACTTTTTTGCCGCGTTAATAAATATTGCCCTCAACCTCTGTTTTGCCCCAAAAACGGGCAAGCAAAAGAAAATAAAGCAATACTTCAGATGTGCTTAGTACTTTGGCAAGAGATATAACCCTTTTATTTTCAGGGTAACTGAAAGTTTTCGGGGCATTCTAAAACCCTTCATTTATATAAGGGGTTTTAACATCTGGTCAGGAGAATATTTTACACAATTCCTGGAACAACATGATTAGCGATTCTGCCAAGGAGAGGCTAGGCCAACGCCCCAACCAATCCCAAAAATCCCGAAAAATTCCCTTGAAATTAGTGCTAATTATCCCATTTGTCTTACAAATTGTCGGCGCAGCAGGGCTAGTGGGCTATCTGTCCTACTGAAGCGGGTAATGTCTTAGAAATCTCAGAAACACTCCGATCTGAATCAAACAAGTATCGATTGTACTCATTAATTATTCTAGAGTAACTTGAAGCCAAGATGATTGAGAGCTTCCCGCAAGCGATCGCGTCCTCTAAGTGACTCAACAGTTGCGATCCTTTGGGCTGAATGTTCTGACCAATCACCAGGGACATTCATCTTTTGTTCAGTATAGAATTCTTTGATGATCTCGTTGTAGTGAGCGATCGCTTCTTCTTGCTCTGCCAATTTATAAGTTTCGCGGTGCAACACGGCTGATTGTGGCAATCTTGGCTTGATCGCTGCTTCTACTTCAGGATTTGGATAGCCTACACACAGCCCAAATACAGCATACACAGAGGAGGGCAAATTCAATATCTCTGCTACCTCTTGCGGGCGGTTCCTGATTCCGCCGATATACACTGTTCCTAAACCGAGTGACTCGGCTGCGGCTGTTGCGTTTTGTGCCGCCAAAGCTGCATCAACTGTTGCCATCACAAACATTTCCAAGTATTCCAGCGCATCATGAGATATGCCGCGACTGTCAGCAACGTAACTTAGACGCGCCAAGTCTGCCAACCAAACCAAGAATAAAGGAACCTGCTTAATATGTGCTTGGTTTCCCGCTAATTTAGATAATTCTTCTTTGCGTTCTGGATCTTCAACTGCTACCACACTCCAGGTTTGTAAATTAGAGGAAGTAGATGCAGATTGGGCGGCTGCAATTAACAACTCCAGAGTTCCTGCTGGTAAAGGATCGGATAGATAAGACCGGATGGAACGATGAGATAATAGTGCCGTCAGAGAATCATTCCATTCAATTTCGGGATTGAAGGGAATTTCACCGTAGCGCGATCGCAGTAGTTCTATAGGATTAGTCATAATCAACTCCCAAATTTTCCGATATTTTATTACTAACACCAATTCCATCTGTAGAGGCATACATCTAGACATGGCTATGCCTCTACAGCAAATTTATGATTCTGGTCTAAATCTTTGGTGAGAATGCAGCATATTGCTCTTGCGTTAGCACTCCATCTTTGACATTAACCTGTTTAGGAATCAGCTTCAACTGATAATATGTATCTGCAACCTTTTGTTGTAAAGCTATCAGATTATCATCAATTGGCACAATTCCAAAAGTTCGCCTATTAGTAGCTTTTCTCATTGTTGCTATGTCAATTGCTAGCACAGATGATAGAGTTTGTGCTACCTCTTCTCGATGCTGTTTAGACCATTCTTCTAGGCTTTGAATTTCTTCTAAAACTGCCTTGACAGTTTGGGGATTTTCAGTGACAAATTTACGGGTTCCCAAATAATATCCTCCCTGTTTATTAATTCCTGTCCCATCAATCAGAACTCTGGCTTTAGTTGCCTCTTGAGCGGCTGCATAGAAAGGGTCCCAAATTACCCACGCATCTACACTACCCTTGACAAATGCAGCGCGGGCATCAGCAGGTGGTAAATATTTCGGTTCAATATCTGTATATTTTAATCCTGCTTTTTCTAAAGCTTGGACTAACAATAAATGGGCACTAGAACCCTTTTGAAAAGCAACTTTTTTACCTTTCAACTCAGTAAGTTTTTGAATTGAGGAATTCTGAGGAACAAGAATTGCTGAACCAGCAGGACTAGAAGCAATACCAGCGACGTAAGTTAATGATGCTCCTGCTGCTTGGGCAAATATTGGTGGTGATTCTCCTACGTGTCCGAAGTCAATACTACCCACATTCATGGCTTCTAGCAATTGTGGCCCCGCCGGAAATTCGATCCATTCTACAGATATTCCATCTGGTGCCAAACGCTTTTCTAAGACACCTTTGTTTCTCAGCAATATATTCGATTTTTGATAGCCAAATCTTAATACTGTGGCTTTACTGGAAGCAGAATTACTAACAGATTTCGCACTAGGATTAGAAGAACTAACAGTCGATGGCGATGAACAGGCAGCAAATAGCACGCTCAGACACAGCCCTGTAACAAAAGCCCCCGTAATTGGCAAAGGAGAAGAAAAGAATAATTTGTGCTGGTTGTTAAATGGGATATTCCTGATTTTTACCAACGATATCCACTTGGCAATGAAACGGCGAAAGATTAGGTTAATCATCAAAATGATTTCTCTGAGCTATATGAATACTATAAACTTATGGGTTTACCGGAGTATATAAATAAATTCAGGTAAATTTGACCAACCTTTGGTCGAGGGAACAGGAATTGTGTTGGACAATGTTTTAAATTCCCGTCCAACACAATTCCTGTTGCCTGTTGCCTTTAATAAAAAGAATGGAAAGTGGAAAAACTAATACTTCCTTACTTATTATCCTAGTATCAAAAAATATATTACTAATTCAGCAAATCAGGTTCTTCACGTACAATTCTGTCGTAAAGGGGCTGGAAACTGAACCAACCACTTATACGTGACCCCACTTGAGTTTGTGTCAAACGGGCTGTTTCGTGTTTGATAATAGTGGGTCTACCCGCAGCTTCTGCCAGCAGTTGGGCTTGGCACGATCGCTCTAAACTAATGTACCAAAAGGCTGCTTCATCTACCGTCTGTCCCACAGTTAAAATGCTGTGGTTACGGAGAATTATGGCTTTCTTTGGCCCCAAGGCTTGCGCCAGTCGTTGACCTTCAGAAGTTTCTAAAACCACACCAGTGAAATCGTCAAACAGCGCATGATCTTCGTAAAAAGCACATGAATCTTGTGTCAAGGGGTCAAGGAGACGACCTAAACTAGACCAGGCTTTACCATAAAGTGAATGAGCGTGAGCCGCCGCGATGACATCAGGTCGAGCTTCATGAATCTGAGAATGGATGGCGAAAGCAGCTCGATTCACTTCAGCATCGCCTTTAACCACCTCACCTTCTCTGTTAACTAATATCAGGTCAGAAACTCGGATATGACCGAAGTATGTTCCTAGTGGATTAACCCAGAAATGATCTGTAAACTCAGGATCGCGAGCCGTAATATGGCCTGCGATTCCTTCGCTGAAACCAAATTTACCAAATAGGCGAAAGGCTGCGGCTAGGCGTTGCTTGCGGTGCAGGCGTTCGTCTTCAACTCGCTCGAATACAGGGACTTGTGGTCTACTATACCTAGACATGTTCTTTTTCCTCTTCCTCTTTGCAGGGAGCGTTGGAATATCCAGAGCGAAAGGATTTGACGCTATAAGATTCTGGAATGAACTGATGACGCAAGATACAACCAGTATCATTACCCAAAATATGAATAGATACAGATGCGCTCTGGGATGTAGTTTTGACGGCGTGGATATCACCGTCTGGGGGGAGAAGGCGGTAGATATCGCCTGGTTGAAGGCTACGCACTTCAGTTACTTGTAATTGTGCATGTCCTTCAGTATCGCCGTTATCTACACGGCGGTAGACTGTTTCTTCTTGATTGCCTTTGTATAAACCAATCAATCCCCAGGCTAAATGATCGTGGACGGGAGTCGTAGAACCTGGGGGAATCACCAAACTGAAGACTGACAAAGAACGATCTTTGGCGCGATAAAGTAGCCACTGACCTATACCACCACCCATCTTGCTTTCAGGATTAATTTGGGCAAACTTTTCAGATAGCCATTCCTGTTGGGCAAGCAGTTCTTGAAAATAGGGTTCTAATCTAGCGAGAGTTTGTGTGCGATCGCCAGCAGTGATAGCGCTAATTTCTAGCACTGTTGCTACAAAGGATCGTAGTTCCTGACTCTCAATAAACCATTGGTCTTCTGGCAATGGTTCTAAGATAGTGTGGTTCGTCATCTATAAACTCCTCACTTAGGGAGGCGACTAAGATTAACTAATTCGTAATTCGTAGTTAAGAATTCAATTACGAGTAATTTTAATACTAGGGTGAATTTTGAAGCCAAGTTGCTCCAGTTTTAAATTAGATAAAGACTCCTTCAGAATGATAGTAAAGGGATATCGCTGGAATACGGTAGCTTTACCTTGTGACAATAGCAGCCTAGCATGGCTTATGCGTACTGGATACAATGGTTCTTGGTTGGCATTGAGAATGAATACTTTAGTCATGCAATTTTGAAATAATCAAATTATTTACAGAAGTCTTCAAATATTTGAGATGGAAAATGGGGAGTAGTTAAATTACTTGAAAAGATTCTACGTACCTACTTTGTAGGAAGGCAAAGCGCATCTGCGTTTCAAAACACTAAGGTATTAATTAGGCAAAGCTGTACTAAGCAATGACAGCTGCTTGTCGCTCTCGCTTTTGCACTTCTGCCCGGACTAGGGGAATCACATCACGACCGTAAGCGATCGCATCTTCTAATGGATCAAATCCTCGAATCAATAGAGTAGTTACCCCCGCATCATAGTAATCCACAAGGGACTCTGCTACTTGCTCCGGCGTACCAACGAGGGCGGTAGTATTACCATAAGCACCAGTAGCGGCAGCAATTGGAGTCCACAAACGCTTATCAAAAATTTCGCTTTCTTGGGCAAACTGTAATAAACGACTGGAACCTACTGCTTGCGGACGTGCTGAATTCAAGCTGGGAGCTATCGGCGGTTGATTGTCTGTTTTTGCCGCTCGAATTTCTTTAACACGTGACAGAATTGAATGTGCCCGTTCCCAAGCTTTCGCTTCAGTATCACCTAGAATCGGCCGCAAAGATACACTGAACCGGGGCGATCGCCCTGGTGGTGTTACAGCTTTCACTTCACGTATCCGTTCTTTAATTGCTGCAATAGGTTCTCCCCACATCGCGTATACATCACTGTGCTTTGCACCCACAGGTACTGCCGCACCAGAAGCACCCCCAAAGTACACAGGTATATGGGGCTGTTGCAGAGGCTTCACATCTGAGTAAGCATCTTTCACCCGATAGAATTCGCCCTCATAGTCGAAGGGAGTATCACTCACCCACACGCGGCGCACAATATCAAGGTATTCATCTGTACGGCGATAGCGAGTATCATGGTCAAGCCAATCACCATCGCGTTGTTGTTCAGCATCGCTGCCACCTGTAATAATGTGTACGGCGATGCGACCATTAGTAAAATGATCCAAAGTTGCTGTCTTGCGTGCAAAAAGCGTAGGAGCCACAAAACCAGGGCGATGAGCGGTTAAAAACTTCAACCGTTCTGTTGCAGCCGCCGCAAACGCTGCCACAGTTAAGCTATCGGGGCCAGTTGAGCCATAACCAACCAGCACGTAGTCAAAGCCACCATCTTCATGAGCCTTAGCAAACTTGCGAACATAAGCAGCATCTATGGAACCGCCCGTGATTGCAACTCTTGGCCCATCTAACTCAGATATTTGTCGCGTTCCAATCATTCCAATAAATTCAATTGGCATGGTGCATCTCTTTTTACATTGGGAATTGGGAATTGTTCTCCATTTATCTTTTCTACTTAAATAGTTGGAGGTAAGAAGACATAGTGAAATTTCTGTTTCGGAATATTCTTTTTTCCAATACTTTTAATAACAGATCCTTGCCTGCACCAGCTAGATTAACAGCAAATTTTTTACATACAAGTCGGGCAGGTTTACTTATAGAGGAATCGCTATGCATTGACCCGAATAGCGCTAATTAATAAGCTATGAAGGTATTTGATTGAGTGTTATGGCAATAAAAATAATAACTTTTTGAACTGAGCCAACAACTTTTTTTTACTCCTTTGATTAAAGAAAAGATAAGAATGAGAGTCTAAAAGTAAACTCCAGCACTCTCGTTCTTACCACTCACTAGGGATTTTCAAGGATAGATCAGGCAATCTTGTGAAGTAATCTCACAATAATTCGTTGGATAGGTTTATTGTGCAGTTTTTTAGCTGTGATATTGACTTCCGCAAGTACGGCAAATCGGTCGGATAACCGTTGAATTAACTACAAGCAAAAATTATCACATACAAATTAAAAAAGCAATGGGCTAGCCCTTTCAAAGTGAGTAAAAATTTTGGTCAATAAATTCCTCTTTAAGCTCTATACTCTGTGTCCTCTGCGCCTCTGCGGTTTAAAAGTATTTTTTTAACCACAGAGGCGCTGAGAGCGCTGAGAAAAGATAAGAGATTTTACTAGTCACCTTGAAAGGGCTACTGTTAGGGCAGACAAAGCTATACTTTGATTCTTGGAAGTTCCTTCAAAAGGGCGTAATTGCTTTTAAATACAAGGTTTTTTTTAACTGTGGATGCTCAAAATGAAGTTCTCTAGCGTGCAGATGTAAGCGACTAGTAACTGCATCGCATCCATAAAGGCGATCGCCTAAAATAGCAATCCCAAGTCCTCGCACATCAGCCGCATGAACTCTCAATTGATGGGTGCGTCCTGTTAGCGGTGTAAATTCTATGCGGGTGTAATCTTGTTCTCTCGATATTACTTGGAAGTTTGTCAAGCTGGGTTTACCGTTTTGCCAATCAACTTTTTGATAAGGGCGATTTTCAGGATCTCCCCATAATGGCAAGTCAATTACACCTTGTTCCGCGATCGCAACACCTAAAAGTATAGCTTCATAAACCTTGTAAACCTGGCGTTGCTGAAACTGCTGGCTGAGTTGCCGATGAGTTTGGCGATCGCGTGCTAATAACAAAATCCCAGAAGTTTCCTGATCTAGGCGATGCACAGATGCAAGCGCCATACCATCTGGTAACAGATGACGTAAGCGGCTCAAAACACTATCTTGGCGATCGCGATAACGCCCAGGTACCGAAAGTAATCCAGCAGGTTTGTTTACAGCAATTAACCATTCGTCTTCATAAATAATCGGTAAAGTGACCTCTCCCCCTTCCCTTGAAGGGAAGGGGGCTGGGGGGTTAGGTCTTAACCCTGAGAGCAAAAACCCCATCAATGGCTGACATCGTTCAATACACGCGCCATAAAATTCTCCCGGAATTTTATCCTGATTTACTGAAGACGCACCCCACCAAAACTCTGCCATTGCTAGTGGTTTTAAATTATGTGTTGCTGCATAATGCAGTAATTTTGGGGCACAACAGTCGCCTGTGCCAGTAGGCGAACCTCCTGGCATCAATTGCTGTAATGATAGCGATCGCCCGGAAAAATTAGTCAGGCTGTAGCTAGCGTGCATCTGAGCTTGTAATTCACGGGATAGGGCTTTACGCTGTTGTTTCAGTTCGCTAATTCGCGCATCCGTTGCTGCAATTAACTGCTGGAGAGGCTGTAATACTTCATTTTGCTGGCGTTTAAGTTGTCGTCGCTCAATTCCTTGCTGACGACTTTCTTCGTCGAGTTGTTCAAGGGCGATCGCGAGTGCTTCTGGAGGGAGTGTATTGCAGATTTGTTGACGTTTTTCCTGTCGTTGGTGTTTGCAATGACGATGGCGATCGCTCATTTCTTGCAACTGTCGCTCAAATTCATCCGATAGGGTTTCATACTGCTGACGTTCGGTTAGTTGCTTCAAACAAAGAATTTCCTGTTTAATCTTATCCAACTCAGCTAAAGTGCGGGCTTCCTCTAAAGCAACTTCGTCTCGTCCTGGAATTGGTGGAACCCAACCTGTAACCAAACTGCAACCATTCAAAAGACCGGAAAAGGCTTTCAGCACCCGTTGTTCGCCATTAGGAAGTTCAACCAACAGTATTCCATACATCTTACCTTCACGAGAATAACAGTCATTGTTGGTAAGTTGTTGCATGAGTCCGTGAGCGATCGCTTCGGACATTGAGGTGCGGGGTAATCTTAAGCGATGTCTACGACTGGCTACGCCTACGCCACTTTCAAGACAATGCCCTTCGTACCAATAACTCGGAGATAAATCGCTGACAGCAAAATCGCAGTCGATGAAATCTGAAAGTGCGTGCAGAACTACCATACAGCGTTTATAGGAGACTTTTAACTAGCAAAGACAAAATTTATATTTAATTTTGAGAAGTCAACGGTAAGAAACTTGTTATTATCCAAATTTAACGAAGGAATCAATGTAGACAGTTTACTAGTTACATCAGATAATTGATCAATTACACTATCAGGAACATTGCTTATGTAGATATCAGAAGCACCACCGAATATTGTCTCTAATTGTACTGGAGCTAGCCCGTGCAGAAATATTTCTACATCAATAGAACGTAAGTCAGAAATTACTATTTTAGCCATTACATTACTTTTTTGAATCAGAAATTTTTTGATTTCAACATTGCAAATTGTTCTCTGATTATTTACCAGCACTCAGAGTCCAACAATCATTAATTGAGTCAAAAGTCCTCTTGTTTCGGTACATCTTGTTTTTTGAGGAGTTGGTTTGACTCTTCAATTTTTACACTATCAACTATAATTTCAATAGTTCGTATATGAAGCTTTTATGTTGAAAAAATATTTTATATAAAGATTTAATAAAAGAATTATCTCTATGTATAAATTTTCAGGACACAATCAAATTAGTTTTGTCTTAAAATTAACTGTCAAAAGTGAGATATTTAAACTTATATAGTCTAAGATAATGACTTGCTATTTATCATTAAATACTATCCTATATAAGGACTTTCTGCATTTTAACTGTGCTATATACAGACGTACAGAAAGAATTACACTAGCGATGAATATATAAATCATTTATCACTTATATCGTATTAATTATTTCTCGGTAGTTTGACAACGTAGATTAAAAACTACTAGATAAAAAGCTAATATTTTGAGACAAAAAAAGTTAAATATGTCTTAATAGAGCCTAAACAAAAAACAAATTAAAATAGGTTATAGTACTTTACTAGCTAGCTTTCACGTCAAGAGAACTTCAGACAACCTTTACAGCCATGTCGCTAGTGTAAACGCATCTAAAGGCTAATAATCCTTTCATAGTAAAAGTTTGCAAGTTTTAGAATTTAGCCAATTTTTTCATCAAGATTCTTATCCAGCAAGGGTTTTAGAAATCCTGTGAGTTCTCCCTAATCAGTACTTTAGTTCTTTGCTTGAAGGTAAACAAGATCCCAAATTTGAGAAAAAACTAAATTGCTGCTCGAATTAATAGTTTTTTTCTTAACTCCTAGAGATTTTAAAAATCAGATTACACCTGTTTTGATTAATCATGTAAAATGAAATTGCATTTATATTGTGAAAGGAAATAAAAACATGCCAAAAATAGTAGTTTTAAGTTTACACTATATTAGTGTAAAGGCATTGCAAGACGATCTAAGTCCTACAGAAGTATCTACTATATGGGGAGGTTCTCCGTACATTTATATATCCAATAACAGTGACTCCGTAAATATAAATAGCACAGGTACAGGAGACATTAAACATGTAGGTACAGGTGGCTATAGCATTAATGATAGTAAGTTCAACACCATTGACTATTCAAGGTCAAATTACAATAATTTTGGTGTAATGTACGTAGGTTCGATGGGGCACTAAGGCAAACGCATTTAAGAGGATGTTTGAACAGTTATCTTTTCAGTATCAAAAGTTTTAGATACCTCTAAATCCCTCTTGCTAAGGGTGACTTTAATTCCGGTTCCTCTCCCTTGAAAAGCTACGGTGTACATACAATTCTTTTAGAGTTGCCCCAAAGGTTTTAGATCCCCTACCCCCTTTTTAAGGGCGGTAATAAATGTCAAAATCCCCCTTAATCAAGAAAGATTTAGGAGGATCACGTGATGTTTTGCTTCGTGTGTATAGATGTGTCTGTCTCGTAGCCTAAAAAGATAGATTAAGGGGTATATAGTCACAGTTAAACACTTTTCAATAAAATCCTGAACCACCAAATAGTCTAATGGCTAAAATAGTAATTTTTAATCTTTGTCTAGATGATGTAGAAACATTTTGCAATCCCCTATATCTAGTGCAATTAGATACTATATTTGGGGGAGTTGATAACGTCTACATTAAGAACTTTAGTGATAGTGTAAATATTGGAGTAAGTGGCTCAAGCACTACAAATGAAGGTGCAAATTCTTATAACTTCCGCGACAATAAGATTTACACTATAGACTATTCAAGATCGAACTATAATTGGCTTCTTGTCCTGATGCAACTATAAAGTTAGTAGCGTCGCTGCCTGTTCTTCTCAAACCATTACCTTCTAAGTTAATTAATTTGCAGAGCAAAAAATTGCTCATGAAATCGAGATTGAATCTATCATAGGGCGATCTCCATTTTACTTGAGGCGATCGCCTCAAGTAAAAAAGAGATAGAGTTAGTGCGGATGCTGTGGTGATTGAGTCTACAAATTTGAGCGTCGATAAGTCTCTGTTAATAGGTGAATCTTTCCTATCCGCAAGCGTTCAGACGATATCAGACGGACAACAAGCCAAATAATTTTCCTGAAAAACAACATGACTTTAAATTTGCATTTTTGGCACTGGTAGACATGTCTGACTCGGTACGTTCGACTGTAGCGCCAGCAATTGCCGAGGTTACACTGCTGATATTTGGGTTGTGATGTTAACTAGCAGGAATCGATGAATCACTCTCTGGTGGATTGTCTTGTGTTGGTGGAAGCGGTTGTTCAGATGCGTTATCTTCTATAGTTGTAAATTCTGCCTCTTTTGTCATACCATGTTGCTCTTGCCCTCTAAGCCCAAGATATGTTGCAGCACTGATTCCTTGAAGTGTCAAAAGTGTTTCATCAAATTCTGGCATTGCCAGATTTTTAATGACCTCCCAAACAAAGAAAAGCCCAATCGCAACTGTCCAAATAAATGTTTGAAAGCGGTGAAAGTTGACTCCATTAATATCCGATAATATATCATAGAAAAAACCTTCAGAAACTCGTTGACTACCTTTTTTATTTCTCTCATTACCCTGCCCATCAATTAAGGAAGTACCAAACGCAGTGATAGAATTGATTCCCAATAATATTAGTGATTGTTGAGTCAAAATATTGGTATAATCTCCTGTTATGCCATAGATAATCAGGTAAGAGCCAAAAATGAGAAATGTCCAAAAAGCAAGTTGAGATATCGATAAACTGAACGGGTTTTTGTTTAGTTTTTTTCTACCAAGAAAAAATTGAGCAATTCGGGTTTTTCGATCTTCTTTTTCAAGTTCCGCCTTTTCTGGAATCAACAGTTCTTGGCCACCAATCACCTCTTTTTTAGAGTAAACCCCTTCTATTCCAGGGCTACGAAGAGTGCTTCGGCAATATCTAATGAATATTAATATAATAGACAGCACTAGAAGCAGACACAGCCAAAATCGCCACGATAACAGAACTATTTTTAATTGAGGAGGTGATAGAGGATTGCTCACCGGAATCGCCAGTTTTCTGGGACAGCCTACCCCCGCGATTACGTTAATACTGTATCTATTTGCCTGGCTAAGAAGCGTATTCCATGCAGCTTGAGACGAGTCGGTACGTTCAAGCCGAAAAGCTAACCAATTATCATCAACAATTTTTTGTTGATCTTTACCCGGAACCATGACGATGACTGGTTCTCCGTGAACATCCTCTAGTTCATAACCATCCAGGTACAACACTAATTGTCGAGGATCAAATGAATTGCTGGCATTAGCCGTTGTATTTTTGATGGCTGCTGATAATCCTTCAACTCTTACCCTGATGCGATCGCCCATCTTAACTAGATTACGACCATTGTCGGCAATGACTTGTTGAGTTTTCAGACCAGGAGGCACTGAACATATCTGAGGCGATGCAAAATTTACAGAAGGGCCATCTGAACTATTTTGAGCAATTACTGCAAAGTTGATAGAAACAATCAACAGAAAGACCAACAGAAAAATAGCAGTAAATCTTTTAACATTTTTATACATCGCTCGGTATTCCACCAACAGTGATTACTATGTCGGTAGTGTAACCATACTTGAGTCATTCCGTATATTAAAAAATTTGTCTGAAAAATAATACCTCTGGCAAAGAGAGAATCAAGACAAAGGAACCGGCACTTTTGTCTTTTTATGTGATTGCATGGCGGCAGTCACGCATCATAAAAGGTATTTATTATTACTAGTGAGTAGGCAACCTCTTTAGATTAAGGGGAAAAGGTTTGAATTTACCCCTTCCCCAAGCGATATGTTGCCAAATTTAAACCGTCAATGTAAAACCCTTGAATGTCGCATCCAGAATATTATTACCTAGAAGCTTAACTTGAATTCCTCCAATGACTACCGTCATAACTGCCTCAGATACTTCGCGTTCTTCAACTTGATTGTCAGGCTGTAAGTCAACAATTGCGATCTTGGACATATTTTTTTGCTTAATATTTTCTAAATTCCAGCAAAATTTTCATCTAATTAACTAACAAGCTCATCAACCAAAAGTTATAAGTCCAATGTTTCCAAGTTTTTTAAATAGACATTAGTGTTATTCAAATATAAAGCTAAGGAAGGTCAAAATTATGGCTGGTACATGCGGACTCACGCTAGGCAAATACGCACCTCTCCACAAAGGGCATCAATTGGTAATTGAAACTGCTTTAGCAGAGATGGATGAAGTGCTGGTGATGATTTACGAGTGTCCAGAGGTGACTGCGATTCCTTTAACCGTTCGAGCTAACTGGCTGCGGAAAATTTATCCTCAAATCCAGGTGATTGAAGCTTGGGATGGCCCAACTGAGGTTGGGGACACTCCTGAGATTAAGAAAATGCATGAAGATTACATCCTGAAACAACTGGAATTAAAAAAAATTACTCACTTTTACTGTAGTGAATTTTACGGCGAACACGTAAGCCAGGCACTAGGAGCAGTTAATCGACTTGTGGATTGCGATCGCAAAACTTTTCCAATTTCAGGAACCCAAGTCAGAACAGACACTTACGCAATGCGGGAGTATTTACATCCTGATGTATACCGCGATCTGATCGCTAACATTGTTTTTCTGGGCGCTCCTTCAACTGGTAAAACCACCATTGCATCACAATTAGCTAAAGAGTACAACACTGTATGGATGCCGGAGTACGGACGCGAATATTGGGAAAAAAATCAAATCAACAGACGACTTTCGCTCTTGCAACTTGTGGAGATAGCCAAAGGGCATTTAGAACGTGAAGAAGCCTTATTATTGCAAGCAAACCAGTACTTATTTACAGATACCAATGCCTTGACAACCTATCAATTCTCGTTGTATTACCACAAAACTGTTGCCCTAGAGTTAGCAGAACTTGCCCATCAAGCCATATCGCGCTATGATTTAGTGTTTTTTTGCGATCTAGATATACCCTACGATGATACCTGGGATCGCTCTGGAGAAGCAAACCGTAGCATATTTCAAAAACAAATTGAGAGCGATTTAATTGTGAGAAAAATCCCATTTTTTCGCTTGTCTGGCGACCTCATGACACGTATTAGTATTGTTAAAAAAGTATTGTATTGTTACCAGAAGTATGCCAACTTAGAAGAGCTATTTTTCAATAAAATTATTTTATAAAGTGCATCAATATGCTGAAATTTTGGAGCGTAAATACCATAGCATTCAATCTGATAGGATATCCCATGAGCTACATAGAACTCTTGGGAACTGTCTTTTATTTATGGTCAGCGTGGCTAATTTCTCAAAGGAAAATTCTGACTTGGCCTGTTGGAATAGTAAGTGTATTGCTATATATGGCGCTTTTCTATCAAATCCGTTTGTATTCGGATTTTTTAGAACAAATCTACTATTTAGTTGTTAGTGTATATGGCTGGTGGCGATGGAGTACACCTGATTCTAGTAAAGTTTTGCAGATTCGATATAGTCCACCGCGTAAAATTGTTTTGATTGCGGCAATCACAATAGCAATTTCATTTGCAACGGGAGCTTTGATGAGTCAAATTCACCTATTACTCCCTGCAATATTTCTAGAAAAAGCTTCTTTTCCTTACTTAGATGCACTCACAACAATCATGAGTTTTACTGCTATGTGGCTCATGGTGCAAAAAAGGATTGAAAGCTGGTATTACTGGATCATCGTTGATGTTATTGGTATTTGGTTGTACTACGTTAAAGAAGTTAAATTTATTGCTTTTTTGTATGTAATTTTGCTATTGATAGCAATTAATGGTTCAATATCTTGGCTAAAGACAGCTAAAATACAGGATTAAAAACCCCTGTATATATTTTCTATTTCGTAGTGGATGTTTTAAAAGTCCTCTTATCGGTATCAAAAATTTTAGACCCCCCTAAATCCCCCGATCAATTGGGGGACTTTGATTCCAGTTCCCACTTTTTTTAAGGGGAGCCAGCGCGGTCTTCTCCCAAGGGGAGACGCTAAAAGCGATGGGGTTTCCCCAAGTGGAGCGACTGGCGTGGGTTAGGGGGGATCTAAAGTACCTAAAGTCACAGCGAAACACTTTTCAAACGACCTCTTAAACAGCGTTAATTCTTTGCAAACCAGTATAAATATTGAATCGTTCTCCCCGCAGAAATCCAATTAAGGTAATCCCGAATTCCTTGGCTACAGATACCGCCAAACTACTGGGAGCAGAAACAGAACAAACAATGGGAACTCCAGCAGTTGTAGACTTTTGCAAAATTTCAAAACTAGAGCGTCCACTGACCAGGACAATACAATTATTTAAAGGCAATTCGTCACTGAGAAAAGCTGTACCAATCAATTTATCTAAAGCATTGTGTCGTCCAACATCCTCCCACAGGTTTAACAAATTACCTTGAGTATCGAAGATAGCCGCAGCGTGTAAACCTCCTGTAGCTGTGAAGATACCTTGAGCAGCTCGGAGCTTATCAGGTAGGCTGTATACGATCTCAGGTGTTACTGTCGGCCCAGAAGGAATCACTGGACATCCCCGCAGACGCAAAGCCTCAAGGCTAGCTTTACCACACACCCCACAGGCGCTACTAGTATAAAAATGACGCTCCAAAGGCTGTAAATCTGGAATCAACCCATCCCGTAATTCTACATTTACAATATTATGGCGTTGCTCACCATCTACTAATTCATCAACACAGTAGCTGATACGTCGGATATCTTCTCTGCGGCTAACGACTCCTTCACTGTAGAGGAAACCAGCTGCTAGTTCAAAATCTGCACCTGGTGTCCGCATTGTTACAGCTACCGTCTTCTGGAAAGGAACAAGACGAATTTCTAAAGGTTCCTCAGTAGTGAGATGATCTAAACGAGGCCGTACTTGACCTTTTTCCACTACCCAAACAGTGGCTTTGGTTTTGCTTTTAGTTGGCATTGTCAAATTTATGTAAGAGTTGGTAAATCGAAATTTTGATACTAATCTGGGAATAGAGTAATGCTATTTGTATATCAGATGTCTCTTTGATTCTCACTAACTACTTTGTGCAGTCGATCTAAATCGGGTAGGTTTCTATTTAGGAAGTAAAATGAACCTAATATTTTTGGCTTTTAGAAAAATTTTATTTGCAATAGTCTTCGTGATTTCCCTTGGTTTTGCAGGATATCTAGTGAGTAATAACATTAGTCAAAGAGTAATTGAAAAATCTTTTGCTAAACAAGTCATATCTACCTCCACCGTTGGAAAAAGTTCTCGGCTACAGACACTTTTAAATGACATAGTTGCAGAAGAAAAAATCCCCGGCGCAGTAATGTATATTTCTACACCTAACGGTTCTTGGGTGGGAGCCTCTGGTGTCAATAACTTGTCAACTAAAACTCGGATGAAACCCACAGATGGCTTTTCCATTGCCAGTATGAGTAAAACTTTTATGGCGGTGGTGGTGCTGAAATTAGTGGAGCAAAGGAAGATAGAATTAGATCGCGCGATCGCAACCTACTTACCAAGAGACATAACTCCTCATATTGTCAACAGCGACAAAATTACAGTTCGTCAACTACTCAACCATACCAGTGGTGTTGCTGAATACCTGAATACAAAAGAGTTTATTCAAGCTACTGCCAAAAGAAGCCGCTCACAGCCTTGGACAGCCAGAGAAGCTATTCAGTATATGTACCAAGAACAACCGCAGGCAAATCCTGGAGAAAAATTTATTTATACTGATTGCAACTACATTCTTTTGGAACTGATCGTTGAAAATATAACCAGGGAAACTCTCGCACAAGCAATCCGCAGTCAGATTTTAAAACCATTAGGATTAAAACACACCTTTACGGAATTGCGCGAACCGACAATTGGAGAAGTAGCTACAGGTTATAGCGATCGCAATAAGGATGGTAAGTTAGATAGCTACGCCGAAGTGAATGATGGCAACGGTTTAGGAGATGGTGGATTGGTTTCAACAGCAGAGGATTTAACCAAGTTTACTAAAGCGTTATTTGTCAAAAAAAGCTTACTTTCCTCGAAGATGATGAAAGAAATGCTGAAATTTAAAGATAATGGTGAAAGCTATAGTTATGGGTTAGGTGTAGAACGGTTCTCATCTCCTTTGGAAACAGCAATTGGCCATAGTGGTATAGCTTATGGCTTCACAACATTGCTGGCATATCTCCCCAATCAAAATACCACTATAGTAGTGCTGCTAAACGATCAGGGTGTTGATATTAAATCAATAGCTAGGACAGGTTTAGAGGTTATTAGTAATAAATAATAAGTAAGTTGGCATAATAAAATAAAACTATGTAAAGAAAAATGAACTAGCTAAAACCCTTATACCTATTACCTATTTAATTAAGTGCCTTGGCGATCGCAGTGCCAAGTTGATGTAATGTTTTCTCCCGGACAAAATCGGCGGCTGCCCGTGCTGACTCTGCCAAGATTGTATCGGTGTTAGGAGTCAATTTCAGCGCACCCCCCAAGTATCCCAATGCCTTGCAATAAGAATCGGATAAATTAGTCGAAGCCAAGCGCTTTACAGTCTGATGATCGGAGCGACGAAATGCATCTAACGCCTGGGCGTGTAAATCCGACTCAGGAGTTCCTAAAACAGCAAGAATTGCATCGACAGCTTGATTTACCCGTTCTATTGTCAGTTCTTGCGTTTGCACTGTTTGCACCATTGTCCGCGCATCCCCTAAACAAAACTTTCGGCTGACTTATCTTAGTATTTTTTAGTCTCGGTGATGCGAAAAGAATTATTGTTGCACTATTTCTTAGCATTTGACTAAGTAATAATGCTGTTTTTGGTCTGGAGATTGGGGTTTTGCCCTAAGCCGCCTACGGCGGGTGGTTACGCAATCGCTCTTTGTGGGGCATTGAGATCACAATTGATATCATTCCTTCCCTATGCAAGAAAATGTCACCGCATAGGGTAAGGCATTCAGCGATGAAGGCGGCGCTTGATGTCACAGGTGGAAATAATCAGAAAGGTGCAAAATTTGAGCCGCGAATTTTCCTGCAATGACTTTTAGGTAATGGGCTTGTCGATTTGGAGGTCTGCCAGAAACTCGATGAGCAGTCTGTTTACTTCGACTGGGCGTTCTTGTTGAATCCAATGACCTGCACCAGGCAGCAATACCTTTTGTCTCAGATTGGGCACGTTCTGCTCCAGGGTATCGAATGCTTCACGGTACATTACGATCACTGCATCTGCTTCTCCCGCCACAAACAATGCCGGCTGGCGAAGCTTTGCGCCGCAAAGAAACGGTGTTAGTTCCCACATAGAATCTATGTTGCGATACCAGTTCAACCCGCCCCGGAAACCAGTCCGCTCAAATTCCGAAGTGAAAAAGTCGATATCCTGGTCTGTTAACCAAGGGGGAAGTTGCTCCGGTACAGAAGAAGTATTAAGTAGTTTCTCAGACTTACTGAACAGGAAACGCCAGCGTTTTTCTGGTGGTGGATCTCCTGAGGCAGAGTAGAGGATTGTACGTATGGTGGCGCGAACATCAGACTCAAGTTCCACCTCAGCTTTACCTGGTTCTTGGAAGTACAGTTGATAGAATTCCTGCTCCCCAGCCATCAACTTCATTGATTGTGTCGGTCGAATGTTTGACGAAGTGCGGGGTCGATAGGGCACACTCAGCAGGGAGATAGCGTGGAAGATGTCTGGACGGAGTAGGGCACAATGCCAGGCAACCACGGCACCCCAATCGTGTCCAACAATGATTGCTTGCTCCTCACCCAGCGCATGAACCAGACCAACAATATCACCGACCAACTGGAAAATATGGTATGCCTCAATTGGTTCCGGTTGGTCAGTCTGCCCATAACCGCGCTGGTCAGGTGCTACTGCATGGAATCCTGCTGAAGCTAATGCCGATAACTGATGTCGCCAGGAGTACCAACTTTCCGGGAAGCCGTGACACAAGACTACCAGTGGTCCCTGACCCTGTTCGGCAATATGCATCTTGATGCCGTTGGTCTCGACTTCACGGTGAGTTACTGAAGTCATGTTTCCTCAATTCCTTTTTTATGGTTGATAAAAAAGCCTGATGCTGCCCTCACTGAAAACTAATTAATGGGGCTGATCATTAAGAGAGTGAAAAATTGCCTTTTGTTTCTTCTCTGGCTCTTGACAATACTAAAACCATTATCCAGCAGACGGGGGTCAAGGGGAGCATCTCACTTTTATAAAAACACGTCTGCCCTGGCGAATGGAATAGAGCCTCCGGCACGCTGACGCGCTAAGCGAAGCTATGCCGTTGGCGCAGCCTCTCGTTCGCGTTAGCGTCTCTGAAAGAGAAGAGAAGGCTTTACGCGGCTATACAGACAATAAAATTGCTGATTACCAATAGCATCAGGATTCATAATTATTGGCAAGCAAGTATGGTAATTCAATAATGACTTCGGTTTTTATATTTAATTGCGAAATAACTTGAATACTTCCTTGATGATTTTGGATAATCTGATAGCAAACAGTTAAACCTAAGCCTATACCTTTACCAACAGATTTAGTAGTGAAAAAGGGATCAAATACTTGGGAAATATTTTTATCATCTATACCTATGCCATTATCAATAATTTTAATTGCCACACTATTTTTAGTATCTTTAGTTTGAATTATAATTTTTTTATCCAACTGTTCTGAATGTAATTCCAAAGCATCTATCGCATTTAGTAAAATCTGCATAAATACTTGATTTAGTTGTCGAGGATAACACTCAATTAAGGGAAAATTGTCATATTCTTTAATTACCTGGATAACTGGACAATCATGATGAGGATTCAGACGATGCTGTAGCAGCAACAAAGTACTATCAATTCCTTCATGAAGGTTAACTTTTTTGATCTCGGCTTCATCATGCCGAGAAAAATTTCTCAAAGAGAAAATAATCTCTTGAATTCGATTAGCGCCTGTATCCATAGAAGCTATAATTTGAGGCAAATCTTTTATTAAATAATCAAGTTCAATTTTTTCTGTATAGGTTTGAATCTCTGGATCTGAATAGCGTTGCTGATACCTGAAGATGAGATTAAATAAATCTTGAGTATAGTTGTTGATGTGAGTGAGATTAGCATAGATAAAATTAATGGGATTATTAATTTCGTGGGCAATACCAGCAACTAGATTACCTAGTGAAGACATTTTTTCTGTTTGAATTAAGTGCGATTCTGCCATTTTTAAATTATCTAAAGCTGTATGCAATTGTTCAGTTTTCATCTCTAGTTCCTGATTTTTTTGTAAAAGCTCTACTGTCCGCTCTTGCACTCTTTCTTCCAATGTTTGACGAGCTAGTTCTAATTCTTGAGTGCGTTGCGCTACCCTTTGCTCTAAATTATTGATTAGGGTTGTGAGAGAATTAGCCATTTCCTGGTAAGCATTAGCCAACTGCCCAATTTCACCACCATTTTTAACATTAGGAATGGGGCTACTCAAATCACCTGCTGCTAAAGTTTTACTACGCTTTGCAAGTTGGATAATTGGGTTACTAATTTGTTGAGATAGTAAATTAGCAATTAACACTGACAGTAGCACTGCTAAACTTAACCCCAACCAAAACAAGCGGGTAAGAGTTAGCTTCGCCTCCTGAAAATATTTTGCTACAATTTGAATCTTGACAATAGCAATAGCCTTATTACCAGAATATATGGGAGCATAAATTGTATTTAATCCCAAATTTGGCTGAATCCGATAGACAGAGTGCTTTTGAGAAATATTTGGTAAAATTTGAGAATCAAAATAAGTTTTTTCCCAAATGTCTGGTTTCCAATCATAACTACTAGAGACGAAAAACTTTCCATCTAAAGAAATTATTTCCAGTCTGGTCGTCGGCTGGGAATAATTTAAAAATTGTCGGAGCCATACTTTATCCATTAACTGTCCTACAATTAAAGTTCCGAATGGCTTTCCAGTTCCATCACTACGGTAAATAGGTGAGCCTCCCAACAATACTAATCCTTGTGTCCCTGTATCAATTAACTCATGAGATAATTTATTCTGGTTATTTAAATATTTGATTTTTGCTTGTACTATTGGGAGATTAGATATTTGATTTCCGGCAGAGCCAATTATCTCTTTGTTTTTGGACTGAATCACCTTCACTACATCAAGATCAGTCGTGAATAATAGTTGAGTAGAAACTTCTTTTTTTATCCACCCCCGATCTGAATGTTGAACTGCATTATACAAATCAGTCCAATTAGCATAACTAGAAATCAAATTTGCAAGTCCCTTTTCTGTAGCAGCTGTATATCCACGAAAAGCTAAAACTTGATCATCAAGGCGAGTTTTTTCTAGTTTAATGAGTGGTTGTTCTACTAATTGCCAAACTGCACTGCTCAAAACGAAAACTGGTAATAAAGATGCTCCAAATGTAAAAACTAGAATTTTGGGTTGAAGTTTTTGCAAAAATTTTAGTCTTTTAAGGTTTATCATCTGCAAATACCTTTGACGAATTATCTGGGATTTTTAACACGCTTGATTTAAGCAATGCAGATGTCATCCTAACTTACCAGAAAGAGGGAAAGGGAAAATGGTGGTAAATGTTGCATACAACTATTTTAGATTCCTCCACAAAGTATAAAACCTATATTTTGGATAGCTTTTTGGTCAGAAGCAAATCGCAGCCGCAGTGAATTAACTCAAATTATTCAGGGACAAGTATAGTTAAGCTATTTTTAAATATTCAAATCAAGTATATGCTCACATTTACTTGATTTGAATAACTATCTTGTGTAAGAAGGTAATAGGCAATAGGAAAGAAGGCTTTTTGAGTTATACGGAGTTTTTTCATGCAATCAAATATGAGTCCTATAACACTATATTTATTTATCATTCAATACGCTTGGGTTAGCCATAAAAACTTTAAACTGTGTAAGTTGGTTTAAAGAACGGAACCCAACATCAAGAGTTAATTGTTGGGTTTCGTTCCTCAAGCCAACCTACGATTATCCTTAACCCAGGCATATTTATTTATCATTGCAATAATTAATGTCCTAAAGCTTCGGCTTTTGTCCAGCCATACATATACTCCGCTCTCTCATTGTGCCCTTATGTTCTCTCTATAGGTATTTTTGTTTGAAGGCAACACGCGGTAAATTTACATCTAGTAGTCCACTAGACTAACTTTAATAAATGAATAACTTCCTAGTCAGGACTTAAATGATTGATTTGAACGCTAAAGTGCTTACTACGATCCTAGTAAACTTGGCTTGATAGACTCTATTTATGTTGTGCGATCGCGTTAGCTTTAGTAGATAAGTTAAATTAATAAAAAAGCTTGTATTGATGAATCAAAGCGTAAGTGTTGCTCCCAGCCTAGAAGAACACACCCATGAAAATCCTGTTGTTACCAAACAACAGCTATTTACGAAGCAATTAATTGTCCTTGTCTTGGAAATGCTTCTGGCATTACCTCTGGGTTTACTCCTCGCCAAGTTCCAAATTGGCAGGATTGCCTGGATATTTGGCGGGATTGCTGCTGGTACAGTAGTTCTTCAAGGGTGTCGAATTTTTTATCAATATTATCCTCAACCTAACCGCACTGCTAGAAAAGTGGGAATGGCACTTGTAGGCTTAACTGTCGGTGCTTCCAATACCCACGGTAATCTAGCTAGTGTTGCTTCTGGTATTCCCATATTCATTTTTCTGACTTTGTTTCTGCTGCTGAGTGGAAGTTGTATTGGTTATATGTATGCCCGCCTCAGCAAAACCAACCTATTGACAGCAATGCTGGCTACTGTTCCTGGTGGTGTCGGAATTATGGCTGCGATCGCAGCCGATTACAATAAAAATGTCAGCTTAGTTGCCCTAGTTCAGGCGATTCGCGTCACTTCAGTAGTTGTTTTGATCCCTTTCATCGCTAAAACATCAGCTGGTAATTACTATCCACAAACGCTCCCAATCAACCCTGATTGGCTCAATCTCGATCCATCTCAACTAGAATTACTCTTGTTAATACTCCTAATCACTGCATTAGTAGTTTATCCAGCTATATTATTTAAAATTCCCGCCGGCGATTTCTTTGGTGCATTGTTGATTGGTATCGGGTTTAATCCTTTGCTACATTGGCTGCCTTTTGTGGGTGATATTAGTTTTAGTCCGCCGCCTTTAATTAATTTATTGGGTCAAATGCTCCTGGGAATTACCATTGGTGAGTATTGGGGAGACAAACCCAACTTTCAGAAGCGGACTGTCGGCTATGCCTTGATGTCTGTAGGGATGACCCTCATCGCTGGAGCGATCGCTGCTATACTTGCGATGCAATTCACCTCTTGGGACTGGTTAACCTGTTTGCTAGTCACAGCACCAGGAGGATCGGCAGAAATGATCTTGGTTTCTCTAGCATTGAATCATAATGTTGAAATTGTCACAACTGGTCATTTAGTGCGACTAATTGCGATTAACAGTTCCCTACCTCTTTGGGTGTTTTTGTTTCGCCGCCTGGATGAGCAACTTTCTGAATCAGTTTAATTGATGAAGGTATTAAGAATTGGAAATTGGGAATTGGTACTGAGTGCAGTCGTACTCCTTTGGAGAAGCATAGCCTCTCGTAGAGAAGTATGGGGCATTAGTTTTTGACAAATGACTAATGACTAATGACAAATGACTAATGACAAAATTAGCTTATCCTTTTGTTATCCAAACACTAAGGATGCTTTAGATGGTTGCCCAAATCCAAGAACTTGAAGCGCAGCACTGGGTTAAAACTCGTTCTTCCCTCGACCCTAGCGAATCCACTTTCCTGATTTGGAAAGGTAAGATTTATGCCTTTATCCCCGGCGAGAAAAGACAACTCCTGTTTAAGATGCTGGGATTGAGTGTTAGCCGATGTATTCCCACAGCAGAGGGTAGCTGGGATTTTACTTCTAGAGAACTAACTTACTACCTCAACCCAAAAACAGATGAAGTCTTACGCAAATGGGAGAATCCTTGGACAAACGAGACAGTTCCGGTGATTCATGTTGCCAATAATCCAGTCCAGGGTAAGTTTGAGGGAAATTTCCCTGCACAAGTAGATGGTGACAGCACAACCTTCGTTTTTGACATATTTCCCTATTACCCCAATCCCCTAGCAGACGATCCCAAATTTGCCGAATACAGCCCAAATCCAATTTATCAGGCGGCAGAATTGTTTAAATTAACTGTGCCAACCGCAGATTTATTCAACTCAGCGCTTCCCTCAGTTTCTGAACTCAAACTGAGTTGGGATCGGATTGGTCAATGGCTTCCCTGGATGAAAATGGGCGATCGCCCCGGTCAACTGATCTACAGTGCTGTTGGCAGCAAAGTCAATGGTTTAACAGAACTGCCCCCACTGCTACAAGACGAAATTAATAACCGTATTCCTCTATATAAACAAGCCCCAAAAGCATTGATAGATGGGGAAGATATGACTTCCTGGTTGTACTTCCAAAAGCACTTTCAGTCTTATTTAGCTGGTGAAATCTTCCCGCTTCCCCAAGCAGAAGAGTTGTAAATTACAGCAGTTTTCATATATTTGAAGCACATCTGTCGTAGGGGCAATTCATGAATTGCCCCTACAGCGTGGTCTATTTACCTGAAAATAGCTGTAACTGGAGGACACGCGAAGAGAGATAATTTAGAGTTTGGTGACTATATCTATATATAGATAAACGAGAGTTCGATAAACCTTTCCCTGCCTTAACCTTGTGTTCCAATTTTTCCCTCTCCGCCTCGGAGAGGGACAGGTTTTGCGTAGTAAAACCAGGGAGAGGTCTTTTTATTCAAATTTCGCCTCTTGTCCTGAACAATCAAATAGATGTAAACCTAACCGTTGGGAAAGTTCTTCACACACCTTCACGCCTCGCACACTATTACCACGCACATCTAGCAGTGGCGAAAAAACCCCAATACCCATCTTATTGGGTACAACCGCGATAATCCCACCACAAACTCCGCTTTTTGCCGGAATCCCAATTTTGTAAGCCCACTCACCTGCAAAGTTGTACATTCCACAGGTGTACATCACACTCAAAATATCTTTGATGTAACGCTTATCTACCGCCTGTTCTTTGGTGATGGGGTTCATACCTTTGTTAGCCAGAGTAGCCGCCATCACTGCTAAGTCTTCGCAATTCACTATCACAGCACATTGCTGGAAATAAAGATCCAGCGACTCTTCAATATTTCGGTCAATCATGCCAAAGTTGAGCATCAGATGCGCCATTGCGCGGTTGCGATGTCCGGTACTGCGTTCTGAGGTAAAAACTGAAATGTCAACGAATACGTCCCGGCCGATATATCGCTTGTACATATCCAGCATTCGGTTAAGACGTTCCGTTGGGCCGGAACCTTTGATTAAGCTAGTGGTCGCGATCGCACCAGCGTTTACCATTGGGTTATAAGGTCGCTTTGATTGCTCATCTAAAACGATCGCGTTGAATGCATCGCCTGTCGGTTCTACGCCAACTCTAGTTAAAACGTAATCCAGTCCATGATCTTCTAAGGCAAGTCCATAAGCAAACACTTTGGAAATCGACTGAATGGTAAAAAGTTGGTCGTAATCGCCAACTTTGTAAATCTGACCATCTACTGTGACAATACAAATGCTGAACAAATCAGGGTTTACCTTTGCCAATTCTGGAATATATTTCGCTACTGCACCCTCTTGCAGTAACTTGTACTGAGAATGCAATTCCTGAAGAACAGCTAATAATGGCGATGAATCTATTTCTAAATCTTTTTGATTTACTTGGCTTGTCATCACGCTGATAGCACTCCCCAAAATACTCACTATATATAGTAGGGGTGCAGCCGTACATCCCTACAGCCGCAAAGATTTTGTCAAAGATAGCTTGCTCTAAAAAATCATCTTTGAGCAATTACTTAGTACCAAAAATGGCTGTTGTTGTTTTTGATACCACCAAAAATTGATCTACAAGCGATCGCGAAGATTTCCTAATTTTTTCATCATTAATCACGAAAAATATTAAGTTGAGTATACTTCTTTATTTTATACTCAGTAATACGGTGATTAGGAGTAGTATTTATCACTTGTCTACGTTGAGTTATGGGGAATAAAAGTCATGATTAATCTAAGTAGAAAAAATATCTTAAACTCAAACTAATTTGCATAATTATTGTAGATGTAACTCATATCACGACTTATTCATAGGGAAATCTAAATATTTGATTAAATAAACGATTTTAAGTATTTATGCCGATGCCATTTAATTAAAGTTATATTATCTTCTTATAGGAAATAGTGAAAATACATGTTATCTAGAATACACGAGTAGTAGTGAGCCTTTAGAACAGAAGTCAACAGGGTGTCGTCATTTTGGCGTGCAAGAAGCGTAAAGTTTTTTGAAGAAATTTTTGAGTTGCAGAAAAAAGCGTTACATAGCCAAAGTCCGCCTTTGAGAAAGGTTTCACCCTTAAATTTGGAACTTTAATTTGATTGAGCAGTCGATAATTACGCTAAAACCCTGATCCCCAAGCCAAAAGGTTCGTGTTAGTCTGTTGCGAGTTATAAATAACAAAGTGAAAACGGAACGAGTTCGAGTTTTTCAGAAGGGAAATCACTTTTACGAGTGAAAAATCCCGCAATTTATAAAACTTAAAGTTCTACAGTCGCTTTCAAAAACGGACGCATGAATCAAAGACATTTGTGGATTATTGTTGCCCTGTCTATGGCTGTTTTGGGCATACCTTCAGTCGGTTGTACTCAAACCACCAAGGGAAATGCTCTAGCATCCCAAAAATCACCTGCCCCTGATGTGGTTAAGGTGGGAGAGTACCAATCCAGAGCAGGGAGACAAACCTTGGATGCTGTGATTACAGAAATTCATCCTCACAACATTAGAGGACGTAAGGCGGCAACCCTTTTTATCCGAAATATACCTGTTCTCACCTTTTTGAGTTCTGTATCAAATACGAATTTTGAATCTAAAAAAGTTGGTGCAATTGGAAATACTGGGGGCGTACAAGAGTACGCCCTTATTGCTAGCAATTCACCAAAGGCACTGAATGCTGACGACGTAACAGATGTGAGTAACCAGATTAGCTCCTCTGACAATGACCCGGTTCAGATAGCTGGTGTAGTAGCAGCTAAGATCAACCAGTTGAATCGGGAAAGTGTAGACGGCAGTAAAATTACCGTCAGTTGGAAAGCAGGGGAAAAATCTAATGCCAATCAAGCACAAAACAAAAGCGCTCCCTCCCAGCAAGATGGCGATCGCTATGTAATCAAAATTAATGGCGAAGAATTGGTCGAAATCAACGAAGCTACACGACTAGCACAGACCAATCCCACCAAAAATTTGGCAGAAGATGCATTGCAAGCAACTAATCGCCTGCGGAGGCTACTAGGCAATGCATCTCCCCTAAAAGAAATTGCTAATTTACCAGTCCGTCAACCAGTCTCAATACCAAAGCTGCCTCAACAGATTGCCGTTGGAGTAGTGCAAGCCACTTTGAGAGGCATGGCTTCTTATTACGGCTATGACGGTTCTGGTACTCAGACTGCAAGCGGTCAGAGATTCAACCCAGAAGCAATGACTGCCGCCCATCGCAGCTTACCCTTTGGTACGCAAGTGCGTGTAACCAACACCCGCAACGGTCGTTCTGTAGTGCTGCGAATTAATGACCGAGGCCCATACATTCGGGGTCGAGTCATTGATGTATCTGCTGGCGCGGCTCGAATTTTGGGAATGATGGGTAGTGGTGTTGCACCAGTACATATTGAAGTTTTGGGAAAATAATCGAGTAGGTTACAGGTTACAGGTTACAGGTTACAGGGAAAAGATTATTCCCTATCACCTGTCACCTATAACCTTTCCCCGAAATCCAATTCAAGTTCCGTATCACTTAATTCCTCTAGTTCAATCAACTCTTCCCTCTGTTTCAGATATAAACTAACGGGGGAGGGATCGATAAGAACTAGGGGTATTTTTTGTGCGCCTGCTGACAACAGTCGCAGCTTTACGCTGCTATTTAACTAAACGCTGCTCAGAAAACAAGCTGATTGCGGTTACTGAGGATCTAAGACTAGATGAGATAACTGGCTGGTATCAGACGGCAGTCGGTCTAGTACCAACGATGGGGAATTTGCATCAAGGTCATTTAAGCTTGATCCAACGGGCGCGGCAAGAAAATTCTACGGTGATTGTGAGTATTTTCGTCAATCCCCTGCAATTTGCTCCTAATGAGGATTATCAACGCTACCCCCGGACTTTAGAGCAAGACCAAAAACTTTGCGAACAAGCTGGGGTAGATGCCATTTTTGCACCGACTCCTGAAGAGATGGCAGTTCCCCAGAAGAGTATACAAGAATCAAAGGTTACACAAGTTATACCCCCATCTGCTATGATGACAGGCTTGTGTGGTCGTTCTCGCCTGGGTCACTTTCAAGGTGTCGCTACGATTGTTACCAAGCTTTTCAACTTGGTACAGCCTGACCGTGCCTACTTTGGCCAAAAAGATGGTCAGCAACTGGCAATTATTAAACGCTTAGTAGCTGACTTAAATTTGCCAGTAGAAATTGTTGCTTGTCCAACAGTGCGGGAAGCGTCGGGTCTTGCCTTCAGTTCTCGTAATCAATATTTGACTGCAACGGCAAAAGAACAAGCGGCAGCATTATATCGCGGCTTGCAACGGGCTGAAGCTGCATTCATTGCAGGCGATCGCAATAGCAACAAGTTGATAGCAGTGGTACAGCAAGAAGTGGCAATGGTCAGCACAATTTTAGTGGAATATATTGAATTAGTTGAACCGACTACGTTGATGTCTTTAGAAAAAGTTGAGGAGGAAGGAATGTTGGCGATCGCAGCTCGTCTTGGTTCTACACGTTTGATTGACAATATCATCTTGCGCGATCGTCAACCCATCATCGCCATTGATGGCCCCGCCGGGGCTGGAAAATCTACAGTGGCGCGACAAGTGGCAGCAAACTTGGGTTTAGTCTATTTAGATACAGGAGCAATGTACCGAGCTGTCACTTGGCTTGTACTGCAAAAGGGCATTGCTATTGATGATGAGTGTGCGATCGCTGAATTAACTAACCTGTGTAAAATTGAACTTACTCCTACCCAGGATTTACAATCGTCCGTGCGGGTTTGGATTAACGGTACTGATGTTACCCAGGTAATTCGCACCATTGAGGTAACTTCTCTTGTATCTGCGATCGCAGCCCAAAGCGCTGTCCGTCAAGCACTGGTTAAACAACAACAAAGCTGGGGTAAAAAAGGTGGTTTAGTCGCTGAGGGACGAGACATTGGTACTCACGTTTTCCCCGATGCTGAAGTGAAAATCTTCTTAACTGCCTCTGTGAGTGAACGCGCCCGTCGCCGCCAAGAAGACTTTAATAAACAAGGTCAATCCGCAATCAATTTAGAGCAGCTAGAACGAGATATTGCCGAACGTGACTGGAAAGATAGCACACGCAAAGTTTCGCCTTTGCAAAAAGCAGCAGATGCCATTGAAGTTCAAACTGATGGTTTGGATGTGTCTGAAGTCACGGCACAAATTGTTAACTATTACCAGCAGCGTTTATCTCAGTGCTAATCACCGCTATTTACTGTTAACTTTTTAGTTTTAAAGGGTGGTGGGTGAGTGATTATTCACTTACCATCCTCAAAACAATATTTCAAAATAAGATAATTTCATTAGTAATTTATTAAGCATTAGTTTTAAAATTATTAGATTATTTAAGTATTAAATCATCTCGCTTTCGACTGATTTACCACATTGCAATTAATCCTACTAAAGATAGAAGTATTAAAGCTTTAATTGCTAAATGCTAATTACAGATTGGACTTTCGCTACGAGATATTAGCCATTTTTATTTATAACCGTGAATTCATAGCGATTTGACTTATCAGCGAAGTACTTTGTTTGCATCTTCACTTTATCTTCACTTTGGTAGTAGAATGACGATGTTAAGTTTTATGTTCCATCATTAAAGACATAAAACCTTAAAAATAAAAGCTGTTAATTTTGCAAGCTTCTGCAATAGCTTGAAACTGGAAACCGGTAAAGAGAGGATTTCACACAATGGTATTTGTACAGCCCCCGCTACCCTTCGACAAGAATGCTTTAGAGCCAAATGGCATGAAAGCTGAAACTTTCGAGTATCACTATGGTAAGCATCACAAAGCTTATGTAGACAACCTCAACAAGCTGACTGAAGGTACAGAACTTGCTGATAAGTCTCTGGAAGAAGTGATCAAAATTTCCTTCCAAGACTCCTCTAAGGCGGGAATCTTCAACAACGCTGCTCAAGTTTGGAACCACACCTTCTTCTGGAATTCCTTGAAACCAAATGGTGGCGGCACACCCACTGGCGATCTTGCAGCCAGGATTGATAAAGATTTTGGTAGCTTCGACAAATTCAAGGAAGAGTTCTCTAACGCAGCTGCAACTCAATTTGGCAGTGGTTGGTCTTGGCTGATTGATGATGGTGGTACGCTGAAGGTGATCAAAACACCAAATGCAGAAAACCCTCTAGCTCATGGTAAGAAGGCACTCCTAACCTTGGATGTTTGGGAACACGCTTACTACATTGACTACAGAAATGCCCGTCCAGCGTTCATCAAGAATTTCCTAGATAACTTGGTTAACTGGGACTTTGCTGCTGAAAACTTGGCTAAAGCTTAATTAATTGCTGTTTTAAACTGAGTGCGATGCCTCTTAGTAAGTTGATTTGCAAAAGTTGAAGCAGAAAGTCCACCAGAAAAGGGAGAAATTATTTTTAGTTTCTCCCTTTTGTATTTTTCAGTAGCAGGGTGGTTTCATACAACCAGAGAAAAACTAAAACTGGGTTTCAAAGCCTCTCGACCTTTCGGGGAGAGGTTTGGAGAGGGGTAATAAGCCATGCCACAAAACAAGAAATCAATACTTGTATATTTTTCTTTTTTCCTATGAAACCACCCTACTTTTCTGTTTTTCAGTAGTGGGATGGGCACTGTCTGAATAAAAGTAGTTGCATGAAAGTCAAAATTAGGACTTATGCATTGACAGAAAAGGCCAAACATGAATAGTTTCAAAACCATTTGTTGTAAGGATAATACCCTGCCGAAAGCCGCTTTGCGTCTACATGAATTGCTTTTATAACGCGGATATATTTACTATTAAAGAATAATTAATAAAAATCTGAAACCAAACATTTACCTTATACACAACATGATTCTTTTGTACAGGGTGTAATTCTTAAAAATATAAAACATTATGGATAGCAAAGAACTAGCACAATACATCGAAGCAACGAATAGCATCACTAAACCTTGGGTATTGGTACAACTGCGCCTCAAGAAATTGCAAGAGCGTCGAGCCACCCTTACAAACGATGTCTACGCCAAAGAATTAGAAGATATTTACCAAGACTTGATGAATTTGGGTGAATGGTGGCGTGGTATTGAAGATGAGGTATTTTAAAGTGAGGAGTTATCACTTCTCCTAACTTTTAATTCTTGCACAGACGCTATTAATCGCATCTCCATTCCTAACTTAAAACGCAACCTGATGGCTCAAGCTCTCGATCAAGTCGATTACGATACTCTCGATGCCGCAAAAAGACGCTTCATCGATGCTGCAAAACGCACACTTACCTTTGCAAGTGCCTATGGTACCGTCCCCTCGTCGGGTCTTGGAGCAAGTGCTAACGCTTTCAGCTTCAACCTCGCTCCATTTATTCAAGCGGGCGCTCCAGAACTTTCTCTAACACTCGTCCCTGAAGGACTAGGAACGGCAGACGATACCCGCCCTGATGACCTTTCCGAAGAAGAACTTCGGCGATTTTGGTGGAATATCGGTATCAAGATGATCTCGTGTTTGACAAACGACGCGGCAACATCAGGGATGCAGACTCTACTTCTTGGTCTTTATCTGCCATCAAGTACTCCTGAAACAATCTTTACCCCCGCTTTCCTTGATGGGTTTCTGGATGGAGTCGTTGAGGGGTGCAAACGAGTAGGATGTGTCTATCTCTCAGGGGAAACTCCTCAATTGAAAACTAAGATGATTCCAGGCCGGCTCGACATTGCGGGTTCGGTTTTTGGCGTGATGCCGCCTGGTGTCGCTCCTATTGATAGCTCGCGTCTGGATGCCGGAAATACTATTGTTCTTGTTGAGAGTTCTGGCCCCCATGAGAACGGGTTTACCCCACTGCGAAAGCTTACTGAGTCTCTTCCTGATGGCTATAGAACAAAACTTCCAAGTGGGCAGGAGTTTTGGGAAGCGATGAATGCTGCGTCCTATCTCTACACGCCACTTGTACAGGCAGTGCTTGGCGAAGGAATTCGCCCCACCGCGATAGAGAATATCACCGGTCATGGTTGGCAAAAATTGATGCGGTCGGTGAAGCCACTTCGGTACGTCATCAAAACAATGCTCCCAGTGCCGGAGATATTTACTTTTGTCGAGGGTCATCTTGAGGGCGGGGCAGAGACGATGCTTTCCGTGTTCAATTACGGAGCCGGATTTGCATTCTATACGGAATCTGAGCAGGATGCAGAAAGGATTGTCATCCTCGCAAGAGAACATCAGCTAACAGCTGTGATTGCCGGCAGGGTTGAAGCGTCCCTTAGCCGCGAGGTGGTAGTAGAACCGCTTGGGGTAACGTTGAAGGGAGATTCTTTTGGAATTGCGCGGGGAGTATAATTAGCCGCAAGCGTAGGCATAGCCCGTCGTAGACATCGCTAGTTTTTGGAAAGCTAATTATAAACTCCACTCATGCGATGCCTGCGGCTGGCTTTGCCTACACTGAAGTCATTACTAAATGAAATAAAAGCCAGTATAATTACTGGTATTTATATTTTTTTAACACGTGATATATATTTAAATCTCAGACTAATTTGAGAAAATTATTCTCCTAAGCCTTTAAAAACAAGCTATTTAGCATAAATAGTATAGGCGTATTTATAAAACTTTATATGCAATATTTTTTACTACTTACATTTAAAGTAGTTCAAACTACCCATGACTACTGAGGTTAAGATTTGCTAACGTAGTCTTAACATATTGAAAAATTTGCTGGAAAAGCTGAGAAAGTAGCCACCAATACACTAATTTACAGTGTTGGAAATTTCTCATCTGTAAATAGGGCGTTTTAGTGTGTTAAGGATATATATTTTTATTCAGAGGGGGTTATGGCTGTAAATTTGGCCCGGACTACTGCTTCGGCAGAACTTTTGAAGCAAGTATTCCAGAACATTGATGCATACAGTTGTCCAAGGTTATTCAACTTTCACATGCACACTGTCCACTCAGATGGCAGGTTGCAGCCGAGTGGATTGATGGAGCAGGCGATCGCTATTGGACTAAAAGGATTGGCGATCACTGACCATCATGGCATTATGGGCTATCAAGCGGCCCTTGCTTGGTTAGAAGATTGGAAGTGGAGTAATCCTGGTGCAACAACTCCTTACCTGTGGAGTGGCGTAGAAATCAATGCAAACCTTCTGGATATAGAAGTTCACATTTTGGCTTACGCTTTTGCTCCAGAACACCCTAGCATGAAACCCTATCTGCAAAGAAGGCCGACTACAGGGCAAGAATATCAGGCAAGTAACGTGATTGCCGCTATTCATCAAGCTGGGGGATTGGCAGTTCTGGCTCATCCAGCCCGTTACAAGCGATCGCATTTTGACTTAATTCCAGCTGCATCCCAAAAGGGTATCGATGGTGTGGAAACTTTCTACGCCTACAATAACCCTAACCCTTGGAAACCCAGCGTCTTGGAATCCGAACAAGTGCAAAAGTTGGCTGATGAATACTTTCTTTTCAATACCTGTGGTACTGACACCCACGGTTTGAGCCTGCTACAACGCTTGTAAAGATGAATCAATTTTTTCACATCTCCTGGTTCAATCTGCCAGGAGGTTATCTTTTTTTGGATGTCCAATAGTTAATTGATTTTAGAGTTAATTTCAAGAGATTGAGAAGCTATCTTAATTGTCTCTTTGGCAGCTTTTTCTTTACGTTCACTATAGCGGTCTGTGAGATAATCAACTTTGTCACGCAATACCAAGGAAAACTTGTAAAGTTCTTCCATCACATCTACAACGCGATCGCGGTAGGGTGAATCTTTCATCGTGCCGTCTTCATTAAACTCTTGATATGCTTTAGCCACTGAGGATTGATTGGGGATCGTGAACATCCGCATCCAGCGTCCAAGAATTCTTAATGTGTTGACAGCATTAAAAGACTGAGATCCGCCGCTTACTTGCATGACAGCTAAAGTTCTCCCTTGAGTCGGGCGAACGGCTCCAATACTGAGGGGAATCCAGTCAATTTGGTTTTTCATAATGCCAGAAATCTGACCGTGCAGTTCTGGGCTAGACCATACCTGTCCTTCCGACCACAGGCTTAATTCACGCAACTCCTGCACCTTTGGGTGGGTGTCAGGTACGCTACCATATATTGGCAGTTCGCGTGGATCGAAAAACTTCACTTCTGCCCCAAATTCTTCAATAATGCGTGCTGCTTCTTCTGCTAAGAGACGGCTATAGGAACGCTCACGTAAGGAGCCATACAAAAACAAAATTCTGGGCGGATGGTCAAATGTCGTCATGGTAATTGCTTAGGAATTTCCAAGAAATAAGTATCCAATAAAAGGAACCACAGAGGCGCAGAGGACACGGAGAGATGAAGAAGTTGCAATCTTTAAGCTTGTTCTACATTTAAATTGCATATACTGGGCGGGCAGGATGCCCACCCCACAAGAGTTATATTTAATTCGATTATGCAAATTAGATGTTTTTTAGCTTATTGAGCAGGTGTAATTTCTTTATTCACAGACTCAATCAATTTAGTCACCCGTTCTTTAATCTCATCGCGGACTCTCGGAAAAATTTCTGGTTGTTCTGCTGGATCGTCTAACTGCCAATCTTCAAATACTTCCTGCATAACCCACTCTGGCGGTAAATTCACGCCACAGCCACACAAAGAAATCACTACATCAAAGTCTTGTGCTTGGAAATCACTCAGGGGTTTGGAGTGTTGATCGGTAATGTCGATACCAATTTCTTTCATGGTGGCGATCGCTTCTGGTCTGACCTGACTTGCTTCTAATCCAGAGCTAATCACTTCAATTTTTCCCTTACCAAGGGTTTTAGCAAAGCCTTCCGCCATTTGAGAACGGGCAGAATTCTTTTTGCAGACGAACATCACACGTTTCATAGTTCAACTCCTGGGAATAATTGTGGACTAAACTTATCAGGCTCTCGATTCCGGTGTTGTGAAATAACGTTTTTCAAACCAAAAAGCAACATTAACAAGACCAATCAATACAGGCACTTCCACCAGAGGCCCAACGACGGCAGCAAAAGCAACACCCGAATTAATGCCGAATACTGCGATCGCAACTGCGATCGCTAATTCAAAGTTATTTCCTGCCGATGTAAATGCTACACTTGCGGCTCTAGAATAGTCCGTCTTAACGCGCCAAGCCATGTAAAAGCTGACCATAAACATGATGATGAAGTAGACAATCAACGGAATTGCAATCTTCACTACATCTAAGGGGATCTGAACAATCAAATTCCCTTTCAAGCTGAACATAACGACGATTGTAAATAACAGAGCAATCAGCGTGATCGGGCTGATTTTAGGCACAAATTCCTCATGATACCACTGCTTACTTTTCACCTTTACTAAGAAGAAACGAGTGAAAAATCCAGCTAAAAAGGGAATGCCAAGATAGATAAATACACTTTCAGCAATCTCGGCAATGCTGACATTCACAACACTACCTTGTAATCCAAATAGTGGCGGTAATACAGTGATGAAAAACCAGGCATAAGGACTATAAAAGATAACTTGAAATATGCTGTTGAAGGCAACCAATCCAGCCGTATACTCTGTATTGCCTCGTGCTAAGTCACTCCACACAACTACCATTGCAATACAACGGGCTAATCCAATCAGAATTAATCCCGTCATGTATTCTGGATAACTGTGTAAGAAGATAGCCGCCAGAGCAAACATCAAAATTGGCCCAATAATCCAATTTTGAATTAGTGAAACACCAAGAATTTTTCCGTTGCGAAATACATCCCCTAATTCTTCATACCGCACCTTGGCTAAGGGCGGATACATCATCAGAATTAACCCGATGGCGATCGGTATATTGGTCGCTCCCACCTGGAACTGGTTGATAAAGGCTTCTACTCCAGGAAAGAAATAGCCAAGGGCAACACCGATCGCCATTGCTAAAAAAATCCACAAGGTTAGGAAACGGTCAATAAAAGAGAGGCGTTTGGCAGTTTTTTTGTTCATCATGGGGTTCATACAGCTACATTCAAAGTTTCATAATGAACAAGTTGTTTGGTTTGGATGATTGTCCATACCTAAAACTGTCCTTCCTTCCGTAACAACTCCCCAATTGTCAGGTTCATTTCTGCTTTTCCTTCAAATACTGTTCCCACTTTGCCTTGATACAAGTGAACGTAATTGAGGTGTTTGCTATCATCTGGTAAAGGAATATAGCCCACAGCACTAGCTGTTGTTGGTGCTTTATCAATGTAAAATTCTACAAATTTGTTTACTAAGGCTTTGTTTTGGTTATCCCGAAAATTAACATAGATAAACAAAGGTCGAGCAAGGGGCTGATACTGAACTTTCTCTACAGTTTGACGTGATGGCGGTACTGCACCTTTGCCGCTATCAATTGCCAGCACTTTTAACTTATCTTGGTGTTTTTCGTAATAGGCAAAGCCAAAGTAACCTAAAGCATTTGGATCTTTGCTGATGCCATCCACCAATACTTCATCATCTTCACTCGCTGTGTAGTCATTACGGCTGGCTCTACTTTTACCTACAGTCGCTTCTGTAAAGTAGTCAAAAGTACCAGACTTTTTCCCAGCCCCATACAAATTAAGTGGGCGATCTGGCCAAGATGCACGTACTTGGTTCCATCGGGTAATTTTTCCTTGAGCCTCCGGTTCCCAAATCTTTTTCAATTCTGCTACTGTGATATCTTTTGCCCAATCGTTTTGCGGATTAACGGCGACAGTAAGCGCATCAAAAGCAATGGGAAACTCCATATACGCCACACCATTTTTCTTGCAAGCTTCCATCTCTGCCTTCAAAATCGGTCGGGAAGCGTCGCTAATATCTGTTTCTCCAGCACAGAATTTTTCAAATCCGCCAGTAGTACCAGAAATGTTAACTGCAACTTGCACCCGATTCTTTGGGTCAACTTGATACTGTTTGGCGATCGCCTGTGTAATGGGATAGACCGTGCTGGAACCATCAATTTTAATTGTTGCTGTTGCATTACCAGAATCTCTTACCTCAGTTACAGCAGGTGACTGCTGAGTTTGAGTAGATGTGTTGGATGCTGCTGTGCAACTGGTCGTCAAAGCCAACATTCCGAGTGCGAGAGCCAATTCCTTTGCTGCTGTGTTCATTGACCCCAGCCCTGTGAGTTATATCAAGAGTATATCTCTATCATTTCAAAAAAAATTGATTTGTCAATCCGTAGATAGCTATAAGGAAACAAAACATTACAAAAAAAATTGATGAATTTTTAAGTCTCGCAGGGGGGACGAATAGGTAATATTGGGCTAAAGCGGCGGAATTCTGCTAGATACTGTTCTAGGACAACAAACTGCGGCAGATTGAGGCTGTAGTAAATCCAGCGCCCTTCTTGACGAGCGCGAACTAAACCAGCTTCTTTCAAGGTTTTGAGGTGAAAAGACAGTTTAGACTGAGTGGTTCCCAGGTGGTCGCATAGGTCGCACACGCATAGTTCTTGAGAGCGTAAGAGTTCTAAGACCTGAATTCGTAAGGGATCGGATAGGGCATGAAAGCCAGCAGCGATCGCATCAGGAGTGAAGGTGCTATTAGGAGCCATCAATTTTTTTTGAAGTATTTATTTATGGTAAAGTCTAAATCATCGCAAAGCAATTGGCATCATTGCATCGTGAATGATGCCTACTTGTTTTTTTGGTTTAGGGACTTCCAAATAAAAAATATCCCAAAGTCGATAGCAAAATTCTCTCTATTTCTCTTCACTCTGTGTTCTCTGCGTCTCTGTGGTTAGTTTATTTGGATAATTTATTTTTTGGAAATCCCTTATAGTCGATTCTTAGTTGGGATCACAATCATTGAGAAATAGGGTACTTTATCTGGATCAACTTCATCCAAGGGTATGATGCGTTGCTGTGATGTTGATGCCCGCTCAATATATCTTGCCCGTGATGCTAGCCCTAATTTATGCAGAATATCTCGTACTTTAGTAAAGTGACGACCTAGCTTCATAATTGCTGCTGCATCAGTCATCAACAAATGTGTAGTCAGTTCTTCTGCTGGCAATGGAGCGGGTAAGACTGTGAGAATATCGGTGTAGTAGGTGAAAGGTACACCCAAAGCTACCGGACAAGCCATCAGCGAGGAAACTCCGGGGATAACTTCTGTTAGGTACTCTTCAGATAATCGTGTGAAAACGTACATAAAGGAACCATAGAAAAATGGATCGCCCTCGCATAACACCACCACATCCCGACCGGCTGCTAAATGGTCGGCGATTGGTTGAATTTCCTTGTCATAAATAGACTTGGCCTTTTCTGGTTCTAAAGCGCGGGGGAGATGAAACAACACCTCGATTTGATTACCAGGAAGATATTGCGCCACGATCGCTCTAGCGACACTTTCTTTATCTGTGGCTGATTGATAAGCTACCACAGGAGCCGCACGTAATAGCCGCAATGCTTTCAGAGTCAATAATTCGGGATCGCCGGGGCCGACACCAATTCCATAGAGACGACCTTTGATTTTGCTCATTATTCTTCCTCCGTTGCCAGGGCGTTAACTGCGGCGGCTGCGATCGCACTTCCACCGCGCCGACCATGTAATGTTAAAAATGGTACATTCCTGCTATCTGCTGCCAGCGCCGCTTTCGATTCGGCTGCACCGACAAATCCCACTGGAAAGCCTAAGATAATCGCAGGTTTGTTAGCTCCCTCATCGAGCATTTCTAAGAGTCTAAATAGTGCTGTGGGCGCATTACCAATTGCAATTACCGATCCCTCCAGGTGCGATCGCCATAATTCCAATGCTGCCGCCGACCTTGTAGTACCCAGACGCTGGGCCATTTCTGGGACTTCCGGCTCGTTGAGGGTACAGATAACTTGATTGTTTGCAGATAACCGTCGCCTGGTAACGCCATCGGCAACCATCCGGCAATCGCATAAAATTGGCGCTCCTGCTGCTAGCGCTGCCCTTGCGGATTGCACTGCTGTTGGTGAATATCCCAAGTCAGTAACAATATCCGTCATCCCACAGGCATGAATAAGACGCACCGCAACTTTTGCTACATCTGGTGGCAGCATATCTAGGTTTGCTTCTGACCGGATGATTGCAAAAGAATTACGGTAAATTTCGTTGGCATCTCGGATATAGTCTGGCATTCGATTTGGGATTTTAGATTTTGGATTGATTTGTTAATTAACCGCAGAGGCGCAGAGAACACAGAGGAAGAGAAGCAGATTTCTAAGTATTTATTAAAGGATTTACGCAAAATACCTCTCAAACTCTATATTTCTCTGTGTTCTCTGTGCCTCTGTGGTAGCCTGCGGCAAGCCGCTTTGCGTCTACAATTTTTCTGCATACCGATTAGCAAATTCCCCAAAGGACTCATCAGAATTTAGGCGTTGAATTTGATATACATCTAGCATCCGCTTTATTAATGCAGGTAGTTCCGCAAAAGTCACATATTGATATATTTCCCGTCCAAATTTATGCTCGTTGTCACCAACATAAACGTGATAGCCTTCTACAGTTCTATTGCCATCCTCAATGCTGACACCGAGCAAAGTAATATCACTCTTGCTATGCTGGGCGCAGGATTTTTCGCAGCCAGTAAAGTGGATATTAACTGGGCAATCCAGAGTAACGCGAGTTTCAAGATACTCTGCTAATGCCAACGCATGACTTTTGGTGTCCGTAGCAGAAGAGGCGCAACCCTTTTTTCCAGAACAGGCAACTAATGAACTCTTGATGTTAGTTGCTGAGGTATCTAATCCTAAGAAAGCAATTTCACTTTGGACATCACCAACCCATTGCTGAGGAATATCTGTTAAAAGCAAATTTTGCCAGGGGGTTAACCGAAGAGTACCGCTACCATATTTTGCTGCTAAATCTGCTAAACCCCTCATCTGCTTACTCTCCAAGCGTCCAAGAGGTAACACCGCACCAATGTAAAATAAGCCTTGCTGACGTTGGGGATGGATGCCAATATGCTGATATTTCCCCTCTCCTTGCAAAAGATTAGAGAATTCCTCCCCCTTCCTTACCCTACCGTGTACACACAAATCGGAGTTACTTTGAGATCCGGGTTTTACCCCCCTTAATCCCCCCTTTCCAAGGTGGGAAAGAAAATCTAGTTCCCTCCCCTTTCCAAGGGGAGGGTTAGGGTGGGGTAATTCGATAACTTGTGTGTACACCGTAGCCTTCCCTACCAGGGAAGGGGGTTGGGGGGTTAGGTCACTGCATAAAAGAGAAAAAGGTAGACGCTGCTGAACTTCTTGCAGATAATTTTCACAACCCAAAGTATTCAATAACTCTAAGAGACGTAGCCGACGCTTACTTGTAGTATTAGTATGAGCTAGATAGACCTCTGTTAAAGCTGCTAAAACGGGTAAACATTGTTCAGGTGTTAACAAAATCCCCGTATCGCTAGGCGATTGACCCTTTGCCCCGACACTGAGATAGAGGCGGAAGTAAACATTACCGTCAACTAAGACAGCAGCAAATAGGATATCATTCAAGCGATCGCACACCCGAATAATTCCACCACCATCAAAGCAAACGCTAAATTTTGCCGAGAGTCCCGAAAGCGCCGGATGTGCAGCAATATAATTATCCCAATCTTGCACAAAAGGGCGGGTGTCGATTAATTCTTGCGGGTCAATACCAGCAGTTGGGCTGGTCATAATATTACGGATATGGTCTACAACCGAATTGCGAGAACCCAATCCCATATCCTGTAGATGCTGCAAAACCTCACTATTTATCCCTGTGCGAATTTCGCGGACTTGTAGGTTAGCTCGATTAGTGACATCAACATAGCCACCACCATGCTGGTCTGCTATATCTGCGATCGCACGGCACTGCTGACTACTAATAATTCCACCTGGTATTCTAATGCGAGATAATATACCATCGGCGGCGGGTGTAGCATAAAACAAGCCAGGACAAGTGGCAAATCCAGAAAGCAAACTTGGAACTCCTTCCCCGTGCAACGCAGGGAGTAGACGGTGAGTGTGACATCTTGAGAGTTGGCATTCTGACTTGGGTGATCCCATCACAGCTGCGGCACAGTCCCGGAATTTCACCGGAGTTTCCCAACACCAAGCCTTAATAATTTAGCACGAGAAGGTAGTCAGAAAATTTAATAGTTGGAGTTGCGATCGCAAAATCTTGCGTCTGTTGCTAGAAAAAGCGATCGCTAATTTGGCTATTCAAAAACATAATTTTGAGCCACTTTCCAATAGCGCGAGAACCGCTTCAGGTCAATATATCCATCATAGTCAAATAATGGTTCTACCTCTAGCGTTTCCACTGCTATAGAACCCTCTATTTGATTGCAGATATCATCAAACCGGGGACTGGGACTGTTGGCTGTGACGACTAAATTCGCATCATGTTCTCTCGCAAAAGCTAAAATTTCTTGTTCCACATCGCCACGACGAATAACAACGGGTAACTCTAGCAAGCATTCGTAAATAAACGTGAGGCGTTTAAGACTCAGTTGCCACTCATCTATCAAAGCCTCATCCCAAACCCAGATAGCTGGGGCATCGGGGTATTTTTGCAGTCCGGGGTTGTATGGACTGAGGCAGTCTCCATGCACCCAAACGATTGGTTTAGTCATTTGTCATTTGTTATTTGTCATTTGTCAAGAGTTATTATTTTCTTCCTTGTCCCCCTTGTCCCGAATTTCTCACGTATTGTGTGGTTCGGGTGGGGAGTGTGGGAGGTGTGGGAGGTGTGGGAGGCAATGCAGCGTTCATTGATGTGCAGTTATTCAATTCCTCCTCTTTCTCCCCACACCC
>NZ_JACJSF010000070.1 GCF_014698035.1 Desmonostoc muscorum FACHB-395
ACAGAGGCAATCCATACTTCGTTACATTGCAGAACTTCTGCTAATTCTGCAAAAGTCAGCCCCTTGTTTTCTTTGGCTGTTAAAAGTTTTTGGGTAATTTCAGGAATAGACATTTTAACGTAAAATAGAATTAGATTTATACATTAACAAGCATACACTAACTCAACGTATGAAGCTCAAAACCCAGTTTCTGTCTCTTTTTTAAAACTTGGCTAAGATTTTTTTGACCAGAGTAATGTAAGAGCGATTATTTACCGCTCCTTTGTTCCTATTAACTTTTAGCCTGGTGTCAGCTTTAATTCTTTAGATTTCTCGGATTTGACCATTTTCACCAAGTGCTGATTTAGATAACTCTGCGCCGAGATATACAGACTTTCCCAAATATCTTGATTGCGGCTGATTTTTGTACCTACTGTATTTCCTGCTGTTTTCTCTGACACCAAATATTTACGGAAATAGTTATTCCACAAGTGTTGGAGGAAATCTTCAGCGAATTCGTTAAACGGCAGAATCCATTTATAATCTTGATCCAAAAATACCCGATAGGACGCAATTATCGGTAGTGCGAGGTCAGTTGGCGCACCAAACCCGAAAGAGTATTTGCTATCAGGCAACAACGTCGTTTTACGTATATCAATTGATGCTAAATCGTTAGCACCCTTCCTTCTAGGGTTGCTGATATATTCTTGGATTATTTCGTACAGTCTTTGCTCTATCCACAGAGCATGAGTCAAGAGAGGCAGTAAAGCGGTTAATCTTTCCCTTTCTGCGTCTGTGATGTTACTTGGGAGGCTCATCCCTACTGGATGTTTGGTTCGTTTATTGCTGTCGGGGTTGTATTTATTTCTGTCGAGGCAGTAAAGGAGCTTGAGCAAATGGGTGACATTGCACTGGGCATTTCTGGGAGCGCCGCTTTGGTTTTGGTAATAAGCAATGCGGAATTTCCTATCTTCCTTCTGTTCTAACTGGGCTAAATACTGCTTGATGAATTTGTAATCACCTCTGGCGTTGACTTTGGAGCGAGAATCTACTGGCGTTGTGGTATTTGAAGCTAAGGCTATGTCTTTGGCCGATTCTTCAGTCAGTCCGATGTGAATCGTAACTTTTACTCTGGCTTCGGTTAAATTGTAGTTGTAATTTTTCGCTTGCTCAAAAGCTAAAACTGTATGCCCACCGTTGATAATCCCATCGCTACCGCCCTCGTTAGCTTCTAAGACTTCTAGCTCCAGTTCAGTTTTGTTCTTGACAGGTTTAGTTTTATTGGCTGACAGAACGATTCCACTGTGGCGAGAGAAGAATTTTACAGGTTCGGTGGTCAGTGAATCGAAGATTTGTCTGTAGGTCGCGCTTTTGCGGTTCGGTTCCCGGATGTTCGGTTCTAGCGGCAGGTCTATAGGGAAGCTGTCTACGTGGGCTGTGGCGATAATGCAATTGGGGTTGGCTTGAAAATAGTTATCTATCTTGATGTTCCAAGTTTTGGGCATACTTTATTTCTTGATGGAATTAAATTCTATGTTAGCGCTGCTGTAATCTTAATTATTCTCTTTCTTCACGACCAATAAGCTACCAAACTAGCCAAATAATAAACATCTCCAATCTATCTGTATTAAACCTGTTATTTACTAGCGTGAACATTTTATCTGATTTTGATTAGTTGAGAGATAATATACCTTCTTTGGTTCTTAGTACAAAAACTTATCTACCTATTTCAATAATTCGGTTGCTTCTTTTAATACTTGAGTAATTTCCGGTTTCTGAGAACTGATCACATCATTTGGTAAATGCTTGTGATGCGGAAAGGTAGAGATATCAGGAAAATGCGGCGTACTATCATAACGAAAAACTAGGCAATTTCGTTCATCCTGAAAATGGTAGCGATAATCAAGGAATTTTAACTGATTGTCTGTGATTACTATAGCTTCGTTAATTTCTAACAAGTGTGTTTGAGCTAATCGCAATCTAATTCTTAAATTAGCCCGAAGGGATGTTAAAATTTCTTCTTCATAACGTTCCACATAAACATTTGGGCATTTAACAATTGCTTCTTCTACAAGATTAAGATAATCAGATAGAATATTAAGCAGCATAGTTCAATCTTTGCTCTATTTCTTGACGCAAAACCAGATAATGGCGGTAATCGTTTGCCCATTCTATAAATAGAACATCATCTGGTAATGTTCCTTGATTATACTGATAAAAAAAATCTTCAGAGTCAATTTTTTGCTGGTTTTCATACACACTGAGTCGCTTGGCAACGGCAACCAAAGCATCTAAGGATGATGTATATTGAATGGTCTGTTTACGCATTTTATCTCTACTTCAAAATCATCATATTTTCATTATAAGTGAGCGCCACTCCATAATTTCCTCATCGAGCGCTATAAAATTTAGGTAAATTCTCATCAACTGATAGCTATTGTGGCGTTGCTGTATCGTCACTTTTGCTGTCTCCATACAAGGTTGTACTCCCTTTCAACAGCCGCCAATAGCAAAGCGTGCAAGGATGACAGATACGGTGGGAGCAAAATCCCTAATCCCTGCAACAGCCGATCCACAGAAGAGTCACGGCTGGCCACTTCATGCAACTGCCGTAACTTTACACATAACTACTGCTTCATTCACTTTCGTGCGATGGCGTAACCGCTTTTTCCGTTGGCGTTCGTCAAAAACGTGCCGAATGCGAGTGCGTTCCGCAGGAAAGGCATTGCCGATAGAAAGCGAGTGCGTCTCTGAAAGAGAAGAGAAGGTATCGCCCTTACCTCAAAGCAAAAAATCACCCCCCAATCCCTTTACCACTCTCATAATTCATAGCTCTGGGTTTCCTCTTGCCTATAGGGACTACTTTCGATTGCTTGGGAGGTTGAGGAGGGCGGCATTTCTCGCAATATAGAGGTCTAACTCCAAAGGTTTCTCGTTGTGTGGGTTGTTCACACTGCTTACATACGAAGTTAAAAACGCGAGTATGAATTTCCCGCTTGTGCGCTCTGACAGTGTACTCTCGGACTTGGATTTCTTTGCTTGCCATTGCTTATTGCAATTAGTAACTTTTTGGATCTTAGCCTTTGCTAAGAAGATTTCAATGCTCTGGGTAAACATAATCACCCGTTTTGTGAATGGGAATATGGCTACGCCAAAACCAGAGTGAGAGTTGCAACGACCAAACCCAACTGCAACGCCTCACTACATTGAAAAATCACAAACATTTGGAGTTAATCATGGATATCCAAGCTACTCTCACCCTGACGATCCAAGTAGTCGTTATGAGCTTTGTTGCGCTGATGGTTTTCGATTTCATGAATAGTTTGTGGGTTGTACCCTTACCGCCATTCGGATGGCAACTACCAGTTATTGAACAGCCCACAGTTTCCGCAACAGCATCACAACCTACTCCACAACAGGAAATCCAACAAGTCACTCCAAGGGCGATCGCATTTGAGAAGATTTCCGACCCTTGGACTTTAGAACCACAATCCCCTGACCATTCTGTTCCCACGCCAGCAGTTATAATCCCTTTCCCCAGACTCCGACTACTCCCACCTGCCAAAGCACAACCGACCAAACCCAAGCGGACTAAAGCAAAATCCTCCACGTCTAAGAAATTCGCCTCAACTAGTACTAAGCACCAGTCCACCAAGCCACGCAAGATAACTGGAAAGTACCAAAAAAATTATAGTTAACCCGTCCTTAGCTCAAACAATTGTAGATTGCCGAGAAGATAAGAGAATTGACGATAGCGACGCGGAAAGCGACTGTGCGTAGCGTCTTTTAGATTTATTCCACCCACTTGACTGCTGGGCTTGTACCAAAAACATTCAATCTCCAATCTCCAATCTTCTCGGTCAAATGGCTACGCCAAAGCGAAAGTGATGTATTCATATAATAGATATGGTCAGCCTTATAGCCACGCAAGGAACTCTGTTTGACCTAGAAACAGTTCTGGACTACGGACAATCAATCCTCAACGTTGCTCAAGAACTCACCAAATCACTGATTGAGCAACGGACTATCTCCACCAGGACAATCCAAGCCCAGATGAATCGCTACTTTCTAGGCACGGCAGCAGAGGGCGCATGGCAGTGGAAAGACGCTTACGAAGCAGTGGAAGTAGCGCAAATCTTATATCTGCGTCAAAAAGGTTACAAGCTTTTATTAGAGTCGCCGCTAACAGTATTATTAGAATTGGAGAAGTTAATAGCCCTGTGCCCGACGCATACTCGCCGCAGTGAAGAGTCAGTACAGCTTCAGCAATTCTCCACCCCTTTGCCGCTTGCTTATCTGGTAGCCAAAGCAGGATTTGTACAAGCTACTGATTTGGTCTTGGAGATTTTTTTTAAACTTTTATCGCGTTCTTAAAAGTGCGTAATTAAAATACTTGCCTACCATTACTTAGTTATATTTTTATGTGTGTATTACTAACTTTAAATAGACTCAGCAGCAGAGGTGAATAAAGTGAATCAAAGCCCATTTACATCTCCAAGTAGTACGGGCTTACTTGCCAATCGTTACCAACTGAAGCAATTAATTGGTAGCGGTGGTATGGGTGAAGTTTTCTTAGCAAATGATATTTTGTTAGGAGGTATACCAGTTGCTATCAAGTTTTTAACTCAGACTGTTGTCGATAGCAAGATGCAACAAGACTTTGCTCGTGAAGCTTTAATGAGCGCAGCTTTGAGTCAAAAGAGCTTACACATAGTGCGGGCGTATGATTATGGTGTGAATGAGAAAGGAAAACCATACTACGTGATGGAATATCTATGCGGTAAGAGTTTAAAGGACTTAATTCCGCTATCATTGTCGATGTTTTTGACTCTCTCTCGCCAAATTTGTTTGGGCTTACAGTGTGCCCATCAAGGTATTAATATTGACGGCAAAATTTGTCCGTTGGTTCATAGAGATATTAAGCCTGCCAATATATTAGTTATTCCCGATCCGATATTAGGTCAGTTAGTTAAAATTCTCGATTTTGGGATTGCTAGATTTTTAAATTATGCGTCAACAGCTAGTACAAGCAGGGGATTTAATGGCACTTTACCCTACTGTTCTCCAGAACAGCTAGATGGAGAAAAATTAGACAGTCGCTCTGATATTTATAGCCTGGGTGTGATGATGTTTGAAATGCTCACAGGCAAAAAACCTTGGGAACCAGAAACTGATTATTTTGGTGCTTGGTATAAAGCACATCACTTTGAACAACCAAAAACGATCGCAGATGTTAAACCAACTCTGAAAATACCTCAGAAGCTAAATAATTTAATCATGTCTTGTCTTGCAAAAAAAGCAAGCGATCGCCCACAAAATATCGCTCAAATTTTGCAAGTATTAAATAGCTTAGAACAATCTAATTCTACCAGTTTACCAACAAATTTATCCTCTAATCCCATCCTTAGCCGTCCCCTAGATTCTGGATTACCAATTGCAGTAGAACAAAGGTGCCGACAACTTTTGTGGCCTCCAAATAAACCAATTCAAGAAATTGTTTTTCCCCAGCTTATAGATACTGCACAAGAATCTATGACCGCACTATGGTTGATGTTGCCTAAACAAGAAATCAAAAACTATGCTCTTTCTACCCGTTACAACCAGTTTATCTTCATGACATCCCCTCACCCAATGCTGTTGTGGGTGACAGTACTCTACGATCGGCAATTGGCTCCTAAGTGGCTACCGTGCTACTTAGATATGCAAAATCCCCAAAATCTGAAGATGGTAGGTTTCCTGGCTGAAAATGAACACTATCCTTTGATTTTGTTTACTCTGGAAGCACCACATTCCTGCGCCAATGTCCTCAGTAGTCGCATCGAGCCAACTCAGCGACAAATGTTGAAAACCTGGGTGCAACAAACTCATAGCCTACCACCAGCTTCTGTGCCCCAAGTCAGCAAACAGCTATTAAAACAGCAATATAAACAAATGCAATCCCGGATATTGCAGCATTTAGAATCTAAGCCCCAGGTTGTATTATCAAGGTCTATTTAACGGTAAATTCGCACCTTGGAGAGACGGGACAAAAATAATTTCTAATTTTCCATTCCAAAATGCTTGACAAGCAGAAAAAAAATAGTGATAATAGCAAAGTTGACCAAACAAGGGACTGTAGTTCAATTGGTTAGAGCACCGCCCTGTCACGGCGGAAGTTGCGGGTTCGAGCCCCGTCAGTCCCGTTCTAAATTTATAAGTAGTGAATCACCGAGCTTCGGTGATTTTTGATTTGGAATTCCCCAAAAGGATTGACCCAGAATTGGGGGTTTGAATATAAGCTACATTTATCATGCTTTGCGAAAGAGAGAATTAACTGTGACTGTCAGAGTCCGTATTGCGCCGAGTCCAACCGGAAATTTACACATTGGTACAGCTAGAACAGCTGTGTTTAACTGGTTATTTGCCCGTCACCACGGCGGGAAATTTATCCTGCGAATAGAAGACACAGATTTAGAGCGATCGCGTCCCGAATACACCGACAATATTCTTGAAGGACTGCGCTGGCTAGGTCTTAACTGGGATGAAGGGCCATTTTTCCAATCTCAACGCCTGGATCTTTACAAAGAAGCAGTACAAAAACTGCTAGATCAAGGGTTAGCCTATCGCTGCTACACCACCAGCGAAGAATTAGAAGCGCTAAGAGAAGCCCAGAAAGCTAGGGGCGAAGCTCCCCGCTATGACAACCGTCACCGCAACCTCACACCAGAACAACGCACCGCATTTGAAGCAGAAGGTCGTTCTTATGTGATTCGCTTCAAAATCGAAGATGGGCGGGAAATTATCTGGAATGATCTAGTAAGGGGAAAAATGTCTTGGCGAGGTAGCGATTTAGGTGGTGATATGGTCATCGCCCGCGCCTCAGAAGAGGGTAGTGGTCAACCACTATACAATTTTGTAGTTGTAGTGGATGACATTGATATGCAAATCACCCATGTCATTCGCGGAGAAGACCACATCGCCAATACCGCCAAGCAAATTCTGCTGTATGAAGCAATGGGTGCAAAAATTCCAGAGTTCTCCCACACGCCATTAATTTTGAATATGGAAGGGCGCAAGCTTTCTAAGCGGGATGGTGTTACCTCCATTTCCGACTTTCAGAAAATGGGCTTTACCTCTGAAGGCTTGGTAAATTATATGACATTGCTGGGTTGGTCGCCACCAGACTCGACGCAAGAAATATTTACCTTAGAAACAGCAGCTAAAGAGTTTGGCTTTGAGCGTGTAAATAAAGCAGGTGCAAAGTTTGACTGGGACAAGCTGGATTGGTTGAACAGTCAGTATATCCACCATACACCAGTAGATAAACTCACAGATTTACTCATACCCTTTTGGGAAGCGGCTGGCTATAAATTTGATGGTGGAAGAGATCGCGCCTGGTTAGAGCAGCTTGTAACTTTAATTAGCCAGAGTTTGACTCGTTTAGTAGATGCAGTACCTCAAGGTCAACTATTTTTTAACGACACAGTTGAATTTAGCGAAGAAGGTAGTACACAACTTAAGCAAGAAGGTTCTACTGCCGTCCTTGAGGCCATTGTCACAGCTTTAGAAAATCAGCCGCAACTCTCGGAAGCCGCCGCTCAGGACATAATCAAACAAGTGGTGAAAGAGCAAAAAGTTAAAAAAGGCTTGGTAATGCGATCGCTCCGAGCAGCCTTAACTGGAGATGTTCATGGCCCCGACCTCATTCAATCTTGGTTACTACTAAATCAGATTGGTTTAGACAAATCGCGTTTGAGCCGGGCAATAACAGAAGCTAATTAGCGATTACTTCCAGATTTTAGAAATATTTTAGATTTTAGGGGCGCACAAACGTGTGCCCCTATCCATAAGGTAGAGCAACTATAAGAACGACAAATCATTGACTAATTACTAATGAATTATCCCCAATTTCAAATCTAAAATAGGTAGTCAATTCTCCCCACATTGGGAACTTGGTGTGTAAAATTCATGTCTTCAAAACCACTTAGAAGCGAACGTAATTACAATGCCGACAAAAGCGCTCAATAGAGGGATGAGATTATCGTTGATGATAGTTACGCTCTTCATCACATCGACAGTTAACGCTGTAACCGATGCTCAGGAAGCGCCAACGATATTTGGAGATGTAAGTATTAGTCCCCAGTTTTCGCCAGACCCCCTGACAGTTCGCGGGATGAGTGGTGGTTCAATATCTGGGACTAAAGTAAGTGGCAGAAGTGAAACGCCCACTGGCCCTTGTACCGGATTTGTTGATGAAACACCAGACCACACATTAGCGCTAACAGGTAAATTCGACTACCTAAAGTTGCAAGTCCAAAGTCCTGAAGACACCACCATAATTATCAAGGGGCCAGGTGGTACTTGGTGTAATGACGATTTTGATGGCAAAAATGCCGGTATTGTTGGCGAATGGCTGCCTGGAAGTTACCAAGTTTGGGTTGGTTCCTACAAAACAGGTAAGTATCTTCCTTACACTCTCAAAATTACAGAAGTTAAGTAGAAAATTGGGAATTGGGCATTGGGAATTGGGAAGAGGACTTGGGGACAAGGAGAATTGGGGACAAGGAGAAAGACTTGTTTCAATTTCTCACCTCTTGTCCCCTTGTCTTCCTACCTCCCCTACTTCCCCTGCCCCTTCAGTCAGGGGTTGAAACGATATAAGAAGTGTTGTCGAGAAATTCTCCGTGGCTTTGCATCCCGTTGCGCTCCCTTTTCTCGTGCGATTTTGTATTAAAATTAAGTTAACTTTGATTAAGATTCTTGTTGGCATCGCCATAATGCTCTAATTGCCTTATGACAGTGCATATAAGAGATCAAATTAAACAAAATGGATTTATAAACATCCGTTTAACAGCTTAAAGTGACAGAGTGATGAACACTTGGTTACTAGAGCTGATGAATTGTATAGGCATCTAGAGGCAAATTAAGATGAAATTCTCTTGGAAAGTCGTAGTACTCTGGACATTGCCGGCTTTGGTAATTGGCTTTTTCTTCTGGCAAGGGGCCTTTGCAGGCGCTCCTACTGACATGAGTAAAAATGCAGCCAATACCCGCATGACTTATGGCCGCTTTCTAGAATACTTGGACGGCGATCGCGTCAGCAGTGTTGACCTCTACGAAGGCGGTAGGACAGCTATTATCGAAGCCCGCGATCCAGACATCGAAAATCGCATCCAAAGGTGGCGGGTGGATTTGCCTGTTAACGCTCCTGAGTTAATCAGCAAGCTCAAAGAAAAAGATATTAGTTTTGATGCTCACCCCATGCGGAATGATGGCGCAATCTGGGGATTGTTGGGCAATCTCGTATTTCCAGTTTTATTGATTACTGGGTTGTTCTTTTTGTTCCGGCGTTCTAGCAACCTTCCCGGCGGGCCAGGTCAAGCGATGAACTTCGGCAAATCTAAGGCGCGTTTCCAAATGGAGGCGAAAACCGGGGTTAAATTTGATGACGTAGCCGGGATTGAAGAAGCTAAGGAAGAACTACAAGAAGTCGTCACTTTCCTGAAACAGCCAGAAAGATTTACTGCTGTAGGCGCACGGATTCCCAAGGGAGTGCTGTTAGTTGGGCCTCCTGGAACTGGTAAAACTTTATTAGCAAAAGCGATCGCAGGTGAAGCAGGCGTACCTTTCTTCAGTATTTCCGGTTCGGAATTTGTAGAAATGTTCGTTGGTGTGGGTGCATCCCGCGTCCGCGATTTGTTCAAGAAAGCCAAAGACAACGCCCCTTGTATTATCTTCATCGATGAAATCGACGCAGTAGGACGGCAACGGGGCGCTGGTATCGGTGGCGGTAACGACGAGAGAGAGCAAACCCTCAATCAGTTGCTCACTGAAATGGACGGGTTTGAAGGTAACACAGGCATCATTATTATTGCTGCTACCAACCGTCCCGACGTACTAGACTCAGCTTTGTTACGTCCCGGTCGCTTTGACCGACAAGTAACAGTTGATGCACCCGATATTAAAGGGCGTTTGGAAATCTTGGAAGTCCATTCACGCAACAAGAAATTAGACCCTAGCGTATCTTTAGATGCGATCGCTCGCCGCACTCCTGGATTCACTGGGGCTGATTTAGCTAACTTGCTCAACGAAGCGGCAATTTTGACTGCTAGAAGACGCAAAGAAGCTATCACCCTCCGCGAAATTGATGATGCGGTAGATCGGGTAGTTGCGGGGATGGAAGGTACTCCTTTGGTGGATAGCAAGAGCAAGCGCTTAATTGCATACCACGAAATTGGACACGCCTTAGTGGGGACTTTGTTAAAAGACCACGATCCAGTGCAGAAAGTTACCTTAATCCCACGGGGACAAGCACAGGGTTTGACTTGGTTTACTCCCAACGAAGAACAAGGGTTAATTTCTCGTTCTCAGTTGAAAGCTCGGATTACTGGTGCTTTGGGCGGTCGCGCAGCTGAAGAGGTAATTTTTGGGGCTGCCGAAGTTACAACTGGCGCTGGTGGAGACTTACAACAGTTGTCGGGAATGGCACGGCAGATGGTGACTCGGTTCGGGATGTCCGACTTAGGGCCACTTTCATTGGAAAGCCAGCAGGGTGAAGTGTTCTTGGGTCGTGACTGGACAACTCGATCTGAGTATTCCGAATCCATCGCCTCTCGCATTGATGGACAAGTCCGAGCGATCGTGGAAGAATGCTACGAAAACGCGAAGAAAATTGTCCGCGATCATCGCACTGTCACCGATCGCTTAGTCGATTTGCTCATCGAAAAAGAAACCATTGACGGCGAAGAATTCCGCCAGATTGTGGCTGAGTACGCTGAAGTTCCTGAAAAACAGCAGTACGTACCGCAACTGTAACCACTGTTATAAAATCACTGAAATGGGTATGGTCAAAAGGCTATACCCATTTTTATTTTAGGTATTTGTAATACTAAGCTATTTTGTTTAGTGTCAGGGAATACTAAGCATAGTTAAAAACTATATATTGCTATGCAATACCTAATCTACCCGATCGCAATTTACTTTCTACTGACTGTTATTCGCTATCTCATTCTCTTTTTACTACTTTGCAAATCTCAGATTCAATATCCCAAGTACCAGATTACAAAGACTGATACAGTTCCTATCTATTTAAAAGATTTATTTCAAACTCCCATTAAAGAACTAAAGCAATTCGGCTTTCTTCCATGCAGCTATTTGCAATATCAACCAATCAGCAAAGCCTATGAGCAAACAAATTGGGAACTTCTTTTATATAACAAAGCACTCAAAAGCTATGCCACAGTAGTTATTCGTCGTTTAGCCGAACCTGTCAATTTATTCGATATAGAGTTTTATACCTTTTTTAAGGATAGAACTTTATTGCTGACTGTCAACGGCAAACAGCATGGACTTATAGGTGAGTTTCCTAACACTATTGTTCAGGATGTTTATACCGGCAAAGTCTCAGTACAATGGCAGACTCATCAAGATCGTCTCAAACAATTAACTACCAGCAAAACAGCTTGTGGTTTATCACCAGAGTCTTTTGCACAAGCACTACAGATACAGATGAGTGGCTATGTTAGTAACTTAGCCAAGACGGGGAAAATATCACCAATCAAGGGAACAGAGTTATTTCAGATACATTGGCTAACAGTCTTGAAATTGCTTAACCCAATGACGCAGGGTAACAAGAAAGCAGCAAATATCATTAAGCAACGCAGACAACAAGCCAAAACTGATTCCAGCATTTTACAAGAAATCCCTATAGAACTGGAAGTAGAGGGATTTAAACAAATGCAGTATACCGAAACTGGTCTGGTGGGTAAAAAATTTCGTACTTGGCTTTTGTTGGGTAGTCTAGGGTTGTTTATCGCTAGTTATACAAGCTTTCTTACTCCACAAAGTGTGGTGATTTTCATCGCTGTACTGTTTTTTCATGAAGGCGGACATTTATTGGCGATGAAACTGTTTGGCTATCGTGATACCTCTGTTTTATTCGTACCGTTTTTAGGCGCTTTAGCAACTGCCCGTAAAGATGATGCCACACTCACCCAAAAGTTTTGGATATCTTTAGCAGGGCCATTACCAGGGTTAATTTTGGGGATTGGGTTGGCGATCGTTGCACCTTTGGGTAGTGCTTATCCTGATTGGGTACAAAAAACGAGTTGGACGCTGATATTTCTAAACTTGTTTAATCTCCTCCCTATTTATCCTCTAGATGGAGGACAAATTGCTGATTTACTCCTGTTTTCTCGTTTTCCTTACATTGGTGTTTTATTTAAAGTCTTTGGTGTGATTATCTTAGGATTTCTAGGAAAAGATAGACCAATGATGTTTTTATTTGCGATGTTGATAGCTATGGGCATCCCTAATAGCTTTCGCAGCGCTAAAATTAATCAGAAATTTCAAAAAGAACTACGGCTAAATTCACCAATAGATCGGGATAATATTCTGCATTTCATCTTCAAGTATCTGAAGCAACTCGGATATGGAAACTTGCCTTTCAGTAAAAGATACGCCTTAGTAAAGGGATTGATTCAACAGCAGTACGAATCCCGCAGTAAATGGAAAACTAGAATTTTTCTATTAGTTATATACTGTATAACCTTGTTAGGTGGAATGGTAGGTAGTTTGCAAGCTATGGCTCCTAGCTGGGTAACGTTATTGACTTATTACTCTCAAAATTCTCAGCAAAGAATTGAGCAGATAAGAAAAAATAGACAACAACAAATTGAGCTTACAACTGCTGCTTTGCGTAAAAATCCTAATGATGTCGATGCTTATATAAAGCGATCGCGGGCGCGTATGGGACTGCATGATGATAAAGGCGCACTAGCAGATTATGACCAAATTGTGCGCTTAAAACCTCACGATATTGAATCTCGGATGACTCGTGCCAGCTTTCGTAATAGATTAAAAGATTATAAAGGCGCGATTCAAGATTATAACGAGATTTTGCGCCTTAAACCCAAAAATGTCAGTGGTATCTATTACCAGCGAGCGCAAGTTCTTAATCATCTGGAAGACTATAAAGGAGCGATCGCTGATTACAACGAAATTATTAAATTGAATGCCAAAGATACCTACGCTTATATCTCTCGTGGATATACTCGTCAAAAACTCCAAGATTACAAAGGTGCGATCGCAGATGCTAACTATGCAATTCAGCTAAATCCTAAAGAAGCAGAAGCATATATATTACGTAGCGAAATTCGTCGTCATTTGGGAGATAATCAAGGAGCGATCGCAGATGAACAAACAGGAAATACTCTTTTTGAAGCTATGGATAAGGAAGATCCTAGTTGATAAAAACCAGGGAGATAGAGATACCACCTGCGATCGCAGGTGATATTGTGGCGATATCTACAGGTGTAGAAGGTATTCCCACAGCATGGGTGCAAGCGCGAGAACCCTTGCCTAAAGGCGATCAAGAAACAATCACACTCTTCCGTCCTACTGGGCCAAAAGAACTGGCTTTGATTAAGAAAAGTGGCGATCGCGAATTTCCTCCTCGACTACCTGAACAGCCTATTTTCTACCCGGTACTTAACGAAGAATACGCCGCACAAATTGCCTGTCACTGGAATGCGGCAAGTACTGACACTGACACAGGATACATCGGCTATGTGACACGTTTTCAGGTGCGTGCAGAGTTTTTAAGTCGCTACTCCGTAAAAACTGTAGGCGGTTCTATACATCAGGAATATTGGATACCTGCGGAAGATTTACCTGAGTTCAACCGTAATATCGTTGGTTTGATTGAAGTAATATCAGAATTTCGCCAGTCAAAAACTTAAAAATCTGAAATTGGTAGCATAGGTACTGTATGCAAAAATCTACCTACTTTTATTCCCACAATTTATGAATAATAAAGTTAAATTATTGGCTCTTGCTTGCTTAACGTTGGTAGTTTCTTCTCTGACTGTCGGCACAGTTGCAGCACAGGCGAAACTGACAAATCAGGCAAAACTGTTTATCAATGGAATCGGTGCAGTACGAGTTGGGATGACTGTTTCCCAAGCGACAAAGGCTGCTGGTACTAAGTTAGTTGGTGATCCACCCAATAACAATTGCTACTATGTTAAGCCACAAAATGAAACTAAAAGTCTTTCATTCATGGTTACAAAAGGTCGCATTTCTAGAGTAGATGTGCGGCAGAATACCCAGATTACTACCCTCAAAGGTGCAAAAATTGGCGACACGGAAGCGCAAATCAAGTCTCTTTACCCAGGACAAATTAAAGTCACACCTCATAAATACGTCCAAGGCGGACACTACTTGACATTTGTCCCGAAAGACCGTGCTGATCAGAACTATCGCGTTATTTTCGAGACTGACGGTAAGCGTGTTACTGGGTTTCGGTCAGGTAAACTACCAGAAGTTGAATTTGTTGAAGGCTGTTCTTGATTTAGGAACTTTCTGCGATCGCTCCTAGTGCCAAAAATAACGATCGCACAGATTAACCCTCATTTTTATACAAGTGCATAAATTACCCCGGCTTACTTTATTGAAGCCGGGTTTTCTAACGTTTCCCAGATTGGGAGAGAGACTTGGAAATTAGCTCCCCTTCCCCCTTTTTTATCGTTCCATTTCATCCACTGCCTTGGGAACTCCCGCAGTTAACACCTCATGTCCATCAGGTGTAACTAACACATCATCCTCAATCCGAATACCAATGCCAATCCATCGAGGATCAGTCTCTGGTTGGTCTTCTGCTAGTTTGGTGTCAGGCACAATATATAGTCCCGGTTCCACTGTCAAAATTTGACCTGGTTGCAAAATCTGCGGTTTGTCTTCACCGTGCTGGTAAACTCCCACATCATGAACATCCAAACCTAACCAATGACTGGTGCGGTGCATATAATATGGCTTATATTTCTCTTCTTCAATTAACTTATCAATTTCACCTTTGAGAATGCCAAGTTCAACTAAACCTTCTGTGATAACGCGCACTGCTGTATCGTGAACTAATTTGAAGGGATTACCTGGTTTCACTTGAGCGATCGCTTGTTTTTGCGCCTCCAATACAATCTCATACAGCGTCTTTTGTTCTGGCGTGAATTTACCCCCCACAGGAAATGTCCGGGTAATATCCGAGTTGTAATAACCGTAAGCACAACCGGCATCAATTAGCAGTAATTCTCCATCCTGCATTTGACGATTATTTTCAATGTAGTGGAGTACGCAAGCATTCACACCGGAAGCCACAATCGAAGGATAAGCTGGCCCCATTCCACCCCGGACTCGAAAGATGCGTTCCATCTCCGCCTGAATTTCGTACTCATAACGTCCAGGTGCGGTGATTTCTTGGGCGTAATTGTGTGCTTCCGTGGCGATCGCAACCGCTTGACGCATTAACCCCAACTCAGCTTCACTTTTAATTAGTCTCATGCTGTTGAGAACAGGGCCAGTATCTTCAATGGCGATCGGGCCAGTACCGCGTTTAGGATAAGTCCGCAGTAAACTTTGGTAATGTCGCAGAATTTGATCGTTAAAAGTGCGATCGCGTCCTAAGTGATAGTAAAGGCGGCTGGCTTTTTCCAAATACTGCGGCAACTTTTCATCTAACTCGCTAATGGGGTACGCTTCATCAGCACCATAAATTTCCTTGGCTGCATCTACCCCACAAAGATAACCAGTCCATACTTCCTTTTCGCGATCCTTCGGTTGGACAAACAGCACAAACCGATGTTCTGAATGATGTGGCGCTAACACTGCTACTGCCTGTGGTTCGTTAAAACCAGTTAGGTAGAAGAAATCACTGTCTTGGCGATAAACATACTCGACATCGTTGTGCATCACTGCCATTGGCGCACTGCGAAAAATGGCTGTGCCATCACCAATTTTTGCCATTAACTGCTCGCGACGCTGCCGATATTCTGCTTGCATAGCTGATGTTTGTATGAAAATATTGTATTATTTTACACTTTTAGCAACTGATAGATGCACAGTTCAGGCCTCTTAATAGTTGCTAATCTAAGTTATTCTAACCAATATTTGTTTCCACTCAAGCCATAAATCGTTGGAGAATAATCAATTATCTTGAAATACTCAGATTTCCTAATTTTGAAATAACTCGCAAATATTGTTGTTATCGAATGATTTAGTATTTTTATAAAAAATAAATTATTTTTAACGCCTTATTCCATATCAATTTTGGTAGTTAATAAATTCCACAACACGCTGTCAAGAATATGTCTGCTCAACCCCTAGCAATAAAAGCGATCGCTTACGTGGTCAATAAAGATGAATTCGTAGTATTTACATATACTAATTTTTTGGAAACTGGCGTGCAATTACCTGTTCGTACAGTTGAAGAAAGTAAGCAGACATCTAGAGCTATTCCACAAAATAAAAAATAGTAGTGATTCCGCAAACAATTGAGAAACTCATCATAAAAGAAGGACTTATTACACAAATTATTATAACTAATGTAGCGATTATTTCTATTTTAGCGTATTTGTAACTTTGTAATAAATACGGATATTACTTTATAAAGCTAATTTTGAAAGTTTGTATTAAACATTTGAGTACTTAAAAAATAAGGACTAAATTCCTTCCTGCGAACTTACTTACCAATGAATTGAAGTTTAAAAGGCTACTATCGGAAGCCGCTTTGATTTCTGTTCTAGCCATAGTGGGCAGGCAATAATCAAGAAGGCTTTTTGAGTTGTACTGAGTTATTTTAGGCAATCAAATATTAGTCCTATAGTGTTGTAGTGTCAATACTTTTTGTTTGACTAATGAACCGTTAAAGATATAAGTAGAATTTTGATAAAAGTTTTGAATGTCAAAGAAAACAGATAAAGCTTTATTGCTTTATCTGTAAATCATCATATACATAATGAACAAAAAGAATTTTGTAATTGTTTATATAGGACTTGAAGATTTTATAATTATCACTTAAAACAAACAAAGATTTATCTTCAAACAATGATATTAATAAACAAACAATAGTTATAAAGAAATATGGAAACCCTGGAAAATGTTATTTCGTTACAGAAAGCGGCTTCAAAAAAAAGTTAAAAAAATATGACAACCAATCATAAAAACACACCATGTTTGGAACTCAAAATACTTCAAAAACTTTGAATGCACAATGGACACAAACTTCCGAAAAAATACAAGCATTATCATCTCCTCTTGATAGCATAACTACTCTAAGTTCTAATTCGTTTTTGGACAGTAAGAGTTCCTCACAACCACAACCATCTGCGGTGGTGTCAGCAAATCCTAATCCTAATCCTTACTTAACCAGTGCAGCGATTACTCCTGACTTCAACGGTGATGGTAAAACAGATAAAGTTTGGGTCGATTCTACAACCGGTGAGATTGTCATTCGGTTGATGGATGGCACAAAAGTTCTTGAACAGGGTTCTTTGGGTCAATTTGACCTATCCGCCTATGATTACAAAATTGCTGACTTCAATGCTGATGGCAAAACCGACTTCTTGTTACGCAATAAGACAACCGGTGAAAACAGCATTGTGCTGATGGATGGAACCAAAGTTGCGAATGCAGCTTCTCTAACTGCCGTTGACCCAGCCTGGAGTCCTCAGATTGGGGATTTCAACGGCGATCGCAAAACCGATATCTTCTGGCACAATGCTACAACCGGTGAGAACGCCATTTGGGAGATGGATGGCACTACAGTTCTCAATGCAACTGTTCTAGACACTACAGATACAGCTCTAACTCCTACCATTGTTGATTTCGATGGCAATGGCAAGAGCGATATTTTCTGGCGCAATGCGACAACTGGCGATAACAGCGCTTGGTTTATGGATGGTGCCCAAAAGACTGAATTTGCGCTGCAATCCCAAGATGCAGCCTGGACTGCTAGCGTTGGTGATTTCAACGGCGATTTAAGCACTGACATTCTGTGGAGAAACGCTCAAACAGGTGAGAACAAGGTTTGGACGATGAGAGGCATCTTAGTCACAGAAGGCGCTTTGGGAACACTTGACTCATCCTGGACTTCCAAAATTGGTGATTTCAACGGTGATGGTAAGACCGATATCTTCTGGCACAATGGAACCACAGGTGCGAACACCGCTTGGTTGATGGATGGTACAACAGTTGCGACTGAAGCTTTCTTACCAGCTAATAACGCGGCCTTGACACCATCTCTTGGTGACTTTAACGGCGACGGTAAGACCGATATCTACTGGCGCGATCAGACCGCAGGTTCAGACGACATTTGGACTATAGATGGAACAACAGCCGTTGACAATCCCATCAGCGATGCAGATAAGCTTGGTCCACAGTGGTATACATTCTAAAATCAGAATTCAGCATTCAGAATTCTGAATTCAGGAGGTAGGAGGTAGAAGTCATTATTCTCCCCCTGCTTCCCCTTGTTCTTTCTCAGTCCCTTTTATTCAAAACTTGTAAGTCAAAACCTGAATTTCCCCCTTTTCTGGCAATTTACCAGGGCTAATGGAAACACTATCTCCATTGCTACGCCGCACTGTCGTACCTTGCATTAAGGTCAAAAAATCATCAATTGGTGAAATATCGCACTTAGCAGCATCAGCCGCTTGTGTCCGGTAATGGGTCGGAATGACCAGCTTGGGATTTAATACTTGAATAGCCTGCTTTGCTTCTTGAGCATTGTAGGCTTTTGCGCTGCCTCCCACTGGAATGAATAATACATCGGGTCGTCCCATCAAGATTTTTTGCTCAATGGAAATAGGTGCAGCGGCTCCCCCTAAGTGTAAGATATTAATCCCGCCTTGCTTCCAACTCCAAGCAGTATTTGAGCCAAATTGCTTACCACCTTTGCGATCGTGGTCTATGGCAATTCCTTGGAACTTAATACCTTTAAACTCATAAACTCCTGGTTCGTAGATGAGTTTTGCATTTCCCGGTAGTACGTCCACCGCACCTTCATCCAGTAATTGACTGCTAATCAGTACCAAATCTGCTGCAACTTTTGGTAGTCGATATTTAGCAGTACAGCCAACCGTCCGAAATGGATTGACGAGAATTTTTGCACCACCACCAGTAAAAAGAAAGCAAGTATGACCCAACCACTGAACTGATAAACCGCTAGATTGTGCGTCAGCTTGAGATTTAGAACCCAAGGTAGTAACTAAAGCTGTGGCCAACCCCGCCCCAGCATAGCCCATCAACTGTCGTCGTTTCATTAATTATGCTCTTGACTGTAACTGTTCGAGAAAATTTCGTAATAACTGTTTTCCTGAAGATGTCAGGACACTCTCTGGGTGAAACTGGACACCCTGAATGTGAGGATAGTTCCGGTGTCGCACTCCCATGATGGTGTTATCTTCAACCCAAGCGGTGATTTCCAACACATCTGGACAAGTCTCACGTTCGATTACCAAACTATGATACCTAGTGGCGATGAGAGGATTTTCTAATCCCCGAAAAACCCCCACCCCAGTGTGAGATACCTGAGAGGTTTTGCCATGCATCAACTCTGGAGCAGGAATTATTTTACCACCGAATACTTGACCGATGCTTTGATGTCCCAAACAGACACCCAAAATTGGCAACTCTTGTCCTAGCCGTTCAATCAATTCTAAGGATATACCCGCATCTTCCGGGCGGCCAGGCCCAGGAGAAATAACTACGGCTTCCGGCTTTAATGCCCGAATCTCATCTATGGATATCTTGTCGTTACGAAAAACTTTAATATCATTTGCTACTGAGAATTCTGCTGCTAATTCTCCCAGATATTGCACTAAGTTATATGTAAAACTGTCGTAATTGTCGATAACTATAATCAAAGCTCATCACTCCTAGTTTTTAGCTCTCATCAGATTACTGATACTATATTGTTCGCTAGATATAAAAATAACGCTAACGTAGACACATAAATATGAAGCGGCTACTTTATAACAAGCCACTTCTTAAATTTTTAATTTATTAAAATGTCTTCTCTACAGTGAATTGGGTAGAGTGCGATCGCCTTACCAAGTCACTTGGCGATGCCTGGGTTGGGCTACGCCTACGCAAATCATATTTACAAAGCGGATATAATTAACCTTACCAGAGGAGGGAGCAATAGCGTACCAGCTACCAGCACCGCTACCAAAGCAGAGACAAGAACTGCACCAGCTGCACAATCTTTAGCGATTTTTGCCAATTCATGATATGTCTGCTTAACGGTTAAGTCCACAAGAGACTCGATCGCTGTATTTAGTAACTCTAATGCCAAAACTAAACCACTAGTTATACCAATTACCGCTATTTCTACAGCTTGCAGGTGCAAAAATACGCTTAAACCGATAGCTAAAGCACAAACGCTTACGTGGATGCGAAAATTACGTTGAGTTTGAAAACTATAGCTGATTCCAGCCCAGGCATATTTAAAACTAACAAATAAATTAGAGGCTACTTTCCAGGAAAATTCCCGTTCGTTAGACACCAGTGTTTGTAACGAGGTAGGCGTTGGTGATGAAGAAATTTTTGGGGACATAGACTTAAAAATACAAAAATAGAGTTGCTACAGTGGGAATATTCGCCGATCTTAATGGCAGAATTAACTTTGAGGCAATCTTTAAGCAAATTTGCACAGAAGTATTATAAAAGTATTACCCAAAATTAACATTAAGAACACATAACTACTGCTATTCCATGTCAATAGCAATACCTATCGCGTTCAGCAATCTTACTTGCTGTTTTAACATTCGTCCCAAACTTTCTTCATCAGGATGATCCCAGCCCAGCAGGTGTAATAAACCGTGAGATGCTAACCAAGCTAGTTCAGTTGGTAAGCTATGTTCCTGCTGGTTAGCTTGACGCTGTGCTGTATCTACAGACACGATAATATCACCTAAGTATAATGGTACAGATGCAAGCATTTCTTTGCTTTGCGGAAAATCCACTTCTAAAGCAGCAAAAGCTAAAACGTCTGTAGGCTTATCTTGTTGACGATACTGAGCATTCAGTTCTTGAATTTGCGAGTCATCTGTCAAACGCAGCCCAATTTCATAACTTGGCGCTGGCGGAATTTGAGGTTGAAGTATTTCCAACCACTGATTAAACCAATTTTCCCAAGTTTCAGAAGGAATTCGAGTATCAGTGTCAGCAATTTTTACAGATGTTGTCAGGGACAAATCGTAAAAAGAATCCTCCACATATAGTTCAACGCTCAGGGGCACATAGTCTCCTTGTCTGAGGTTTACGGTTTGTAGTTTCGTTAGTGAGTTAAGTAAGCAAGACCAACAAGGAGAGCTAAAAGCCCTACGGCTGTCAACGCAAAATGCTTTAGGGAAGTTGCACCCTTCCGCACCATGTTTCGCATGGCGAGTTTTACGTAGCTAGGTTGAGGTTCTGTTGAAGGAGAGTTGCTCATAGTTATTTGTCTACAGACTCTTTTATAACTGTAACAGTGGTCTGGGATAGAATGGCGATCGCTTGCATATTACTCAGAAATTTCTCTCAAAACGCGCTAATCTAAAATCCTCAAAAATCAAAAGTGCTAAGTAATGTTAAAAAATCATTACTTAGCGCTTGCAAATAATCCCAAATTATGGGTCAGGGTTTTCTACTAATTTGTTTTCTTGGCGTAAATAAGCTTGGATAAATGGATCAAGTTCGCCATTCATCACATCGCCAATCGCCGTTGTTTCTGTATTTGTACGTAAGTCTTTCACCATTTGGTAGGGGTGAAATACATAATTACGGATTTGGTTTCCCCAGGAAGCCTCTACCATATCGCCACGAATTTCGGCAATTTCTTGGGCGCGTTGCTCTTTGGCGATGACCAAAAGCTTTGCTTTGAGGCGATTTAGGGCTTTCTCTTTATTTTGCAACTGCGATCGCTCTTCTGTACAGCGCACGGCAAGACCAGTAGGAAGGTGAACTATCCGCACCGCAGTTTCTACTTTGTTGACGTTTTGCCCACCTTTACCACCAGAACGAGTTGTGGTAATTTCCAAATCCTTATCTGGAATGTCTAATTGCACAGAGTTATCAATTTGCGGCATCACTTCCACCCCTGCAAAACTGGTTTGTCGCTTACCGTTGGCATTAAAAGGTGAAATCCGCACTAAGCGATGTGTACCCATTTCCGATCGCAAGTAACCATAAGCATAGCGACCAGTAATTTCTAGGGTTGCCGATTTAATTCCGGCTTCATCACCCTCCGACTCTTCAGCTAAAGTTACCTTATAGCCGTGAGCTTCGCCCCAACGTGTGTACATTCGCATCAGCATAAATGCCCAGTCTTGAGCATCTGTGCCACCAGCGCCAGCACTAATTGTCAGTACAGCACCTTCCGCATCATAGGGGCCAGAAAGTAACTGTTGTAACTCCCACTGATCCAGGTCACGATTGAGTTTAGTGATGGTAGATTCCGCTTCTTGGAGTAGTGCCTCATCGGTTTCTAACTCCAACAATTCAACAACTGCCCTAGTATCTTCCAGATTGGCGTGCCAGCGATCGTATTGCTCGATGTGGGCTTTCAGGTCATTAAGTTCTTGCAGCGTTTGTTGGGCCTGGGTTTGGTCATCCCAGAATTGTGGCTGTGATGATATTTTTTCGAGGTCTTGAATTTTGGCTGTCAGTGCAGGTACGTCAAAGATAGTCCTGGGTTTTACCCAGGCGGCCAGACAACGTTTCGATTTCGCGTTTGAGTTCTAAGACATCCATAATGCTTGCTGTAATGATAGATAGAGCGCTTTGGATTGAGAAATCGCTCTTTATTCTACTTGTATCTATAATAATTTTAGCTGTAGTTGGGCAATTTCTCTCTGCACCACTTGTATAATGCACCTTTTTGGTCGCAGGGGTCGGACATCAATTGTTGTATTTCTACTGTTTCGAGTTCTTGCTGGAGTTGGGTAAGGTTGGTTTGCGCCTCTAGCAACAATTCATCATCAGCTGATAATTCCAACAATTCCAACGCAGCCTTGATATCTTCTAGAATCGAACACCAGCGCTGATATTCCTGATGCTTGTAGAATATGGAGTATTCAATTTCTTGAAGTACTTCATAAGCACGGGTTGGATTATTCCAAAAATCTGGTTGAGCAATTACTTGATGTAAGTATTGAATTCTTGCAGTCAAATATTGGAGGTCAAAGACAGTCCTCAGCCTTACCCAAGATATTAGACAACTTTTCTACTTCAATTTTGATATTTAAGAGTTCAAGCATAGTTTTGCTCACTTGAGGCTTAACTTAGTCTACATATATTACTGTTAAACGGATAAAAAAAACCGTGGCTGCGAAAAATTTAACCACGGTTTTACTTTATAAAACTTTACTTTTGTTATTGCCTATAGGCAATTAATCGCGGCCATTGATGGCAATTAGCAACCGCAAGATAAAGACAAACAAGTTGATGTAAGTGAGGTACATCGACAAAGCAGCAGGTAGATATTGGTCATCGCTGTAAGTGCGGGGCAAGATGTAGAAATCGACGACAGAAACCCCAACAAATAGAAATACTCCTAAACCGGAGATGGCAATTTCTAACCAATTTGGCGTGTAAACACCAAACATGGCAAACCCGAATTGCGCTAAACACACAACCACCAAGGCAATAACGCCAAGATTGATGGTTTTCGTCAAAGCCATCCCATCTTGTTCAGAAAGATTTGAACCTATTTGACGGGCGAAAATAAAAGTAACGCCACAACCAAGGGCAGCTAAACCAATACCTTGAATGCCAACACCTTGGGATCTCAAAGCGACAAATACCAAGCCACTGAGAGTATATCCAGACAAGAGGCTGTAGGTTGCCAACAGGGGTAACGCAAGACCCTTGTTACCTTTTTGGGCAACATTTTGGGCAACAAAGAACAAAATTAACTCCAAAATCACCGCACCAATGAAGGTGGGAAAGAATATTCCGGGGTTAGTACGGATAACTCCCAAACCAGCGTAGGTTCCTAATGCCGTTAGCACCAATCCACCACCGACGTAGGGGAGGGCGTTGGCAATCACGTTTGGGCCAACGAGGGCGTGAGATTTAGCCTCACGGATAGCTTCACGAAAATTACTGGTATTGCTCATATTGAAAAACTGTTTTTTAGGAAAACGTTCTGCCTATTCCTATTCTTACCAAGATTTTGGGCCAGCAACCAGAAAGGGGAAGAGACGACTAAACAAAAAACATTATCCAATGTTGAAATTTTTATGTGAAAAACAAAAATAACCTGCAACAGAAAGGTTATGAAAATCATGCGTACAAATACTGAATTATAGAGTTAGACCCCTCATAAGTTCAGTGAAACGACGATAGCTTATTCTTCCCTGACTAAGCAAAATAATAACAGCTTAGAAGAAAATATACGCAACTCCATTTTCTGAGGAATAGGAGTTTCAACAAAGGAATGTATATGGCAACAAGTGAGTCCTCTTTACGAACTGATGGTATAGAATTATTACACTTGTACCACCAGAATCCTTCTATTAAACTTCGTAATAAACTTGTACAGTTACATACTGGCTTAGTACGGAAGATGGCTCATAAATTCAGCCATCAATGTAATGAACCTTATGAAGATTTAGAACAAATTGGGTATTTTGGTTTGATTAGGGCTATTGAGCGTTTCGATCCTAGCCAAGGATATGCTTTTAGTTCCTTTGCAGTGCCATATATTCGTGGAGAGATGCTGCACTTTTTGCGCGATCGCAGTACTTTATTAAAAATTCCTCGTCGTTGGCAAGAATTATACAATGAAGGACAAAAGATTCGCAAGGACTTAGCAATGTCTTTAGGTCGCCAGCCTAAAGATGCTGAAATTGCCAACGAACTTCGGGTATCTGTACAAGAATGGCAAGAAACCAAGTTAGCTGCTCAAAATCGGATGCCTTTAAGTTTAGATGCAACCGCAGTTAACTATGTTGATTGCCAAATAACCTTGGGTGAAGCACTTCCTTGTCCTCGTTCTCATGTTCTTTTACAACAAGAAGAAGAACGCCAACAACTGCAAGGTGCAATCAATATGTTGGAAGAAAAGCCCCGCATGGCAGTCGAAATGGTATTTTTGAAAGAACTTTCTCGCAAGGATGCCGCTAAAAATATTGGCACTAGTCCAATGACGGTAACGCGCTATCTGCAAAAGGGAATCCAAGATTTGATTTGTTATTTGCAACCACAGGTAATGCCCACTGGTTCGTAGTCATTAGTCAGTGGTTAGTAGAAAAGCAACTGACTAATGATAAATGACAAATGACAAATTATCTAGATTTTAAATCAGCGATCGCACCTTTGGTCATAGCAGCAATAGCTTGATCTGTCGCTTTTGGCAAATGATAATATTTACCGCCTGCTGTTTGCGATAATTCTTTAGCAAAGCCAGTAGACACAAATTTACTTTCCGTATCAATTACTAATAGTTGCATCCCCAAAGCACGAATTCTAGCAGCAATTTCTAATAATTCTCCTTTGATATCTGGCTTTTCTCCTGGTTCAAGCTGTTCACCTAAAGAACGCGCTAAGGGAATATTACCCCGCCCATCGGTGATTGCTACAAGGACAACTTGCCCAATATCTCCACTCATCTGGGCATTTAGGCCAACGCGCACAGCTTGAGTTAAACCATGCGCTAAGGGCGAACCCCCACCACAGGGCAACCTTTCCAAACGGTTACGCGCCAAAGCAATAGAACGTGTTGGAGGCAATAATACCTCTGCCTGTTCTCCCCGGAAAGGAATTAATGCTATTTGATCACGGTTTTGATAAGCTTCTGTTAACAATTGCATCACTGCACCTTTAGCCGATTGCATTCGATTCAGGGCCATTGAGCCAGAAGCATCTACCACAAATACTACCAACGCCCCCGCTTTGCGTACCAGGCGTTTCGAGCGAATATCAGCCTGTTCGACAATAACTTTTCTATCTGGGTGTCTTTCTCTTCGTGATTTTTGATAAGGAGCAGCTGCTCTCAAGGTAGCATCTACTGCAATACGTCGCGCTTTTCCCTTGGGCAACATCGGCTTAATGTAGCGTCCCCTGTCATCAGAAAAGATGACACTGCGACTACCAGATTTACCTTGCCGCTTCGCCATTTGAGTAAAATACAGCACGTTGTCATCAAGGATTACCCCTTCTGGATCAAAGATAAATTCTTCCGGGATGCTAGGGGGTTCTTGCTCTTGATTTTCTTCTTTTTCTTCCTGTTCGTCTTGTTCTTCGTCTTCAGATTCGTCCTGGGGTTCTTCTTGATTTTGTTGCGGCGGCGGTGGAGGCGGAGGTGGTGCTTGATCGGGTGGTGGTGTCTGCACAACTGTGGCGCGTGGTACAATCACCAGTTCTACAGCACGGCGCAAATCTTCGGCATTAACTGTTGTTCGTCCCTCCAAAGCCGCAGCAGCTTTGGCAACTCGTGTGGCGAATAACTCGGCGCGATGTCCCTGAACTCCGCCGCGAATTGCCTCATCCACTAAGTAGGCAATTTGTTCGTGGGTGATGATTACTTCTTTCAACCATTCCCGCGCCAAGATGATTTGGGTTTTGAAGGAGTCTAAATCTTCGTTGTACTGTTTGAGAAAGTCTTGGGGAGATTTAGAATAAGCGATCGCTTGTTCAACTGCTTCTACTCTTTGGTCTAAGCCGAGTACACCGTCAGCAGAGAGTGCGATCGCAATTCTATCTAATAAATGCTCCCGTAATCCACCTTCTTCTGGGTTGTAGGTGGCAATAAATAGGGATTTGCACGGATGCTGAAAACTAATCCCTTCCCGTTCTATCTGGTTGCGTCCATCAGATAATACTGTTAGAAGCTGATTTGATATTTGGTCATCTAATAAATTAATTTCGTCTACGTACAGTACACCCCGGTTTGCTGTAGCAAGTAATCCAGGCTGAAAAATGGTATCACCTTGTTTTACGGACTTTTCCACATCCACTGAACCTAATAGTCGGTCTTCAGTGATACCTAGAGGAATTTGCAAAAAAGGCGCAGGGATAATTTCGACGGGCACATCTTGAATGTCTTTATCTGCGTACTCCGCCAACAATTGATCGTCCCATTCTTCTGGGTGGTTGGGGTCACAATTACTGATTGAACCTTTGACAACTTCAATCGGCGGTAGTAGAGCGTGGATAGCACGAGCCATTACAGATTTTGCCGTACCGCGACGACCTGCGATCACTACTCCTCCCAAACCAGGATCAACGGCTGCTAACAGCAAGGCTAATTTTATTGCTTCTTGACCGACTACGGCAGTTAAGGGAAAGGCAGTGATGGTGGGGTTGATAGTAGGCGCAGGCATTGTTTGCTTTCATAGCGAGTCTCGGCCTTTAGCATACCAATTTCTGGCACATTTAGAATATAAGTGCGATCGCAATGATAGAAAGGTAAGTTTATGAGTATTGCTCAGGCTAAACGCTTCACGCTGGATGAATACCACAGACTTGGAGAATTGGGCTTTTTCCATGAAGATGACCACATTGAATTAATCAACGGGGAAATTATTGAAATGGCATCTAAAGGTAAAGCCCATGAAACTTGTTTAAGAAAACTGTGTAAGGAACTCCCCAAAATAATAGGAGACAAGGCTACTTTACAATCTCATGCACCAATTACTTTACCACCTAACAGCGAACCTGAACCAGATTTTGCGATTGTTCAAAACCGAGATGATAATTATCTCTCGGCTCACCCTAAAGCGGCTGATGTGTTATTGGTGATGGAAGTTTCCGATTCTTCTTTAGCTTATGATCAAGATGTGAAAATACCTCTCTATGCTAAAGCGGGTATTACTGATTATTGGATATTCAATTTATTCGATAATTATTTGGAAGCTTACAGTGAACCATATCAGGATAATCAAGGCAGATATGGCTATTCAAATAAGCGAATTTTATTGTCAAATGAGGTAATAAGTTTTCCCTGCTTTCCTGATTTGTCTCTTGATTTAGCTAAGGTGTTTCCGCCAAAGCTTAATTTTTAAAATTTGTTATAGTATTCAGTCATAAGACAAAGGAGTAAGTTTTATGGCTTATAGTGATTTTAAACTTATTGAAGTTATTGAGTCTTTTGGGTTAGTGATCCAGGAATCATCTGGACTATTCGCAAATGTCCAGGAGCAAGACTGTAGTGATTTATTATCTACTATTCTTAAGGAGAATGTTGATTTAGCAGTAGCGATAAGTTCTGAAAAGGCTCGTAGTGAAATGATAATAAGTCCAATTTTATTAGAAATTAGACGCAAATTTAATTATGAAATCAGCTTTTTTTCGGGAGTAGATTTTACTGTTGATAGTCAACGAGGATTAAATGGCTTTTGTGATTTTATTTTGAGTCTTTCTTCGGAGCAGTTACTTGTACGCAGTCCGGTGATTGTCTTAGTAGAAAGTAAAAATGAGAATTTGAGGTCTGGTTTAGCGCAATGTATTGCCGAAATGGTAGCTGCTCAGTTATTTAACGAAAGAGGTGGAAATAAAATTAAAGCTATATATGGTGCTGTTACTATAGGTACGCTCTGGCAATTTCTTAAACTTGAAGGCAATGTCGTTTTGATTGATTTGAGCGAATATTATATTAAAGATATAAAGAAAATTTTAGGTATTTTGTATAGTGCGATCGCGCAAAGTAAGCTATAGATTATTTATTAGGTTGAATATTATTGACACTACTATTCAGTTATCTTGGGAACCATACAAATAAAATACCTCAATGGCTATTAGTAATCGCAACAGAATCGAGAGTGCTTTAATTTATTTAAATCAGGGTCTACACCCCTATTTTGAGCAGGAAATGCGGAAAGTCCACGGTGAACGCTGGCTGGATATAGCCACATCCTGTCTATCTGATAACCAAAGTCTAAAGCGTAACCCAGAAGACATTCTGCACGATGATATTTCGGAATTACTAAAAGTAATAATCGGACAATGGAATCAGGTCTTCAAAAGGAAACTGGGTCATGGAGAACGTGCCTTAGTTAGCGAAATTATGGAAGTTCGCAACAAATGGGCGCATGAAATTAATGGAAAGCGTTTCTCTACTGATGATACTTATCGCGCACTTGATAGTATTGCTCGACTTCTCAAAGCTATTTCAGCATCAGAGGCAGATATTGTAGAAAAGCAGAAGCAAGAAGTTTTGCGATCTCTTTCTCCGAAACAAGCCGAAGAAGTTCGCATCAGAGAAAGCTTAGATGAACTACTAATACAATTGCCTTTTCAAGATGCATCTTTCCTGCTTCGCGCACTCACTCACACATCGTATATGCATGAAAACCCTAATTCAGGTGAAGATAATGAGCGACTTGAGTTCCTGGGTGATGCCTTACTAAATTTTTTAAGTGGTGAGTATCTTTATCGTCGATATCCTGAGAAAAAAGAGGGCGAACTAACACCTTTACGTTCTCGGCTAGTGGATAAGCCGCAGTTAGCAAAATTTGCTGTTAGGTTAAATTTGGGTAAATGGATACGGCTAGGTAATGGTGCAGAAAAAGATGGAGGACGCACACAATCTAGATTGCTCAGTAACACTTTTGAAGCGATTATCGGTGCGTATTTTTTAGATTCGGGAACTGAGTCAGTACGAGATTTTGTAGAACCATTGTTTGATTCAGTCATAGCTGAAAACCTATCCATCTCTCATAAGTCTGATAGTAACACCAACAATTTTGTAATTGTAGACTCAAAAAATCGCTTTCAGGAATGGGTGCAACGCAACGTTACCCCCACTCCCCCTAAATATTTCACAGAACAAATAGGTGGCCCTTCTCATGCACCAGAATTCATCGCCAAAGTATTGGTAGATGAAAAAATTTATGGCGAAGGTAAGGGACGCAATAAGAGAGATGCAGAGAAAGCTGCTGCTGAGGATGCGCTAGCTGAGTTGAAAAAAAAAGGGTTGTTGTAAAAATGTTTTTTGATTTCACGCAGAGGTGTAGACAAAAATTTTACGTCTTGGCGCGAAATCAACTCTCTATTTGTAAGGGAAAAATTACAGTGAAGGTAGAACCAACTCCTACTTCAGAAACTAGGTTAATTGTACCTTGTAGTAATTTTACTAACCGCGAAACGATCGCTAACCCCAATCCTGTACTATCGGGTAGATAAGGACGATCGCTAAAACTGACCCGAAAGTAGGGTTCAAATATCTGGGCTTGGTTTTCTGGTGCAATGCCAATTCCAGTGTCAGAAACTGCGATCGCCCATCTCTGGTTCTCCAACACCTGACACATTATAATAATAGTCCCCGACTCTGTATAGCGAATTGCATTACTAATAAGATTTGTAATAATTTGTTGGCATTGAAAAGGATCTGTGATTAATTCTTTGGGAGCGCGATCGCAATCTACTACGACTTTTAAATTTTTCCCAACAGCTAAAGGTTCCAACATTTCACAGATATTATTGATTAATTCACTCACATCAGTGGGTGCTAGTTGAAGTTTTATCTGTCCTGCTTCATAGCGCGAAAGTTCTAATACATCGTTAATTAGGTGGAGTAATTGTCTACCGTTACGTAATACCCGCTCAATATGTTCTAAATTAGCTGAAGTGTCTTTTATCTGTGTCTTGCGTCGCTGTTGGCGTAAAAACAGATCCGAGTAACCAATAATGGAAGTTAGAGGATGTTTCAATTCGTGGGCTAGTTGCGAAAGATACTCTTGATTGGCGCTCATTAAGCGCGTAAGTTCTTCATTGTGGAGCGTTAGTGATAACTGCAACTGCTGTAATTCTCGCAACCGCTCTTCAACATAACTCTTAAAACATCGAGCGATCGCTTCGTCTATGATAGCGTCAATCAAACGCATAGAACGAATTATATCTACAGGTGTTCCCTCTAATAAATCTGCTTGTAGAGCATCAAATATTACTGTTCGCAGCAGATGATATTCTCTGGCAATTTCTGCTGGGTCAAAGCCTTGTTCGGCTCGAATAGCTCCATGCTGAAAACTAGCAGTAACTATTGACTCAATATCATTCTCCTGAGATTTTGAAAGCACTGTTACCATTGCTTGTAAAACATCAGGGACATGATCTTTTACTGCTGTATAAGATAGGTCATCAGCACTTTCAATCCGTCTATCCTTGCGAACTGCTGTAACCCATTTATCGAGGATGGTGTCCGTTTTTTCAGCCAGTACTTGACTAAAATCCATTATGTTAAATTCAGCTAGGAGATAGATGAGCAAACTGCCATATCCAATTAGTTTAGCGATTGCAGTGGTCTTTTACCAAGTTTAAGAATTTAATTCACCTACCAAAAGAAATACATTCTGTATATTCGTTTGTTTGCAGGTTAACTCCCCGTATATAAAAACTTTAAAGTATAATATATTTAGTATTAAGAAATATTAAGCAAATGGTTAACAATATTAATGCTTGACTTAACTATATTATTTAGCTTTGTATGCAAGGAATTCACCTACAACAAGACTAAAAATATAAATTTTATTTATTCCGAAAAATCAAGGTGATGTGCTAAATTGCGGTATTAAAATAAACAATATTTATCATCGAACAGATGGCTTTTACCGAGCATCAATGTTATATTGTGCATAATTTAGTATCCATTAGAGTAAGTCAGCCTAATTCAGCGTGTCACAGTGCATAACGCTGGAGCGGAGGAACCAAATTGTGGGGCGTATCTCATAGAAAGTGAAGAGTTAAAAGTGATAAGTGAAGAGTTAACTCAGCACTTAACACTCGGTACTCAGCACTCTAAAAAGAAGGGCATCTCTCAGCCCTAGCCCGTCAGCTAACTTCGTAGGCATTGGGAGGAGACTGAAGAGACGGCATTTTTATAATGTTCCGATCTCATCGGTGTCCAAGGCTGGTACTGCTCGGATTTCTTGTACCTGCACTTAAATCTGTTGAGGTCGTAAATGATATTTCAACTAAATTTGGTTGCGATCGCAGCGATCGCAACACAAGCTGCGTGGAAAAAGACAAAACCTGTCATCCTCAGAGATGTATTTATTTTACCAGTATTGGGATTCTTGGGAATAATTGTGCTGTGGTGGATTATTGCACTTGCCAACGATGAATTAATGCCCACCCCACCAGAAGCGCTCATTGCTAATCTAGACTACATCTTAAATCCCTTCTACCAAAGAGGCCCAGGTAACTTGGGAATTGGTTGGTTGTTGATCGCAAGTCTGCGCCGGGTATTACTGGGTTTTTTGTTAGGTGCGGTAGTAGCGATTCCTGTGGGGTTTTTAATTGGGATGTCCAGACCGGCAATGCTAGCCCTCAATCCCATCATTCAAATTTTTAAACCTGTATCACCCTTAGCTTGGCTTCCTATCGCCTTAGCAATTTTCAATTTAGCAGATCCTTCAGCCATTTTTGTCATTTTCATTACCTCCTTATGGCCGACAATTATTAATACCGCTTTAGGAGTTTCTAGCGTTCCCAAAGATTATTTAGATGTGGCACAAGTGCTAGAAATGCCTCGTTGGAGGCGGATTACCAAAATAATTTGGCCTGCAAGTTTACCGTATATTTTTACAGGTTTACGAATTAGTTTAGGCATAGCTTGGCTAGTAATCGTCGCCGTGGAAATGCTTACAGGTGGTATTGGTATCGGCTTTTTCGTCTGGGATGAATGGAGTCGTTTAAACCTAAGTTCAGTGTTTTTAGCTGTGTTCATAATTGGCTTAACTGGATTAATTTTGGATTACGCCGTGGGCAAACTCGAAGAATTAGTAACCCATCGTCCGAAAACTTCCAACTAACCAGATTTGATTGTAATCAAAATAGCAAGATGTAACCAGACTCTGCGCTTCTGCGTGAGCAATTCATCACCAATGGAGCTATAAAAATGGGTGATATAAACTGGACTCGACGAGATTTTATTAAAGGAATAGGAGCAACCACAACCGGGATAGCGCTGTCCTCCTGTGGAATTTCAGGAGATAGATCCGCCAAAGGGCTAACAGAAGAAGCTTTAGCTGTAAAACCAGTAGTTAGATCGCAAGACCTAGAAAAATCCGATCTCACCATTGGTTACGTTCCTGTTAATGATTGTGCGCCATTTGCGATCGCCTGGAAAAAAGGCTTCTTCCACAAATATGGTTTGAACGTCACACTCAACCGCGAGGCTAGCTGGGCCACCTCCCGCGACGGTTTAATTTTTGGTCGCCTAGATGCTTCACCCGTAGTATCTGGTGCTGTTACCAACGCCAGAATTGGTGCAGAAGGCGCACGCCACGCCCTCTTGTGTGCAGCCATGACGATTCACCGCCACGGTAACGCCATGACAATGAACAAAGCTATGTGGGATTTTGGGCTGCGCCCGTGGTATGAATATCAAGAAAAATATGGCGATCGCGCTTTAGAAGCCTTTGGGCGTGATTTTCGAGGCTACTTTGACAAGCAACCACCAGAAGGCAAAGTTTGGGCGGTAGTATTAAGTTCCTCCATTTACGAATACTTTATCCGTTACTTATCCGCCGCCGCAGGGGTTGATCCGCTTAAAGAGTTTCGCGTCATCATCGTACCGCCACCCCAAATGGTGACAAACGTGCGGATTGGTGCAATGCAAGCTTACATGGTTGCAGAACCCTGGAATACAAGGGCAATAACAGGTAACGAAAACATCGGTTTTACCTTTGCACAAGGTAAAGAAGTCTGGTTGGGACACCCAGATCGTTTATTGGGAGTGATGGAATCTTTCATCGATAAATATCCCAAAACCTATCGTTCTCTAGTCAAGGCAATGATTGAAGCTTGCCAATATTGCAGCAAAGCAGAAAACCGCCAAGAAGTAGCTGAACTGCTTACAGAACGTTCCTTTACAGGTGCAAGACCCAAAAAGAAAGATGCCCCAATTGCGAAGTTTACCAGTCCGGGAATTCTCGGTAACTACAACTATGGCGGCTTTGATGGCAAAGACCGCACCATTCAAGCTGCCGATACTACCATTTTCTTCGATATTCCTGACAACCTTCCCAAACAACCAGAAGAACACTCAACATTCTTATGGCAATCGCGAAGTCTCTGGTTAATGACACAAGCAGCGCGATGGGGACAAATTAAGGAATTTCCCAAAAATGCCGACAAACTAGCCCAACAAGGCTGGAGAACAGATTTATATCGCGAGATAGCATCTGAAATGGGCATAAAATGTCCCAAGGATGATTACAAGGTCGAACCACCAGAAGTATTTATAGATAAGAAAGGCTTCGATCCCAGCGATCCGGTGGGTTATCTGAATAGTTTTGCTATCAGGGCTAACGCTCCCACTAACTTTTTCCTGTCTTAAATCCCAAGTTTAAATCTTGACCCTGGCAATTTTAGATTTTAGATTTTCGGTACAAGTCGCGGTTAATCCAAAATTGATTGACTAAATTATTTCGGGAGCCTTTGATGATGGAATATACCTCATTACCTATTAATACCCAGACTGGAGTTCTGCCCCGCACTGGATTTTTAGAAATTGAAAATTTAGTCAAGTCTTATCCGACACCTGATAAAGATAACTTTGTCGTTTTAGATGGAGTTAATCTAACGATTGGTGAAGATGAATATATTTCTGTAATTGGTCACTCTGGTTGCGGGAAATCAACCCTATTAAAGATAGTAGCTGGTTTAGAAAAAGCCACTTCCGGATCAGTTCGGCTTGATGGCAAAGAAATCCGTCAGCCAGGAGCCGAAAGGATGATGGTATTTCAGAACTATTCATTGTTACCTTGGTTAACGGTGCGAGAAAATATCCGGTTAGCTGTGGATGAAGTGCTAAAAAATGCTAATCGGGCTGAAAAAATTAGCATTGTAAATGAACACTTGGCAATGGTAAACTTGACGGCGGCAGCTGACAAATATCCTGATGAAATCTCTGGAGGTATGAAACAACGAGTAGGTATTGCCAGAGCCTTAGCAATTCGTCCCAAAATGTTACTGATGGATGAACCTTTTGGGGCACTAGATGCGCTAACTCGTGGTAAATTGCAACGGCAAGTATTGGATATTTGGGAAAATAATCGTCAAGCAGTGATGATGATTACTCACGATGTAGACGAAGCAATTTATATGTCCGATCGCATCGTCTTGATGACTAATGGCCCATCTGCTAGTATAGGAGAGATTTTAGAAGTTCCTTTTGAGCATCCACGCGATCGCGCAGCCATGCGAAACTCAAAAGAATATTTTGAACTCCGCAACCACGCCCTAAATTTTCTCGATCGATATTTTGCACAAGACGAGTAAATTAGATTATCATTTTTTTTAGTGGGTAGCCTAATTCAAATTCATGAAAGCTGGATTTGGAACGGAGGAACCAATGTTTGGGGCTAATCTTATGAGAGACACCTTCCAGTCTTAGCCCGTCAGCTAACTCCGTAGGCAATGGAAGGAACCCCCAAGACTTTGGCTGTAATACAGTTATTATTGGGGTTTCCTGGACTGATTTAAGATTTGCAATTTTGGTTATCGTTACTCAATCTAAAATCCAAAATTGTTCGACTGAGCGTAGCCGTACCCCTCTGGGGAAGCAAGCTACACGTAGCGTTCCGCAGGAAAGTCCAAAAATCTAAAATTTGTCCCCCTGCTTCTCATTACTAATTCATTTCATTGGGAGAAGTAAAGCTGTGCAAATCAAGCCAATGTTAGCACGTCTGCAAAGTGCCACAGGTCGCAATGACTTAATTGAACAAATGGTACTAGTGCCAGAACCAAGAAAACCTTTCTCTAAAGAACCTCAAAAAGCAAAAGCAGTTAATTTAATTGTTGCTTATGACGCATCTCCTAACAGTCATACGGCGCTAGATATTGCTTTCTGGATTGCCCATCAAACGCGTTTAGCTACTAATGCAGAAGTCACTGTTCAAGCTGTTTATGTGGTAGAAGACAATCAAAGCAGTCAATATCCAAATATCTTGAGCTTTCCACAACAGACTTCATTAGAATGTCAAATCAGTGAAGTATCAAAGTCTGTGACACAGGTATTAACTCAACCCAAATTGCAGACAGTGGTAACTCCCCTACAACAAGCAGATATAATTCTCTGGCAAGCCCGAAGTCTGGCTGAAGAATGGCAAGGTTCCTTCAAATCTCATTTGCGGTTTGGCAGCATTTCCACAGAACTTCACAAAGTTGTTGAATCAGAAGCCGCCGATATTCTATTTCTCGGTTGCCAATCTGTTAATCATCCGATGATTGAAGCATTAGGTTATAATTTCCCCTGCGCCGTTTTGGGTATTCCCAGTTGTATTGATGAATAATCGCTGTTTAAAATTTCAGTAATTTTTATCCAATTGTAATCATAAGATAAGTCACCTAAAACTAGGTGGCTTTTTTCGCTACTATGCAACCAATAAAACTTCAGGAGTAAGATGTGGACAACTGGCAAGCAATCCTTAGTGTAATTACATTTATAAGCGTCATTATTTTAGTGATGACGGAATGGGTACATCTCACCATCGCAGCATTATTGGGAGCATTATTATTAGTTTTTACCAACGTCATGACTTTAGAAGAAGCTGTTGGTTACATCGGCAACAGTCATGGAACACTCGGTTTATTCTTTGGAGTTATGGTGCTAGTGCGGGCTTTTGAACCTACCAAGATATTTGATTATTTAGCAACTCAAATAGTACTCCTGGCTAAGGGACAAGGCAAGCGTTTATTACTCGGAATTGTGGCTATTGTGACACCTATCTGTGCAGTTTTACCAAATGCCACAACAGTAATGTTGTTAGCGCCTTTAATTCCACCAATGGCGAAGGAAGTCGGGATAAATTTTGTTCCCTTGTTAATTTTAATGGTATTTGTTGCTAATAGTGCCGGACTTCTTACGTTAGTTGGAGATCCAGCTACCTTTATTGTTGGTGATGCTGTGAATATCAGCTTTACAGATTATTTGTTTAAATTGAGTTTAGGAGGAGTAATTGCCGTTGCTATAGTAATTGCAACACTACCATTTTTATTTCGTAAAATTTGGAATACCCAGTTAGATAATTTAGAAGAACTACCACATCCACAAATTAATCATCCACGAGCTTTAAGCTTTGGTGCAGTTATAGTATTTTTCGTCCTGCTATTTTTTGTCGTTGGAGAAACTCTACCAGTTCCGGTTTCGCCTGCTGCCGCAGCTTTGTTAGGAGCAGCTTTAGCTTTGCTGTTATCGCACCATAGCAGAATCGATTCAGTTAACAATATTTTGCGGGATGTAGACTGGAGTACATTAATATTTTTTATGAGTATTTTTGTGCTAATTGGAGGGTTAGAAAAAACAGGTGTAATTAATGGTTTATCAGGAATATTGGCAGCAATATTAGGAAAAAATATTATCCTGGGTTCCCTGGTTTTATTGTTTTTTGTAGGTATATTATCCAGCGTAATCCCCAATATTCCTTTAGTGGTGGGGATGGTTCCCTTACTTAAACAATACATTGTTACTGTGGGATTAGCACCCGCAGAAGTTCTAGCACAAGATTTTCAAGGGCAGTTTCCCCCAGAAGTATTACCGCTTTTTTATGCCATGATGTTTGGTGCAACTTTGGGAGGTAATGGCACATTAGTAGGGGCATCATCTAATATCGTCGCTGCCGGTATTTCTGAGCAGCATGGACGACGCATCTCGTTTAAAACTTTCCTTCACTACGGCATTCCAGTGATGCTGTTGCAACTGGTAGCTTCGGCTTTGTATGTGTTGTTTCGCTTTTTGCTTTAGATAAAGGTAGGGGCAATTCATGAATTGCCCCTACCTGAAAACTAGGGTTTAGATTACTATTTGCGGAAGTCTTAAGCTGTTACGTATACAACTTGCATTATCAGGGCGGGCAAGATGCCCACCCCACAATCATATTGAAAAAATATTAGTGCAAATTAAAGGCGTAACAGCTTATATAGCTGTGGTTACTAATAGCTAATTATGTGTAATACATCGCGTAAGACACTATAGCCAGCTAAATCCCAAAGCAAATAGGCAAGAAAACCAATTGCTGCCAAACGACCGTTCCAGATTTCAGCTTGAGGAGTCCAACCAAACAAAAAAGCATTGCGGTCTACACCATTGTAGGCTTTAGCAACAGGTGCTAAATCAGTAGAAGATCGAGGTTCCATTTTTTTTCTCCAATATCCAGTAAGTTTTCAAAGGTTCAATCTTTAGTAGCCAACTAAGTGCAGTACGTCGCGTAAAACGCTATAGCCAGCTAAATCCCAAAGCAAATAGGCGAGAAAACCAATTGCTGCCAAACGACCATTCCAAATTTCGGCTTGAGGAGTCCAGCCAAACAGAAAAGCGTTACGGTCTATACCGTTGTATTCTGGTGCAACAGGTGGTAAGTCAGCAGAAGACCGAGTTTCTTGAGTTGCCATTTGTTTCTCCAAAATTTCTTAGCTTTTGAGATGTTTAATTTCTAGCAGTCAATCAGATGTAAAACATCGCGCTGGACACTATAACCGACTAAATTCTAAAGCAAATTATTCTTTATGCAAGTATTGGCAAATCTCTGGAATAATGAGTTGCCATCTTGTTGTCATCAACAATTCATTTGTTAACTTTAATGTAGCTATTTATAACTAGATTGCTTTCTGCCTGTAGGCACAAACTACAGGCACTTCTTGGGGACGATAATCAACAACATATTAGTGCAGACAAATCCACCCTGAGAGGGTGATAAAAAGATAATTATAAATAAATGTAAAGTTCTAGTAATCAAACTATAGCTTGGGCAAAATCAATCATTTTGATTAAGCAGTTAAAATTAAGAGCGTGGCAGCCAATAATTAACCAAATTTTTAACTACTTTTATCGTTAGATAATAAAATTTATATCTTTTGCTGTATATAGTTTTCAGCCCTTGGAGAGATGCTTTCAACAGCTAAATTCTACGATTCTGAACTAAACAGTTAGGTATTGCCATAGGTACAGACAAAAATACTAAGAGTTGCTTCTCAAGAAAATCTTAATTCCCCAAATTTAAACTTAGTAGAAGGAAATACAATGTTCCAAAGTACGGAAATCATGCTGGGACTCTACAAACCACTATTGTGGTTAGCACAGATTCCAGTAGATCCCTCAAACGTCACGCCAGCACAGGCATCGGTTCTGACTTCCGGGCCGCGCTTTTTTGTGGCCTTAATCTCCGGCGTGATCCTAGCCTTTGCTTTCCAATTAGTTCTAACTAATCTTTCCCTTGCAGCCGGTATTTCCTATCTGGGGCACTCATCTGACTCGGATTCAGATTCTGGGGAAGTCGGAAGTTTGGGCGGCAGCATTCGCAAAATCGGTACAGCAGTAGGGATTTGGACGTTATTCACTGTAACGATCGCTCTATTAATTGCCTGTTTCCTGGCAGTTAAATTGAGCCTTGTAATCTTAGATCCAGGATTGGGAGCAATTCTCGGTTTAGTAATTTGGGGTGCTTACTTTTTACTCCTCGTTTGGGTAAGTTCCACTACTGTGGGTTCCTTAATTGGCTCAGTCGTAAATACGGCAACTTCCGGTTTTCAGGCGATTATGGGTACAGCTACAGCCGCACTAGGCGCGAAAGCTGTCAATAATCAAGTTGTCGCAACAGCTGAAGCCGCCGCCGCCGCCATTCGCCGAGAATTAGGAAGCGGCATCGACCCTGGAAGTATTCGGGAGAACATAGAAGATTATTTAGATAAGCTGCGTCCACCAGAGTTGGATGTGTCGAAAATTCGGAGTGATTTTGAAAATTTACTCAACGATCCCCAATTAAAAGCGATCGCAGGGACTCCAGATATTCGCAACATCGACCGCCAAAAATTTATCGAGTTAGTCAGCAGCCGCACCGACCTTTCCAAAAAAGACGTTACCCGCATTGCTGATACTTTATATAAGGTTTGGCAACAGGTAGTAAGTCAGCATTCACCCACCGAAGACCGGATGGGTGAGTTAATGGATTATCTGAAATCACTTCCAGCAGGACAAAGTAAGACAGATGAACTTAACGCCAAGCTGGATCGGTTAGTTGCAGAAACACGTGGTTCCAAAGAAGCTGACCAAAAGGCATCTACTACTGGGCCAATTCAAAGTACAATCCAGCAAGGACTATCCGCCTTAACCGGCATTGTGTTAGGACGGGCAGATTTATCTGATTTGGATGTGGAAAAAATCTTGGGTAGCCTTACCACAGCCAAAGATAAAGTCACCCAACAGGCAGATAAGTTAGGTTTGCCAACACCATCACAACCCTATAGCCCAATTCGATCTGATGTCGAAAATTATCTGTACAACACTTATGCTTGGCAACTAAGCCCAGAAAAAATTGCTCAAGAATTTCGTGATGTCATTTTCGACCCAGCAGCCGATCCTGGAATAGTTCGCAGAGAACTAGAAAGATTATCACGTAACGATTTCGTCAAAATTCTCCAACAACGAGGACTACTTACCCAAAGCCAAATTCAGCGCATTGCAGATCGGCTAGAAGTTGTCCGCAAAGATGTGCTGGTGACAGTTACAGGTATCGAAGAAAGAGAAATAGTCCAAGACTTGCAACGCGCAGTAGAAAGTTATCTGCTCGTTACCCCGAAAACAGATTTGACACCTGAAGGCATTGAGCAGAATTTTAAACCACTGTTGCAAGACTCAGATGCAGATTATGAAACCCTGACATTACGACTGGCGCACATTGAACGTCAAGAAATCCGGGAGATATTGCTGGAACGTAATGATGTTCAGCTATATGAAGTAGACAGCATTCTGGATGAATTGGAAAAACAACGCGATCGCGTCTTGATAGAATCCAAAGGATTAGCTGAACAAGCACAATATCAAGCAGAAACCCTGTGGTTGAATGTGGAATCATATCTGCGTAACACCGGGAAATCAGAACTGAATCCTGATGCTATCCGCGCGGAGTTCAAAAAGCTATTAGAAGATCCCCAAGCTGGAATTAGCTCAATTCGGGCGCGGTTGTCTCGCTTTGACCGCGATACCTTAGTGCAATTGTTGAGTCAGCGCCAAGATTTGAGTGAAGATCAAGTTAATCAAATCATCAATGCGGCTGAAGAGTCGTGGCATAACATTCGCCACACACCCCAAGCTGTAGTAGATAAAGCCAAAGAGCAATACGACTCTGTTACCACCACGATCGCAGATTATCTACGGAATACTGGTAAACAAGAACTGAATCCTGAAGGTATTCAGCGAGATTTGAGTAAATTGTTTGAAAATCCCAAAGAGGGAGCCAGCGCACTGCGCCATCGATTGTCGCAGTTAGACCGAGATACGCTGGTGAAGTTGCTCAGTCAACGTCAAGACTTGAGTGAACAACAAGTTAATGAAATAATTGATTCCACCCAAACTTCGATTCGTAACTTTATACGTGCGCCTCGTCGTTTAGCTACTCGTACACAGCAAAGAGCAGAAACATTCAAAGCTTATCTGGAAGAGTATCTGCGCCAAACTGGTAAAGAAGAACTCAATCCTGAAGGTATTAAACGCGACTTGCAACTACTATTGCACGATCCGCGAGTGGGGGTAGAAAGTTTTAGCGATCGCCTTTCCCATTTTGACCGTGATACCATCATCGCCCTGCTGAAGATTCGGGAAGATATGTCTGATGAAGAAGCAGCGCGGATTGCCGATAACATGGTGTCCGTCAGGGATCAATTTGTAGAACAAGTGCGGAATATCCAACGAGGCATTCAAGATGCAATTGATGGGGTTTTTGCCCGCATCCGCAACTATCTTAACTCCCTGGATCGCCCGGAACTCAATTACGATAGCATCAAGGGCGATGTCCGCACATTTTTTGATGATCCTCAAGCGGGATTTGATGCCCTGCGCGATCGCCTATCTTCTTTTGATCGTGAGACTTTAGTAGCAATTATGAGTTCTCGTGAGGACATCTCTGAGGAAGATGCCAACCGGATCATCGACCAAATTGAACGGGCCCGCAACACAGTATTGCAACGTGCAGAACGCATACAGCAAGAAGCCCAACGCCGCCTAGAACAGGTGAAGCATCAAGCACAGCGACAAGCTGAAGAAACCCGCAAAGCCGCAGCTACAGCAGCGTGGTGGCTGTTTGCCACAGCATCCGTCTCCGCCGTTTTCTCTGCATTAGGAGGAGCGCTGGCTGCAAGGCCATAGTTTAACAAGTTGTCTCCGCTCACATCCAAGCCTCCCAGTATGGGAGGCTTTTTTATATTTGGGATGTCAGCTTTTATAATTTTGAATTGGTATAACTATGCTTTTAAATATAGTCATATATGAATATCTCTTACCGCTTTAATTTCAGCAATTAGATAGGTAAAGATAGATTTTATTTAATGCTTTAATATTATTAAATAACTGGCAATATTCTAGCTTTTTCTCAGTAGATCGCCCCATTATTTCTGCAAGTTAATAAATTTTACATACAGCACTTTGCGTAACGATAAGGTACACTAACAGAGTATGAGAATCAAAAAAAGATGAAGGCATACTCTGTAGATTTACGGCAAAAAATAGTAGGAGCATACGAA
>NZ_JACJSF010000071.1 GCF_014698035.1 Desmonostoc muscorum FACHB-395
CAACATGACCTTTCTCTCTGTTTACTGCCACAAAATAATCTAATTAATGAACAAAGACAAATGTATATAAAGATTCATAATCCTTTTTATTTAATAAAATATAAAGATTTTATAGAATATTTCTATCGCTTAATTATAGTTGCTTTTTTTGCAATCTTTAACACTTTTTGGCTTGCTCATCGTAGACTACAGTATATTTGTACTAATATAATAGTACACGATTAATGTAACCGACACAATCTTTGACTAAAATCTCATGTGTTGTAAGTGTCTCATAGACTTGTCGCATCTCACTGAATAACCCTTCGCCACTTTACCATTTCCGTGAACGATACAAAGCACCTTTGACACCAAGCATCCACCCACAATGCTGGAACTTTGAACCTTGCTGCACGGTTGCGGTACTCTGAAAGTAAGCTTAATTTGTGGCGAACCTCTTTCAGAGGAGCTAACGCTAACGCATTTTTATAAGAGTCATCAAACACTTTTTTCCCATTTGGTGTGGTTTTCTTGTAGAAGCCACAAGCGATCAGCTCATGCATTGCCGTAAGCTGATTGTTTCAGCAGGGACTAGGAAAACGAATTCATGGAACGATCGCTTGAACCTGTAAAGCTTGAATTGGATGCATCTTTGGCTTTGATATGAATAATTCAGGCAGAAGGTAGAAGCTCAATTACAGGGGATTCTGACAATAACAGTAATTGTAGACCGTTAAATCTACGATTTAGCAGGGAGCTTAAACCCAATTTAGCAAGGCAAAAAGGCAAAATTTAAAACTTATTCTTTCCTCCAGCAAGAATTACCCTCTGCCTTCTGCCTTGCCGGAGGCAGATTAATCTATCTTTGTATGTCTATTTGTTGTGTTTGAGATTTAGCTAGTATTTTATCAATTTGAGTATTAGCATCCTCAAAAGTTTGCAATATCTGTGGAGTTAGTTTATTAGTCTGCACCTTGCCAGATTGTAAGTTTAAAATTACCTCCCCATTTTTCTGCGAAATAGTTAAATCTCTCTGCTGGGTATTGAAAGCCAAGTCATAAATCTTTCCTTCAACTTGAGTGCCATTTTCATCAGACTTACCCCAGACCATGCCAATCCTTTGAGCAATTTGAGTGAGCCGACTGATGGCTTCAAGTTCAAACATATCTTGATTCATTACTGTCAACGCTTGGGCTGATAATTGCTCACCAGCTTTAAACCCATTTGCCACTTCTACAATGCGTTTTTTGTAATTTTCCGGCTTCCCTAACTTATCTGCGGCATTGTACCAATTTCTCAAGTCATCAATAGTGACTGTCGGGAGCTTCTCTACACTTAGAGGTTCGGTTTTCACACCATTACTAATGTCTGGTGTAGAAGGAGTAGTGGAGAGTAATAGAGTTGATTGGTTAGGTGGGGATTGTGCTGTTTGTTCTGGTGGTTTCAAAAACTGCGGTCGTGTGGCGAGGGAATTAACCCTTTGTTGATACTCACTATCCGTTTCAATCACAGCCCCAAATTTCTTGGCCATGCTCTCTAAAGTTTTGGCAGGGATGGAGCTATCAACCAAGTTAAATACCGCTAGACCTTTTTTAGTTTCCCTTATAACATCTTCTGTTGGGGCAAGCGAGAATTTAACATTTTGAGCAGTTAACCATTTTGTCACAGTCTCAGCTTTTTGGTTGTCAACAGCCAAGCCCATGACTCCAAGTTTTTTGTTTGATTCTGTAGAAAATAAGAAAGTAGGACGTTCTTTAATCTGATGTAGAATATTCGCACTACTATCAATCATCTCTTGTTGTTCAGAATTAACTGATTGAGTCCCAAAAGCCTGAAATTCCTTCGTCCAAATAGTAGGATATTCAACGGTCTTAGGGTCAATTTGAGCGCAAATAACAGAAAAATTACTTTCAATAATAGTGGGTGCGGGTGTTAATTTTCCGGTTTTGAGCAGTCCAAGCTGTCTGAGCGCGTCTTTGTCTTTTTTAAAGTGCAATACTCCCAAGGGTTCACCATTTAAAAATACGGCATCTCTGGTTTTAGAAGCTGAGGTTTCGATAGTCAGTTTTTGGTAATCTTGATCATTGAATGACTGACCAGAAAAATCATAGAAGTTAATTTTATTAATTTTGAGGAGATTTCCATTGGGAGACTCACCCAGGACAAAAGCTTGATCTCCTGTCTCAGAGATTGACGTGAGCTTTAATTTTAGGGGATTACCATTTTTCAGGTAATCAATTTTTTTCAACTGTTGGGCAGAATCACTGTCTAACTCACCCAGAGTTTTCCCATCAAGTTTGATTTTTACTGTTTTGTCAGCCACCGGCATAGTGCCAAATTCTAAGTTGACCGATTCGGCGTTAAAAACAAGTCCTGCATAAGAGAAGTTCTTGAGTTCACGGATAGTAATTTCAACCGGCTCGTTTCCTGGCAGTCCAATAGTTGCTGATGCTGTGGCTGGTTCTACCCCAACCATACTTGCTTGCGCTTTCGTTCCAATGGGAAGCTGTGCAGTTCTGGTTTCGAGCATGGCGAATTCCTTATATTCGCCGTCACTATCCTGGACAAACATTAGCCTGGAAACGTGGCGTTCATGCCCGACTGGGTGGTGGCTAGCCCTAATTTCTATCGGGTGTTTTTCGGTGGGATTCCAGTCTCGACCTAAAAATTGATTCGCTTCATTATTCAGTGTGACTAACTTCGGTTCGCTAAATTGCAGTTTCTCCAAGCGGGAGATAATCTCATTGGGGAAAGCAGCGAAAGCAAAATTGGAGACTTTTTTAGCGATCGCCTGGGGGTTTGCGTTTTCTTTCCTTGCAACTTCAAGTTCATCCTGACGGGATGCACAGATATTCCAAGCGGCGGCGGCGGATGCAAGTTTTTCTGACTCTGGGATTTTCGCGTAAAATGCTTCTGCTGCATCATTTGCCAAGGCAAAGAGTAGTTTAGTTTGGCTTCTAGTAAGTTCTGGTTTTAGTTCTAATAGTTTAGCTCCCTGCATGGCCATCCCCGCCTTGAGGTTGTGGTCAGTCACAGATTGTTGGCTAACTGTTCCAAGATGACGGTATGCAGGTTTTCCATCCGAACCTTTCTCACCATCTATCTGTGCAACTGCTAATAATCGGTGAGGGCGTTCAAAACTTCTGAATTTCTCTCTTATTTCATCTAAGCGAATGTTCAACGTCTGGGCTTTCCAGATTAAGGGGTGTCCGTAACGGGTGAGATTGGTGATTTCTAGTTTCGCCCCCTGTGGAGTTTGGATAATTGCAGATGGCCCTTTCTCAGTTTCACGCCGTTGGGACATCCGAACCGCAGCGTTGAATTTCTGATCGAACTCGTACTTCGCGGCGATCGCTGCAAATTTTTGCTGTGGTGTAAATTCTACTCCTTTGAACAAGTCTTTAAACTGGACGATGGGACGCGATTCTAACTGTGATTCTTGGAAATATTTATTGGTTTGGCTAATTAATAATTCTACTGGTGAGTAGCCCTTTGGTGTTATCCCTGTGCTTAAATAAACTGACGAAGATTTCTTATCTTTAATATAATTAACATCACGATATAAGTAGCGGCTGTTCTCCCTGATTAAATCCATCTCAGGTTTTTTTGCACTTTTGAATAAATCAACCGCTATTTGGTTTTGATAACATCCCTCACCAATCATTTCTCGGTACATCAGGCGGTTAACATCCATTGCCTGCTGAATAATCTCTGGAGTTCTTTGACCCAAAGCAAGTTCAACAAACCCTTGCATATAAGATTTATATTCTTCTCGGATTAACTTTGGCTCTTTCTGGTGTTCTTGCTCAAATAGGGCTTTATAATGACTAGAAACTTGGTCTAAATAAGTTGATTTTTGTTCGATAGTCCCATAAGTTTTAAGTACTTCAATTTCCGATTCTAATGCCTCTAGTGCTGTCACTTGATTGTTGATTATGCCCACGCTGATGCTATCGCTCATGTGGATAGCTATCTCTTCAAATGGAGGCTGGCTTCCATTTTCCGAATAAAATGATTGTTTCTTTTCTTTAACAGTAGGACGATAAGCATTTTCAGGTTGGTTTCTGTACTCGGCTTCGGCTGTGAAGTTGGGATATTGAAGTGCAAGTGCTACGCCAATACAGTCACCGTCGAAATCACGCGCTTGCCGTTCTGATTCGGTTTCAAGGGGATTAACTTCTTTGTGTTGAATACTTTGAGCTTCTAATGCCTCAATCCTAGCAAGTATACGTTTATGGTCTTCATCATTGACTACAATTATTCCTTCTAATGGTTCACCATCTGGCCCTAATCGGTCTTCAATAAGCTTGTTGTTAGAAACACACAGACCGTTAGAATTGAGAAAGGGAGAACGAAAATTTAATACTTTTTCATTTTCATCCATCCAAGTCACACAAATTTCGCCATTCTTGAGTTCTTTGGAAGGGATAATCATTCCTCGGTCAAAAGTTAGTGTCTTGCCAACCGCAATATCACGCCACTGACTTTGTACAAACCGACTCAACTCTTGTTTTACCTTTTCCGTTTCTAGTAGTTGTTGATGACCAAGTAAATCAGCTTTGATGAGTTTGTACATGAACATATCATCTTTCTGAGATTCATCTGATTCATCGTTTAGCTCTAAGTCTTCATCAGAATTATTCTCTACTTGTTTACTTAAAGAATCAGTTTTAACTGATTCAATAATTTCTTGTTCTAAAGATTTTTTTTGCTGTTCTGAAAACTCTTTTCGCTTTTCGTAGTTTTCACAGTACAGTTGTGCAACAATTCTAGGATCATCTTGAGCTTCTGCTAGCTTTTGGGCTTGTGCTTCTAGTTCTTCTGCAAAATCTTTAATACCTTGAGGGAATGATGCTAATAATTGAGATATGGCAGTTTTACCTTTTTGAGATTGTGCCTTTTCACCCAACCAAATAGTTTGCTGATATAATCCTGGCTCAATTTGAGCTTTAGATGGGCCTCCGGGCTTATCCTTGTCTGTACCCTTAAAGCTACTAATGGGGATAATCAGGTCTATTTTAGGCGTGTTGTTGGGGTTAGCATACTTTATTTCTTTTAAGTCGTATGGTCTTAATGTTCCCTTGCCAAAACGATATTCAGTATCTTCTCCATCCCCTTCTTTCCAACCGAAGCGATGCTGAATTACGCGATAACTTTTGTCTGATTGTTCTTCTCTTTTGGTTAACTTATCATATATTTCAGTTGAAATTTGCCCATAACAATCTCCTACAAGTTTCCAAGCAACCTCATTCTCAAGGATTCCTCCATTTTTTCCCTTTGCATCGGTCGAATCATCTACTACTAGAATATTTAATTTCTCACTAATGGCATCCCTACACGAACCTAGAAAAATAGAGCCATAAGCACCACGGTCTTTACGGTCTGGACAAAGTTTTTCAATTACTTTTAAACATTCTGGTGGGCCATATAATAAACGTGTCTTTGAAGATAACAGAAGAACATGAGCATCTGGATGATTTTTTAAATCCTCTGATTTACTGTACTCATCAATATGTCCAAATGAGAATTTTTTTTCAGGGAAGTAAGATTCAAGTAGTGTATTGTCTAACTTCTCAGCTAAAATTGATTCAGGATTTTTATTATTGGTATCTGGATAAATCCACTGATTTAGTCTCGTATCGAAGTGTTTGAATTCTAGTGTCATAAAATTTTAATAATTTGTAATTTTTAGGAGGTTGTATATGTCGAGAATTAAACGTTGGATAAATATGCATAAGAAGGAGTTCAACGCAGATGGGACTTTAAAAAATGAGGCAAGAATTGAAATGTTGTCTAGTGGAATGATTCCAGAAGCCATTGATGACTATGCCCGTAGGTTAAAAATCAAATATGATGAGTGGAAGCATTTAGATGAAACCGACCCAGAGCCGTGGCCTGTTTACACTGCCTACGATTTCTTTACAGCAGAAGAAAAGCGGCAGTTTAACCCAGACGGTTCTCTTAACCCTAAGTACGTTCAAGAAGCTCTAGACAAGGGCATCAGCGAGGGCTGGCTTGAAGAGATGGAGCAACGCAAAAAATTTGAAGTCGATAACTACAATAGAGTTTCTGCTAACCATGCAGAACAGGGAATCAACTTCGGCGCATGGCAGATGAGAGGGAGGATTGAAGACAGCAGAACATACGTCCAACGTCGGCAGCAGATGGAGCAAGACCTGCGTAACTTTGAGCCGGAAGACAGTTTGCCTTTCGACAAGGACACAGCATATTAGGCGGGAGCGATGCAGAGTGAGTGATAATATAAGCTGAAAGCATTATCAAACAAAGCTCTCAGCTTTTTGGTAAAATCCTTTTAATGAGGTTGAACAGCAGGTGGGTTGACAACAGCCGCAGATGGTTTAACAGAGCGAAATGCCCCATTGAGAAAGGCAATCATTCCTAAGATGGCGAAGGCTGTAATGATTACTCTTTGCAGTGAATTGAATGCCGAGCGTTCTTTGATTACTTCAGCCCACATTACTTGCAGTTGGTCTTGTGTTGTTTGCTTTGAAGCTAAATAATAGAGAGCTTCAATACAAGGGGATATGTCTTCCCCTTGTTGAACCTTCTGATACAACAGATTTTCTAGTCGCTCTTTCTGTTGAGGGATAGTGAATGAGTCTGTTGACTTTTGAGGGTGTGTACCGTTGTGGGTTGGTAATTGTAGTGTCATAGCTTTAGTTCAAAGTGGGAAAAAGGTGTAGAACAAATATTTGGAATCAGAGAAAATGTTAAAGGGTACTAGGTCAGGGGAAAATTCTATCCCTTTCCCCCTTATCCTTTCCCCTGATTCTTTTTTATAAGAACTACACCTCTAGAGCATGTGAAAACGCTAACTAATAAGCCAAAGTTTAGGTCTTCTATTCCCAAAAAATCAATAACCAGGAGTCTACAAAAAAATCGTACTTTTGGCTAAATTTGGATTTCCATGTCTTCTTCACTAGAGGATTGAAACTGGTTTTGTTTCGAGGCAAGCACTGATGGTTGATTTGGTTGGAAGGGACTTGTGCCGTCATTGAAGATTTCTTGTGCAAGTGTGCGACCGTCCCCGTCAGTATCGCTCTCCAAGATATATCCCACAACGTGTTTAGGCATTCCTGCTGTTATGGCTTGGGCTAGTAAAGCTTTAGTAAATTCTGGTGATGCTTCACTCTCGCCCAAGACTTGCAATACAGACTTAGCATCAGCAGTAGTCATTTTAGCGATGTCTTTAACTCCGGCTTCTTGCCAAACGTCATCAAAAAATTCCACTGAACGTTCATCAAAACTTTGAGACGCAGCAAATTGGGCTAGCTGTTGGGTATAAAGTTCTTGGTCGTTATTCATATATTTATGAGTCGTGATGGAGCAATTTAATAGTTGAATTCAGCGCTGCGCGAAGAATTAATGAAAATCTCGCACAGCTATCATGGCTAAGAAAAATTTTGCCGCAGCCCAAGCAGTTGAGTTGTACATCGGCAACTATCGGTTTGACGCGATTAGAATTGTTGAAACTGAAGAATACCGGATGTCTCAAAATCATATCCTCGAAACAATCGGTATAAATAAGAACTGGTTGAGCAGGTTACAGTTTAGCTTGCCTCGTGTGAGCAAAACCCTTATGGAGCAAGGCTTAAATCACGTTACAGTCCATGCGGAATATACAGTTAAAAATACAGTGACACGTGCTGTAACGTGGTCATTGAAAGATGTTCGGATCATCTGGCGTTACTTTGATAAACAAGGAAATCATCAAGCCGCAATACTGGTTGATGCACTTGCTGAAGATTCTCTAATCAGCAGGTTTAATCAAGTCTGGGGTGAGCAACGCACAGTCGAGCAACGCCGGATAGATGATTGTCGTATTCTGTCTACACCTTGCCCGTGGACTAAAATGTTTGAAACTGAGTTTGAGGAGAATTTGGCTCGGATTAGTAAGCTGCATAAAAAGCACATCAAGAATGGCTTGTACTACTGGGAGTTTATTTATAGCTGGATGACAGCAGAAGAGAAAGCCAAGCTCGACATTGTTAATCCTGTTCTTGAAAATGGGCGAAGGAAGTACAAAATTCATCAAATGCTTTCCTATGAAACAAAACAGAGATTATCCCCACACGTCACATCAGTGCTGATTTTAATGAAGTCAGCCAATTCGGTAGCAGAACTGAGGCGGCTGGTGCAACGGCAGTATGGAGTAGATCAACCGAATCTGTTTGATGGCTGGGATGTTAAATAGTTAGTTTGAATCATGCGATCGCTCAGAGAGGAATGGCACGCTTGTTAAGCTGAAGGGTTGGCAGCGTAAGGATTGCAGAGGGGCAGGGGTGCAGAGGGGAATTTTTAAATATCCGTTCATATACCTTAAACTTCTTCTTTCTCTCCTGCTCCTCTGCTCCTCTGCACAAGAGCTGCCTCAATGATTTTCCCTTTACAAGCGTGCCATTCCGCTCAGAGAGAAAGCCAACTCTCATCGGTGCGATCGCACTTCATAATTTTTCAACTGTTCAAAGGTTGTTCAGCCTCACGTTTTTTAGCGTATTCACGCAATTGGGCAAGGCCAGAAGTAGGGGTAGAGGGTCGTGGTTTATTGGGGTCAGGGACTAAATCTTGTTTGCGGTCGTAAGCAAAGTTCTTGTCTAACATCAATATATAAGTAATGTGCGCCGTCCAGACATCAGCGACGCGCTCACCAAGACCTAAAGTATTAAGAGGAGCAGGGAATTGTACGCCGCCATTCCAAACAATGGGTATACCTTCATTTTGAAAGTGGTCAGTTAACTCCTTCTTGACAAAATCAGCAGTGCCACCACAAATGAGAATTTCATCAAGTGAAGGGATGTTTCGTAGAGAGCGTACAAGAGCGCGACAGTAATCAGAGCGAACTTCAGGGAGAATGTTTTGAAATAACTTTAAGTCAGCAGCTACACCTTCGGGTGTGGCTTGACGGGACAAAGAACGCAAAGGAGCAAAGTTGCCCTTACCAGCAGCAATGATTGCAGTCACTAAATGTTCATCTTCTTTGGACAAGCCAACAGCAGTGCGTTGGACAAACTGCTGTACTAACCAATTCATACCTAAATCAGTAGTTTCAGCCAAAGCCGGATTACCTTTTTGGCTGAGAACGAAACTCGCGTTCCGGTAGCCAAGCATTAGCAAACCAATATTCTTTTGCGTATATGATCCAGCCAGAGTGCGACTGCGGTATATCATAATCCCACTGCCTTCCGGGGCAACATGAAAATTACGCAGCTTACCTTTTAATTTGTTGGTGGGAGTAACAATTCCCCGGTTGAGTGATTGCCCTAACTTTTTACCAAGATTATGAGCATTACTAATTTCTCCTGGTGGCATCAATACTTGGACAAAGGCATCAATATTATTGGTATCGAACTGAAACTGACGGCAAGCTAACCACAACAAAGCAGCCAGTTTTGGTAAAGCATAATGAGATTTTAAATCTCGCAGTGCAGAAGTCCCAGCAAAAACACTTTTTGCCAATGCACCCAAAACATAATACTCATCGCCCATTCCGACCCAAACACTGGTGTTATATGAGTTTGGGACGAAACGCCCCACAGAAGTTTTAGAGACATCAGCGATTTCTGGTGGCATGGCTAATACTATTGGCACACCTGAAGGATAAATTTGAGCGATCGCTTTTGTCTCACTGCCACCAATGTCAGCAGAGATAACGATTTTAGGAGTATTAACAGTAGGTTCAGGATTTGGATTCAGTTTATTCATGAATTACCTCAAAAGATTGAATGTGTAGCGGTTGCATGGTGGCAAGCGTGGGAGTTCTGAAAAGTGGGGGAAGTGTGTCCGGGTAGGGAGTGTAAGAAGCGCATCGGTATTTGACAAAACAAGGTTAATCAAAATGATTACTCAACAAAATCCTTAACCTCCTATACCTCCCACGCTCCCCACACTTCCCCTGCTCCCTGCACCCTCTCATCCTTATAAACTTGCCGAAATTAAACGTACTATTTCACGACTAAATCCCAAATAATTTACTAGTCCTTCTCATTTCCTCTGTTATCTCTACAGGTATCAAATCCTTCTCGTAGTCATAATCTTCTTCATCTGGAAGCAAAATTTCTTCTCTAACTTCAACATCATTAGATATAGATAGTGCAGTCGCTGAGTCAGACCCTTGAGAATTGACAAGCTCTGTCTTGTCCGGTGATATGTCGTTGCTAGGGATAGCACCTGGATAGTCAGCAGTGGTATTCATCAGTTGAACAACAGTACTCATTTGGGGTGAAATCCCGAAAACCTCGCGGATAAGAGATGCCTGACCTTCTAATTGTTTGATTGACCAAATCGCTATGCGTCTTAATTCCTCGTCACGCACTCCTATAGAATGCATTACAAAAGGTAGCCAGTAGGCTTTGAGCGCATTTACAACAACCTCAGAAAAATCTAAATCTAGTTTCAAAGGGTTCGACTTGAGGTAGGTAATTATTTTGCCATCCAAACTCTCAAGAGAACGCTTAATTGAGATTATCTCTTGCTTTACCTCATTCATATTATTCATTCAGAAATTTTCCGAAAACAGTAATCCAAATATTTCCAATGACTCAGCGAAGAGTCCGAGGCGCAGATGGGAAGCCCCATAAATAAATTTAGGGGTCTAATTCAGGACGTATAATTTTTTGTGCATTTTGAGCGTAAATCAATTTAATTGCTCTGGAACCTTTGAGTAGAAAGGAATCTAAAATCTTTGTCCTTTGCTCACTGTTCCCTTGCTCGCCTATTCCGATGTTCTTTTGTTAGAAAGCTTTCCTGCTCCATGCTCAAGAGCTTTTTTGCTTGAGAGTTATCAAATAAGAATTCAGTTTGAACTCTGTATGACGGACTCTGAATAAGTAGGCTTAACACCCTCACTAAATTATAGATTCAGAGGTCAAATTTTGTACTTGACTCCAAATTTAAATTTATTGCATTAAAAGAAACGAAGACTCATGCAAAAACAATCGAACAAGTCTACTAGCCTAAATAATAGATTAGCACTCTAATTAATTTTTAAAATCTTACTCACACTATCTTTTAAAACTCTGACAATCTACACAAGACTAAAGTAGATTCAGAGCTAAACTGTATTGTATGATACAGTTCCCTAGAGGTAGTTATCGGGCTACCACACGGGTGACACCTAGCTACCTGTCGGGTGAAAAAATAGCGGCTTTTTGTGATTTTTGATTTTCCCGACAGGTAGTTGTCTGGTAGCCCGACAGGTAGCTAGCGAGGAGCGATAAAATTGCCAAAAATTAGAGAATCAGCCGCCCGAAAATAGGTGTACTTATTAGCCTTATTTAGGCTATTCTTGATTTGGGAAAAAAGACATTTTAAGCCTGAGTAAAAATACTCAGTGAGCCGAAAAAATAATTTTAGTTATCAGGTGAAATATTGTTGACGGGAGAAAAAAGGTGGGCGGGAATGGCTTATGCGATCGCTCGTTTGAAAAAATTAAAATTTGGTAACTTAGCGGGGAGTGCATCTCATACGTCTCGTGAGAGGGAGACACCAAATGCTGACTTATCGGTAGAGAATATTAGGTTTATAGGCAGTAGCGATCCCGAATCAAGGTTAGAAGATTTGGTGATGGCGAAGATAAATGAGGTTGAGCAGCGACGGAAGATAAGGACTGACGGGGTTTATTGCGTGGAGATTTTACTGAGTGCCTCGCCAAGTTACTTTCGTGCCTCTTGCCCAAATCAAGCAGGGTATTATGAGCAAAATAAATTAGATATTTGGCTAGAAGCGACGCAGCAATGGTTATCTGAGGAGTACGGTTCGCGGATAGTTAGGGCAGAATTACACTTAGATGAAGTCACACCGCACGTTCACGCTTATTTTGTGCCAGTGGATGATGATGGGCAACTAAGATGCAAGCACTTCTTTGGCGGTCGGCAGAAAATCCAAGCATTTCAGGACTCGTACTATGAGACGATGCGGTTGATTGGCTTAGAGAGAGGCTTGAGGGGTTCCAAAGCCAAACACGAGGATATAAAGGACTTTTACCAAATAGTAGAAACGGGACGGAATCTGGAAGTATCAGAGTTAAATTTAGAGCAAATCAAAGCCAAAGCCGCAGATCGAGATAGAGCAGCCCGCCAATTTCAACAGATGGAAGCAACAGCTACTTCCCTGGCTCAAGCTAATGAACTGCTTCAACAACGCCTTGCCCAATTAGAGAAAGAGAAAAAGGAATTGGCTAAACAGACTCAACAATTACGTGACCTAGCCTTGGAAGATGTGGCTTGGGAGTTAGGTTTAGACAAAAAACTCGGTCAATCTAACTCTTGGGTGGGACATGGCCACATCATTGATATAAATGGGGATAAATTTCAGTCCGCCTCCCCAGGAGTAGAAAAGGGGGGCGGGGCGATAGATTTGGTGATTCAGGTGAACAATTACAATCTGCGACAGGGTTTGGCGTGGCTCAATGACAGATTTGGACTTCAGGGGGCAGAACGAGCAGCGATCGCCGCAGTCAAAAAACAAACAGCAGATATTCTTCAAACCGAGCCAGCCCCCAAGTTTGTCCCACCAGTTGAGGATAAAAGCAAGTGGCTTGCAGTACATGATTACTTGACTCACTTCTGGGGATTGCCATCAAACTTTGTACACGGATTTCACCAATCGGGGTTGATTTACGCTGACTCTAAGCAAAATGCAGTGTTTGTAATGCGAGATTTAAACCATCAAGTAAAAGGGGCTTACCTTGAGGGAAGTAAATTTAAGGGCTTGGCATTTGGCAGTGATCGCACAAAGAGTTGGTTTCATTTCCAGTTAGGTGAGCGAGGAACGAGCAAAGTAGAAAAAGTGGTACTCTGCTCCTCAACGATTGATGCTTTCTCATACGCAATGTTGGAATATTCCAAAACTGGATCAATACCAAAACAGCGAACACTGTACATGGCACTTGCTGATCCCAAAAGTACACCTGTGGAGCGATTAGAGGATATTTCTCAAATTAAAACGGCGTTCAACTCTGATGAATTCGGGGAAGCCACGGCACTGGCTGTTAAGAAATTACTGCCCCATGCTAGACGCTCAAGACCCAAAACAGTCTCTTGGAATCAGGATTTGTTGCTTTCACAGTCGCCGCAGCAACAACAGCAGCGTGAGTCAGAGGCGGATCTAAGTCTTTAACGGCGATCGCTGCTTGAATAGCGAATGAAAGGCTAGAAATAGGCAACGCGCTTTATAAAAACAATGTCCAGAAGTACGAGAAAATTGGGTACTTCAGGCTGTGAGTAAAAAGTGAGTCAGCCTTTATTATCAGTTTGATGCTCAATAATTTACCTATGAGTTCAGAACTGATAGAAAGAATATTTTCTCTTTACGAACAAAACAATCCTTTAATAGCAGTGGAATCCCCATTGCAAGAGAGGATAAGCTTACTCAAAAACCTAACTCAAAAATGCATTAATAGTGGTATTAATTGTTATCTTTGGATGTTAGAGGATGACAAACTATACCACTTAACAATAAGTGATTGGGGATTGGCATTTTCAGAAATTAAAGAATACAACAGAATCGCTTTTAAAGTTGTACGCGAAGATTCCTTTGAGATTTTGCGGTTTTGGAAGACAACCCAGTTACAAGGGATTTTGATCCTGGAAGGGATATATCCGTGGCTTGGACAAGGAGCGACGGATGCGGATTCCTTCCTGACAGCAGAATGGATTAAGTCAGCACTGATTAACATTAAGCTTTACAACCATAACTCCAGTAAAACAGCTTTGTTGCTGGGGTCAAACGCAAGCCTCAAGTCAGATATAGCTGGTCTAATACCCACAATTACCCAAGAGTTACCCACAGTTGAGGAAATTAGCGATTATCTGCCACAAATATTACCCGACTCAATTACACTAGTCCAAATCAATGAAATAGCGAATACTTGTGTCGGGATGTATTTGGCAGATATTGAAACAGGGGTAAAAACTGCTCTAGCAATTGACAAAGCCCCTTTGGGGCAGGGTGTCGGGTGTCGGGTGTCGGGTGTAGAGAAAGCTCCAACAACCATCTTCGTACAAGCCCCGTCTTCACTACACCCAACACCCTACCCCCAACACCCTATTTTTGACAACAGTGAATTAGTCAAAAAAGTTTCTGCTTATAAAATTGAGTTACTCAAACGAGTTTACAATGTGGAATTTCTGCAACCGATGACAATTCCAGTCGGGGGACTGGAGTTAATGCAGTCAGCATTTAAGGGATACAAGCGCCTCCTGACACCGTTAGCGAAGTCTTACAACTTGCGCCTACCAAAAGGTGTTTTATTGATTGGCCCACCCGGAACAGGTAAATCTCACTCGGCTAAGGCTTGTTCTCAAATACTAGAATTACCCTTAGTAATCGTGGAGTGGGGCCATTTCCGCAGTTATGGAAATATGGCGGAATACAAACTCAAAAAGTTATTGGCACTGGTAGACCGAATTAACCGTATAATTTTTTACCTGGATGACTTTGACAAGGGATTTGCTGGAGATGATGATTTATCACGAAGATTAGCAGGGATGTTACTCACTTGGATGCAGGAAAGAACAAGTGATGTATTAATAATTGCTTCTGCCAATAATATCCAATGGCTACCACCAGAGTTAACCAGAAGTGGACGGTTTGATCAGATATTCAAAATCGACTTACCAAACAATGGCGAAAGACATTCTATATTTAAGATTCACCTAGCAAGATTTGATCAGCGCTTTAGTCATGGTGGAGATGCCTTTACCCCAGAAGAATGGCAAAGATTATTGAAGGTAACACATCGCTGTGTCGGTGCAGAAATTCAGGCAATCGTCGAAAGGGCAGCATTCTCAATATTTTGTCAATCCTTTGATGAAGAAACTCCAGCACTAGAGGATTTGCCGCCATTACAAATTACCCTAACTGCACTATTAGAATCAAGAAAAAGCGTAAATCCTCTGGCAATACGTGAAGCTGACCGAATAGAAAGTATGCGTAATAAGGCAGATTTGCAAGGACTACCATCTAGTCCGGTGGATTCATCAATATATAGTCTGGGCGATATCGATATTTTTGGTAGTTAATTTTATGCAAATACTAAAGTTTCAATCGAAAATCGATTGGTATGCTGCTGGCTTTAAGCTGCTAAACATCGCTGGGCCAATTGCTGGGGTGTCAGTAATCTTGTTCACAGCAGTAATATCTTATATCGAAACTCGTCCCCAAAAATTGCCTCTTCAGTATAAGCTTATTCACAATAACCAGACCTTTTATTTAGAAGCGGCAAATAAACCACAAGAACTAGAGAAAGGACTCAAGTGGAGAAATAATCTAGAGAGCGATCGCGGAATGTTGTTTAACTTGGGTCGAGAGTATAAGCGTGTACCCTTTTGGATGCACCAAGTCAAAGTGCCGTTGGACATTATATACCTTAAAAATAATCTGGTGACAACAATAATTCGCAATGCACCCCCATGCATGAAAAATCCTTGTCCAATCTATTACGGTGTTGCTGCGACACAGGTTTTAGAACTAAAAGCGGGTGCTAGTAATATTCAACTTGGGCAGAAATTAGTAATAGAGCCTATACCTAAAAAGCTGTAATAAATATTCTCTGTAGCCAAAAGAACTAGTTTTTTTGTACTAGAGTCTGTAGGAGTTTGAAAGTGAGTTGTGAATAATGTGGATAAGATTTCATGAACTCGCAAATTATGCAAATATCAGACTACGAGAATTCTAATACAACTAGCTTTGAGGCAAGACCAACAGCAGCCTTACCATCAAGAAAAAATATTGTGATTTCAGGTAGCACAATTGGGCTGATGGGAGTAACGGGAGCATTAATGATTCTGGAGATGTCAGTCCATAACATAATGCTTGGAGGATTGATGATTGCAGGAGCAATAGCAGTTGCAATTCCAAAACAAACACAGGCATTGCTAACAAATTTTGAAAAACTACAACGGAAATGGGGGGTGAATTTATATGCAATATTGTTTGCATTTCTGTCGTTAATATTTCTCTTGGATTTTGCTTCTTCGCCAGCCGAAGCCCAGTTTTTTAACAATGCTCAAACCTGGATGACTGGTGCTTTTGGTAATGCTGGTAACGGGCAAACACAAGCAGTTATAGAATTGTTCTTCAACGTATTGAGAGGTCTATTCCTACTCTATGTAGGTATCAGCTTGGTAAGAATTGTTCAAGCAGCCCGGAATGATGAAGATTGGCAGACATTAGCCAGGACTCCATTAATTATCGTACTTTCAGTCTTTGTTGGAGACTTAGTTACTGGCTTGATTACTGGGGCATAGTTCAGTGAACAGTGAACAGTTATCAGTTATCAGTGAAAGATTGATAACTGATAACTGATAACTCATAACTGTTAAAGGCAACACCCATTTAGTTGCAGCATTTCTTGAATGAGAAAAAGTGCCCTGATTCCAGAAATGCTTCATATTAACAAGCAATAAAAAATGATGAGAGATGAAAATAAATTTAGAAATGTAAATAGAATCTTGGGAGATAGACCCCGATTAGGCCCATTTCCCGCCGATCAGATTTTCCCTTGGTCAGTTATAGCAATATTAAATATATTCGTTTTCAACTATATATTGAAAACAAGTTGGTTAGGCACAGGATTAAGCATAGCTTGGGGATGGGCTACATGGTGGTTACTTTCATCAAATCAAGAATTTTTTGGCAAGTTTGTGGCAGTGCCTCGAATTAGCAGAGGATATAAACGGCATAATTATTAAAGTTATGGCAACAAAGCAGACAGATAAGATCAAAAAACAAAGGTTAGAAACCGAGCAAGTTAATGTAGTAAAAACTCTTACCCCCTTTGAAGACATTATCCATTTAGCTGGGGTTTGCGATATTGCTTTGGGAGGGAGAAAAGGGATAGGAGCATTAATTCTCAAAAATGGGGAATCGATTCAAATCAAATTCTGTTTTGATTGTGTTGGAATTCATTCTAACTTAGCCTCAGAGCAAATCCTCCCAATCTTTGAGAGCATAGAGGCAGGTTTAAAAGAGATCCCATCAGGAGAGTCATTAACCATACATTTAGGTTCCTTTACAGACGATTATTCCAGGCAATCAGAATTAGAGTCTATCGAAACCAATTGTGATATTGAGCAATTGAAATTACTAATTAGGAGTGAAAGGTTACGAATCAAAGAACTAACTAAGTCTGGAGTCAGGAAGAACAAGTTTTTAAGATTATGGTGTACTTATACAGCGTTAGCTGAGTCAGAGAGAAGCCAAGACATTGTAGAGTCGGCAATCCGAAAGTTAGAGAAAGTTTGGTTCAAATTCACCGGAGAAATTCACGCTTTTAACAATAGCCGGATTGAAAATATTCTCAAGAATTCATTTAGTGATGGGTTTTTGCAGTGGGAATCGTTGCTGAGTAACAAAATGAAACTAGGGATTAGAGTTTTGAGTGCTGAAGATATTTGGAAAGTCTTATGGCATCAATTTAATCTGACATCACCAACAGCAATTCCTAATCCCTTAGTGATTAGTCAAACTCAAGGATTAGTAGAAAATCAAACAAGTGATTTTCACATTCGACATCATCTGTTGGAAAATGAAGAATCAGTTCCATTCTTAGATCGGCAATGGGTAAAGATTCAAGATAAATATATTGGGGTGATGAACTTTAGCCAAAAGCCGGGCGGCTGGATAGATGAACACTCTCAATTACGATACCTTTGGGAATTAATTTCCAAAGAAAGTATCTCAGATACAGAAATTATCTGTCAAATCACTAAAGCTAATCAGGCAATTACCAAAACTAATTTACAACGCCTTACTAAACAGTCAATTACATCGACAGCCTTATCAACAAGTAAAGGAAACATCGATGTCAAAGCCGGAATAAATATTGAAGAATCTGTAGAGGCACAACGAACCATTTACAAAGGAAGCGTTGTCGTTTATACCGGAGTAGCTTTTCTTGTCCATAGAAAATCAACAAGAGAACTTAATGAGGCTTGCAAATACTTAGCTTCCTACTTTTTAAGACCAGCAGCAGTAGATCGAGAAAAAGAATACGCCTGGAAGACATGGTTGCAATGTTGTCCATTTGTTTGGGAGCCACTGCTGGCAAAACCTTTTAACCGCAGATTACCTTATTTCAGTTCCGAAGCACCAGGGCTGATGCCTTTGATTCGTACAGCTACAGGAGATCAGACTGGCTTTGAGTTGATTGCCGAAGAGGGGGGTACGCCAGTACACCTGGATTTGTACAAACAGCATAAGAATATAGCAGTTTTTGGTGCAACTCGTTCCGGGAAATCAGTACTGGTGGCAGGAATTTTAACACCTGCATTAGCCCAAGATATACCAGTAGTAGCATTAGATTACCCCAAACCAGACGGGACATCGACATTTAGTGATTACACCAATTTGCTAGGTCAGGATGGAGCATACTTTGATATTTCCAAAGAGTCGAATAATTTGTTTGAACTACCTAATTTGAGGGGGATGGATCAAGAAACCATTAATGAAAGATTGAATGATTTTAAGGAATTCTTGAAATCAGTCTTAATGACAATGGTGATTGGAACTAGCGTGATTGGCGTTAGCCCTTCCATGATTACTAATATTGAATCAATCATTGCCCTAGCCTTAAAAACGTTTTTTAATGATGATGAAATCAAAGTCCGGTATAAGTTGGCATTAGCCGCAGGAGTTGGCACTAAAGCTTGGCTGGATACTCCCACATTACAAGATTTTTTGAATTATTGTTCGCCAGCATTTCTCAAGATAGATTCTATAGCCAGCAATAGCCAGGAAATTTTATCAGCCTTGGAGCAAATCAGGTTGAGATTAAAGTACTGGCTCTCAACCAGAGTTGGAGAATCAATTAGTCGTCCCTCAACTTTCCGAACTGATGCTAAGTTGCTGGTATTTGCGCTGCGGAATTTATCGAGTGAGGCAGATGCAGCGATTTTAGCTTTATCAGCTTATGCCGCAGCCCTTCGACGTGCTTTATCTTCTAAAGCCAGTATCTTCTTTCTGGATGAAGCGCCGATTCTATTTCAATTTGATGCGATCGCCGAGTTAATTGGGCGGTTGTGTGCCAATGGCGCAAAAGCAGGGATACGAGTAATTCTCTCGGCTCAAGAACCAGAGAGTATTTACCAAAGCAAAGCCGCAGCAAAAATCTTCGCCAATATTACAACCCGATTGATCGGGAGAATTCAGTCTTCGGCAGTAGATCCCTTTGTTGCTAGATTTAAATATCCTTATGAAATCATTCAAAACAATAGTACAGAGGCTTTCTACCCAACAAAATCTGGGATTTACTCACAGTGGTTATTAGATGATTTAGGTAAACTTACATTCTGTCGTTATTATCCAGCCTATTGTTTATTGGCCGCAGTCGCTAATAATCCTTCGGAGCAAGAATTACGAACTTTATTCCTGAAAGAATATCAAGATAGCCCAATACTCGGACTGGTGAAGTTTTCCGAAGATTACATCAAAATGATTCGAGGAGAGCCATTATCATCATCAGCCCAAGAATTACTCAGGAGTTTAACTCTTAAAACTTTAGTAGTGAAAAAAGGTGGAGCATTGCAGCATGAACAAACTTAAAAGATTTAGTTTAACCGTGTTTATATCTAGCGGAGTTGCAAGCCTATTAATCACTGCACCAAGTTATGGGCTATCACTAAATCTAGATAGTTTCCTGGCTTCAATTAAGAGCCAAATTGAGGGGGAAATGAGCCAAATTAGAAGTATAGCTTCAGATAAAATTAATACTTTGTGGGCAGCAGCCCAAGAGGATGCTAATTCTGCAATTAATAGTGCTACTGGTGTGATGGGTGCGCCAGATCCAGTTGAAAGTGGTCAGCGTCTGAAAGTAGCACTAGCCTCGGACTCTGACTGGGCATTAGCTTCAATACAAGCACAAGACTTACAGCGAGAAATTACCAAAGCCTCAGTATCTGGTGTATTAGGGCAACTTGGTCAGCAAGATACTTCTAAGAAAATTGATCAAACTGCACAAACGGCTCAAGATGCATCAGACCTGGGACATCTTGCGCAAGAGATGAATGCCTCACAGAATATTTTAAAGGTAATGGCAGCCCAAAATGCACAGATAGTTTCGATGCTGGCACAACAGCGTACTGATTCTTTGCAATCACGCTCTGATACAGCACAGTCTAATATGATGCTGACACAGATTGCAGAACAATTAGCAGCAAATCGCCAAAAAGAAGACATTCAACAAGAAGGATTAATTTCTCTCAATCTCGAAGTTGCTGCTATGTCTGTACTCGATCCTACTTACTCACCCTGAAGAAAGTGTGTTTGCAATTCGCAATTCACAATGGGCTTCGCCCATTGCAAATTGTGAACACACTCCCTTAGACCTCTTATGCAAAAGAAAGGATTCTTATATGTATTTATTAGCGCAACAAGCGATTGGTGGTGATTTAGCCAAAAAAGCATCTGAAACAAGTGTATTCATATCAGCAGGATTTGATGATTTGTGGAATAAAACTTTAACTGGTGAACTGTACAACAGTATATGTACCGTAGGCGCATTATTTGCAGTTGCGACATTAACCTTTTTCATGATTGAGTGGACAAAACAAATGCTCAATGGTGATGAGCAACGAGCTTTTACTGATTTTATCTGGCCCTTGATTGTGGTGGTGTTGTTGTCAAATCATGGCAAAGTGCTAGGAAACTCGACGTTAGGGATTAGGAACTACATCAACAATGTAAATAATATGGTGTTGATAAAAACGGCTTCGGGGCTAGATTTAAGAGTCGCATTTCAAAAAGCAGCAGGGGTATCAGTAGCTCGAAGCGCTATCGGATTAGCAATTGAAAGATGTCGCAGTTCTTCATTACAGCCGAATGAAGCAATTGCTTGTTTACAACAGGCTAAAGAAGATTTAAGCCAAAAATACCCGTCAGCTTTTGATCAAAATAGTGGCCCCTTCAAATGGCTGATGGATGGGATAGATAAAGTCATTGAAGCTCCGATTGATGCAATAAAAAACAAAAGAAATCCACTTCAGATATTATTTTCTTCCATTAGTGGTTTTATTGGTTCCGGCGTGACTTCAATAATTTCATTGGTGATGCTGTCGATGAATGGCTCATATCAATGGGCAATTGAATTAACAATGTTAGTTACAGCATTTCTCGGCCCACTTGCTGTTGGAGGTTCTTTGTTACCTTACGGAGCGAAATCAATTTACACTTGGCTGATTGGTTATTTCAGTATTGGCATAGGTAAACTCTCTTTTAATATGATTGTTGGTTTTGCTGGACAATTAATTTCTGATTCTCAAGCAGATCAACCTATGTTCTTCCTGTTTACAATTGGCATTTGCGCTCCCTTCTTGGCTACGGGATTAGCCGCAGGTGGTGGTTTAGCGCTGCTACAACAAATTAATAAAGCCTCAGAGACTTATGGTGCAATTGCCGCAGAAGCTGGCATTGCAATAATCACTAGAGGTGTTAGTTTGGCAAAGTTTATGAAATAAGAGATTCGTAAGAATTCAGTACTCAGGAGTCAGAAGCCAGAATATATAAGGAGTTTATTAAGATTAAGGTATTCATTTATCAAGTCTTTATTTGATTCTTTAACTCCTGAATTCTTACTCCTGAATTCTGACAGAGATTCAGCACTCCTCTTCAAAAAATATGGTAAATACAAAAAACCGAAAACCAGAGCGATTACAGCTACTGCAATTTAATAAATCAGTCCCGACAAGAATTGGAATCATTTCATTAGTAGGATTTTCTTGTGCAATATTTTCATTATTATTGCAATTTCTCAATTATGGAGCAATCAGAGGATTAAGTAAAAAGCAATTAGCTTTAGTACAGTTAGATGATGGCAAAACTATTACTGCTAAATCAGTAGACGAAAATCAACGTTCGCCAGAAGTAATTAAGAAGTTTGTTGGCGATACGTTTACTAGAATGTTTAGCTGGGATGGATTAGTTAAAATTTACAACGACTTGGGAGAACCAATTACCAAGCAAGACAAAGGAATAGATATTGATACAGCAAGTGGAAAAAAGAAAGTTACAACTAAGGCTTATGAAGCTGCATTTGCAATCAGTGAAAATCAGAACTTTCGAGCAGCCTTTTTACAAAAGCTAGCGCAACTCACCCCAAGCAGAATATTTGAAGGAAATATGCAAGCGTCTTTAATTCCTCGTTATATCGGAGAGCCGCGATTAATTAGAAATGGGGTATGGCAAGTAGATATCGTTGCAACTATTGTGACTTTTACAACCTCTGATAATACTGGACAAGGAATTACCTTCAATAAGACTGTGACTGTCGAAGCAGTAAATACGCCACAAGAAATTACTGCCCTCACTGAACTTTCTCGGAAAATCTATGAAGCTCGTAGCGCTGGTTTAGAAATTACACAAATCAATGATCTAAAACCTTAATAATCATGTCACTAAAAAACGAACACCAGAATTTGACTATAGATCAAATCTTGAGATTTTCAGAGGATACAAATGATGGACAAAGAAGAGAAAAACCTAACCGGGAAGACTCCGAAGAATTTCCATTGATTACCAAGCACACTGTCAGTACTTCTCCTTGGTCAAGATTAGGGATAATCGCTATTCCTTTTGGCTTAGGGTTTTTAGCGATATTCTATTTTCTTAATGGCATTTTCAATCCTGGTAGAAGTCCAGAAGCGATAACTGCTAAAGCTGATAAAACATCCCCAGCTTTGGAGAAAGTCGAGCCAAAAGATGGTGATGTCTATGCCAAATTAGCCTTGAATAAACAAGAAGATGAATTAAATAAGATTAATCAGAGTAAGCAGGAAGTTAAAGTTAATAATAAACCTGTAAGTGTTGCAGCTTCACCACCACTATCAACAGCTAGACCTGTAGCACAAACACAAAGTCCTAGCCCTAGACGATATTACGTTCCGAGTAGAACTAACTCGACTATTTCATCATCACCTCGTAATCAAATATTGCCAAGAATTAGTAATCCTGTTAGGACTGTTACGCCGATAACAGAAACGCCAACAGACGTGATAGCTGAATTTAATCGACTTCGCAGCTTAGGATCTTACGGAAAAATCGCTTATACACCTACTTCAAATAACCAGCAGATATCAACAGAGGCAACATCCTTTCAAACACCGAGTACAACACGAATTCAACTACAGCCACCTAATAGTGCTTATACAACACAGGAAACACGTCCTAACTTCTCTAACAGTACACCCACAGAAATTGAGAAAATTCGCCCTCGTTGGTCAGCCAATTCTAAATCTGATAAACAAATAGCAGATGCTAATTACTTGCCTCAAGAAAACCAAATTCTGCAACAGCGTAAAACTCGCTATTTAGTTGTTGGGGAATTCGCAAATGGTGTTTTAGTGACTTCAGTCGTCAAGCAGCAAAGCGAAAATCGCTTCCAACAACAGCAAAATCCAGATGATAGTAAACGCTATGTTGCTAGATTAACGGCTGACTTGCATGACAACTATGGAAATGTGGCAATTCATAAAGGCACTTTATTGGCCGTTGAACCCCTACAGGTTAATGGTGGCTCTTATGTAAGTGTGCAAGTCACGAGCATTATCAAAGATAACACTGAGTACCCAATTAGTAGCGGTGCAATTTCTGTATTAGGAGAAGGCGGAAAACCGTTGTTAGCTAAACAGTTCCAAGATCACAAAGGCGGAGGTTCTGACTTGACTGTGGCATTAGCCAGTGGTTTGGGTCAAGTAGGAGCAATCCTGAATCAATCTGATTCCAGTAGCAGTGTAATTAATTCTGCTACTGGGACATTTAGCTCTAGCACGACTTCAAACAGCCAGCGCAATATTGGCGGGGCATTCTTACAAGGTGCTTTTGGCAAGCTTAGTGACATTATTACTCGTCGTGCAGAAACTTCTAACCAACAAATCACCCCTCGCCCCAATGTTTGGTATATCCCACAAGGGACGAAGATTACCTTTTTGGTGAACCGTTCTCTGGAGTTGCCGTGAAGAAGTTAAAACTCGTGACAGCGTTCCCGCTTGGGGTTGCTGCTTTTTTGGCAGTGTGTTTAGTTCCAGTCAAAACTTATGCTCAAAGCACAGTCCGCACTATAAAGCAATCTCAGGTTAGTGGCAGTACTGCCAAGCTGCAAAAAATTAAGGTCTGGAATGGCTCAGGCGTATCAATTTCATTTTATGAAGTCAATGAGATGGTGAAGCGGGTGTGGATTGACGATCCCTCACAAGTTTTGATTGACACTGATGGTTGTTTAGAGGGAATCGACCAGAACTGTCAAAACAGTAGTGCTGGACTACTTCACTTACGCCGGATCAAAAAGCTTCCGGTTCCAGGACTGCCGCAAACAAGTGCAACTTTGCTTACAGTGATTACTCAAACTGCTTCTGGCTCGCGCAAAGTTTACCACTTTCAAGTTACCCCATCTAATTCCCGTCCTGAATACAGTCAAGTGTCAATTATCTCGGATAAGCCATCTTCAACAGTAACTCGACCCTTATTATCGCCCCTAGTACAAACTATCAACACCACAAAACAAATCAGAGCGGGGATGAGGGTAGCGATTAGTAATGGTTCGCTCTCCTCATCTGATGAACTTCACAATCGGATTGAGCAATTCTTGACTCATTTTCAAGCTGGAGAGCAAATGCCTACTGCGGCAGATAAGGCTGGTGTTTCACTGAAATTAGTTAACAAATTAATCGAGCTTGGACAAATATGAAATCATCAAATCGTTCGCCCAAAATTACTTTTGACATGATTCGCTATTTAATATTGTTTGGATTGCTAGGAGGATTGTTTATTCACAGTTTTTGGAAGTATGGAATTATGAATCAGGTAATTGGATTTCTGCTGCCCAAAGCCTCAGCACAAGTCCCATTTGTCAGTAGCAATAATGGCTTGATTCCAGACTGGTCAAAAATGAAGTTTCAAGACATGATTGTATCTGAATCTGGTAATGTGACTTACCCAACTGACCGAGGTAATCAGACTAGAATTTGGCAAGCTGGACAAAGTATTGGCGATTTTATGGAGCTTGGGGATTTTGAAGATGCCAATTTCGACATTCAAAAACTCACTCTATCCACAATATCTCAAGTCTTAAGTATTGATTTAGATAGCTTAAAGCTTTCTGATTTGGGAATAATCAAAACTCAGACTCTTAGCGATTTAGTCAAGGCTATACCTGATTTAGCTGCTCAATCAGCCAGTAGTGTACCGCCAATAGCTGACTTTCTTCGCCAAATGGGTATCAGCACTAATCAAAAAATTGGTAACGTTGCTAATTATTACAATTTAGATAATATCACTCTCGGCAATGAAATTGACTTATCTAAATATAAACTGACATCGATTCCGGGAATTGAAAACTCATCATTTGATAAATTTGCTAATTGGCAAGATACTCTCATTTCAGACATCCCGGGATTGAAAGATTTACCTTGGAATAATTTTCCTAGCCTGCCAGAGCCGGATCTTTCTTTCGTTGGTCAAGTAGATTTGCCTTTAGGAGATATAGAAGCTAACCGGATTCGCAGCATCTCTGGCAGTTATCAAGAGGGTTTTAATGTCCCTTGTAATCAAAATAATTGCGCCCACTTTGAAGCTTCAGGTCTTGGTAAGACTACTGGAGCGCAATGGATTTCGGGAAAAGTTCAGAAAGTTAAAGGTGGGTATGGAATTTTAGCTGTAGCTAATGGGGGTTTTGAGCCAACTGGTCGCCATCCCTTTGGTAAATCATTTAAACAAGTGGTTTGGGATATAGATGAATCGAGCGGTTCTATTAACACTGCTATGTTTTTCCGTTTCTGCAAGACTATTCCTTTTGTTGGTCGGACTTGTACCCCCTATTTTATCGGGCCAGTGCCATTCATTACTTACCATGAAAAAGACCCAATTATTTTTGGTAGTCCTTCTAGCGTCCCCGATTGAATGCCACTAAGATTCATGTGGAACCTAGCCAGGAATATCAATGATTTACGCTTTTATTAGTACCATTCCGTCCCCAATTAACTATTGTTACTCCTGAATTGTTACGTTATGAGCAATAATTTGACTACTTCGCCAAGTAATCAACCCTTTCGATTTGAGCAGCTTCAAAATCCTCATGACAGCATTGGCAAGTACACCAATGCTTTGTTTACACCAAATGGACTGACAGTTTTAAGTTTAGTTGGTGCTTACATTTTAATGAGAGTCTTTTTGGGAGATGGCAGTAGTAAAAAGAAGATTGCTACTAGCTATTGGGGAGGCAGAAAGGAGAGCAGTACAGCTAAGAAAAAAGCATTGCAACAAATAGCCTATCCCCGATGTGATAGTGTCGCTTTGTATATTGGCAGACATCAATTCAAAGGTGCAAAAAAGCAAATTGGTAGTGGAGGAGTACCGATTTATGTACCAGAAGTACAAAGGGGAACTGCTGCCATTGGCGCACCCGGAAGTGGGAAAACTTTCAGTGCCATTAATCCCATGTTGTTTTCCGCAATTGACCAAGGGTTCCCTATTTTACTATATGACTTTAAGTATCCGTCTCAGGCGAAAATTGCTGCTTATGCTAAAGCTCTTGGCTACGATGTCCATATTTTTGCCCCTGGATTTCCCGAATCAGAAGTTTGTAACCCTCTGGATTTTTTAAGAGATTCTTCTGACGCTGAAAACGCTCGGCAGATTGCGACGGTCATCAATAAAAACTTCCGCATTCTGAATAATTCTAATGAAGATGGATTTTTTGGCCCGTCTGGGGATCAGTTAACCCAAGCTGTATTGATGTTAACCAAAGAATTTGGAGATAGAGCGGATGTCATGACCAGTGCCGCCATCTTGTCTAGTGAGCAGATGATTGCGCGGTTAATGTCTGCTAATCTCAACCCTTGGGTCAAGATTGCCTTTGGTCAGTTGTTCAGTTCCGCCGCAAGTGAGAAAACTGTTGCTGGCATTGTTGCCACAGCTAGTATCATGTTTACCCGCTTCATGGCCAAGAACACACTGGGTTGCTTTATTGGTAAAACGACTTTACCACTCTCAATCAAGGGTAAACAAATGATTATCTTTGGTTTAGACAGAGAGCGCCGTGATGCTGTTGCACCCTTGATGACTAGCGTTCTCCACATGACCATCGCCCGAAATATAGCCAAAAAACGCTCTGACCCTTTGATAGTTGCATTGGATGAATTACCTTCCTTGTATCTGCCCGATTTATTCAGATGGTTAAATGAATCACGAAGTGAGGGTTTCTGCGGCATCCTCGGCTGGCAGAATATGGGGCAGTTGGAAAAGAATTATGGTCGGGAAGTTGCTAAGACTATCCTTGGTGCTTGCAGTACGAAATTTATTTTTAATCCTGGAGAGAACGAATCAGCACAATTGTTTTCTTCGTTTCTGGGAGACGAAGAAATTAGGTACAAGCATAAATCAAGATCCACGGGTGGTGGAAAGAGCAATAATACCATTAGCGACCAAGAGAAAACCAAAAAGCTATTTGAATCGGCCCAGTTTTTGAAATTACCAGCCGGGAAGTGTGTTTTTATCAATCCTGCATACTCCAATACAAAAGAGGGGTCTGTTCCTCAGTTAAAAAGCATCAACATTCCCCAATTTCTGCGAGATATCGATAGATACAACGAAAAAAAATGGAAGCCCGTTGTCAGTAAATTAGCTCGGAAAAGTACACAGAGATATCCGACTCAGTACGACTTAGATTTGAGAGTGAATGATGTCAATAATCGTTTCCCTCCACCTGCTACACAAGATAACAATCCTAATAATAAAGTTTTGAGCGTTGGAGAAATTAAATCAATCCTGGACGAAAATGCTCAAAACCAAATTCCAGAGGTACTAAATAATGAGAATAATGATTAAGGAATATGCCCTCTCTGATTTTGAGATAATTAATCAATTAATGCAGACATTGACCATTCATTCCGGTCATCTTGTTAACATTCATGCTCCCGCTTGGATAATTAATAGTTATCAAGTTTTTAGCAAGCAAAGACCAAGATTGAAAAAGGTCGGAATTTATGTTTATATTACTTTGAAAAGTTTCCCAATTACTCTATCCTCAGATGTTTCTGAACAAATTCTCAATGAATATATCCAAGGTATCGGCTGGGATGATTTACAATATGTCACTTTCTTAAAATTTCATCAAGACTCTTTAGAATTTCATCTTATTTTTAATCGCGTGATGGCATCGGGGGAAGTGATTGATTTAAATTGTCTCGGTGCTAAACCACAGCAGTATGACCTTTTACAAAAATCTTTAATAAATATTATCAAGTCAGGCACTAGGCAGGAAGTAGAAGTCAGAAGTCAGAATGGGCTAACCCCGCATTTCTCACAACCTTGAGAGGCAGAGGGGCAGAGGGGATTGAACTTGGCACGTTGAACTCTCCTCTGCTCCCACTAGCGAACCTGCTCCCCTGCTCAAGCGCAGCCTTATTCGAGATGTGGTGAGAAATCCGGGAAACGCCCATTCTGACTCCAGCAAGAACTGCCTCCTTCAATAAAACAACATGGGAACTGAGGTGAAATATGTTTGATGAACGGCATTTACAACTGGTTTCCAATTATGCTAAAAGCAGCGATTATTTTGCCAGAAATGTCATAGCACCTTTAATAAAATATGTTTGCGCTGACACTGTAGAACAATGGAATAAAAGAGCAAGAATTGAACTTGGAAAAGATACTTATGCTCTTAACCTTGATGAAGGTGGAGGTTATTCTTGGACAAAAGTTGATCCAAAAACTAATAATTTTGTAACAGTAGACCCAGATGAAGCTAAAGAAGTTGAAAAAATTGTCGAACAATCTTTAGCAAATACAAACGCTCCTCAGCATTCGCCAGCTTCTACAGAATCATTATCAACGAATACATCTATAACCGACTCCAGGACAAACAACTCTTTAACCTCTGATGATTCTCGCTCCCAAATAGAGTTCTAATATGGATGAATTCGTTAATTTACGCCCAAATCATATCGAGCCTAAACACTGGCATGAACTGGTAGTTGATAGCGCCATTCATCCGATTATTGCCTCTGCCAATTTTAAGTCTTTATATTTTGATTCCATAGAGCAATCCCATGAATCTTGGGAATACTTAATGTATAGTGACCAGATTGAGCGTAAAAATGCTGGTCGCTTAACTGATAAAACTCTCCAAGTTTACGCATATCTTGATTCTACTGATGGCTGGTGGTGTAATGGTGGTGTTGACCCCCGCACTTTCTGTGATTTACTACCTGGGGATCAGCCGAAAGTAAAACTTTGGGGCTGTTACAAACCTGATTCTCCTAGACCTGATGCCCAAAAAACTGGGAAATTTATCAAATATGAACATCCTTACAAAGATGAACTTAGTATCTTCTTATTAGAAGTACCAAAAAATATTGCTGAACTGATTTACATGAAAGCTGGCGTTAATCCAAGCGCCAGCGATCGCCAATCAGGTTTCTGGTTTTCTGTGTGGAAACACAATATACCAGTAACCATTGCTGAAGGCGCTAAGAAAGCTGCTAGTATTTTGACTCAAGGTGATGCTGCCATCGGCTTGCCAGGGGTTAATGCTGCATATCGCTCTAAAGATGACCAAGGTTATCCAATTGAGAGCAAATTACGCTCCGAAATTGCCATGTTTGCCACTCCAGACAGAGAAATTAGAATCTGCTTTGACCATGATTCCAAAAGTAAAACTCAAGTCAACGTCGGTAAAGCTTTGATTAAAACTAGTCAACTTTTGCTCAATCATGGGGCTGCTGTCAAAATAATCACTTTACCCGGGCCAGAAAAAGGTATTGACGATTTGATTGCAGCACTTGGCGCAGCTGCTTATGAAAAGCTCAAAGCCTTGGCGGTTTCTTTTGAAGATTGGCAGCAAAATAACCCTTTACCTGACCTGCGACAATTTATTTTTCTCAAAAATGGACAAGAGTTAAAGCTTAAGAGTGCGGAGAGTGCGAAGAGTGTGGGGAGTGTGGAGAGTGTGGAGAGTGTGGAGAGTGTGGAGAGTGTGGAGAGTGTGGAGAGTGTGGAGAGTGTGGGGGGAAGCGAGATTCTCCTCACACCTTCTACAACTCCCACACCTCCTCTACCTCCCCTACGTCCTCTATCTCCTTTATCCCGTACTCACCCTCTGTATGCTGCTATCAAATCTATACAAGTACAACAGGCATCATTAACCCAGCAAACAGAGTCAAAAATTGCAGATTTTCCACAAACTAATTCCCAAACAAATGATCCAGTAATTATTCCCGAAGCCTCTCTGACTCCCCTGCGTCCTCTATCTCCTTTATCCCCTACTCGCCCTCTGTATGCTGCTATTATCAAATCCATACGAATACAACAAGCATTATTAACCCAACAGATAGAGTCAAAAATTGCGCCTCGTTTGCAAACTAATTCCCAAACAAATAATCAAGTAATTATTCCCGAAGCCCCTCAATCCCAAGTTAGTCCGCCTTCAGAACAGAGCAGCACTCATAACTCACAAAACACGGAATCAATATCAGTCGATGAATTAGACGAATTAGATGAATTAGATGAATTAGACCTATTGAAACGCCGTCGTCGCCAATCCGAAATTATTTCTGACACCATAGAGGATAACAAAACTTTTGTTGAAAAACCCTCTAGTGTCAACAAGGATTTGTTGTCATCTAACAGCATACCTACTGGTAACAGTTGGGTCAATATCAAACAGGTAACAGTTTATAAACAAACAATCCCTAGAAGGTTTTTAGAAGCTAAACAAAATCAAGACATTGCTTTTGCTGCCAGAGAGCTTGTCAAGAATTATGGCGTTCAACAAGATGATGGCTCTACAGTTTATCGTGCCGATGCTTTTCTAATTAAAAAGAAGAAATCTACTTATAGTATTCATCGTCGTCAAGCGACAAACTTAGATAATCCAATTATGGAGTTTGAAGCCTCACAATATCATATTAATATTACTCAAAAACCTTTAGATAAGTTTTTACCTATAGAGCGGCAAGAGTTTTTAACGGTTGCAGATACCTTAAAACAAGGTAAAGAGCTACCCTCCCTCGATGAAGACCCCAGGAAAATTGCTAACACCCTAAGCTCTCTTTCTCCTGATGGCACTCATAAAATTATTGAAAGCTTTAAATCTTTAGAAGTCTTAAGAATACTTACAAGTACCTTAGAAGCCTTTAACTCTCACGATTTAGAATTAGGCACTTATCGAATCAATTATACTCCCAATGATGAAAACAGTGGCGATATCAAGCTTTTAAAAACTGAACATAACGGAACTACTAGAGTTGCTGTACATTTAGAATTGAGCCGTACTGATGAACAAATGAAGCATCAAGTTTATTCTATGGCTATTACCTCATTAGAAATTGACAAACTCAGGTTGCTGGCAACTAAACTTCAAATCCCAACAATTAATTCTGCTGCTAATGCCCACGCAACTCGTGATATTCCTTTACCACTTCATCCAGCATTAACTGAAATTTGGAACTTACTGGAGAGTTCTCTCAGATGGACATCTGGAGCAAACCAAGGTAATGAAGGTTTCCGTGAGCGATTTCAAAAAGACCCCAATGCTAAACTAACTTTGGGTGAGCAGTCACAACTTTATTTTAAATTTTTAATTCAAACTAAAGAAGAGATTATTATTAATGGGAAAACCGATATTATTTTGCCACCACTTAGCGAAATCACAGAGGATTTAAAATTGTTGCGCGAACAATCGATTAATAATTTTTATAGTCAGAAGATTTCCCAAAATGCCGAAACACAGAAGCCAACTCAAAACCAGCCTCGCAATCCAGAACCTCAGTTAAACAACTTGGAAGTTTAGTTATGCAATCCACAGATGTTAGAGAAACCATCGCTTCTATTAATCGCAACAGTGGCATCTCGAATAATATGATGGCTTATCGGCTGGCTCTAATGATGGAGAAAGTGCCACATCCAGTGCAATCCCCCGTTGAGTTGGATTCACAATCGCGTCAAAACCTTGAAGATAAATTAAGAAATATTTTGACCAAAAGCACTCAAAATATTGAAGATTATAGACTACAACTTAAAAATCAATATCTGGCTGAATATTCTCAAAGATTCGGTGTCACTCAAAGCGAAACACCTGTGACTGAGCAGCCTAATAATTTCTCTAGAGTTGAAAATCTAATTACCCAAAGAAAGCATATATTCCTCCAACAAATGATGGCTCAAAGGGAATCAAACGCTAATTTAACTCCCTCTACACCAGCAAATCAAGAGGTTAATAAACAGCATCAAGGCGATGACTTTAGCAAAAAGTCCCTGATTCCTGCCGTTGTTCAAACTATCATTGCTAAAGGTCAAGATACTAAAAATGAAGGCCGCGTTTATGAAGGCGTTCTTTATAGACTTCAATTACTTATTAAAGAAGGTATACAGTTTATCAATATTAACCGCAAAACCCAATCCAATCAAAAAGCTTTTGCTGCATATAAAGACCACACTAACGAGTTTACAATTACCTCAAATAACCTCTCAAATGAAGAAGCACAAAAAATCGTTGCCTTTAATCAGCAGCGAATTGCAAAACAACAAGCTCAACCTCCTATTCAAACTGATAAAAATCAGGAATTTTCTTTTGAAAAAGATGATAATCCCGATCTAGGAGATTAGCCCGGATTTCTCACCAATGCTCAAAGCCTGTGCCTGTGCAGGGGGGCAGGGGAGAGATTGTATAAGTTCTTTCCCCTCTGCTCCTCTGCCCCTCTGCATTTCAAACTTGTGAGAAATGCGGGATTAGGCGCATTCAACTAAAATACCCCATGACTAATCCAAATATAAATCCACTGATTAAGAGATACCGTCTTAATATTGGATTTATTTTCACAAAAGGAGCAATTATTGTTGCAAGAAATATGTAAAATGTGGCTTCAAATATATCAGTGCTGAATGTGATAACGGCAGCAATAAACAGCCCTCCAAATATCAAACATCCAACTACATACTCTATCTTGTCCCATAGCTTAGTGTCGTCCAGGTAGCGCATGACTTAATCTCGACTTTTTCGGGATTGTAGCATCTACTCCATAAGAATTGTTTACTTGATAGGGAAATTTTATTGTAAATATCGTTCCCTTACCGACAACGGAATCTACAGACAATTTCAGCCCATGAGAATAAGCTACCATCATTGCAATATACAATCCTAACCCGGAGCCAGGTGAAGAAATAGTCCCACGATAAAAAGGTAGAAAAATATTCGCCAAATCCTCTGGTTCAATACCAACGCCTGTGTCTTCAATTAAAACTACTAAGTCATCACCCTGGTTCAACAATCGCAAGAATATATCACCTGTCTCTGTATATGAAAGTGCATTTTGAAGTAGATTTGAACACATTCTGTGAAGATGTATTGCATCTCCTTTTACCCTAGTTCCATGCGGATATTCTGTACAAGTCTCGTAGTGCAATCTTAAGCCCCGATTAATAACTTTTGGCATATACTCTTGATATAAATTATTTAGTAAGTCGCCAAAATCAAATTCATTAATCAAGGATGGATTCAAACCGATAACTCTATCTCTTGACTGATGATTTTGATACCTTTCTATCAACTGAATTACTTGATTATTTGTCTGCCATAAAGATATTAGAATGGTTTTTATCTCTTGCAAAGTACTACCGTACTCCCCATCCATCATTTGCTTTAAAATAACTGATTCACTGACAACCGCGTTTGATACGTCATGCAGTAATGTGGAAATATTAACTTTATTTATGAATTTTGCTTGGGACATATAGCCACTCCTGAGCGAAATTTATTTTTTTTGTTCCCAACTGACTCATCACAGAGGTTTTTACTTTTAAGTATAACTATTTTTTGGACATATATGTTCTAATTAAAACCTGTATATGGAATTATTTTGCAAATGTTTATATTCTGATTATCCGCAAGATAACTAATACTTATTTTTTAATCTTGCTGCTTTCAGTCAAATATTTATGGTATAAAAATAGGAGAGGTTAAAGATTAACTTCCGGTACAAATATTCTCGGTGCAAATATGACTATCATGACAATTCGGGTAGTAGTAATTGAAGACCAAGAACTATGTAGACTTGGTATTAGAACAGCGATCGCACAAGAATCAGACATGGAACTGTGCGGTGAGGCTAGCTGCGGATTGGAGGGGTTAGAGTTAGTCAACTCAACAAATCCTGATATTGTCTTACTTGATATTGGGCTACCAGATATCAACGGACTGGAAATCGCAACCAGGATTAAGAAGGACACTTTATCCAAAGTTATTATCCTCAGCGCTTATTCTAGTCAAAATGTGATTAACGAAGCTTTTGCCTGTGGTGCTGATTCATATTTCTTAAAGACAACCAAGATCGAGTCGATTAAAAACGCTATCCGTAGTATCTATCGAAACGAAGAATATCTTGACCAAGCGATTATCAAGAGATTTCTGGAATTGAACCATCGTCAGAGTACAAAAATTAAAGGCAAAAAGTTCAACGAGTTACCTACAACTCAAGAAATTGAAATTCTCAAATTAATTGCTAGTGGCTGCTCCAATAAGGAAATTGCTAATCAACTATTTATCAGTATTAGTACAGTCAAATCCCACACTGGCAACCTTTTTCTCAAGTTGGGAGCTAGAGATCGGGTCAATGCCATTCTTAAAGCTCAAAGTTTTGGCTACCTAGAACCTTCGCCGCAAGACTGGAGAGCTACTGGTTGAGCAGAGGAGCAGAGGAGCAGAGGAGCAGAGGAGAGTAAGAAATGCAAAGAGAACCCATTAAAAATCATCAAGACTTAGAAAAATATCAAATGGCATTTGATGCAGCGATGAGAATTTTTGAATTCTCTAAGAATTTTCCTGTTGAAGAACGATATTCCTTAACTGACCCTCCGGGTTCAGCAGTCGCTCATGGGGGAAACCCCCAAGACCGCGCTGCTTCACCAAATTCGTAGATCATCACGCTCTGTATGTGCGAATATGGCAGAAGCCTGGAGAAAGCGCCGTTATGAAGCAGCTTTTATAGCTAAGTTGAATGACTGTGTTCGCGGAGCGTGTCGTAGACAAGCAGAGGCAGCAGAAACACAAACATGGATTGAGTTTGCTGTAAAGTGCAATTATCTTTCTGTTGAATCAGCTAGAGAATTGTATGGATGCTATAACCGAATTTTAGGTGGTTTAGTAAATATGATAACTAATCCTTCACCTTGGTTAATGAAACGTTAGAAATTACTCCTCTGCTCCTCCGCCCCTCTGCCCCTCTGCCCCTCTGCTATTTTCTGTTCTTTTGCATTTGAATCAAGCAATATCCTTTCAAGCGATTTTCTTCTTGACAAGCAGCCAGAGTTTGTTGATTCTCAACAAAGAGCTTATAAGTTTGCTTACCTTCGCTAGATTTTACCCATTGTAAAATCTTCAGGTCGTTGTTTGACAAGATGACTGATTGATTTTGGCCCAAGTTAGTCATCACGTTCCAAGTTGTAAATGAAGCAAGCATCGCACCGGCTGCTGTCACTCCTCCTACCAGAGCGCAGATAGACCAAAAATGCATCCGAGAATTTCCTGTAGATAATCGCATCTCTTTTGGTGGCGAGGATGCAGATGATGTCGATGATTGTTGTATCAGCTTAGGTATTTGTTCAGTTAATACATCACGCACAGCATTACTGACTACAGTGTTGTTCATTGATTGGGCTGTTTTAGAAGTATTCGCCACTTTCTCTTCGACTGTTAGTACCCAAGCTTCAATCATTGCCTCCATTCGTGCTTGCAGTGAAATCATTGTCTCTTCATATCTGCCAAGTGTTGCCATGACTTGAAACATCGGGTCATCTTCTGCTAACCCCACTTGATGCGCTGTTTCAACAATCCTCTGTTGTTCGGCTTCAGAATACCCCTGCAATATTTCTGATGTTCTCACCTGCTGATACTCCTAAGTAAATACTTGCGACTTGATTATTTTTTACAGTCTCAAAGAAATTTTTTAGCCAGTGATAAATATATGAGCGATACAACACATATAGGGATTGCTCATGAAAACATTGTGAGTAAGGTTTGGCTAAATCCTCCATTGCTTGATAATGATCTCTGTGCAAGGCTGTTAATATAATTTCTGTGCCCCCAACCAATGGCAATTTTTGCTCTATTAATTGCTTATACTCTTTAAACCTCGTATCAAAATGTTGATTTTTGACTATGACATAATTAGCATTGTCCGTTGCAAAATCTAATAGCTGCAAGAAATATTCCATGCAATCACTTCTATGGGAAATTGGCTGTAAGAATGTTAGTTTCCAGTTGAGTTCAGCCAAAACAGTAAAAAAATCAGCCTCATATATGTAGTTACAGGTTTCTTGGATATACTGTCCCGGCATATCTACAAAAATCACATCTAATGAGTCATTGAGTAAATCGTCTAATACCAAATCTGGATTGTCAGTGAAAAAGTTTAAGCTTTCGATTGGCGCTATTCCTGCATAAGCTTTGAACTTGTTACGGTTGTCATGGTTATAAATCTTAACAGCTTGATGTTGGCTAAGGAATAGTTCAATCAATAACTTGATGACTGTAGACTTTCCCACACGCGAGTCACCTACAGTCATAACTACACGTCTACAAACGGGGGACATTTTCTAATCCCAAAATGCTTTTCGCCAACCCAACTTGTTCCTTGAATTTGCTAATCCAAGTACTTACCCTTCCTTTCACTGATGGCTTTTCTTTTTGCTCTATTCCTTGATTAAATGTCAAGCTATTTTTGTCTAAATAATCATAAGCGTGTTCTATTAAATCTGGCATTGTTATTTCTATAAACGGAATATTACTTTCTATTAATATATCCTTCATCGCTGTTATGTCTGAGGATTCTTTATATCTGACAAAGTTTTCTGGCGAACCGAAAAACAAATTCTTCACTACGACATAATCTACTTGGTCTTGACAAAAATCATATAGAGTTGTCAACTGCTTGACTGAATCCATTACTCGACTAATTACAACTACAATTGTTACTCGCATATCATATAACTCATCAACTGTAGACAAGAACTTCATTTGTTCTACAACATCTTTTAAAATTCTCATAGACTGTGGTGGCAATTCCAATAAGAATAAAGACTTTCCAGGGATAACTGCCCCTTCTGCGTCTAGACTTTCCTCTATTAACTCTTTCAAATCATCTAGAAAAATGTCTACATTCCCTTCTGTAAAAAAATCTAATTCTCTCACTAAACATTTATCCCCATAAAATCTGCTTAAATGAGAATTAGATATGTCCGCATCAAAAGCCAAAAATTCTTTTTTCATATCCAAATATGTTTGCGCTAATCCTCTGGCGAAAGTACTTTTTCCTACTCCTCCTTTATCTCCTGTCACTATCACTAATCTCCGACTCCACTGTTTTTTATTGGTGACTGCGGTTTTTGTTTGTAGCAGGACTGTATTTCCTGCTTCTGTTTTTTCACCTGCGGTTACTGCTTCTGGCATCTGCTGTATATCTTCTGTGCTTTCTGCTTCTGTTGTTTCATCTGTTACTAAGAGTAATTCTTCTACTCCGTCAATGATCTCCGCCTCATCGTTTAAAATATCTGTCATCTGATTTTCTCCTCTATTTCATGTTTAATCAGCTTCGGGGTTTAGTCCAGTGCTAGCATCTCTGCTGAAAAGTAGTCTAATAGGTTTAAATACATTGGTTTTAAATCCTTGAAATTCTCAATTGATTTATTAACCATTGTTCCCAGAGCTTGTAATATTAATCCTTGTTCTAGTACCTGATTTAAATTTGACTCATTTAATTTATTTAAATGGTAATAAACTAATAAATCTAATGATTGAGCTAGCAACAAATTTGCCGACCTTATCACCAAATCTTCATAAACATATTCATAACTGCTGACTGACCTTAGTACTGTCTTCAATACTTGAAAATATCTAGTTCTGGAGTCAATACTATTTAAATCAATAGTCTGAGGACAGCTAGCTGGCAATGGAAGCTTTTTTAAAATAAACTTTAAATATAAATCAATACTATTTGATGACCAAGAATCACTATTTTGAAAATACAAATACTTAATCAAAGAATCTTTCTGAGAGTAATCTATTTGTTGAAATAAGTATTTTGGTTGCTCGATTGCAATCATCGTGACATCATTTTTAAACACTGGCATCACATTTGTTCTTACCCATTGCATAAATTGTTTGACTACATTGTGTTCTACTACACTTGTTCGTGATATTAATGAGTGGATCGATAGAGCGCTGAGTGTTGATACCAAACTCACTTGATTATTCTCCATCATCACTAATCGTTTCTGAACTTCAATTGACCTCACGAAATCATCATTTAAAATTGGAGCTACTATTTGCAATACATCCACTGCAAATAACTCTAGCCCTGATGGTGTTACTATCACTCTTACTACAGAACTTGATGGATGCTCAAATTCCCAATATCGCCAAACTTCTACCATTTCTCCACTAACTTTTTTGTTCTCCCTCCTCTTACTGCAAAAGCTAGCTTTTTACCATAAGAAGATACGTTAGATACTTGAAGAAGAATCAGCTATTTTGAATGAGTGTAGCCCAATGACTATTGCCCATGCTGAATTCTTACTTAGACACTATGGCATATTCCCCCACTTCAAAGGAATCGCTCGAAGTCTAAAAAAATATCGTACTTCTGGCTATTGCTTTTTGTTGACATCCTGTTATAAAATTAGCCCTTTTGCCTGATTCAAAGGAAAATCATCACAAAAGTTCAAGCTTTTTAATAGTTAATTGCTGGTTTTAGCTTGCTATTTGAAATCAAATTATTATATATTATTTAGGATGAAATTTAGCTCTCATTGATTTCATAAATACATCAAATTAGTTTTCCAAATCGAACTAAATTTAGCTTTTTTACTATCCAGTTTTTCCGAGAATAAATAGTTAGCTATTAAGCGAGAATAGTATGCTTTTCAAAACTTCACAAATCGCCATCACTTTAGCTTTGCTCGTCGGTGGTGGTATCATCTCTTGCCAGAGTAAAACGCCTGAACAGATTGCCAAAGAAACAGAACTTGAGTTGATTGCAGCAAAGCAAAAAGCAGAAGCAGATGAAGTTAAAAAATTTGTTGATACTACTCCCGATCTGTATAGAGTTAATTGGAAAGTTTGTAGTGACGGTTTTCTCGATCGAGACAACAACGGCTGTAAAGAAAGTCGAGATGTCGGTGCTAAAGGTTTTCCTGAAGCCGTCCTTATTTGGGGGCCTGTTCAAGAGGTGAAGTTTGTCACTAAGCGTGATTTTGCTTTCAATATGCAGAGTGTTGGTCTGTTCGTCAAATCTAAAGGTTGTCTCTTATTGGGTAAACCCGAAGCAGGAGATCAGTTTTACAAAATACACGAATTTTCACTTACAAAAGGTTCTGCCCTTCCAAATCCTGACAGCGCTAAAATTGATAAACTTTCTCCTGAAGATAAAACCAAAGCTATACGAGTAGCCATTAACAATGCCGAAGACGAAATTGCTTCTTTAAACAATTTCGGTGTTTCTTCCAGTGGATTTATACCTACTACTGCTTTACAACCTTGTCTCACCCTTGAGAAATGGAAAAACTTATAAATTCACAACTGCTTAAATAAGTAAAATTCGACGAGTGCAGTTCCTCCCATAACACCAAGGGGGAATGCACTCGATTGCTTTTTGGGTAGCGCGATCCTCTTGTAGTATGAATCACTTTGACAACATGAAAAGCAGAGCGGAGCTTTAACTTGCTCAAATACTTTACAATAGGTGTAAAAGTGTCAATTCTTTTCCAATTCACTCGATGTCGTTTTATAACTATACGAGTGTCGCAAGGTATAGTTAATTCCAAACTTGATGAATAGCCCCTTTCCTTTCTCACCTCCCCAAAAAGCAATCGAGTCATTATTAGCATTGCGAGATTACTACGCACCTCTTGTAGAAGAGTACGAAAAATTATATTCCCTAGCCAAAGCAAATCTGACTCATGTAGAAGCTCTATTATCTAACTGGTCTTTGACTGAGGAGGTGGCTAATGAAGAATTCACCTCTGAAAAAGGAAAAAACTTCTTCTTATTCTTAAGTGAGGAATCTGTTAATGACGATGTTGAACCTATTACGCATCTC
>NZ_JACJSF010000072.1 GCF_014698035.1 Desmonostoc muscorum FACHB-395
AAGCATGAACCCTGTGATTCCAATTCTAGAAATTCAGAGCAAACGCGGGCAGATCCGCGCCTCCTATTCTTCTAGAATGACTGGTATTTTATTTTCTTGCAAGCCCCCTACAGCAAAAAATTACCGAGTTTCGCACAGGATTAGTTAAAGGACAAGAAGAATTTAACTACGATACAACAACTGCGGCACAGCTTTATGATTGGATAATTCGCCCCTTTGCTGAGGATATCAAGCCAGAGAAAGTCAAAACCTTGGTGTTTATTCAGGATGGATTTTTGCGTAGCGTTCCAATGGCAGCGCTTTACGACAGCCAACAACAGAAATATTTAGTCGAAACTTATGCAATTGCCACAACGCCTAGTTTACGACTTACCACACCCAAAGCCCGCGATCGCAGTACACAAAAGGCGTTAATTTTGGGTTTAACTGAAAAAGCCACAATTGACGGGAAGACTTTTGATCAACTTTTTGCTGTTCCCAATGAAGTTAGCGCAGTTGAAAGTATATTTCCTAATCATACCGACCTTATTGATGAAAACTTTTCCCCTGAAAATTTTGAGAAAACACTTGATAAAACCACATATCCTATTGTCCACATAGCTAGCCATGCCCAATTTGGGATCATTCCTGAAGACACCTTCATTGTCACAGGCAAAAACGTCACAGGCAAAAACCAAAAACTTACCATTAGTCAATTAGAAAACTCACTGCGAAACCTCACCAGCAAATCGGATAGCGTCGAATTACTCACATTGACTGCCTGTGAAACCGCAGTTGGCGACGATCGGGCCACACTAGGATTAGCTGGAGTTGCATTGCAAGTTGGGGTTAAAAGTGCGATCGCATCTTTGTGGAGCGTCAGCGATCAATCAACATCCGAACTAGTCAAAACATTTTACAGCAACTATCGCAACGCTGGCATGAGTATTGCAGAAGCATTGCAACAAGCTCAAATTAGAATGATTCATGCTAAGAAATTATCATCTGAGGGGATGAATCCCAGCTATGACAATCCTGCGTATTGGGCACCAATGATTGCGATCGGTAATTGGCTTTGAAAGCCCAAATCACCAACTCCTTTGAGGATAAAGTTGGCGAATAGAGGATGCACTGCAACGATTCTAGATTTATTGCCGAATACTTGGAAAGTCAAACAAGAAGCGATCGCAAGTTTAGGAGAACCACATTTATGAAACCATCTCAAACTCTAATTGATGACTCTTAAAAAAATCATGAGTGAAATGATCCACCACATTTGTATCAGCTAATTCCAAATTATAAAAATCCACAGCTTCATGGTCAAAATGGGGACCAGCGTGCCAAGTACCCTCATGTAGCTTGATAAAACAATTCCCCGGAATGCGAAAAGCAGCAATCTCTTCTAATACTGGTTCATTCACATCATTATGAGGAGGACAAACAGCAATTAACCAATCCTTCCCTTCCAAAGAACCTAGACATTGAGTGCATTGTACATGGCGAGTAATTTTGTGAAACTTTCGCCCTCTCTTCTCCAACCGCATGATATAAAATCGTGGAATCCCATTTTGCAGGTTTAACTGGGCATCTTCCACATCGTAACTTTTGCCATCAAGACTAGCAAAAATTACTTGTCCATAACGCCGAAAGTTTTCAGAACTCACCCATTGCGCTTGCAATTCTTGCACTGTTTTTGATGTGCCCATATCAAATCTTTGATAGAGATTGCTTAGGTTTATTTTCCCCCAAAATGACCAAATTTTATTGCTCTAAATTGTGGAAAAATAACCTCAGCTAGCTAAATAACTACGTACTTGTTCCTTTTGTCGTCGGAGGAGACTGAGAGCTTTTTGCTCAATCTGACGTACCCGTTCTCGACTAATACCCATGCGATCGCCAATCTGTGCTAAAGAAAGTTCATAGCCATCAGTCAGACCAAATCGCAAGGTTAATATTTCTCGCTGTTGCGGAGACAACTTTGCCAACAAGTCTTGTAAGTCTTGGTGGAGAGATTCTTCAACTGCATAGTCTTCAGGAGAAGGGCCGTCATCCTCTAGGATATCCTGCAATTCTGTATCTTGTTGTTCACCAACTCGCGCCTCTAGCGAGAAAGGTTGACGAGCCAAGTATAAACACTCTCTAACTTGGCTAGGTGTCAAAGATAACGCATTAGCAATTTCAGCAGTAGTGGGAACGCGACCTAGCTGTTGAGATAATTCTCGCTGTACCCGTTTAATTTTGTTCAGTTTCTCAAAGACATGGATCGGTAAGCGAATTGTCCGTCCTTGTTGAGCGATCGCTCGCGTGATTCCTTGACGAATCCACCAGTAAGCGTAGGTAGAAAACTTATAGCCAAGAGCAGGATCAAATTTATCCACCCCTCGCTCTAAACCCAAAGTACCTTCTTGAATTAGATCCATAAATTCCAGATTGCGGTGCTGGTATTTCTTCGCCACTGCTACCACTAACCGGAGATTAGCTTGAATCATTTTCTGCTTGGCTTGGTGGCCCTGACTTAACTGTAGCTCTAGCACCTCAGCACCTAACTCCACTCGATCTGCCCATTCTTGCAGTGTGGGTTCGTGGTCTAATTTCACAGCTAATTCTTCTTTAGCAGCTAGTAAATTCATCATCAGCTGCACTTGTTGGGCAAAAATAACCTCTTGTTCGCGAGTCAACAAATCTACACGCCCGATCTCTTGCAGATAACTACGCACAATATCATCTGTAGCTCGAGGTTTTTTATCTGCGGCTAAACTTTTTTTCTTCGTTTTTTGAACTTCGGTAGGTGGAGATGTTAAGTTGCTCATGGTTATTTGCTCCTCTGTAACCTCATCAATTTAGTGGTATCAAGTCTAGATATTCAGACCCACAACCATTTCACACTGCTAATCAATCAATTGGCAATACTGATGAATTCTGGTCTATGATACATTACAAGTCAATTGTTGGAGATAATAAACCCAAAATCAACCCACCCCATAATACTAACATTATCACCAGTCACAAATCAATTACCCTAAAGTATTATCACTATATCTTTTGAAATAATCCCACTATTTTATTCTGAAAAATTGCATATTTTCAAACACAATTATGTCTACTTAAATTATCCAATGGAGTTAACGGAAAAATGAAACCTTGACCGAGCGACGATTTCATCCCCACAAGATAAATCACTAACAGTAAATACCAACACAATTTTGAATTATTAAATTACAAAGTTTTTAAAATTCTCATAGTCTGGATTTACATCTATGTAATTCCCATTAAGTGAAATTAATTAAATACAAAATATCCCTTTTTTACTTCTATTTTTTATTAGATAATAAAACCATCTCCAGCCGAGTACATAGCAGCCGATTTTGAAATATAAACGAATGCACTTATCCTGCTCAAGAACAGCTTCCTTTAGGAGTCAGGTTCAATATTTATAATTAGGGATTTAGGATGACGATGACGCAGGTATTTGTGACAATTGTACTTGTGTCATACTGCACGCAGACATCTGCATTGAATGCGGTATCATCAATTTGATTGCTCTTGGAGACATTTTTTGGAATAAAAGTAGTAACAGTGGTAACACTAGCACCAAGGATAGTACTTGGCAAGACAGTAGCACCTGCGATCGCTACTAATATCTTATTGAAACGAAAAGATTTACGTTTAGAGGTGGGTAGTTGATTCTTGCATAACATACTAAAACAACAAGATTCTCCACTTATCCAATCAGTCGGAAATCATCGAAGACTCTTAAGGAGAAAACATCTTGAAGCTTTCTAACCTCCTTGACACAATTACATATTCGTGTATCAAGATAGATGATTGACTTGTCGCAAAGATTTTCAGCAAAATAATACTAAGTTGCAATTTGAACCGAACTATTCAAACATCACTTAGTAGATATTGGTTAAGAAAAGTATTGACTTCATTGGCGCATAACCCGACATAGACTGTTTTACCTGCCTTCCTGAGAATGTCTAATCCTTGACCATTATTGCGAGGGTCTGGATCAACTATAGATACATATATTTCATGTATACGACAATCTTCTGCGATCGCTAAAGCACATGCAGGTGTGCGTCCATGAAAAGAACAAGGTTCAAGAGTTACATACATTTTCAAAAACTTGAAAGCTTTGCCTTGAATCTGTTTAAGTGCGTCAGCCTCAGCATGGTGTTTTCCTGGTATTTGCGTGTATCCTTGAGCTACTATCTCTTGGACATCTACGATTACACAACCTACTGGTGGGTTTGGCAAACATTGCGGCAAAGCTTTTCTGCTTTGAGCTAAAGCAGCCAACATAAATATATTATCCATGTTTTAGCGTAAATTATCTAGATAAATCACACTACCAAAAATTAGTTATCTCTGGCTCAAAAAATTCCTACATCAAAATTTAGTAACTGTCACACTAATTCCAGAATCTAGTTTAGGAACCTTAAAATACTCAATTGGTTCAGTAGTTTGAGAACTTTGGGTATTTGTTGGCTTCTGACATTCCTTAAAGAAAGCGTCTGGATTATTGATGAACTCAAGCGGACTCATCTTTTGGCATCCTCGTTCCTGCACTAGCGAAACTGATTCAGCAGTTTGTTTAGGATTATTGGTCTGTCCCGTAAAATTACTCCATGTAGTGGTAATCGTCGCTGGTTCCGTCAATAAAACTCCAGCCTGATTGCGATCGTGAAACGGCTCCTCTGGAGCATCAGCATCAACTGTTACAATTGGAACATTCTCTTGGTTAGCATAGACACTCTGAGGTAGAAAGAGTGCGCTAATTACAACCACTAAGGTGATAAAAGAGGATTTCATAATTCAATCTCTTAATGTTCAGTCTAATAATTACAATTCGCTAGACACAAACACCCAAAAATAGCAGTCTAGTTTGAGTACTTCAGATTAACACAGGTACTATGGAGTATGGCTAAACTTCATTAAAAATATAGTGGAGTCTAAGTGTACATAGATTTTTATCCAGAAGAGGGTGGTTAAGCAATCCATCCTCCCTCTAACACATCTGAATTTGACACTACCGTGTTATCTATTTTCCGTTGTAACTGTACTAATTAATATTTCGTTACCCGTATTACTAGCCGTTTCTCTCTATAGCGTGTTACCATACAGTTACACTGATAAGACAAAATCCAAACTGTTAGATAAATCTTAGAAAGCGTATTTTGCATCCATAGCAGAATATAACCAAGGTGATTGCAAGTTTACAGTTAAATCTAAAATATTGGGATATAAACCCAAGGATGGGAACTGTGCTGTAATTTTCACACCTCAAGCCACATCAACAAAGCTTCATCAGTCTGGGCAAATTGAACATAAGTACGAGTTATTACAACTTCAATACTCAACTCACATAATCTTAGTATTGCCAGTCCTGGATAATTGCCAAAATTACTGTTATTCAGAGTAAGAATTAATTGTTGCTGAAAGCTTTTTAAAAGCTTACGTAAATATCCATACAATCTTTCCAATTGTCTCTTTTCACTACGAAAAGCCTACCTCTGAAGTCCTTACATTGCTTGTAGGCTGGGAAAATTGTATATTCCTTACCCTTAAGGTATTAATTCTTCTCATCTTTTTAAAATTAGCGAATGTGCAGGGAATATACTGGTATATTATATAAATTTTTTGTAAAGTTCTTCAATTAAGTGTTCTTACATAATATGATATTGAATGTTAGATTACTAATCAATAATTACATCGGTATCAACACAAAAGTGAGTTAACCAAAAAAAAGAACACTAGCTAAATAAATTACGAAGAAAATTAGGAATTATCCTGTTGTTTTTCTCAGGATACTATAAATACCTGTAAGTTAAAATCGCTACTTATTAAGCTCTCTAATATATATGCAGCGAACAGGTTGTGCGTCGTTTAGTCAGAGTATATTCCGTAAGACAGTATATCGGACAATACTTTGGTTTTAAAACAATTGAACATTAACAAAATCATCAATATGATACAGCAAACATTAGCAAAACGAAGTAATCTATAGTACTAGTGCGCTAAAATACCGAGAAAAATCTACTACAAATACAAATAGTCATTATTTTAAAACTTTTTTATTATGACGATGGAATCTTTACCACAGTTTGAAGAAGTAAATATTCAGAGATACTTAGAAGTTATTCAACGGCGTTGGCTACCTCTAGTCGGAATTTTTAGCATAGCTGTTACCTTTGGATGCTTGTATGCCTTTTCACTAAAACCCTCATACAAGGCAGAAGGAAGTTTGATGATTAAAACAAATCGATCTTCCTCACTCACAGGTTTACCGGACGACATAGGACGCTTGGAAGCTTTGAATATAAACGACAATCCCCTGGAAACCCAGGTGAGAGTTATTGGCTCAAATCCAGTTATTGACAGAACAATTAATACCCTCAGCCTCAAAGATAATAAAGGCAAAATGCTGTCGATTCGCGACTTAGCGACCCAACTAAAAATAGAAGGAATTAAAGGCACTGATGTTGTACAAATTTCTTATAAAAACAACGATCCTGAACTGGCTGCCAAAATCGTCAATGAAGTTATCAAAAGTTATATCGATTTAAATATCCAGGCTAATCAGGATGAAGCACGGACAGCCAAAGGAGTTCTTGTAACAGAAGTACCCAAAGCTGAAGAAGTCGTCAGGAGAGCTGAATCAAAACTGCGGGTATTTAAAGAACAAAATAAAGTTGTTGTCCTGCAACAAGAAGCAACCGCAGCAGTCGATACAATTTCCAAGCTAGGAAATCAAATTTCTCAAGCTCAAGCTCAACTAGATGATGTCAAAGGTCGTTTACAACAGTTAGGCAGTGAAGCTCAGTTAGATTCACGGCAAGGTGTAATCGCATCTGACTTGAGTCAAGCACCTGGGGTTCAAAAAGTGCTTATCCAACTCCAAGAAACGGAAAGTCAACTAGCAATAGAGCGGACTCGTTTTTCACCTGAACACCCTACAATTACTAGCTTAGAAGAAAAAGTCGTAGCTCTTAAGAACTTGTTGAAAGAGCGAACAGGACAAGTCGCTGGGACAGCCCAGATAACAGAGGGAAGTTTACAGCTTGGGCAACTGCGCCAAAGCTTAATTGCAGATATTACTCGCGCTCAAGCAGAACGCGTTGGGCTAGAAAGACAAATTGCCACCCTCTTGCGACAGCAAGATGCTTACATCAAACGAGCAAATAATTTGCCAAGACTAGAACAGACTCAACGAGAGCTAGAACGAAAACTGCAAGCAGCTCAAACGACTTACGAAACCCTCTTAAAGAAACGCCAAGAAATTGATATTGCACAAAACCAAAAGATTCCTAATGCTCGTGTCATTTCTCTAGCTTTAGTCCCCGATAAAGCAGAAGGGCCTCGCAAAATCCTGTTTATTGTTGGTGGAGGAGCAGTTGGTCTTTTCTTGGGTATCATTGTCGCCTTTAGTTTAGACTTGATAGACCGCTCAGTGAAGACAGTTAAAGAGGCTAAAGAAGTCTTGAAATACACTGTTTTAGGAGTAATTCCTACACAGAGCAAAAATCCTAAAACTCATTCTTCCATAGCAGGAATTGATAGACCTATTCCCAAAATTATTGGCAGAGATATTCCTTATTTTCCTCTTGGTAACGCCTACCAAATACTCCAAGTAAACTTGAAGTTCCTCTGTTCTGATAAACCGCTCAAAAGCGTTGTAATCACCAGTTCTGTTGGTAAAGAAGGAAAGTCTGACGTATCTGCAAACTTAGCTGTGACAATGGCTCAAGCGGGTCGTCGAGTTTTACTAGTGGATGCAGATATGCGTAACCCCATACAGCATCATGTCTGGGGTCTAAACAATACAGTTGGACTAAGTAATGTCATTGTTGGTCAAGTTTCTTTAGATGCAGTTGTTCAAGAAGTGATGCCTAATCTAGAAGTTCTTACTTCTGGAGTTTTGCCTCCCAATCCAGTAGCGCTGCTAGATTCTCAACGGATGGCAACATTGATAAGTAACTTTAGCAGAGATTACGACTTAGTTATTTTTGATACTCCACCTTTGTCAGGAATAGCGGATGCTGCTGTTTTAAGCACCCTCACTGACGGTATCCTATTAGTCGTTCGCCCTGGAGTAGTTGACTTGAACAGTGCCAATGCAGCTAAAGAATTTTTAAATCAGTCAGGTCAGAAGGTGTTAGGGATAGTCATTAATGGTGTGAATATTAAAAATGAGTCTAATAATTATTTGCCTGAAAGCAAAAAACGACAAATTAAAGAAGATTTAGTATCTAGCAGTTTAACCAAATTTACCAAAGAGCATTAATCGTATAAGTGTCACTGCAAGTATCTTAATTTATTTTTTTTGCATTTGGGAGGCATTTTTATATGGATAAAAACAAAATCAAAACATCTTGTTTAATTAATAACTACAATTATGCTGAATTTGTTTCAGATGCAATTGATAGTGCTTTAAATCAAACGGTTAAATTTGATGAGATTATTGTTGTTGATGACGCATCAACAGATAATTCTGCGGAACTCCTTGCTAGATTTACTCAAATAGAGACTGTTAAATGTATCTTCAAAGAAAAAAATCAAGGACAATTATCATCCTTTAACGAAGGTTTTTTAGCTGCAACTGGAGAGATTATATTTTTTTTAGATGCCGATGATATTTATGAACCTCAATATTTAGAAACTGCCTTGAATTTTTATAAGAGACGTAGTGAATGTGACTTCCTATTTTGTGCATATAAAAAATTTGGGGCAGAAGAAGGAACATTTCAAGCTGACGCAGTTGATTTAGATTTGGGTTATTCAGTAATCCGAACTTTATGCAATGGTGAATGGATTGGCTCCATAACTTCAACATTGTCAATACGCCGAGAAATAATTAGAAAATTTTTACCTATTCCAAAGACAGAAGATTGGCGTGTAAGAGCTGATGACTGCCTGGTATGGGGAGCCTCTTTGGTAGGGGCTAAAAAGTTTTATATGTCTAATCCTTTAGTGATGTATAGAATACATCAGAATAACCAGTATCATAATAAGAAATTTTTAGATATAGACAAAAACTATGAATATAAAAGATTTTGGAAACGCAATTCTTTATTTAATTACATCATTCAAACAAATCATTGTAGCCTACCATTATTATTGGCTTTCACCTCTCTTGATGAGCTAAAAACAATACCATGTCCGAAACTTACAGATTTTATTTCATATTTGAAAATAATATTTTTATTTGAGTCTAATATTTATTGGAAAATTAAGGGCATGATTTTGTTATTTAACTACTTTTTAAAAATCTTGATTGCTGGAAAATTAACAAAATAGTAGCCAATCAATGATTATGTAAAATACTAATTTAATTCAATCTATTTTGATGAATTTAGCAAGCTAGTAAAAATTTGCATATTGTTATAAAGAGTGTCACATGGTTAAAAAAAGTAATGCTAAGTAAATTAAGACTTAAAAGCTTCTCACAATTAAAATCTCGTTCTGGCTTACGTGCAATTATTGCTAATACAGGTTGGTTGTTTGCTGACCGCATTCTCCGTATGGGTGCAAGCTTGGTAGTAGGAGTATGGGTAGCACGCTATTTAGGGGTACAGCAGTATGGTCTATTTAACTATGTTTTAGCCTTTGTTAGCTTATTTAGTCCGATTTTTACTCTTGGACTAGACGATGTAGTAGTTCGCCATATTGTCCGTCAATCATCAAACAAAGAAGAAATTTTAGGAACCACTTTTTGGCTAAAGTTGCTCGGTGGAATTGCCTCTGTCTTATTGGCGGTTGGCAGTATGTTCTTCTTAGGTGAGCATGAAATACTGAAGATATGGCTAGTTGCAATTTTAGGAATGGTAGGGATTTTTAGGGCGGCTGATACTATTGAACTGTGGTTTCAATCACAGGTGCAGTCAAAATACAGTGTAATCGCTAAAAATATAGCTTTTCTGCTAAATACTCTCATCAAAATAGCACTAATTTTAACAAAAGCACCATTGTTAGCTTTTGCCTGGGTAACATTAGCAGAATTTGCAATGAGTGCAATTGGCTTGCTGATTGTTTACCAAGCCAGAGGTACCTCGGTGTTGTTATGGCGTTGGAACTTTACTGCTGCTAAAACTCTTTTAAAAGAGAGTTTACCTCTAATTTTTTCAGGGTTCGCCATCATGATTTTTATGAGAATCGATCAGGTGATGTTAGGTCAAATGATCGGAGATAAGGAGGTTGGAATTTATTCTGCTGCGGTTCGTGTTTCTGAAATTTGGTATTTTATTCCGGCGGCTATTGTCTCTTCGGTTGGTCCCTCAATTTACGCAGCTAAGGAAAAATCAGAAAGTCTTTATTATCAGCGAATAGGACAATTACTCCGTCTTCTCACATATATATCTTTTGCAATTGCTCTGCCAATGACATTTCTATCTGACAAGATAATTATGGTGATGTTTGGAAGTGGATATGCACAAGCAGGTCCAATATTAGCAGTTCATATTTGGACTTCTTTGTTTGTATTTATGGGTCTTGCAACATCACCGTGGTTTATTGCTGAAAGTTTGAATCATGTTTCTTTAGGTAAAACTTTATTTGGGGCAATATTGAATATTATTCTTAATATATTGTTAATTCCTAAATATGCAGGATTTGGTGCTGCGATCGCAACAATAATATCTCAAGCTTCTGCTGCTTTTATATGCAATGGGTTTGATAAAAGAACACAAAAAATATTCAAAATTCAAATGCGATCGCTACTTCCTTTTTATAAATTTTGATTGTTATCTATTTTTAGCCTTTACTTATAAATTCATATTAGCAAAATTAATCCAATATGCAAACACCAGTAACTTTTATTATTTTCAATCGCTCACAAAAAACAGAGAAAGTTTTTGAAGCTATTCGCCAAGCCAAACCAAAAAAGCTTTTTGTCATTGCAGATGGACCGCGCAGCAACCGCGAAGGTGAGGCAGAAAAGTGTGAAGAAACTAGGGCAATTATTGAGAGAGTTGATTGGGAATGTGAAGTTATTAAGAATTATGCTGATATCAACTTAGGTTGTGCGAAACGAGTATCTAGTGGTTTAGATTGGGTATTTAATAATGTTGAAGAAACAATTATTTTAGAAGATGATTGTATCCCTCACCCGACTTTTTTCAGATTTAGTGAAGAACTACTGGAAAAATATAGATATGATACTAGAATCGGCACCATATCTGCCCAAAATGTTCAATTTGGACGAAAACGCACAAATTACAGTTACTACTTTTCTCGTTATAACCACTGCTGGGGTTGGGCAAGTTGGAGACGTGCTTGGCAACATTATGATTTGACTATGAAACTCTGGAAAGAGGTGCAAGCAGAAAACCTTTTATATGACATTCTTATAGATACAAAAGCAGTAAATTATTGGCGACGAATATTTCAGTCTATTTATAACAATCCTACAGGTATAACTTGGGATTATCAATGGACATTTGCTTGCTGGATGCAGGGTAGCTTAAGCGTTATTCCCAATGTCAATTTAATTTCTAATGTTGGTGTTGGTGCAGACGCAACTCATTTCAATTCCAAGCAAGAATTTTCTTTCATTAATATGCCAATGGAAGCAATAGAGTTTCCCTTAAAGCATCCACCGTTTATTGTTAGGAATATAGAGGCAGATATTTTTACGCAGAAAACAGTCTATAAAGCAACTGCATTGGATATTTTTAAAGAAGAATTGAAGAAAAAATTAAATTACTCAACAGTCAAAAAATAGTAACCCATCTAGTAAATTAATAGACAGATGAAATGTCAGAAATTAAGGTAAAATTAACAGAAAAAATACTAACTGTCTTACTATTACTCATTACTGTAGGGGCATTGACCATACACCCTGCACAAGAGATTTCTATATCTACCCTTGGAGGCGATAAGCTAGATACTATATTCAATATAGTTTCATATTTAATTCTGTTTTATTTCCTACTTTTATACTGGAAAGGTTTTCTTTATGTAACTACCAAAAGTCCATTACAGTTTCTTTTGATAACAATAGTTATATTTTCTCTTTTGTGGTCAGGAGACTTAAGTTCTAGCCTGACTTATATGAGAGGTTTAATCCGGCTATATTTTCTGGCAATCTATTTGGCAATGCGTTATTCTCTCCGCGAACAAATGAGACTAATCGCTTGGGCGCTTGGTGTATCTGCATTATTATCTATGATATTTTCTGCATTCATACCAGGTTATATTCATCAATCACCAGAATTAGTAGGTATGTGGAGCGGAATTTATGGTCATAAAAATGAATTAGGATATATGATGGCTTGGAGTACAGGAGTTTTTTTGCACCTTGCTCTTAGTAGCCATCGATATCGTTGGTTGATGTGGGGAATATGTGGGATATCTATATGTCTAATTATCCTCTCACGTTCCACAACATCTTTGACGATTATATTAACAATGGTATTGCTTTTACCTGTCTATAAATCATTTCAAAAAACTAATTATAAATTACAAGTTATTCTAATTACTTCGACTTTAATGTTACTCATTATAGGTTTAATGTTACTTATCAATAATGCCGATACCGTAGTTGGTACTTCTGGCAAAGACCTTACCTTTAATGGACGTTCTGATCTCTGGGAGCTAGTGATGTCCAAGATTTGGGAAAGACCCTGGCTTGGTTATGGATTTTCTGGATTTTGGACTAGTACTTCTGCATCTAATCTAAGAGCTACTTATGATTGGGCAAGTAATGCTCACAATGGTTTTTTAGAACTATTGTTAGAATTAGGATTTTTAGGTTTTTTTACTTTTGCAGCAGGCTTTTTCCGGTTCTTTGTAATGGCATTAACTCGAATTATTTCTGTTGCTAAAAAGCCGGAAGATTATTGGCCAATGCAGATGCTAATTATCATTGTAATAGTAAATTTTTCAGAAGCAAGATTATTAACTCCCAGTTGGAATTGGTTAATGTATGTAACTACATCGCTATCTTTGACTCTTGAATATGAACGAAATCATAAAAATATTGTAGTTAGTAATTACGAAGTTAAAAAAAATGAAAGTTTTACATCTTAGTACTCACGATATTGGTGGAGGTGCTGCAAGGGCTGCCTATCGTTTGCACACAGGTTTGCAAGATATAGGACTACAGTCACAAATGCTAGTTCAGGAAAAATCTAGTAATGATAAAACAGTAATTGCCCCTAAAATTAGACTGTTTCAAGGTATCGCCAAAGCCAAATTGACATTTGAAAGCCTACCATTAAAGCTTTATACTCAAAAGAAAAATACTCCATTTTTTATTCAATGGTTGCCAGATAGAGTTATTCCTAAAGTTGCTCAGATTAATCCAGATATAATCAATTTGCATTGGATTAGCGGAGCTTTTATGCAAATAGAAACGTTCTCTAAGCTAAAGCGTCCTCTAGTTTGGACTCTCCATGATATGTGGGGGTTTACTGGAGGGTGCCACGTTATTGGAGAATGCGATCGCTACAAAGTATCCTGTGGAGCTTGCCCTCAACTCAACAGTATTAATGAGTGGGATTTATCCCGTTGGGTATGGCGGCGCAAAGTAAAAGCTTGGAAAAATATTAATTTAACTCTGGTTTCCCCAAGTTCTTGGTTAGCAGAGTGTGCTCGTTCCAGTTCTTTGTTCCAGAATTTGCAAATCGAGGTGATTCCTCACGGATTGGATACTCAAAAATATCGACCTATTAATCAACATTTTGCCCGAGAAACACTGAAGTTACCTCAAGATAAGAAGCTGATTCTCTTTGGAGCTATAGAAGCAACAAGCGATCGAAATAAAGGATTTCATTTGTTGCAGCCAGCTCTACAAGAATTGAGTAAGGCCGGATGGAAGGACAACTTTGAAGTGGTTATTTTTGGGGCATCTCAACCTGAAAATCCACCCGATTTAGGCTTTAAAACATACTATCTAGGGCATTTATATGATGATCTATCTTTAGCAACTGTTTACTCGGCAGCTGATGTGATGCTTGTGCCATCTCTGCAAGAATCTTTTGGACAGACAGCTTCTGAATCACTTGCTTGTGGTACTCCAGTTGTTGCATTTAATTCTACTGGCTTAAAAGATATTGTCGATCATCAGCAAAATGGCTATTTAGCTAACCCTTATGAAGTTGATGATTTCGCCAAAGGAATTGCCTGGATACTTGAAAATGAGCAGAGGTTAGAAAAACTGTCATTCTATGCTCGCAAGAAAGCAGAACAAGAGTTCACCATAGAACTTCAAGCACGTCGTTATTCAGCTTTATTTGAGGAAATATTGATGGTAGCCAAAAAATCTCCATTTAGTAACTAATTTTAGTAAATAAATAAATACTTCATAATATGTCAATACCTATAGCTTTTATAATTTGTACAGAACCTGGGCGCTTAGAAGCTCAGTCGTTAATGCTTGCAGAAAGTATTCGTAAGTTCTGTGGAGAATTGAAAGATACACCTATATATAGTTTTCATCCTAGAGTAGGTGAACCAATATCAAAGCAAACCCAAAAAGCATTTGAAGCGTTGCAGGTAAATCATCAACAAGTCCCTATCAATCAAGAATTCCATGAATATTATTTAGCAAATAAGCCCCTGGCGTGTGCCTATGCAGAACAAAATATTGATGCAGAAATATTAGTTTTTCTAGACAGTGATAAATGCTTTTTTTCTGCACCAAAAGAATTTTTATTACCTGTTAATTGCAACGTTCGTTTACGTCCTGAGTATGGTCAAGGAATTGGTTCTACAGGTTTTCGAGACTCTCAAGAATGGTACTGGCAAAAATTATATGAAGTGCTGGGGGTAAAACGTGAGGTATTTGTTGAAACACCAATTGGTAAAAAAAGGATTAGAGCTTACTGGAATTCTGGTTTGGTCGTGGTGAGAAGGAGTGCGGGTATATTTACAGCTTGGAAAGAGAACTTTGAAAAAGTCATGCGCCTTGATATTACTCCTCCCCAAGGTATTTATTTTGTTGAGCAGTCTGTTTTGTCTGTAACTTTATGTGCCTTGGAAGAAAACGTCGAACATCTTCCTGCTAATTATAGTTATCCATTACCTTTACATAACCGTTTATCAACAGAATTACAAATTAAACATTGGAATGATATTATATCAATTCATTATTTCAACCTATTCTTCTATAACGATTGGAATACACAAATCAAAAAATTGAGAAAGCTTAACATCAATTCTGAAAAATATCTATGGTTGTGTCAAGAGGTTGTCAGACTAAAAATGCCTCGTGTATCAGTTTTGCACAGATATATGTTGGTAGTTAGAAGAATGGAACAAAAATTACGAAACTTTAATTTAGATATTAATTTGAGTAGCTGGATAGAAAAAATGGCGAAACTTTAAACGTAATGGAAATAATTACGTATAGCTTTATTATTTGTATTGCTCATTTCCATATAAATTACGTGAGGTAAATAAGATGAAAAAAGCAAATATAGCTGTAGTTATGACCTGTCATAACAGGCGAAATACAACTCTTGCCTGTCTACATACTTTATATGAGCAAAAACATCATTGTGATGTTTACCTAACTGATGATGGTAGCTCTGACGGGACTGCACAAGCTATCAAAGCAGAATATCCAGACGTACACATTCTTCAGGGTAATGGTAATTTATTTTGGGTAGGAGGAATGCATCTTGCCTTTGATGAGGCGATAAAGAATCAATATGATTATTATCTATGGTTGAATGATGACACATTTCTAGAACCCAATGCTGTCAGCAAATTATTACAGATTCATCAAGATTTGACTGCACAAGGTTATCCAGACTCAATTGTAGTTGGTTCAACTAAAGACCCAATGACAGGAAAAGCAACCTATGGAGGAGCAGTAAAATCTAAAAAGTGGTATTCTAACAAATTTGAATTTTTAGAACCAAGTTCGGTTATTCAAAAATGCGATGCTATGTATGGTAATTGTGTACTAATTCCTAAAACTGTTGCTGTAAAAGTTGGCAATATTGATACAGCTTTTATTCACAGTTTAGGAGATTTAGATTATGCCCTCAGAGCGCGTAAATTGGGTTGTCAAATATGGGTAGCTCCTGGATATATTGGTACTTGTACTAAAAACTCTATCCGTAACAGTTGGGTAGATACTAATTTAAGTATATTACAGCGCTTACAAAAGGCGTTGCAAATTAAAGGATTTCCATTAAAACCCTGGACTATATTTTGTATCAGACACTCTGGGCCGTTATGGATATTTTATTGGTTTTTACCCTATATAAGAGCAATTATTGGTTACAAAAATTTGGCAATTTCTCCCACATTTTCTGAAGATATTAACCAAAGTAACTCAGAAGTTTGATTCTGTTGCCAGGATGATTAACTAATCATATTTGGATAATTCATAGCTATCTAAATAAGTGAAAAAATGTATTTTCAACAATCAATTCTTTAAATATTCAAATCATCAATAGATTATGGGCAAACGTTTACTAATTGTCTCAACACTTGATTCTAGTCAACCATTTGGTGCATTTACTAGACCTTTTTATCTAGGACAATATCTAACTAGATATTTTGATGTTTTTCAGCTAGGATTAGATTGTTCATCTGTTAATTATGCACCTTCTATTTCTATTGGCTCAAGAAGCCTAAAGTCATATATTCAAACTATAGAAAAATGTATCGATGAGTTTTGTCCAGATATCGTTTATGCTCAAGAAACTTTACCTGGATTAGCTGCTTTGATTTCGTTGAGGCTTAGAAAACGCAGAAAATCCTCTCTTGTCTTAGATTTTCATACATTTTCAGCGTATGAATATTGGATGCGCTTGTTTTCGGTTGCCAATCCTTTCAAGGAGTTTGTACAATGTATTAAGACATATATTGCTCAGGGAATTCTGATATTTTCTGGTAGTCCAATTATTGCAGCAGGCGACTCAATTCCTAAACTAATTTACCAGTGGTATGGTAAAACTCCACAGCAGATTTATAGTATCGGGAATGGAGTTACTGAAGACTTACTAAATACTGAATTATTTTTGAGCCAAGACCCTTATCAAGCATTTAGACCAGCAAAGATAGTGGTTCTTATTGCTCCTAAAACATTTCAGTTTCCAAGTAATGATATGTCTGTGTCAATGACTATTCAGATTGCTAAACATATTGAAAATCATCAGGAGAAAATACATTTTGTTGTTATAGGTAGAGATAGCAGTGATATTTCAGAACCAATACCTTCTAATATTTCTTTTTTGGGATTTTTCCCTAAAAGAGAGGATTTTGTTAAACATGTTAAATATGCAGATATTGCTTTGCTGCCATTCTCTAAGCAAGCAGTAGCAGGTGGCGCTCGTAATAAAGCGTTAGATTATTTCGCTAGTAGAAAATTAGTTGTATCAACACCAGAAGGATTGCGAGGTTTAGAAGAATTCCGGCACTTAGAACATCTTTTAGTAACAGGATACTCTACTGAAGAAGTCGCTAATACAGTGCTAGATGCAGCTTCAAATTTTGATAAATATCAATCAATTGTAGATACAGCATATACCTTAATTACAGAGAAATATTCTTGGAATGCAAGAGCGCAGAACATCGCGCAAATTATCATGGAAGTAAGTTGTTCTTAGTTAAATTTATTTATTTATTTCAAAGAATATATACGTCTAAAAAATTTAAATTTAAGTTTTTTTAGTATTGAAGATTTGAAATATTTAAATAATCGCCTTTCTTCTGAAATTAACTCTCATAATTCTAAAAATAAAAATTTTTTAAGTCATGAAAAATCGATTTTCTTATAAACTTCTTGGTGTTAAAGTTGATGCACTCTCTATCCCAGAGTTAAATTTATTAATTGAAGAATCTATTGATAAAAACGAGAAATGGATTATTGCTAATCACAACTTGCATAGTCTTTATATCTTTCATAACGATCCAAAAATGCAAGCGTTTTATGCCAAGGCTGAATATATTCATATTGATGGTATGCCTTTATTGTTTATTGGAAAGTTGTTAGGTTTTCCAATGAAACGAGAACAAAGAGTAACCTATGCTGACTGGGTATGGCCTCTGATGGCAGAAGCCGCTAGTAAAGACTGGCGTGTATTCTATTTAGGTTCAAAGCCAGGAGTGGCGGAACAAGGAGCAAGTATTTTGCGCGAGAAATTTCCTGGTTTACAGATTGCTTGCGCTCATGGTTATATTGATATGGATAAAGATAGTGAAGAAAATCTCGCGACTCTGGCTGCAATTAATGCTTACAAACCTCATGTATTAATGGTGGGGATGGGTATGCCACGCCAAGAGCATTGGATTTCGGAAAATCTGGAATATATTCATGCCAACACTATTTTGACTAGTGGAGCCTGTATGGACTATGTAGCAGGAGCAGTACCTACTCCTCCTCGCTGGATGGGAAGGGTTGGCTTGGAATGGTTGTATCGCTTGTTATCTGAACCGAAAAGACTTTGGAGACGTTACTTGCTTGAGCCTTGGTTTGTAGCTACATTATTTTTGCGAGAAATTTGGAGTATGCCAAGCCAACAAAAAAAAAATAGAATGCTGCTATTTCTCACTACAAGATTCCACAAGTTTGTAGCCTGATTGAGTTTCGCCAAGCCTCACCAGTACGTCACTCAACTTGTCACGAATTTATGAAATACTGTATTAAGGCTTAATCATTAATTACTTCAAGACACTTTATATCTCATCATCGTAAATGATGAATAATATCTCCACATACTTCGTTGAGAATAACATTTAAAAGTGCTATTTACGTCTGGGTGAAGTATTAAGTTGCTTGCTGAAAAGCCTGGGCAATAGCGTTGTGAGCAAGTTTAGGTTGCAGGTTTTCATCGAAGGGAAGTGGACGCAGGAATTTCCAGAGACTTGGATTGTTTCTAAAGGTTTTTCCTGGCATCCAGTCGGGATGACGTATCCAGGTATGACGGTCGGTAATTCCCCATGTAATTACAGTATCAACTCCACCCGCAAAGCAGAGGTCAAGATATCGCTTGTAACTGTCGGCTACCATCTGGTCTAGCTTTTTGATACTATCAGGCAGTGGGGCATCAATGATAATATCTAATTCTGTGATTATTGGTTTAACTTGAAGATCATTAAGCCGTTTTAAGACAGAATTAAATCCTTTTTGGTCAAAACCATAGGCAGTAGAAAACCATAGATGTGATTGGATACCTGCACCATCAATTTTAACGCCACTATTCTTCAGGTATTCGACCATTTTTAAGAAACGATCTGATTTCCATGTAGCGCCTTCGATGCCGAAATCGTTGAGGTAAAATTTCTTGCTACTATCAACTGAAGCCGCAATTAAAAACAAATCTCGAATTAATTCTCGTTTTACCCCTTTACGCAAACCGTAGGTAGGATTATCAGTTTCATTTTCACTATCAGCGATAATTTCATTGGCAATATCCCAAGACTTTAAAACAGGGCTATTGCGATAATGCCCCATAACTCCTTTAACATGGCGTTCGAGCATTTTAAGAGTGGGAGGATAAGGTAGCCAGTCTGGTTTTCCCATGTGCCAGAAAAGGGTATGCCCATGCAATTGTATATTATGCTTTTGGCAGAAACCAGCGATCGCATCTGCTGAATCAAAAGTAAATTTTCCTGGCTGTGGTTCAGTGGCGTTCCATTTTAATTCACCATTTGGTGTCACTATCGAACATTCACGAGCAATTAGGTCAGCGTAACCCTTCTCTTGCAGCAAAAATTCACTAGAAACTGCTGCGCCATAACGCTTTCCTTTGGCTGCTGCTAATTGTCGAAGGGGAGAATTGACATTTGCGCTTGCACTTAGATAATTTGCCGTAGCAGCATTTGTGGTACCATCTTCCTTCTGCCTATCCTTTTGTAAAAACCCCATAGTCAATAAGGCAGAAAGGGTTGTGTATCCTGCTCTTTTTAAAAATTTTCTGCGATAAGGCATAAACGATATTTAATAAAAAGCACAATTTATTATATTACAGAATAATTTTTTATACTTTTTAAAGTATCGCACTTGCTCGACATCCCACCCTAAACTGAAGTGCAAGGCTGATAGCCAAAGTCCATTTAAGTGGACTGAAATCATCTAAATACTAGTCCTCTTTAGAGAAATGTCATATCCCCAGATGTGGATAACGACAAGGCTTAAAAGGGTATTAAAACTTGAACTTAAGCATATTGCGAGTGGTTTTGTTAAACTGGCGATCGCTTATAAACTACGTTCTTGAGTATAAACTGCTGAAAACAAAACTTTATTCAATTGTCAATCCTCCAAAAGATATAACATATATTATTGATGCTTACTTAATTCTGATTAATCAAATCAAAAGCTTACTCGTAGCCGTTTTCGCTCAACTACAATTAGTTAAGTCATGAAAATCTCATATTTGATAAATTAATATTAATATCATTAAAAAAACGGAGTATTAACAACTTCTACAAATCATGATTAGACAAACTTGTCTTCTGAGCAAACATTTGAAACCACAGCTAAGGTAATTATTAATCAGTGATGTAATATTACCAATTGTTATTCCTAACTTATGATTTCTGAGTTATCGACAGAGTTATGCTGTTATATAGTAATAATTAATTGGAATTTAATTGGAATTTTTTCTTCTTACACCCTGAAATATCCTTTTTTGCTCTTCCTATTAAAGATAAATATCAAGTTTTTTTATAAAAATACAATGAAAGACCAACTACTAGATCGGATTTTCAACAAACCTTCATTACCAGATAAATTTGAACATTTGGAACTGGATGATCATTTTTGCATTATAAATAAATCAGAGCAAGTGCAACGGTTTGCAGATAGTCCTGAAGAGGTGATCCAGGGAAAAGATATCCGGCTAAGTTTTCCTGAGTTTATCGGACTTGAAAAGATTTTGCAAGCTATTTTGCGAGGAGAGCAGCAACTATTTGATTTAGAAGCAATTGGACGACGTTCAAATCAGAAATATATATACATGAATATATATATTATCGGCAATCACAATGAAAATAAATTTAGAAATAAATTAATCGTTTTCATTGAAGATGTTACAAATAAATTTATTTTAAAGCAAAATTTAGCACAACAAACTTATGAAGAAAAACTGCGAAAGGATGCTTTAACAGCATACAATACTTATATGGAAAAAATTATTAATTCAATGCCAGATGCTTTGTTAATAACTAGTAGCAAAGGCAATATTAAAAGAGTAAATAATGCTGCTCAAGAATTATTTGGTTTTAGTGAAGAAGAATTAATTAATCGTCCACTATCTCTGATAATAGATGACGACCATTTTTTAATAGAATCAATTTTTAAAAATTATTGTTTTCGGCAAAATTTTCAGAATTTAGAGGTAGTTTGTCGAACTAAAACTAGAGAAAAGCGGTTGATTGCTTTTTCTTGTTCAGTAATTCCGAAAAAAATACAAGGATTAGAAGATATTGTCTACATTGGTCGGGATATTACGGCTCGACAATACCGAGAACAGCGTACAAGTACCCAGTATGCTATCACTCGCATATTATCAGAATCCCAGAGTGTAAAGCAGGCAATTCCGCAAATTTTGCAGTCGATTTGTCAGAACTTGGGATGGCATTTAGGTGAACTTTGGGCACCAAGTCAATATATTGGCACTTCTGTACAGGGACACAGCATCAATGCAATATTAAGGTGTGTGGAAATTTGGTCAAGTCGAGTAATTTCTGTGCGAGAGTTTAAGGCAATCACCTGGCAAACTACCTATACTCCCGGTATTGGCTTACCTGGTCGAATTTGGATTAGACGTTTGCCCTTGTGGATTAAAGATATCACAGAAGATGGAGACACAAGGCGATCGCAACCTGCGGCTGAAGCTGGATTGCACGCAGCCTTTGGTTTCCCTATCTTAGACGATAGTGAAATCTTAGGAGTGATGGTTTTCTTTAGCCGTGACGTACAACCAAAAGATAAAGACCTATTGAAAATGATGGGTTCTATTGGTAGCCAAATCGCCCAGTTTATCAAACGCAAACAAGCAGAAGATGCTCTGATAGAAAGCGAAGAACGCTATCGGGATTTATTTGAAAATGCTAATGACTTGATTCAATCTGTCAATGTCTATGGTCGTTTTTTGTATGTCAATCTTGCATGGCAAGAAACTTTAGGATATAGCGAAGCTGAAATTGCGAATATGACCATTTTCGATATTATACATCCAGAGTTTAAACAAGAATGTTGGCAAAGGTTTTATCGCGTACTGTCAGGAGAAAAGTTCGATCAAGTGAAAGCGGCATTCGTTACTAAAGATGGTCAAACAATTTTTTTAGAAGGTAATATTAACTGTAAATTTTCCGAAGGTCATCCAGTTGCAGTTCGTGGCATATTTCGCAATGTCACCCAGCGAATAGCAGCAGAAGAAGCGCTACGTTATCAGCAGGAAGAAACCGAACGTTTATTGCTGAATATTTTGCCAACCGCAATCTCCAAGGAACTGAAAGAAGAATCAGCTAACATTGCTGAAGAATTTACTGATGTCACAGTTTTATTTGCAGATATTATCGGCTTTACCGAAATTGCTGCTTCTATGAGTGCAATTCAAGTGGTAAACTTACTTAACTCGATTTTCTCAACTTTTGATCGCCTCACCGAACAATATGGTTTAGAGAGAATCAAGAACATTAGCGATGCTTATATGGTAGTTGGTGGCTTACCTACACACCGTCCAGATCATGCTCAAGCGATCGCTCTTATGGCACTACATATCCAAACTGCGATCGCTCTATTTAATACTGAAAATAACCAAAACTTCAACATCCGTATTGGCATCCATAGTGGTTCCGTAGTAGCGGGAGTAATTGACCTCAACAAATTTACTTGCAATCTATGGGAAAACACGGTAAACATCGCTAGCTGCATGGAATCTCAAGGTATTGCTGGTAAAATCCAGGTTACAGAAGATACTTATAAGTCATTGTGTAACGAATTTTTATTTCAAAAGCGGGGCGAAATTGAAGTTAAAGGGAAAGGGAAAATGACAACTTATTTTTTGGTTGGGCAAAAGGGATGAGGGGCATGGGGTATGGGCAAGAGGACTTGGGGACAAGGAGAATTGGGGACAAGGGGAAAGACTTGTTTCAAATTCTCACCTCTTGTCCCCTTGTCCCCTGCTCCCCTGCCTCCTCTACTCCCTACGTATTGGGAATCAGCCGCCCACAGGGATAAGTCGCTGTTTGCTTTTGGGCACTTTCAGCCACTGCTGCGGGAACCTGATCCGATGGTTGGCTTTTGGCTGCTAGATAGTCTTTTTGCAGTTTATCCAAAATAGCTTCTCGCTTGTCGTAGATACGCTTCAGGGGACGAGGCTGGCACTTATTCAAGACGTATGCTGTTACCAGTGGTAGAGCGATCGTACTATCGGTATAACAAACAATTGTGTTAGGTAACTCTTCCGGGTCAATTTTACCCCAGCTAACGGCTTCTGATGGGGTTGCTCCAGACAAACCGCCTGTATCTGGACGTGCATCGGTAAACTGCACAAAGTAATCATGTCCTCGTTCTTCTAGTCCTAATACCTCATGAAGTTGCGGCTGAGTTTGTAGTAAAAAGTTCTTAGGACTACCGCCACCGAGAATTACAGCCGCACTTTTACCGCCTGACTCACGGGCATTATATGCGATCGCAGCCGTTTCATTTACGTCAATTGATGGATCTAACACCAACTGCGAACCTTCCAAAGCCAAAGCCGCCACGTTCATCCCAATAGAGCTATCTCCTGGAGAAGACGTATATATAGGCACGCCATACTCATAAGCTGTAGCCAGCAAGCAGGAATGCTGCACACCCAGTTGCTTTTCTACTTCCCGAACATACTTACCTAGTAAATGGTGAAACTCAGCAGTTCCCATCCGCTTCTGAAACGCTTCCCCTTGTAAAATCTTGCGGATGAACGCATCAGTTTCTAGTAGCACATCGTAACCAAAGATAATGTCATAAATGCGAATAGTCCCTTCCTGACGCAGTTTCACATCATCTAAAAAGGGATTACCAGCAAAGAGTTCAAAACCCAAACCGTAGTGCATATCATGGTAAAGATTTGCACCAGTGCTAATCATCCAATCAATAAAGCCATTACGAATTAAGGGTGCAAGCGCTGAAACCCCAAATCCTGCTGGTGTCATCGCACCGGAAAGGCTAACTCCGACAGTAACACCTTCGGTTAGCACATCACGACTCAGAAGTTGGCAGATTTCCCGCAACCGCGCTGAGTTGTAAGCAGTGAAATATTGATCGATCAAATCCACTACATTGATATCATTTGATATAGGTGTAGGTGCAATTTTTTGACCCAGCTGTTTAGACATTTTGGCACTCCCGAACAGTAAACACGCCGAATCTAATGTTATCTAGCTTTCAACCAAAGTGATAGCAATTTAAATAGTACAGCAGCAGGTAAATCTACCCACGGCACGAAGAAGTAGTTATTTCCCCCTTCCCCCTGCTTGTTCGTTGAGTTTCCGAAAATATTAAATTTAATGGAAGATTTAATAAATCGAGAGAGGTGTACGCTACCTAGATGTGAAGAATGCGTCAACAGAGGACTCAACCAATGGGATATGTAATTGCTACTGCAAACATGAAAGGTGGCGTTGGTAAAACCACCCTCACCGTCAACTTAGCTACCTGTTTAGCTAAAAATCATGGCAAGCGGGTGCTTGTCCTTGATTTAGACAGCCAAATTAGTGCCACACTCAGTTTGATGTCGCCTTTAGATTTTGCCAAGCGTCGTAAACAAAGCAAGACATTTAGGTATCTGATTGATGAAGTTATAAATCCAGATCCACAAGCAAAACTCACAATTCAAGATATCATTCAATCCCAGGTTTGTAATCTTCCCGGGCTGGATTTATTACCAGGAGATATAGACTTGTATGATGAATTTGTTGTATCAGAAATGCTACATCAACAAGCAACTGCGTTAGGAGAACAGGACTTTGAAACTATTTGGAATCGCTTTGAAAGAGTCCTGATTAATAACATTTTAAAACCAGTCCGTCAAGAATATGATTTTATCCTTCTCGATTGTGCCCCTGGATATAATTTACTGACTCGTAGCGCTTTAGCTGCCAGCGATTTCTACATACTTCCGGCAAAACCAGAACCCTTATCTGTGGTGGGTATTCAACTACTAGAAAGACGCATCGCCCAATTGAAAGATAGTCATGGACATGAAACCAAAATAGATATAAAAATGCTGGGAATTGTATTCAGTATGTCTACTGCTAACCTTCTCACTGGCAGATACTATAAACAAGTGATGCACCGCGTTGTAGAAGATTTCGGGGTAGAGAAAATTTGTAAAGTACAAATACCAGTTGATGTCAATGTTGCTAAGGCTGTTGATAGTTTTATGCCAGCTGTTTTAAATGCTCCCCAATCAGCTGGTTCAAAAGCGTTTTTTCAGTTAACTCAGGAGTTATTACAAAAGCTATAAAGACCTAAACAGTAAGCTAATGAGGGTAATATAGCAGTCCTAAATCATTCATTAAAGATTAGATCCCCGACTTCATAAAAGTTGCCGGGGATCTGGACAGCACGAATTTTCATAAATTAGATAGTATTGCTATAAGTAAGTTATCTTTTCTATAAGTTCAGCACTTATACGGAAGCTATATGCAGCGAGATTCGGCTATTGAGTGAAAAGGTCAGTAAATCTTACTAAGAAACAATGCTTACTCAAAATTCTATACCGACAGAGAAAAATCAGAACTTGGTAATACGTTTACCACGGACTCTGAGTTATCTCGAAACCTGGGGCTTTGGCTTAACGGGTCATGTGGGATGGATTGGTACTGCCCCTATTATTCATGCGGCGTTAGGGCCTAAAGCGATTTTAGTTTGGTTTGTTGGCACGATCATTTCCTTCTTATTGAACTTGCAGGTGCAAAGTCTAGGTAGACATTGGCCAGATGTCGCTGGAGGAACACCGAATTATACCACAAGGCTATTAAAAAATTTTCCTGGCTTAGGTCGTTACGTAGCATTAGGATACTTTTTTAGCTGGGCAGCAGCACCGGCACTGTATGCGATTATTCTCACAGACTTAATTAAAGTCAATTTTGGAACATTAGGTATTTCTTGTCCAGAAACTTTATTAAAAGTTTTATTTACAGCGATTCCTTTTATTTTAGCGTTCAGTGGCACTCGTGCTTTAGCGCTCTTGCATTTATTTTTTGTATTTCCAGCGATTTTATTACTGCTTTTGTTTTCTATTGAAGGCGTTTTATGGTTAGTCTTCTCAAATGCTAGTTTTAAATTTATCCCAACTAGCACACATAGTCTGAGTTTTGAAGAATGGGCTAAGTGGTTTTTTCTGGCTAGCTATTCAATTTATGCTTGTGAAACCACTTCTTCTTTTGTAGCTGATAGCCATCATCCCTATAAAACTTTAAGCTTCTTAACCGTAGCTGCTTGGCTAATTCCTCCAGTCTTTTTAGGTGGTTCTTGGGTATTAATGTGTTCGGGTCAAAATCCTACAATAGGTGACGATGCGTTCTTAAATTTGGTAGCAGCGTCTAAGCCTTTTTGGGGTGAATCTGCCTCTTTTCTAGCAACACTTTTGATTACTGTATCTTGCCTTTTAAGTTCTGCTACGGCAGTTTCCAATTCTCCTCGGATATTATATCAACTTGCCTTGGACAGACAGATTTCTCCCATATTTGCATTAGTTTCCCGTCAAGGTGTCCTTGGACCTGCTATCTTCCTAACCTTTCTAATCAGTTTGCTGTGTCTAAATTTGGGAAATGTATCTCAACTTGTCACAGTAGCAGGCACCTGTTATTTAATGTCCATTATGGGATTACATCTGGGATTATGGCTGTGTCGAGGAAAACCCCATGTGTTATGGCCTTGGTGGTCACTTGGTTTTTTCTGTTTAGAAGCGGTAGTTCTAATAGTAGGAGGTTTAGCTTGGAATTGGAGAGATTTTTCAGTGGGATTATTATTACCCATTGTTCTGATGATAGGAGATGTCGGGCTACGTCGCTTAAGATTTGCGCCATTAGAGTTGGAATGGTGGACACAGCGTTACTATACTCGGTCTAGCACAAACAATTCAGACTTTCTGATACTACAGGTGATTGTCCTAGTATCATTAATTTGTATTACTGCTACAAGCAGTTGGGTTATCCGCGATTTATTAGGTAAAGTTTCTGATAATCCTCAAAATTCTTTACTAGCTATTCTGTTAGTAACCCTTTCTTTAATTGGAGTAGCGATCGCTTGCTGGACAACTCTACCACAAATCGTTGCTATTGATGAAGCACGCAAACAAGCAAAAAGCCTATTTATCACTACTCTCGATACCGTTCCAGATACTGTTTTAGTCTTAGATGAAAACGGTAAAATTTGTCAGACTAATGCTGCGGCTGAAGAATTATTTCAAACACACTCTCAAGAGTTGCTTGGGCAAAACTTGAATCAACTCTTGGTATGTTATCACGGCAAACCAAAGCAATGGTCTATCAGAACTGAGCAAACTTTAAAAATAAACCAAGGTCTAAGAATTGTTGAATCAACTATTTCACAGCCATTTAATTCTCAGCTACGGGAGTATGTTGTTATTATCCGTGACATCACTAAGCGGAAGTTAGTAGAGGAAGAATTAATCCAATATCGTTATCAGCTTGAGCAACTAGTTCTAGAACGTACTGTTGAACTTATCAGAGTAAATCAACAACTAGAACAAGACATTATCAAGCGCCAACAGGCACAAGAGCAATTACTTCACAATAGTCTTCATGACGGGCTAACTGGATTACCTAATCAACGATTATTTATGGAGCGAGTCCAGCAAGCAATAGAACGTACCAAACAGCACAATAATTATTTATTTGCCGTACTCTTCTTAGACCTAGACCGCTTTAAAGTTGTTAACGACAGCCTGGGACATCTACTGGGAAATCAACTTTTGATTGCAATTTCCCATCGGCTAAAGTCAGTTCTGCGAGGCGGAGACATAGTTGCCCGTTTTGGTGGAGACGAGTTCACCATCTTAATTGAGGACATTGAGGATATTGACATCGCCATACAGGTAGCCGAGCGAATTAAAAAGGTGCTAGCTTTGCCATTTCAATTAAATGAGCATCTGGTATTTACTAATGCTAGTATTGGCATCGCTTTAAGTAAGCCAGATTATGAACAATCAGCGCATATTCTCCGCGATGCCGATGTTGCAATGTACCGTGCCAAATCACTTGGTAAAGCACGCTATGAGGTCTTTGACCAAAAGATGTACGAGGGTGCATCTTTGCTATTAGAGTTAGAAACTGCTCTGCGAAATGCACTGCTCAAACAAGAAGAATTTCGCCTTGATTACCAGCCAATTATTTCACTTATAACTGGCAAAATTATTGGATTTGAGGCCCTGATACGTTGGTATCATCCAGAACGAGGTCTTATTTCCCCTCAAGAGTTTATTCCTCTGGCTGAGGAAACTGGAATGATTGTTAGTATTGGGCAATGGGTGCTTTCTGAAGCCTGTCAGCAAATGCACAGATGGCATCAACAATTTCCTAGCTCACTATCTCTGACAATTAGCGTTAATTTTTCTGGTAAACAAATAACGCAACCCGATGTGTTTAAACAAGTTAAACATATTTTGCAGGAAACTGGACTAGAGCCATGCAGTTTGAAGTTAGAGATTACTGAAACCCTGTTGATGGATAATTTTGAATTAGCTACCACCGTGCTTTCTCAGTTAACAGAGCTAAATGTCGAGATGCACATGGATGATTTTGGAACTGGTTATTCATCCTTGAGTTATTTACACCGCCTACCTATCAAAACTTTGAAGATTGACCGCTCTTTCGTCACTAATATAGGTAGTCGAGGAGAAAATTTAGAAATTGTCAGAGCGATTGTGACATTAGCTCATAATCTCAATATGTCTGTTACAGCAGAAGGCATAGAAACTGTAGAACAATTAGCACAATTGAAGGCGTTACAATGTGATTACGGACAAGGGTATTTTTTCTTACCACCGATGGAAAGCGCAGAAGTAGAAATGCTACTTGCGGCTAACTTGTGTTACAAAAACTTTTTAAAGAGATAAGTTGTTTGGTATCGAATTATGTTTGGAGAAACACTTTGTAAAATTGATAAAGCAATTATACTTGAGGATTTACATTAGTGTTGTAGTACTGGCTGTAGCTGAAAATCTTCTGCGTTATTAACTAACCCTTCTTCTAACAATAGTTCATTAATAAAAATATCAATTTTCTCCCGACCAATATTCTGCATGACTATCATGTGTGCCGAGTTTTCAAAAACTGCTAACTGCCACTTTTTAATTAACCTTTGAGAAGGTTTTTGAAAAACTACTGTGTTTGAAAAATTATTTAACATACATGGATATTCTCTGATTTGAAGTTGTTGGAAAAGATATTGAGCATTATGAATACAGGTCTTAGCCTCTTTAGCTAATCCATCATAACCTCTTGTTTGTACTGCATACCAGAGAATTAGGGGAGTATGACCATTTCTAGATCCCAGAATAGTTGTATCTTTTGAACCAATATATTCAATTTCTGTTTCAACTTTTTCTACCCATTTTTTCTTAGTTAAAACTACACCACAAGGTAAGGGAGAACCAATGAATTTAGCAGAAATAGCTACACTATCTATGGGTTTTTGAAAATTCACTTGCGGAGCGCCATCTAGAAACGGTAATATTAACCCTGAAAGCGCAGCATCACAATGAATGTAGTAATCTTTAATCTGATTGCGCTCTAAAATTTCTAGAACTTTGTCTAAGTTATCAATTGCACCTTTGACAGTAGTGCCAATATTTAAATTTATGATGGCTGGATAACGACGATTTTCGCTAAGTTGTTGTTCAAAATGGTCATAATTCATTTCTCCATTAATTTGCGAATTCACAACATTATGTTGAATGCGGAATAATTTCGCGGCTTTGGGAATTGAGTAATGAGAGTCTTGTGATGAGTAAAGAATCCCATTAGGGTAGATTTCTCTTGCTAAGAACATTCCATATAAATTACCTTCAGTTCCACCAGCTGTAACATAACCCCAAAACTGATTTTCTGGAATTTTATAGAGTTGAGCAAAAAAAGATAATACTTCTTGCTCAAACTTACGGGAATGGAGACCAAAATCTGGCTCAATATATGGGTCTCCAGCATTATTTAACAGATGATTGAAAAATTTCCCGATCGCACTGTAATCACAACTTAAATTATAGGGATAGCCTGCATGAAACTGCGATCGCTGTTCTATTTGCAGCAAAAAATCTGCCAACTCTTTAGCAACTTTACTTGACATATCTTTGTATCTCTTGAATTTTGATTAAGTTAATGGATGTTTTAATCGAAAATTTACGTATTAATCCATACCTTTATGTTTTCTTCACAATACTGTAATTCGGCTCTATACATGAAAAGGATATGGTGAAAGTACTTAGCAGGCTTCAGTAAAAACACCTGAGTTTTTGCTTACAAGTATATTACCCTTAGAAATTACTTACTTTACAAAATAGCTATAATGTGTATTACGTAAAATATCTTTTTCAGGCGGTGACTACAACCTGATTTAGCGTGAATTATACGGATGAGATAGTGTCTATATAATTACCTAAAAGAAAAGACCTCTCTCTGGTTTAGTACACAAAATTTTCCCTCTCAGAGTTGGAGAGGGAAAGGCTTGAACTTTATTTCAAGGTAGAGAGAGGTTCGTTGAACTCAGGTATATTTACTAGAACTCTCCGGCTAAGGCTGCAACACATCGTTCGCAAATTAACGGATGTTCTGCTGATTCTCCCACATGGGTGGAGTAGTTCCAACAGCGATCGCACTTTTGCCCTTCTGCGTTTACTACACCAATTCCCCAGTCTTCTGTCTGCGCCGTATATTTTAATCCTTGCAAACCCTCAGCAGAATCTAATAATTCCACTTGGGAAGTCAGCAATAGATACCGCAGTTCATCAATACCGTTACCCTTAACCGGGTTAAAGGCTTTGATAGCATCGCCTAACTGTTTGTGAGGGATATGAATCAAAGCTTTCGCTTCTAGGGAAGAACCAATGAGTTTTTCTATCCTGGCTTGTTCCAACACCTTATTAACATCGGTGCGGAGTTGTCGTAGTGTCTCCCAAAATTCTGCTAAATCTGGATTACGCCATTTTTCCTCAACCTGTATCCAACCGGCTTCAAACACCGATTTGTAAGGTGTTTTATAGGGGAGATATTGCCAGATATCTTCGGCGGTGTGGCATAACACTGGTGCGATCGCTCGTGCTAAATTATCTAAAGCTATTTTCAGCACCGTTTGGCAACTGCGACGGCGAAAAGAATCCTTTGCACTGATGTACAGCCTATCTTTGGCAACATCCAAATAAAAGTTGGATAAATCCACCACGCAGAAATTCTGTACTGTTTGGAAAAAGCGAAAGAACTGGAAACTATCAAAGGCTTCCGTTACTTCCTCAAATACCTCGGTGATGCGGTGCAGCATATAACGGTCAAGTTCTGGCAATTCCTCAAAGGGAACTGTATCTTTTTCTGGGTCAAAATCATCCAAGCTACCCAACAAAAACCGCGCCGTATTGCGAATTTTGCCTCTGACATCATTCATCTGCTTGATGATGTTTTTCCCAATGCGGACATCGCCAGAATAGTCTACCGATGATACCCACAATCTCAAGACATCTGCACCGTAAGCCGGTTCTACTTTTTGATTTTTTCCACCTTCAATGATTGTATTTGGGTCAACCACATTTCCTTCTGACTTGCTCATCTTCCGGCCCTGTTCGTCCAAAGCGAAGCCGTGAGTTAGCACAGTTTTGTAAGGCGCAACGTCATTTACCGCTACACTGGTCAGCAAGCTTGACTGAAACCAACCGCGATGCTGGTCGGAACCTTCCAAATATATATCAGCCGGGTAGCGTAACTCTGGACGCTGTTGGACGACAGCTGCCCAAGATGAGCCAGAATCAAACCATACATCCATTGTGTCTGTACCTCTGCGGTAAGACTTACCATTATTACGATAGGATTCTGGTAATAATTCCTCAACCGATAATTCCCACCAAGCATCAGAACCTTTTTCAGCGATAATTGCTTGAGCGTGGTTGATAATTTCCTCATTCAGCAGTACTTCTCCGGTGGCTTCATCGTAGAAAACGGGAATGGGTACACCCCAAGCGCGTTGACGAGAGATACACCAATCGGAACGTTCCGCCACCATTGGCGTGATGCGATTCTCACCTTGGGCTGGAATCCATTTTACCGTGGCGATCGCTTTTAGTGCTTCTTCTCTAAATCCTTCTACGGAAGCAAACCATTGTTCAGTAGCGCGGAAAATCGTTGGTTTCTTTGTCCGCCAATCATAAGGATATTTATGGGGATATGCTTCTTCCTTCAACAAAGAACCAGCCGCATTTAAGGCATCAATCACCGCCTGATTACCATCACCCAGCACATTTAACCCCGCAAATTGTCCCGCTTCTTCGGTAAAATTGCCGTTGTCATCCACTGGTGCAAGGATGGGTAAACCGTAACGCTGACCAACAATGTAATCTTCTTGACCATGACCGGGTGCGGTATGTACCAACCCAGTACCCGACTCAGTAGTGATGTAATCACCGCCGACAACAATCGGGCTTTCACGGTCAAATAGAGGATGACGATAAGTAGTATGTTCTAAATCATTCCCCTTAAAGGTGGCTTTGAGAGTTAACTCAACTCCCAAGGTTGCAGATAAACGTTCTACTAAATCAGCAGCAACGATTAAGTATTTGAAATTACTCTGCGCCTCTGACTGGGAAACTTCCACCACTGCATAGTTCAAATCTGCATTCACCGCCACCGCCAAATTCCCCGGAATTGTCCAAGGTGTAGTTGTCCAAACAGCCACACCCAAATCTGACTGATATTCCGCCAACAGTGGTTTTACAGCTTCCGCCAAACTTGTAACTGCAAAAGCTGCATAGATACTGCGGGAAACGTGACCTTCTGGATATTCCAACTCAGCTTCAGCCAAAGCGGTTTTAGAACTCGGACTCCAGTGAACCGGCTTTAAACCGCGATAGATGTAGCCTTTTAAGAACATCTGACCAAACACACCAATTTGAGCCGCTTCATATTCCGGCTTCAGAGTTAGATAAGGGTTGTCCCAATCGCCCCAAATACCGTAGCGTTGAAAATTTTGGCGCTGGTTATCTACCGTAGCTAAAGCAAATTCTTTCGCTTTCTGCCGTAGTTGTAAAGGCGTTAAATTTTGCCGTTCTGCTGACTTCATATTCTGCAAAACTTTTAACTCAATTGGCAAACCGTGACAATCCCAACCAGGAACGTAGCGAACTTTACGCCCTCGTAACATTTGGTAGCGATTAATAATATCTTTGAGAATTTTATTTAAGGCATGACCAATATGGAGTGAGCCATTAGCGTAGGGAGGCCCATCGTGCAGTATAAATAATTCGCCGGGGTTATTTTCAAAAAGGCGATCGTAAATTTTATTTTCTTCCCAAAATTTTTGGATTTCAGGCTCGCGCTTGATGGCGTTTGCCCGCATATCAAAGCTAGTCTTGGGTAGGTTTACAGTATCTTTGTAACTTCCTGATTCGGTCACAGTCTCATGCCTAGAATTAGGTGTGCAGGTTTTATTAATTATAGGAGATGCCAGGAAAACCAAAATTCGCTTTTTGAACGCAAGTTTGATAGACCTCTCCCTACCTTGAATTTTCGTTAATAAAGTTGCAAATATAAAGATAGGACTTTTCCACAAGAGCGTAGGCGTAGACATCGCCACTTTAAAATTCAGATGGATTAAACGTAGGTTGGATTGATGTAACGAAAGCCAACCTACATTTAATGCACAATTTTAAGCTTGACACAGCACTAGATTTATGCAATCAAGCGGATTATTGCAGCAAAGGAGTTGTGCCGTTACCGTTAGGGATTTGCAATTGCAGCTTGAGCCGGTTGAGTAGCAAGAACCGCTACAAGTGGAGCAACTTTTGAACTAGATTTTTTATTTCTTTTTCCATTAGAGCCGCCAGCTTTGGAATACTCTATACTGTTTCTGCCGTAGATAGTTGCAACTCCACTTAGCATTCGTTCAGACATTTCGGAGAGGGCTTTATCCATCTGGGTTACTGTCTTACGCGATTCTTCAAGATTGGACACAAGCGTGTTATGAGCTTCTACCGTCGCACGGGTAGTATTAACCAGGTGGTTGTAGGCTTCAATGGTTAATCCATGTCCTAAATCCAGATTTTCATCAATGGATTTAAGCAAGGCGAGACGAAGTTGGGCTTTGTCAACAGCAGCAGAACCACGAGTTCTTAAAGACATGAGATATCCTTTTTTTTAAGAATTCCTTTTTCAACATAGTTGAGTATCCTTTTGCCTGAGATGGGTAGTTTTGTGGATTTATTTCGTTGAACTTTTAATGAAATAATTACGAGTTTGTCTGTATTTTTACTCATTTTCATATCGATTTGTTGTTTGAAAATAAGTGCAATCAGCAAATGCGAATGCCGAATCAACAAATGCGATCGCTATATCAGCAAATGCGATCGCCATATCAGCAAATGCGAACTCCGAATCAACAAATGCGAACCCCATATCAGCAAATGCGATCGCCATATCAACAAATGCGAACCCCATATCAGCAAATGCGAACTCCGAATCAACAAATGCGAACTCCGAATCAACAAATGCGAACCCCATATCAGCAAATGCGAACTCCGAATCAACAAATGCGAACGCCAAATTAACCTTAGAAAGGGAAAGCTAGAACATCTAATTCCCTCCCCTTTATAAGCTACGGTGTACACACAAGTCGAATTACCCCCCTTAATCCCCCCTTAGAAAGGGGGGAAAAGAAATCTATCTAGTTCCCTCCCCTTATAAAGGGGAGGGTTAGGGTGGGGTAACTTCCCTCAAGCGACAAATAACTTCCCTAATCTTCTCCACCACACCATCAATATCTTGATAAACCTCTTGATTTGTAAATCTCAAAAACCTCGTACCTTTTGATTCTAAAAAAGCTTGGCGATCGCGGTCATATTCTGGAACTCCATCTTGATAGTGACTATCACCATCAATTTCTATGGCAAGTCTCAATTCTGAAGAATAAAAATCCACTACAAATCTGTCAATACTGTATTGTCTGCGAAATTTATAGCTTTCAATTTGTTGATTTCTAAGTTTTGCCCAAACTATTTTTTCACATGGGGGCATATTGTTTCTGAGAGTTTGCCGTTTTTGCTTTTCTGAGCTTTGGTTATACAGCTTTGTCATCAGCGTTTTCATATCCCTAGACTGCGCTTATTATTCCCAGGATTACCCCCCTTAATCCCCCCTTAGAAAGGGGGGAAAAAGAAATCTATCTAGTTCCCTCCCCTTTACAAGGGGAGGGTTAGGGTGGGGTAATTCGAGGACTGGTAGTAATTCGACTTGCGTGTACACCGTAGCCTTTTTAAGAAGAATCTAAAACCTTTTACCCCTAATTTTTCCGAAATTGAGCATAATATTGTTGAAGCTTCATCAAGATGCGTCTAACTCACACTTGCTCATGAACGAACAGCGTTTACACGCTTATAATCAGCTAATTCAAACCCTGCTAGATTGCCCTAGCGGGAAAGAACCAGAGATATTAGCAGCGAATACAGAATTGCTAGATGCTGACTTTGTGCAGGTTGTTGTAGCAGCAGCAGAGCATTTTGCCCAGCAGGGAGAGGAAAATACTGCCGAGTGGTTGAGAAACTTAGCAACATATCTCACTACCGCAGAAACCACCCCCATCACTCAAGAAGATATAGAGATTTACAGGCAATTTTTAGGAGAGGTGCTGCTAGCAATACTAGAGAGCATAGAGAGCAACGGCGATGCTCAACTAATTTACCCATTGCTGGCAGCAAATACCGATAAACTCAATGAAATTTTTGCTCAATTATTGCGCCATTGGGCAGCAAATATGTTGAGAGAAGCGGAACCAGATAGAGCAGAAGACGTTGCTTACGTGATGCTTATATTGAGTAATCAGATTAGCAATTTTCCTTTGGGTAGCAAAGCCAACAAGATGGAAATTGCTATCACTTGTTACGAAATCGCTGTCACTCTCTATACCCGTAGCGCCTTTCCTGAACAATGGGCAACGGTGCAAAATAATCTGGGGATTGCTTACGTTGAGAGAATATTAGGAGACAGAGCCGAGAATATTGAATTAGCGATCACTGCTTACTCTTCTGCACTGGAAGTTAGAACCCGCAGCCCCTTTCCTCTTGATTGGGCAATGGCGCAAAATAATCTGGGGATTGCTTACGTTGAGAGAATATTAGGAGACAGAGCCGAGAATATTGAATTGGCGATCGCTGCTTATTCTGCTGCTCTGGAAGTTACAACCAAGAGTGCCTTTCCCCAAAACCATGCAGAAACTTTGTTAAATCTCGGCAGGTTATACCAAGACGAAAAACAGTTTGACTCAGCTTACAATACCTTTGTTGCGGCAATAGAAACAGTAGAAGCTTTGCGCGGTGAAATTGTTTCTGGCGAAGAAGCCAAGCGCAAACAAGCAGAAGAATGGAATCAACTTTATCGATGCATGGTAGAAGTTTGCCTAGCATTGGAAAGAGATACTGAGGCAATAGAATATATTGAACGTGGCAAAACTCGCAATTTAGTAGAACTGCTAACCAAAGCAACATCAACAAGTCTAGAAAATTTGCCTTTGGTTAGTCGCAGCATCAAGTTTGGAGAAATTCAAAACCTCTTAGATAACAAAACTGCAATCATTCAATGGTACATCTTTGATGATTTTTTTCGCGCCTTCATCATCACCCGTGACAACAACAAGCCGATAATTTGGTGTTCTCAGAAACAAGACTTAGATGCCTTAATCGATTGGACAAGCCAATATCTAGAAGACTACTACAATAATCGGGAAGACCCATATAAAATTCAATGGCACAATCAGCTAGAACAACGCTTAAAAAAGTTAGCAGACATTCTACATCTAGAGGAAATCTTAGACCAATTACCCAAACAATGCGACAGATTAATCCTGATTCCTCATCGCTATTTACATCTGTTTCCTCTCCATGCTTTAGCTGTCAAAGAATCATACCTAATTGATTTATTCCCCAACGGCATAAGCTATGCACCCAGTTGTCAAATTCTCCAACAAGTCCAACTGCGTCAACGTCCTAATTTCCAATCTTTCTTTGCCATCCAAAACCCCACAGAAGATTTATATCAAGACTACGAAAAAGATTTAGGAGCAGTTGCAGCCATCAAGAAACAGTTTGCCGATACTCATATTTTGAAGCAAGGCCAAGCTAACAAGTCAGCAATTTTGCTCGGCATTAATGAAAATATTCACAATGTCACACTAAATCAAAAATTGCTGAAAACTAACTGTGCTTTTTTCTTCTGTCATGGATACTTTAACTTTGCTTCTCCCCAAGATTCTGGTTTACAGTTAGCTGATGGAAACCTGACTTTAGCAGATATCATTACTCACTTCAAACTAGAAAACTGTCGCCTAGTCACTCTCTCTGCTTGCGAAACTGGTTTGACCGACTTCACAAGCACAAGTGATGAATACATTGGTTTACCCAGTGGGTTTTTGTTAGCAGGTAGCACCAATGTAGTCAGTAGCCTTTGGACTGTCAGTGCTACAGCTACAGCTTTATTGATGATAAAATTTTACGAAGAACTACAGCAGCAAAGTAATATTGTATTAGCTTTAAATACAGCACAACGTTGGTTAAGGGATACGACAGTTCAAGGCTTTCAAGATTGGCTAATTAACTCCTCACTAAGTTGGGGTTACAAGATATATTTAAAGAAATACTTTGCTGCTAATCATGAAAATGCCTTAACCAAACCGTTTGAATCCCCCTTTTATTGGGCTGCTTTTTGTAATATAGGTAAAGGAGTTTAGAAAATGTCAATTTCTAGAAATAGCATCGAAGCTTTTGTTCAAGTGCTTGACTCTCAATCAAAATTGATTCCGACTCAAGACTGGAATGAATTGCAGCAACTATCGAGTCAGTTACCAGAAGACAATGAGGAAATTGTAGAAATTCTAGAAAATTGGTTGCAATCAGAATCCCGTAATCAAGTTCTAGAAGCTTATAAGCAAAACCTAGAATCAATCACTAATAAATTACCTATTAATGTAAGTACAAACATAGGAATAGCTAATAGTAAATCACAGACTCCAGTCAATCAACCTAGCGAATCATCAAAGGAACTTGTAGATAACGCCATAAAAAACAACTCTCCTTTGTCTGAAAACACGAAACCCGACAAAAAATAGTGAAGATAGTAGGTTGGGTTGAGGAACGAAACCCAACATTTCCGGGGATTTGTTGGGTTGCGCTTTGCTTAACCCAACCTACAACTACCAATAATAACTTTGTCTGAAAACACTAAACCCGACAAAAAATAGTGAAGAATTTCAGCCTCAGCCTCTATGCTTTTCATCTCCGCCACACCCTAACTGAACTTCCCGGTGAAGTTATCACAGATGCTAATCTCTTGTGGGAAAATCTGGTGAAAGTGGGTGAAGGTTCGCTAACTTTTGTTGGGTTGAAAGATTTACGCTCAAAATTAATTTGTTATCAAAATGGTAAATACGACCCCAAGCGGGAAATAGGAAGAATACCAGAACGGTTAATTGATGCTCAAGATTTAGATTTGGGTAGTCTCCCCACAACAGAAGGCTTTAAAATTAATGCTAATCTTCAGCCTTTCTTGCTTAACGATACCTACGCAGTTGATTTAACTTTGGTTCCAGAATCACCAAACATTTCCATAGACATACCACAACTGCAACATTTTAAACCAAGTTCTCTACTACCATCTAATATTCAAGCATCTTTAGGGCAAACATTATGGATTTATGGAGAAGTAGATCCAAGTGAAGATTGTGATACACTCGCTGAAAAATTAGCCATAGCGTTAGTAGCTGGCACAAATTTAAATCCTGTACGATCGCAACAAGGAGAACTGTTTGGTAGTCTTTTATTTGAATACCAAGCACTTGACCCAGATGAACCAGATAATCCTGCCAAACAATGCCATATTTTAATAGTCATTAATAATAGTCAAGCTGCAACAGCAACACTTGCAGCAGAAGCTTATGACTGGTTGCTAAATTTACTATGTAGCTACCATAAAATACTTTACATTTATCAAGTAGCTCGTCAACGCTACCGAGATGCGAGAACAATTTACAGTGATTTAGAAAATAAAATCCAAGAATTTAACAGCCTGATATCTGAAAATCAAACACAATTATCTGGCTTAAAAAGCTTAATGGGAAAAATACCCAAAAAAATATTTGATTACACCAGATGTTTGCAAGATTTACAAATCCACCACACAACAATTACTACTAATATTACTAATTACACAACTTGTTTAGAGAAGATTCAAACTATTGATAGCGGTAATAGTCCCCAATCATGGCAAGATTTTATTAATAAAGACTGTAAAAAATGGAAACAACAAATACAAACAGATATTAACTATCTGACTCCAGGTCAAGAATTGTTTGGACAATTGGTTGATACTATCAGAGGTATAATAGAAACAGAACAAACTGAGCGCGATCGCTCGTTAGAAAACACCATCCAAATATTAGGTATCGGCTTTGGCGGTGGTGCGATCGCCTCTGGCGTATTCACAACACACATTGATAAAATTAATCTACCGTTAGTACAAAAACATCCCCTTTACGCATCGTTAACTTTAAGCATCATTGCTACCGTGGTAAGCTGTTACGCAGCTTGATTGTATAATAAAGCTAAGTAATTAACCTAGCATTAGCCACCTATGCCAGCAAAAAACCATCTTTCTAAAGAGCAAAAGGAACGGTTACTAAAAACTCTAAAAGAGCATGAAAATCCATACGTAA
>NZ_JACJSF010000073.1 GCF_014698035.1 Desmonostoc muscorum FACHB-395
TGTCTGATACTGTCGCTGCTATAGAGATAGCGATAGAGAGCGCCATCGATACTGTAGGTTTTGGACTTGCTTAGGAGGGTTACACATCCAACAAGCTCCTTATCAATCATCTTTCCCATCTCCTGCAACACACGCGCCTGTTAAGCTTGCACCCAGGAAGACCGCGATAGAGGCAATGGCGCTTCCTTCAAAAATCTTGGCGTTGTAGATCCATGTGGGTTGATATTGGTCGCCTCTACTTTCTTCAATGCGGTCAACACCGTGACAAAAGATAGTACCAACAACCATAAAACTAGTAGTTAGTAAGCTCAGAATTGCTACTTCTGATGCTGCATCGAGTATGAATGAGTTAATCTTTTCACGCCAAGTTTTCACACGGCGAATGTGCATAACTGGCTTTTGTTCTAGATATGAATGCCACTCTGGATCAGTAAAATTCAAGGGCTTGGAATCACAATATTCGTGTTCGTCAAGTAGTTCGCCCACTGCTTGAATTGCATCCCCTAGCATCACATCTGGGGAGTATTCCAGTTGGCTGAATTCTTCAGAATCTCGGATTTCTCTGAGCCAGCGATCTATTGCTTCTAACCTTCGTAATTGATTTTGATTAAGCATTGTTCTCTGAAGGGGTAGTTCGTTGATTGCTTCTAAGTTGCGTAAATTGATATGCATGAATCCTCGCTTGTGATGCTCCCACGCACAATTACCACGACCGCAGATATAGAGCGGACGTAATACAGATAATCTGTGTTTATAGCTAGATAACTGTGTCCGGGCTATTGACGTATCGATAACCCGGACACTATGATATTAACTACAACCGCTCATTAATGTCAAGCGCTCATTAATATAAATCGATTGGCATTTACTAACGGTTGGAAATTAGCAATGATAAATGGTTGTATTGATAACCGTTTATTGTTACTGAATGCCTATAAGGAACCAAGTCAAGAAATTTGTAGACGGTTTGGGGATTACTCGCTATCGCTTTCAAAAAGATACGGGCATAGCACCCAGTACCGCTTACAACTTATACGATAATCCTGATTGGATACCACAAGTTACAGCTTTAAACAAAATCTGCGATTTTTACCGTGTCCAGCCCAGCGAGTTAATTTACTGGGTTCCACCAGAAGAAATTAAAGAAGACAAGGAGGATAAATGATCAACACCGGCCAGCCACAGGACATAACAGAGCGGCTAAACGATATAGACGAGCGCTTAAAACAATATATATATACAGTTGCCCCGCTTACGGGGTTGATTATGCGAACTTGCGGATGTGGAGACTGAAGCGGGAGAGCAATGGAGCCTGGATAGGCAAAAACGCCGTCCCAGTAAGGCGTGAAACTGGGTGTAATATCCAAGAGCCACAGGGCAAGGATATGAGAGAGCCAAAGGGCAGACAGTTAGCCAAATGTTTGCCCCGTGTTCCAATCAAGAAACCCGCTCGGACGGGAATCTAAGCGGGTTTCTTGATTATTTGGCTGTACACAAGCGGTAACTCCGAAACGAAATTGTCTGTGGTAGGACTTTTCGGAACCGCGATCGCTGACTCTATGATAAGCAGTTCTGCGTTCGCGTTGCAAGGGAGTTATCCGAAATATTACAAATACTTCGGAATGTAACATGATGAACTCTCGAAATGTAGAACAAGCGCATGGCTATGTAGCACATGACGACAGAGATGATTTTAATTTTATTTTTGTCCACAAAGAATTAGACGATTTTGGGCTTGATCCATATTCATTTCGTATATATAGCCGAATCGTAAGACGTGCTGGCAAGGGAGAAGCCTTTGAAAGCAATAAGAACATGGCGGCAGGTTGTCGGATGTCGGAAGCGCAAGTCAAGCGATCGCTAAAGACTTTAACGACACATGGCTTGATTATCAAAGAGTCTCGCCCCGGTACAACTTGCATTTATCGTGTTGCGCCTAGACGCAATTGGTCAAACCCTATACCGATTATTAAAGAGTTTTGTACGGATAGCTCACACAGACCTACCCTTACCCAGGTCTCTCAGAACGGGGGGGTAGGTCTGACAGAGCTAGGGGGTAGGTCTGACAGAGCTAGGGGGGTAGGTCTGACAGAGCTACAAAGTAATTCCCTCTTAAATACCTCTAATAAAGTCAATCCCTCTAAGAGCGATGGAGGGAGAAAAAAAGAGGAAAAGAGGAACAAAGAAACTGACCAAGAAAAAGCACTTCCAGATAATCACTACGCTGTTAATAAAGAGAAAGTCTCTGCAACTAACGAGAAATCCACTCATGAGGATCTAAATTCCGGCGCGGCGCGTGAGAATCATTCTCAAATTTTGGTTTTCAGTGATGACCCAGTTAAAGAAGTGGATTTCCTGCTTTACTATCTGACCTATCAGCGTAAGCAAGGTAAAGACATTAACAACGTTGCCCCATACGTGACTACAGTGCTTTCTAAAAAAGATGAAGGTAGTACAGAGATATTTTGCTTATTTGAGCAATGGAAAGCGGGTTGTAGGAAATTAGAGCGCAAAATTAACAACTTTGCTGATGACCCCACAGAAGTAGAGAAACAGCGCAAGAAGTATGATTTCCCCAGATGGGAGGCGCGGATGCACGATCACTACTACAGTATGCTCCAGTCAGAGGGACTATCTAAGTTTTGCAAGCATAAAGTATCTGCCAAATGGTACGAATGGGCAAGCGCCAAGTTTCCTGAAAGATTTGTAGATATTCCTGATTGACCAAGCCCCTTCTCTTCAGGGTTTTGGATATCTGACTGTAAAAATTTAGACCTAATCGAAATCAAAGATTAATATGTACGCCAGTGAAGACAACGTAATTACCTTTGCTACGACAGCCAATAAGCTGCCACCACAGAGCATTGAATCTGAAGAGGCGATACTTGGGGGCATCTTGCTTGACCCAGTAGCTATAGAACGTGTCCGCGACATTTTGAAACCGCACCACTTCTATATCAGCGCTCATGGTCGTATATACAACGCAGCCCTTCGACTGAATGCCCAAGAATTGCCCACAGACTTGTTGATGATCACGAATTATTTAGCTGATAATAGTTTGTTAGAAATTATCGGCGGGCGAAACAAATTAGCATCGCTGGTTAATAGGACAGTATCAGCAGTTAACATTGATGCGCTGGCAGGTCTGGTTGTGGAAAAATGGAAGCGCCGGGAACTAGGTAGACTGGCAAGCCTTGCCAGTGAGTTGCAGCACAAGTCCAATGAAGAAACGCCCTTAGAGGAAGCTTTCTCACAATTACAGGACTTTATTTATGAGTTGCAGCGTTCCTCTGATAATGCGGGGGCCAGCCACATTTCCGATGTGGTGATTAATCTGTTTCAGGATATTGAAGACCGCAGCCAAGGTAAGGTATTACCTGGGATTCCCACAGGCTTTTATGATCTTGATGCAATGACTTGCGGATTCAACCGCAATGATTTAGTTATCGTTGCGGGTCGTCCGGCGATGGGGAAATCAGCGTTTGCGGCTCAGATAGCTTTTTATCTAGCGTCTGCATATCAGTTTCCAGTTGTCGTGTTCAGTCTGGAAATGTCCAAGCTACAGATTGCCATGCGTGCGCTTTCAGGTGAGGCTGGCATAGAAAGCGGCTACTTGAAAACAGGGCGCATCTCTAACAAACAATGGGAACCACTATCACAGGGCATCGGTACACTATCAGAGCTACCTGTTTACCTCGATGACCGCCCAGACCCATCACTGAGCTATATAGAATCTGAATGCCGTAAAATCATGGCACAAGAGCGCCGTGATTTGGGGTTAATCGTTGTGGATTATCTGCAACTGATGGATGGTAACGGCGGGGGCAACAGAAACAATGAGATAGAAAAGCTCACACGCGGACTCAAGCGTTTAGCGATGAAGTTACAAACACCTGTAATGTGTCTATCGCAACTATCAAGAGCAGTAGAAAGCCGTAATAACAAACGCCCCATGCTCTCAGATTTACGTGACAGTGGCGGGATTGAGCAGGACGCGGACAAAGTAATCATGTTGTATCGTGATGAATATTACGACCAAAATACGCAAGAAAAAGGAATTGCAGAGATTATCCTTGCTAAAAACCGCGATGGGGCCACAGGCACAATCCAACTACTGTTTGATGCACACTTAACAAAATTTAAGAACATGGTGCGATCGCAGTCAGCACAAACTGACTGGGATTAAAAAGCATGGTCAGGGAAACGTTGCTTAACCAACATGGTTAAGCAATGCAAGTGTTGCCATTTCTTACTTTGGAGATGAAAGTCTTACTCTCAAAGCCTTTTGAGAGCCAATGTCTCGCATCGCTGTTTCGCGGTCGCAGGTATAGCAATAGATTTATAGAACCCATTTGGGATCTTTTCTAGGCATATAAAGGTTGCCAGAAGGCTGTTTTAAACAACCTAGTAAGCAGGGGTGGGAAATCATAGAGCAATTGCTGAAAAAGTATGAAATCCGGCTTTGCACAAGACTTGTAGACAGAAAAATAGATCCCAAATGGGTTCTATAAATAAAAAGGCGTTGAAAACATCAGGAATTAATCTTAACTGTACTGTAGTACACTACATCTAAGTAATAATCTTGGGTTAAATAGTTAAATAGTTGAAAGTAGTGTGAAAAAAATCCTGATTTTATCAGCCAATCCCAAGAATACAGACAAGCTACGTCTAGATGAAGAAGTACGGGAAATTCAGGCTGGTTTGGAACGCGCCAGAAGCCGAGAGCAGTTTGAAATTATCACCAAATGGGCAGTCCGGACTGATGATTTACGCCGTGCGCTTTTGGATCACGAACCAGAAATTATCCATTTTTCTGGACATGGGGCTGGAAATCACGGTTTGGCGTTAGAAAATAATGCAGGGCAAATGCAGCTGGTGAGTACGGCTTCACTGGCAAGGCTATTTAAGTTATTTAAAAATCAGATTGAGTGTGTGCTATTGAATGCTTGCTATAGCGAGGTACAAGCTGAAGCCATTCATCAACACATTGATTGTGTAGTGGGCATGAATCAGACAATTGGAGATAAGGCGGCGATTAAATTTGCCGTTGGTTTTTATGATGCACTGGTTGCTGATAGAACCTATGAGGATGCTTATGAGTTTGGCTGTACTGCTATTGATTTAGAAAGTATTCCTGAGTCTGCAACTCCAATTTTGAAAAGTCGCAACAATCCAAAAGAGAGTCCAGGGATTCCACAACAGCCCCAGCCAGAACAGATTCTCCAAAACTCAACACCGACAGTAAAAGTAATCTCTCTAGAAAATCCAGAAGGGCAAGTACCTCTGGATTCTGCTTTTTATGTTGAGCGTCTCCTAATTGAAACAGACTGTTACGAGACGATTCTTAAGCCAGGTGCTTTAATTCGGATCAAAGCTCCTCGGCAGATGGGCAAAACCTCTTTAATGACGCGAATTCTTAGTCATGCTCATCAAAATAGTTATCAAACTGCATCTTTGAATTTTCAATCAGCAGATGCAGAATTTCTCTGCAACTTGGATCTATTTTTACAGTGGTTTTGTGCCAGCATTACTAACGAATTGAATCTACCAGATAAACTAGGTGATTATTGGAAAGGAGTTTTGGGTAGTAAGAATAAGTGTACAAATTACTTTCAACGCTACTTATTACCCGCAATTAATACTCCTATTGCTTTGGGTTTGGATGATGTAGATGAAGTCTTCAAGCATCCGATAATTGCTGCCGATTTTTTTGGATTGCTGCGGGCTTGGCATGAACGATCAAAAAATGAAGTACTCTGGAAAAATCTCAGGTTGGTGATTGCACATTCTAAAGAAGTTTACATTCCACTCAATATTAATCAGTCACCTTTTAATGTGGGTTTACCAATTGAATTACCAGATTTGAATCAAACACAAGTGCAAGTTTTAGTCAAGCGTCATGGAATTAATTGGTCTGATTCACAGGTTGAGGAGTTGAGACAGTTGGTGGATGGTCATCCTTATTTGGTGCGGGTGGCGCTTTATGAAATTGCTCGTGGTAGGATGACACTGCCGAAACTCCAGCAAATTGCTGCGACGGAAGAAGGCCCCTACAGCGATCATTTACGCCGCCATTGGCTAAATTTGCAAATAGACATAGAATTACTGGATGCAATTCAACAAGTGGTGACAGCAGATGCTCCTGTAAATGTGGGAGCAGGAGCAGCGTTTAAACTCCGCAGTATGGGATTGGTGAAATTCCAGGGTAATGAAGTGGTGCCTTTATGTGATTTGTATAAACAGTATTTTGGGGGTCGCCTGGGCATTAATTAAGTTAACGTGTATAGTTCAGGAATATATTTATGGTTCAGGTTATTCACGGCAAAGATGTCAGCCTCAATCAACCGATTGAGCAATTTCATGTGCAACATACTGATGATGAAAACTTCTTTCGGAAGTGGCGGGATAATTTACTAGAACTCAATGACTTAGAAAAGCAAAATATCGGGGAAATCAAGACTGAATAAGCTAATCGTCATTCATTTTTCCAGACTGATTCGCTTGTATCAAGGGCTTCAGCCCTGGTTTTATACAACTTAAATGCTCATTAGCTTATCAGCATTTATTTCGATATCCCATTTTAGAACCTGTAGTCAAAATCAAAGTATTAAAACCTCTAGCTCATTTAATTCGTAATTACAAATTAGGAATTAGTAATTATTTCATCTGCTATCTCGCCCACAACTTATGACGCAGTACCAGTATCAAGTCGGGGGGAGTTTGCCCCAAGATGCTCCAACTTATGTCAAACGGCAAGCTGACAATGATCTATATGAAGGCTTGGTGCAGGGTGAGTTTTGTTACGTCCTCAATTCGCGGCAGATGGGGAAATCTAGTTTGCGGGTGCAGGTGATGCAGCGCTTACAGTCAGAGGGGTTTGCCTGTGCTGCTATTGATATTACGGCAATTGGGACAGCAGATATTACCCCAGAACAGTGGTATGCCGGGGTGATTGATATGCTGGTGGGAAGTTTGAATCTTTATCCAAATTTTGATTTAGATACTTGGTGGACTGATAACGGTTTGCTGTCGTCGGTGCAGCGTTTGAGTAAGTTTTTTGAAACGGTTTTACTCAAAACAATTACCGAAAATATTGTAATTTTTATTGACGAAATTGACAGCGTTTTGAGTCTTTCGTTTAACCTTGATGACTTTTTTGCAGTTATTCGAGATTGCTATAACCGTAGAGCTTCCCATGCTGATTATAAACGCCTGACTTTTGCTTTGATTGGGGTGTCTACCCCCTCAGACCTGATTCAAGATAAACGCCGCACTCCTTTTAATATTGGGCGGGCAATTGATTTAACCGGCTTTCGACTGGATGAGGCGGAACCTTTGGCGCGGGGGTTGGCTACAGTGGGTGATTCTGGGGAGTTGATGCGGGTGGTGTTGGAGTGGACGGGGGGACAGCCGTTTTTGACGCAGAAGGTTTGTAAGTTGGTGGTAGGCGAAGGAAGGGGGATGGGGGAAAGGGGACAAGAGGACAGGGGGGACAGGGAGGAAAAGGGGGAAGTTGAAAGCCAAAGTCTAAAAGCCAAAATTGAGGGGTGGGTGGAAGGGTTGGTGAGGATGAGGATTATTGAGAATTGGGAGGCGCAGGATGAACCAGAGCATTTGAAGACGATTCGGGACAGGATTTTGCAAGGTGGGGGACGGCAAACGGGGAGGTTGTTGGCGATATATCAAGGAATAATTCGAGGGAACCCATCTCCCAGTGGGGGAGAAGCTTTGAATGTTTCCCAAAATGTTGTTGCTGTGGCGGATACTCAGGAGAAAATTGGGTTACGGCTATCGGGTTTGGTGGTAGAGAAACAGGGAAATTTACAGGTTTATAATCGAATTTATCAGTCGATTTTTAATTTTAATTGGGTGAATCAGGAGCAAACAAAACTCCGCCCAGATTTTTATAATACTCTTTTTGATGCTTGGTCAAATTCCGATCATGACTCAACGCATTTATTGCAAGGTGAAAGTCTCCAGGATGCTTTGATATGGGCTGAAGGTAAAAGTTTAGGTAATCAAGATTATCAATTTATTTCCGCTAGTCAGCAATTTGCATTTGCTGAAACTCAAAGAAAAACCCGACGACAACTTGGTATTGGTGCAACTCTTTTAGCAGTGTCTGTTGCGGGTGTAGTTGTTGCGGCAATAGCAGCCGGAATCGCTAACCAGCAGAGAGTTTCGGCAGTTAATCAGCAACAAAAAGCCAATCAGGAAAAAACTTCTGCAATATCCGAATTAGATCGTGCAAAAGAACAACTGAATCAGACAAACCAACAGAAAGAAGTGGCAGTTAAGGAACAACAAACAGCGAAAAAACAAGCAACCACCGCACAACAGCAAGCAGGAACCGCTAAACAGCAACAACTATTAGCACAAGAAAACTTTCAGAAAGCCCAAAGTAAGCAAAAAGAGGCAGAATTAAAAGTTGCAAAATCAGAGCAAGATTTAACCCAAGCAGAGAAAAACCTGCAACAAGTTGAACAAGACGCAGCCGAAAAAACCCAGCAAGCAGAACAAAAAGTCGGTTCGGCAAATAAACAAGCAAGTGCAGCGCAGATAGCCGCGAAAAAAGCCCAATATGATGTGAAAAAAGCCCAAATAACCCTGAAGCAAGCACAAGAAGCCAGAAAACTAGCTTTGCAAGAAGCCCAGGTAGCACAGGAAGGAACAAGGTTGGAACAAACAGGAGTTTTGGCGCTAAACCAGTTTGATAAACAGGGTGAGGAATTAAATGCTTTACTAGTGGCGATGGATGCGGGGCAGAAGTTGAAGGAACTGGTGAAAGATGGGCGAAAGTTAGATAAATATCCGGCTGTAAGTCCAATAGTGGCTTTGCAAACAATTGTCGATCAGATCCGCGAACATAACCAACTCCAGCATCAGGATAAGGTCACAAGTGCAGAATTTAGCCCAGATGGGCAGCGCATCCTCACTGCATCATATATATATGACAATACCGCCAAGGTGTGGGATACCAGAGGTAACTTGCTGGCTGATCTCAAAGGGCACCAGAGTCTGATCAGTAGTGCAAAATTTAGCCCAGATGGGCAACGTATTGTCACTGCATCATGGGACAAAACCGCAAAGTTGTGGGATATAAAAGGTAACTTACTAGCTGATCTCAAAGGGCATGAGGGTCATGTCATAAGTGCAAAATTTAGCCCAGATGGGCAACGTATTGTCACTGCATCATGGGACAAAACCGCAAAGTTGTGGGATATCAAAGGCAAGTTACTAGCTGATCTCAAAGGACATCAGGATGTGGTCATAAGTGCAGAATTTAGCCCAGATGGGCAGCGCATCCTCACTGCATCAAAAGATAATACCGCCAAGCTGTGGGATATCAAAGGCAAGTTACTGGCTGACCTCAAAGAGCATCAAGATTTTCTTTCAAATCGAAGTGCAGAATTCAGCCCAGACGGACAACACATCGTCACTGCATCAACATATGGTACTGCCAAGGTATGGGATATCAAAGGTAACTTGCTAGCTGTTCTTAAAGGGGATAAGATTTTGGTCGCAAGTGTAAAATTTAGCCCAGATGGTCAACGTATTCTCACTGGAACATTGGAAAACACTGTCATTGTATGGGACATCAAAGGTAACTTGCTGGCGGAACTCAAAGGACATCAGGATGTGGTCATAAGTGCAGAATTTAGCCCAGATGGGCAGCACATCCTCACTGCATCAAGTGACAAAACCGCCAAGGTTTGGGATACCAAGGGCAACCTACTAGCTGACCTCAAAGGGCAGGTAAACAGTGCAGAATTTAGCCCAGATGGGCAACGCATCCTCACTGCATCAAGTGACAAAACCGCCAAAGTGTGGGAAATGGACATAAAAAGTTTAAATAGCAACTTGCTAGCTGATCTCAAAGGGCATCAGAGTGAGGTAATAAGTGCAGTATTTAGTAGAGATGGACAGCGCATAGTCACTGCATCATATGAAGGTAATGCCAAAGTTTGGGATACCAAAGGTCACTTACTAGCTGATCTTAAAGGGTATGAATATATTGATGGGCGAGGTGTTGATTCTATTTTGGGTAGACGTGCAGTATTTAGCCCGGATGGGCAACGCATCGTCACTGCATCATATGAAGGTAATGCCAAAGTTTGGGATACCAAAGGTAACTTATTGGCTGACCTTAAAGGACATGAGCGTGAGATCGAAAGTGAAGAATTTAGCCCAGATGGGCAACGCATTGTCACCGCATCATATGACGGTACCGCCAAGGTATGGGACATCAAAGGTAACTTGCTGGCTGACCTCAAAGGACATCAGGGTGGGGTCAATAGTGCAGAATTTAGCCCAGATGGGCAGCGGATTGTCACTGCATCAAGCGACAATACAGCCAAGGTGTGGGACATCAAAGGTAACTTACTGGCGGAACTCAAAGGACATCGGCGTGATGTTAGAAGTGCAGAATTTAGCTCAGATGGACAGCGCATTGTCACTGCATCAGAAGATGGCACTGCCAAAATGTGGGACACAAAAGGAAACTTACTGACTGACCTCAAAGGGCATCAGGATCAGGTTAATAGCGCAGAATTTAGCCCAGATGGGCAGCGCATTGTCACTGCATCAAATGACAATACTGCCAAGGTGTGGGACATCAAAGGTAACTTACTGGCGGAACTCAAAGGACATCAGAGTTATGTCAATAGTGCAGAATTTAGCCCGGATGGGCAGCGCATTGTCACTGCATCAAATGACAATACTGCCAAGGTGTGGGACATCAAAGGTAACTTACTGGCGGAACTCAAAGGGCATCAGGGTGATGTCTACAGTGCAAAATTTAGCCCGGATGGGCAGCACATTCTCACTGCATCAAAAGATAATACCGCCAAGCTGTGGCGGGTTGATGATTTAGATGGTTTGCTAGCGCGGGGTTGTGACTGGCTGCAAGATTATTTGGGTAGCCATCCAGAAGCGCGGGAGAGGTTGAAGGTGTGTAAGGTTCGTTCGTGATTTTGACTTTTCTCAGGATACATCCCAGTTTTTTGTCTGTCATTGCCCGCAGGCTGGCTTCCCGTCTACGTTTGTTTAGCCCTACCCTTACTTCCAGGGTAAGGCTATTGGTATTTGTGTGTACACCGTAGCCAAGTTTGGGGGATTATGAACTCAAAGTCCCCCATATTAACGTGAGTTCGACGGGCGATCGCAGTCCTGTTTTTTAAGATTAAGATTCGTAGTTTTTCAGCTTTTACACTTATCACAAAAGTACCACTCGGTTAAACGGAGCGCTCGCTACCAGGGTGTCCGCCGAGATACGGATACCGTTGGCGAAATATTATATTACTTAATATAAAAATGGCAGATTCAGGTTGAGTCGATGGGAGCTATTAAGCCCCGCACCTCTCAGTTAACGTGAGTTCGACGGGTTGAAAAAGGTGCAAAAAAAAGCTGAGACTGGAATAAGAAGAAAAATTCAAGTTCCACGTTTGGCTTAAACGTGGAATATGGATGTTATTGCCAGCCACCCCAATCATTTGTGAGGATCAGTCCGCAACTTTTTCTCAACCCGTTGCAGCTTGGTATTACTCCAATCAGTATTCTGCAAAATCTTCTGTAGAGACTCAGTAGTTTCAACAGGAGTAGGGATTGGGGTAATGTGTGAATAAAACCAAAATAAAATAAAAAATGAGATTGGAGAGACAAGCCAGATTCTAATAGCTCTAGTCCAACCTTTAACGACCGATTCCGCGTCTTTTTGGTTCAATAGAGATATTCCCGTCTGAATCTCGTTCAATTGTTCTTGTAAGGGTTGGCTCAATGTCTCTGGTTGCCTTGGGGAGATATTGTTCAAATTCTCGGAGAGTTTGGTTAAGCTCGTCAATTGCTTGAGTTGTTGCTGAGATGTTAAATTTAATGCGCTCAAGGCTGTCCCTAGCTGATTGCAGCTGGTCGCTAGATTTTTGATGTTCTCCGTGTGATCGGCTTGAATCTTCAATTGCTCCGCCGTCAGTTGACTCCATTCGTTTAGCTCTACTTGTAAATTTTCAAATAATAATTTCCAATCATTTGGAGCGGTTTCTGTCAGCTGTGCCAGATAACCGATGTACTGCACTAACCGAAATGCCGGGTCATCTTGTTTCATCCCAGAATCAAGCGCAAACCGCAAGACTTTCGCTTGAAACTCAGGGGGTTTTTCTGACAGCAACCTATCTAAATGAGATACCGCACTATTGCCATTACTATTACTCACAGCCATCACTCTAACCCCAACTGTATAGCCGCCTTAGAAAACTCAGTTTCAACCGCATCAATCCAGCCATAAACTCTCGATTGATTACTCAAACTAAAATCGTCATGTTCTAGCGCCTCCCTGAAAGTAAGATCCTTGGAGTCAACGAGGTCAAAAATATCGTCATATAACTCAGGCAATAACAGTTCAATCGCTCCCAACGCTTCCACAGTTTGCTTGACCTTAGAATTGTTGTAGCGAGTAAACTTATGCTCATCACCCCAGTAAAGATTTTTTACAACTACATAATCAACTTTGTCACCGCAGAAATCTACCAGACGTTTTAACTGCAATAAACTATCTTTAACTCGACCCAGCACCGATACCATCGTGATGCGATAACCCAAACGCTGGGCATTTTGAAAAAGAAAAATATCCTTAGCAACTGACTCAAAATACTCAGCAGCACCAGCAGGCAGATCCACCAAAGAAACTTGAGGAGATAAACGCTTCAAATCATCCTGTAAAGCATCAGCACCACCACGCTGATTTAATTTGAGCGTTTGCACGCCAGGAGCGACTTTGTTGTAATGACGATAAAGCTGAGGATTCGACTGGTCACACTCATAAGCGATGCAGTTAATATTTCTGTGGCGGTAAATATCGAGGAGAATCCGCGCCACTACACTTTTACCAGTACCGCCCTTATCTCCAGTCACCAACACCAAGCGCCCAAGAGTTTTTGGTTGTTCAGTTGGCTTTTTTTCCTGAACTTGGTCAGCCGATTGTTTAGGTTTGACTACCATCTACAAATCCTCATCTGAAATTATTTGAGGCACAAAAGCAAGGTGAGAGGGATTTTGATTCTCTGGAGCTTTAACATCAGAGGTCTTTTTAGCCGTTTTAGGAGTTTTAGTAGTTGTTGATTTTGATGAAGCGGATTTTGATTTTGGTTCTGATTGAGACTGAGGTTTATTGGCAGATTGAGTATTGCTTTCTGTAATCTCAGGAATCTCGTCAACTACTGGCTCCTCAATAACTTCTTTACTGGTATTCTCTTCACTAGGAGGAGTAACTGACTTTTTGCGCGTAGATCGACGAATATCGTTAAGTAAATAACGGATACGTTCAGGACTGATGTTGATATCTAAAGGGGCTAAAGTTTTAGAGACTTCCTCGTAGCTATAGCCAAGGCGAAGTACCCGTTCAATTTGACGGCGCATCTTTTTAATAGCTGCTCGTGCTGGGATATCATCTAATTCCTTAGCACCCAAAGCGCGTAGAGCATCAAGAGCTTCTGGAATCTTCGACTTAGGAATATTATCTTTAGCCACAAGAGTAAAAATCAAACTAATGTTTATGTTTAAAACTTTACTTTAACCTGGAGCATCTATCTAAAGACAGGTAATTATCAATGCAACAAATAGTTAAGAAACAGCAACAGATATTAACGTAACTGATTGAACAGTGATTACTAAGAACGTGTAAGATAACTCACGAACAGTTAATCAAAAATAAATCACATAGTCATTAGTAAAAATTATCCATACTGTAATTTACGTCAACTCGTTAGTAATATCATCGTGGTGGTAGCCGAAGATTACGCACTTTGTTCCCTAGTAGGTTGTTCCCCTAGTCCTTCTGCCTCCCCCAAAGACTGGTTAGGAGCAAGCCATGCCTAGCACTGCGTGCTGTCCTCGCTACGCTCGACTCGGCAGGCTTGCCAAAGGGGGAAGTGTCCCCGCTTTGGAAACCCCCTCAAAAACTGCATCAACTTTGGTTTGACTTATGCCCAAAGCTTCTTCTCAATCACTTGTCCGCACCAAAATGTTGCAAGTGCGATTCAGCCCAATTGAATACGAGATGATTCGCTCCAAAGCGGAAGATACGAGCATGAGTTTGGCAGAATTAACAAGACGTTGTATATTACTGCGACCAATCCCACCACCACCGCCGCGACTGGGCAGAGTTACTCTTGACACATACATGGAACTGTCGCGCATCGGCAACAACATCAACCAACTGGCCAAAGCGACCAATACCGCCATTAAAATGCAGTTGCCACCGCCAGCATCACCAGAACTTCTACAAGAGTTACTAGAACTGCTACGACACTGCCAACGGGAAATAGCCAATACCTTCATCGAAGAATCGGACGAGGAAACAGATGATTGGCAACCAGACTAAAGGGCGAGGGTTTCGCGGACTGCTGAATTATTTGGAGTCTCAAAAAGATGCCAAACTCATTGGTGGCAACATGGGCGGCAATAACGCCCGCGCACTGGCCAGAGAATTCAAAATTTCCCGACAACTAAACCCAGAAGCTGACCGAGTAGTGTACCACGCATCATTATCACTACCAGAAAACGAGCGACTAGATGAACTAACCTGGAGCGAACTTGCTAACCGCTATCTCGAAGAGATGGGATTTGACAGTAACCAGTACGTAGTTTACAGACACAGCAACACCCAACATGACCACATCCATATTTGTGCCAGCCGCATTCGGTTAGATAACGGGAAGATTGTACATGATAGCTGGGATTACAAGCGTAGCGAAACCATTATCCGGCAGCTAGAACGAGATTACGGCTTACAACAAACCCAGAGCAGCCATGAGAAATTATCGCGTAATCCTAGTATTGGACAACAAAAACGGTTAGAAAGAGAACACGAAGAATATATCAACGGTGAGCGCCTTACACCACAAGAGCGCCCCATTAAGCAACAACTCCAGGAATTAATCGACCGTGCCACAATAGACAAACTAACTATGCCCCAACTGGTTGAGCGGTTGCAAATACAAGGTGTAGAAGTTCGTCACGGATTAACGCGCAACGGTAAAAGTAAAGGCATTTCGTACTCGTGGAATGACCAGAAATTTAGCGGCACATCTTTGGGGCCTGCCTACACATTCCCAGGTTTACAAAAACATAAGGGGATTGACTACCAGCCCCAACGGGATGATGAGCTTATTGAGAATCTGTTGAAGAATCCTAAAGAGCAAGCAGTGGAGAGCCAAAGATTCATCAATACAATCGTTGACTTTATTGAACAGTCAGTAGTTGATGATGCCTTGGCTGAAACGTTACCACAATTAACAGAACAACTGTCTGCGTATCAGCAGCAGCTAGCTAATAATAAAACCACATTTGACGACCTGGGAGCCGCGATTGTTGATGAAGAGCAACAACTGTCATCACAAAAAGCAGTGGATGCAATCTCTGACTTTATTGAACAGTCAGTAGTTGATGATGCCTTGGTTGAAACTTTACCACAATTAACAGAACAACTGTCCGCGTATCAGCAGCAGCTTGAAGGAGGAAAAACCGCATTTGACGACCTGGGAGCCGCGATTGTTAATGAAGAGCAACGACTATCATCACAAAGAGCAGTGGATGCAATCTCTGACTTTATTGAACAGTCAGTAGTTGATGATGCCTTGGCTGAAACGTTGCCACAATTAACAGAACAACTATCTATTTATCGGCAACAACTCTTTCGAGCTAAAACTGCATTCAATGACTTTGAAACAGCGTTGACGACTGAGTTGCAATCCCACGCAGAGAAGAAAGCAATTTTGTCAATCTCTGATTATATTGAGCAATCAGCTATCGAGTCAGCTTTAAGCCAAGCAGTATTAGGATTAACAGAGCAACTATCTCAATATCGGCAGCAACTCCTTGGAGCTAAAACTACATTCAATGACTTTGATGAAGCATTTACGGCTGAGTTGCAATCCCATGCAGAGAAGAAAGCCATTTTATCAATCTTTGATTATATTGAGCAATCAACTATCGAGTCTGCTTTAACCCAAACAGTATTAGGATTAACAGAGCAAATTTCTCAATATCATCAGCAGCTACTTGAAGCGAAAACTACATTCAATGACTTTGAAACAGCATTGACGGCTGAGTTACAATCTCATGCAGATCAGAAAGCCATTTCATCAATCTTTGATTATATTGAGCAATCAGCTATCGAGTCAGCTTTAACTGAAACAGTATTAGGATTAACAGAGCAACTATCTCAATATCATCAGCAGCTACTTGATGCTAAAACTACATTCAATGACTTTGATGAAGCATTGACGGCTGAGTTGCAATCCCATGCAGATCAGAAAGCAATTTTATCAATCTTTGATTATATTGAGCAATCAGCTATCGAGTCAGCTTTAACTGAAACAGTATTAGGATTAACAGAGCAACTTTCTCAATATCGGCAGCAACTAGTTCAAGATAAAACTACATTCAATGACTTTGATGAAGCAGTTACGGCTGAGTTGCAATCTCACGTAGAAAACAAAGCTATTTTATCAATCTTTGATTATATTGAGCAATCAACTGTCGAGTCAGCCTTAACCCAAACAGTATTAGAATTAACACAACAACTTTCTCAAAATCAGCAGCAGCTATCAGCCGGAAGAACTATATTCGATGACCTGGAAGCAGCGATTGTTTATTTGGAGCAACTCCATAGATCACAAACAACAGTAGACGCAATTGCTCTTAATCAAACTCCAACTATAACCACAGATGAACCAAAGTTAAAAGATAATCTTTCAGCCGAGTTATATAAGTATTACAGTACCGACTTGCAAAACTTATTAGTGACTGACCGAGACAAAGAAATTGCTATACGGGCGCTATTAGATGATAAACCTGCCGAGGAAGTTGAAGAAATTATCTTTGCCAGTCCAGCCAAATGGACACAAGAGGAAGCTAAAGCATTAGTACTAATCGCTAACAATCAACTGGCATCCAATAGAGAGCAAAAACAGAGTTCACCCCAGTTCACGCCACCACCAGAAGATGAAAGCCTACGCCCAGTATTACAGCATTTCTTGACTCAAAAACGCGGTATAACAAACTTCCTTGTACACCCATTACAGCAGCAGGGGTTGGGTTACATAGACCAGCACCGAAATGTTGTCTTTATCAAGCGGGATTTAAACGGTGAAAAGTCAGGCGCACTGGTTTGGGATACCGCACGTCTTGACAATCGTTGTACGGAGTACCCCGACAGCGATCGCTCTCAGGGGTGGTTTCATCTGAAATTGGGTGGAGAGGCAGACGACAAAATCGAGAGAGTATTCTTGTGTGACTCGCCCATTGATGCGCTGTCCTTGGCAGAGATTGACAGAAAAGGACACAAGGCACAACCACCAGTGAGAACAATGTACATGGCAGTGGATGACCCGGATAACTTGCCAGTAGAACTCCTCAGAAATATCAGCAGAATTGGGCTGGCATTTAATAATGATGATCAAGGAAATCTTGCCGCCCAGGTTGTTCAGGAAATGCTGCCCCAGGCTAAAAGAATTCCACCTGGGCGTACTTGGAATGAGATTCTGATTGAACAGCAGCAACAGAAGCAAGAGGAGTTGGAGCAAAAGCAACGGGGACGAGGGTTTAGTCGATGATCTCATGTTGACCCAACGAACTCGTGACCGCTACGCTCTCTGAGTCGGTGGCTCTTACGAGTCCAGAACTACGGCGACGGGCGACAGCTGGTCTAAACAAGGGTGAGGCGAAACATACCCTGAAAAGGGCGGTGTTGTTTAATCGTCTGGTTGAGATTCGCGATCGCTCTTATGAAGACCAGTTCTATCGGACCAGTGGGTTGAATTTGGTAATTGCGGCTATCGTTCTGTGGAATACGGTGTACTTAGAAAAAGCCGTAGACTATTTGAAACAACAAGGAATGAATATTCCTGAAGAATATTTACAACATTTGTCACCATTGGGTTGGGAGCATATCAATCTCACTGGCGATTATGTCTGGAGTTTTTGTTGCAGGCGATCAGTTTTGACCAGTTGCGTCCTTTGCGGGTTAAGGAAAATAAGTATCGCTGAAATGCTTAGGTGATATAGGTTTCAGCCTTAGCGGACAATTTTCCCGTTTTGGCACGGTGACACCAATTGCAATACATTGAGGTAGCAAGAGTTACGTTAAGCGAGCAAATCTCAGATTAAGATTCCGGAAAATACCATGCTTAATCTGTATCTAAGCTTGAATATCAGCATATTTGCCACAAGCAGATAAAAAGCGTGAAAAAAATCTTAATATTATCAGTCAACCCTAAAAACACAGACAAGCTGCGCTTGGATGAAGAGGTGCGAGAAATCCAAATAGCGCTGAAACTAGCCACCCATCGCGCAGGGTTTGAAATCGCTACTCAGTCGGCGCTACGGGTTGACGATTTACGCCGTGCGCTGTTGGAACACCAGCCAACAATTGTCCATTTTTGTGGACATGGAGCAGGAAGTCATGGCTTAGTTTTGGAGAACAATTCTGGGCAAATGCAACTGGTGAGTACAGAATCTCTGGCAAGATTATTTAAATCGTTTCAGGAAGATATCGAGTGTGTTTTGCTTAACGCCTGCTATAGCGAAGCTCAAGCGGCAGCAATTCACCAACATATTGATTGTGTCATCGGGATGAATCAGCCTATTGGGGATAAGGCGGCAATTAAGTTTGCTGTGGGATTCTATGATGGGCTGGGTGCTGGTAGATATTATAAGTCTTGTTTTGAATTAGGCTGTGCTTCACTTGATTTAGAAGGAATTGCAGAGTCAGAAACTCCAGTCATCAAAATCAGGCGGCGACAAAATCAAACTCAACTGCAAGCAAATGTAGTACAGACAGACCCTGTAAAATCTCCAACTAGAGATGATATGAGCCAGGAACGCAACGGCTGGCAAAACCGCTCAGTTTCTGTTGGTGGCAGTGTCACTGGAAGCGCAATTACAACAGGCGATAACAATGTGACCTCAGTACAGTATCAACCAGTGAGTTTACCTGCACCAGAAACTGTCGATATTCGAGCCGAACTGTATGCTTTGCGCGAGATACTGGTAAAACTAGAAAGTTCAGACTGTCGTAAAATTGACAATGCCTTTGCTGATGTCGAAGAAGAATTAAACAAACCCCAGCCAGATAAAACCGAAGTGGGTAAGGCATTAGACCGGGCCTTTGACTATGCCAAAAAAGCTGAAGGATTTGTTTCTTTAATAGAAAAGCTAAAACCTCATCTAACTAAAACAGTAGCTTGGTTAGGAGAAAATTGGCACAAGCTACTCAATATTGTTGGTTTGATAAATTGAGGTTATTGAATTGGTGGTGAGGCAGAAACAATGAGTGACAGAGGGTTTCTCGATGAGGACCGCAGCATTAAGATAGAAAAGGATGCCATCAGCAGTGCAATTATTTCCGGCGATGGCAATAAAGTTGTGATCTACCAATATCAATTAGAACGTCAGGTAGAACCACAGAAAACTTCACAAACAGAGAAAATCGGTCCTAATCCCTACAAAGGACTACTAGCATTTCAGGAAGAAGACGGCGATCGCTATTTTGGTAGAGAAAAACAAATTGAAAAACTGTGGAACATCTTTCGCAGTCTTCATGAAAACACAACTCAACCAGAAACGCCATTACGTTTACTACCAATTTTAGGACCATCAGGTTCAGGTAAATCTTCCCTAGCGCGTGCAGGTTTAATCCCAGAACTAGCACGGCGACCCCTACCAGGAAAAAGTCAAGCGCGAGTGGCTGTACTTGTCCCTGGAACTCATCCAGTGGAAGCCTTGGCTACAGTCTTGGCAAGGATTGCGACTAATGACCAAACCCCAGTGGCTAAAACCCGCGAGTTTGCAGAAGAATTAAAGAAAATTAATCATACTAATATCTATGATGGCTTGCGGCGGATTGCTGATGTGTTGCCAGAAATTGCCATATCGCCTTTGGTAGTATTGGTAGATCAGTTTGAAGAGATCTACTCCCTGTGCAACGATGCCAGCGAGCGCAGTATTTTTATTCAGAATTTAGTTCATGCATCTGCTGACCGTTCTGCCCGTGTCTCGGTGATTATTACCCTGCGGAGTGATTTTCTAGGGGAAACCCAGAAGCATCTAGTGCTTAACCAGTTGATTGCTCAACAAGGCGTGATTATCCCGGCAATGACAGCAGAGGAGCTACGGCAAGCCATTGGTAAGCCAGCAGAATTAGCACATCATCCCTTAGATGAGGCCACAGTAAAACTGTTAGTAGAGCAGACCCAGGGACGAGAGGGAGCTTTACCTCTGCTCCAGTTTGCCCTGACGCAGATATGGCAAGGACTAACCCAAGGAATTGAACCCGCTGTCACCTTAGAACAAATCGGTGGGGTAGGTGGCGCGTTGGCGGGGGAGGCCCAACGTATATTTGACAATCTTAGTGTAGAAGAAAAAGAAATTGCCCGTCGAGTGTTTTTGGGATTGGTGCAATTGGGCGAAGGTGCAAGAGACACGCGCCGCCGTGCTCTACTGGCGGGGCTTATTTCATACAAAGATGACCCAGAGCGGGTTAAACAGGTAATTGACAAGTTTGCTTCTCGTGATGTGCGATTAATTACAGTTTCGTCCTCCGCAAAAGGCGATGAAACAGCCGAAGTTACCCACGAAGCCCTATTTGACTACTGGCAGCAGTTAAATAAATGGCTAGACGGCAGTCGCAGTGATATTCGCTTTCAGCGCCGCTTGGAGGAAGCAGCCATAGCTTGGAATGAGAACGGTCGCCCAGAGGGCAGCCTTTGGCGTTCTCCGGACTTGGATCTGTTGCGGCGCTATCATCAGCGAGCGGCTAACGAGATGACACCATTGCAATTAGACTTCTTCAATGCTGCTGTGGATGCAAAGGAGGCAGATGTCAAAGCGAAGGAAAAGCAAAAACGGCTACTAAAAACCTTGGCTATTGGTTTCGGTGGAGGTTTCATGTTAACTACGACAACAACAGGATTCGCAGCTTGGCAATGGCAGCAAGCTCGCATTGCAGAGATAAATGCCCTGAAGTCATCCGCCGAAGCACTCTTGACCTCAAACCAAAACTTTGATGCGCTAATAGATAGTATTAAAGCAGGTATACGAATAAAAGGTACATTTACAGTCAATGCTGATAATCGTATTCCTCTTTTAGAACTTTTACAGCAGACAGTTAACTTAGTTAAAGAAAAAAATCGCTTGGAGGGACATACTGGTTCCGTTAATAGCGTCGCTTTTAGTCCAGACGGCAACACTATTGCCTCTGCTAGTTACCAAAACGTCAAACTCTGGAGTCAAGATGGCAGAGTAATGCAAACTCTCAAACATGATGATTGGGTCAACAGCGTCGCTTTTAGTCCAGACGGCAACACTATTGCCTCTGCTAGTTACCAAAGCGTCAAACTCTGGAGCCGCGATGGCAGAGTAATGCAAACTCTCAAACATGATGATTGGGTTAACAGCGTCGCTTTTAGTCCAGACGGCAACACTATTGCCTCTGCTAGTTACCAAAGCGTCAAACTCTGGAGCCGCGATGGCAGAGTACTGCAAATTCTCAAACATGATGATTGGGTTAACAGCGTTGTTTTTAGTCCAGACGGCAACACTATTGCCTCTGCCAGTAACAAAATCGCCAAACTCTGGAGCCGCGATGGCAGAGTACTGCAAATTCTCAAACATGATGATTGGGTTAAAAGCGTTGCATTTAGTCCAGATGGCAACACCATTGCCACTGCGAGTGGGGACAAAACCGTCAAACTCTGGAGTCGGAATGGCCAAGAGCCGAAAACCCTCCGAGGTCATGAGGATTGGGTCACGAGTGTTGCATTTAGCCCTGATAGCAAACTGATCGCTACTGCTAGTAAAGACAAAACTGTCAAACTCTGGAGCCGTGATGGCAAAGAGTTACAAACTCTCACTGGGCATCAAAATGCGGTTAATAGCATTACTTTCAATCCTAAAGGCAACGTGATTGCTACTGCGAGTGAGGATAATAGTGTAAAACTTTGGAAACTGGACAATCATGACATCAATTACATCAAACCTCTAAGTGGACATACTGCTGGAGTCAACAGCCTTGCCTTCAGCCCAGACGGTAACATTATTGCCACTGCCAGTAAAAACATTGTCAAACTTTGGAGCCGTGATGGCAAAGAACTGAAACCCCTCATTGGGCATCCAGATGTAGTCAAAAGCGTTGCCTTCAGCCCAGACGGTAACATTATTGCCACTGCCAGTAAAAACATTGTCAAACTTTGGAGCCGTGATGGCAGAGTACTACAAAACAGCATTAGACATAATAATAATGACTGGGTTAATAGCGTCGCTTTTAGTCCTGATAGTAAAACTATTGCCACTGCTAGTAACCAAACTGTCAAACTTTGGGATACCACTACTGGCAAAGAACAGAAGAACCTGATCGGGCATCACAATATAGTTAATAGCATTGCCTTCGACCCAGACGGTAAAACTATTGCCACTGCCAGTAACGACACAACCGTCAAACTTTGGGATACCACTACTGGCAAAGAATTAAAAACCTTAGCTGGGCATCAAGATATAGTTACAAGCGTTGCTTTCAGTCCTGATGGTAAAACTATTGCTACTGCCAGTCACCAAGCTGTCAAACTTTGGAGTACCACTACTGGCAAAGAATTGAAATCCATCTCAGGGTATAAAAATAGTTTCAACAGCGTTGCTTTTAGCCCCAATGGAAAACTGATTGCCACTGCTGGTAATGACAAAACTGTCAAGCTCTGGAGCTTAAAAGGCAAAATAGTACGCACCTTCCGTGGGCATCAGGATGTAGTTAACAGCGTTACTTTTAGCCCTGATGGCAACACCATTGCCTCTGCTAGTGGAGACAAGATTGTAATTTTGTGGAATTCGCATTTAGAAGATTTAGATCAGCTACTGGTGCGTGCTTGTAATTGGGCACAAGATTATCTGAAAACTAATCCCAATGTCAGCCCAGAAAATAGACAACTCTGTGATGGTATTAGAAATCAGTAGCTTGAGGCTTGTCAATTTTTACATGAACATATCCCACTTACTCAAATCCCGTCAGGAGGCAATTAATTATGTATGAGAATTTTGGACCTCAAGTTGATAATAATAATAATGTAACTTTCAAGCTTTTCTTCCCAGATAAAGCCAAAGATCCTTCACAATACGTTAATGGTACATTGCCAAGAATCCAAAAAATTCAAGTAGTAGGTAATTTTCAGCATCATCTTGGACAAAATGACTGGGACAGCATTCATACACCTGAAATGAAATTGGAATATCATCCTAAAGGGCTGCTATATACCTTTTCAACTGAATTGACTACAGGTTTACCTGAAGACTTTTATGAGTACAAGTTTTATGTCACTTTTTGGGATCAATCAACCCGGTGGTGTAATGATCCATGCACAAAGTACAGTGGTCAGGATCAAAAATATAACAATTCCGGTTTTGTTGTTGGTGGAAATAAGGTTAAAGATGTTAAACCTATTGCTCATAGGCTCCAGCCAAACCAACTCATAATTTACGAGGTGATGATTGATGATTTTACTGCAAAATTGATTGATAATAATCTGCTGAATGAATCACCAAAATCACGTTTTGATCTTATTCAAGACAAGATCCAACATCTGAAAGAACTGGGAATTAATGCTATTGAGTTTATGCCTTGGACAGCAGTCATTGGAGAAAGTTTTGGTTGGGGATATAACCCCTTCTTATTCTTCTCAGTAGAGGATCGCTGGACAAAGACATGTAGCAATGAGCCAAAAGAGAAACTTAATAAGCTCTATCGGCTTAAAGAACTAATTGATGCGCTTCATGAAGAAGGCATTCATGTCATCATGGATAGTGTTTTTAATCATGCTGACAAGGGTTCTGAAGGAGATGGCTTCCCTTATTACTGGTTGTACCATAATCCTAATGATTCTCCCTACATTGGAAAGTTTGCCGATGATTTTGGTAATTTTTTAGATTTTGACTATGAGAACCAATGTACTCAGGAGTTTATATTTGATGTTTGTAAGTACTGGTTGGATAAATATCAGATTGATGGTATCCGGTTTGATTTTACCCGTGGTTTCTTTATTCGAGATGGCATAGATCCTGGAGTGACTCGATTAATAACGAAATTACGTGGTTATCTCTATGGCATCAGTCGGGAAAATATTTCATTCATAATTGAGCTTTTACCAGACAATCGATATGATGCGATAAATGACACGAACCGAATAGATGCCACAGGTAGTTGGTTTGATCCATTCATGTTCAAAGCCTGGGAATTTGGCAATGCTAACACGGTTAATACAACTATTATGAGACCTATGGATACTCATAGGGATTTTGCTCTAGGTAGCGGTCCTGTAGTGTACATTGAAAATCATGACCACGGCTCCATTGTAAATAAAGTTGGGGGGAACCGTCCAGGTCAGAATGATGATGTCAGGCTCAATCACTGGTTTAAAACTCAACCCTATGTGCTCGCACTCCTGACACTACCAGGAGCCATTTTAATTCACAACGGTCAGGAGTTGGGAGATGAATATTTTATACCAGAACCACAACCTGGGCAAGATGTGAAAGACCGGATAACAAAAAGACCTGTAAATTGGGATAAGCTTAATGATGATATTGGTAAAAGCTTGTTTAGTCTGTACAAAAAGTTGATTCAGATCCGCACCAATTATCCTTCTTTATGTTCTCCTAATTTTTATCCCAGTCCCTATGATGAGCGAGATATTCATTTTAACCAATACGGTTATGGGGTTGATATTAATAAAAAGTTAGTTATCTACCATCGTTGGGGGAATGGTTTGTATGGTCAATTGGAGAGGTTCATTATTGTCTTAAATTTTTCTGCTTACGACCAGTATGTAGACATTCCATTCTCTTTCAATGGAATATGGAAAGATCTGTTAAATGATAATCAAACTTATACAGTCACAAACTACCGATTGTACAACCAAAAAATAAATTCCAACTGGGGACGGATACTTTATGCCAACGGCTAGATGGAAAAAACAGTAATTGTGTAGATTTCGGATTTTGATGCTCTATTTGTGACTTTGATTGTGGGTAGCCGCCGAGATAACGGCAAAATGGGACAGGGGTCAATACTTCTCGGTTAAGGGTAAAAGGGGAAGGGTAAAAAAATTTTAACTCTTCCCCTTTCCCTTTTACCCAAACTCGATTCCGAGTTAAAAGTGCTTAACCGAGAAGTATTGGTTAGCGATCGCTGGTTTTTTATCCTACCTCACCAAATCGCGTTGCTCCCCGTTAAGTTAAGGAATTGGGTAAACTACGACCGAGCAAGAATAGTGCGTGGTCGCACGTTAGACTGCTCATTTCACCCCACTATTAGCTGCAACTTTTGCCTCATTGATACTATTCTTTACACTTTTTAGAAAAGTGGGAATAGCTTTAGATAAAGACTGCTCTGCACGCGTAGGTTGATCCGACTCTAGTAGCACTACTAACTCTTGCGTCGCAGCCTCAATTCTCTTAAGTAGCTTGAGCTTCTGAAAAATAGGATCTAAGTTCCTATTTTCTTCGCCACCTTCTTCTTGTCGCTGCTGACTCAGTATCTTGCGTACATAACGAGTAGATACCCCAATTGCCACTGCTAAAGCCGGGCCTAATGCTTTCTCTCCTTCTCGCGGACGACCCCGAATCTCCCTGTAATTCAAAGTTCGTAAACGTTCAGCAAGTCGTTCAATCTGGTCACGGGTATAGTTAACCCGCTTCTCGTTTTCCGCCAGTTCTACTTGTAGTGCCCGTTCAGGTTCGTTGTCAGCATCAAATGCCATCATGTGAACCATTACCAGATCATCAGGAAACTGTTGAGCATAAGCTTCTGAATTACCTTCCTTAAGTAATTGAATTGCTGCTAGTCGATGCGCTCCGGCCAGCAATACTCCCTTACAATCAACCACAAGGGGTTCAATCAGCCCCAATGCTGCAATAGAATCTGCCAAATCAGCAACATGCTCTGGTCGAATTGGCCTGGTATCTGCCTCTCTGGGATGAATTTGAGCCAGAGGGATTTTGGTTCTTTGGGCACGCTCCTGTTCGACTTTAGCTGCCGCTGCCTGATCAAGCTCATGAATGGCATCAGCTGTCGCCGTGGCTTCTGCAAATAAAGCGTCGCTGTTTGTACGTCGTTTAGCCATTTAACACCCACTCCGCGATCGCTTGTAAATCTTTTGCCCCTTTGCAGTTTGCATCGTACTGCATAAGGGGAACTCGTTCAGCAGCAGCCCACGCTAAAGATGAGTCTTGATGCACAATTAAACGCTTAATAGATGGGTAAGCATTAGAGAGTTGTTGGTCAAGTGCCTGATCCATTGACCGACGCAGGTCAATCCGGCTCAGTGCCACCGCCCAGCGTTTTGCCCCTCTGCGTCCTTTTTGCTGTCGCAGCTTCAACTCGTTGAGGACTCGACCGGCTCCCATTACTGCCAGAGGGTGAGCATCAGTGCAGACTAATGCAACATCAGCAGCAACTAACGCTAGTCGCTCTAGAGATTCAACACCTGGTGGGCAGTCGAAGATAAAAACATCGTAAGCCATTGATGCTACGATATCTGCCAAATCTTCAGGATCTAGCAACTGAATATTATGTCCTGCCAAATCCGGCCCACCTGGTAAGACGTGAAGTCTAGGAGCAGCCTCTAGAGGGTCAGGTGAACCACCAACAAGAAGTTCAGCAGTTCCGGCTGCTGTGGGATTTGTGCCTAACACGTAGGCTGCATTTGACTGGGGGTCAAGGTCGATAACTAAAACTTTTCGTCCCTGACTGGCTAGAACAGAAGCAAGACCACAGGCAATTGTGGTTTTGCCTACGCCTCCTTTACGAGCTGCAACTGCAATGCATGTGTGAGTCATAGCCAAAATCGTATCACGCTCCAATTAAGGCGAATCAGAATTGCGTTGAAGCCTGGTTGCGATCGCAATCCTTCTTGCTCTGGATCAGGAATCAGCAAAATCTACAGTACCACCAAGCAGACAGGGAAAGAAAGCAATCACAGGATTTTTAGACAAGCTTCCTGGTTTGGCTTTAATCTTTTCTAAAATTGCAAATAGTCTGCTCACTGCACCGACAACTCACCCACCACCAAAACCCTCAACTCCGTCACCCGCTTCAAAGCTGTATCATTGGTCAAAAACGCCTCACAACCAGCAATTATTGCCGCCGCCACCTGCAACGCATCGGGTAACTGAAGGTTATAAAGCACCCGAATTCTCGCAGCTTCTCGCGCAATAGCAACATTAATCTCCACAAAAACTACTTCATCTTGTTGCAACACATCGACAAAAGCCTGCTCTAAATCCACTAACCCCAGACGGATAGCACCCACCAAACACTCTGATAGCGTTATTCCAGATACTACTGCTGTAATGTCAGCTTCTAACCGATCAAAAATTGGATCGACTAAATCCACAAACTGCGGATTGCGTTCTACAAAATAAATTACGGGTGCTGTATCGAGAAATAAGCTAGAAACTCCAGCTAAGGCATCACTAATCCTCATTCCTCTCCTTGCAACAACCGTTCTCGATGCTCATCTCCTTCCCGTCGAGTCCGCGAAACCCATTCAGCCGCATCTTCACCCAATAGCGGATAGGGTGCTATACCCTTTAAATCGCTCCACTTGCGTTTTGGTTGCGCTTGAGTGATATGTTTCTTCACACGCTCCACCAAATGCCCCATCACCGTCAATTGCTCCTCTGGAGTTAATTGCTCAATATCGCTTAAAATTTTTTCAAGTGACGGACTCATCAAGCTAACCCTTATCAACTGCTGTAAATTTTAGCGTCTTTACTCTTGGATATATCCCATCAAGGGTTGCAAGCACATAACTCTTTTCAGACTGACTCAAAATAGGTCAGCAAGTTTATACTTTGTCTAACAGTTTTGCTTATCGTTGCCATCAAGAGCAGCTTATTTCCACAGAAATTGAAGCGAAGAACTTTGACTTGAAAACTGTAAATCCCAAGTTCAAAGTCATAACTTTTCATATCATGATCCTGAAGGTGGATCTTCTTCAATCATCTGTTGTGCTTCACGTAGATTGTAGCTTTGGGATTGGGTTTGCTCTTGCTTGGTGGTGATTGTGGTAGTCGGGCTACTCTGAAAGTAATCTGCGGTGGGTTAGCTGGTTCTATAACCCACTCAGGATAATTCCATCTTTAGCCCGCATATAAAGTACTGGTGTTCCAAAGTCAGGTTTCTCTACTCCGACTTCTATAGAAATAGCATTGCGGGTTGTTTGGATGGCTGCGTCTACGGGCCAACCTAGTGCGAGTGTGCGGTAAAACTCATCAGCAAACAGCTTTGCAGTGGTGTCGAGGATAGAATATTGCATGGCAACTACTGCGGGTATTCCTCGCCGCACTAGGTTAGGTGCTATACCTGCAAATACTTGCTGAGAAGACACCGCTGCACCTTGACAAGAATTTAGTACAGCTAACCCCAGACTACGGTTGCCTAAGAAGAAATTAGCGAAATCCTCTTCATTTAACAACTTGTTTTTACCATCAGTATCTACCAAAGCAATGGAGCCTTTGTGGTTTTCAAAGACACCGTGACCAATAAAGTGGAAAACGTTATAGGGCTTTTCGCGCAGCTTTTGATTGATGTTGCGGATGGTGGCTTCTTGTAGTACATCTAACTCAATTTGACCTGCATCTATGTGTTTTGCCAGTGCTTCACGGATCAGGCGTTCTTCCTCAAGAACATCCAACTGGGGTAAGTTAGTAGGACTAGAGATAACTAGCAAGATTTTGAGTGGTAGACTAGCGGCTTTAAGGTCACGCTTCTGTAATGGAACGTCAATATAACGCGAGAGAACGGTTTGGGTATTATTAGCTAGGAAAGTGTTAGTTGCTTCATCGTAAAGAAATTCCCAAGGTAAGGCAGCTAGCTCCGCAGATTTGAATACTAAACGCAAACGCACTTCATATCCATCAGCTTGTGCACCTGCAATTGTCGCTCGCAATTGACCGTGAATCTTTGTGGGAAAAAGTGCTTGGTAAAGTTGGCTACCTACTCCTTTGAGTAACTTAGCATTTGTCTGTCGAGACTCCATCAGCCCCAATGCTAATTCAATTGCATTCCTATCTAATTGCAATTTTCCTGACTCTTCGCCTTGTTCTGAGGAAGCGCGAATCGTGCTGTCTTCGGTCACTAATATTTGAAAATCGTGATAATTCATAATGGTTTGATTTTTGAATGATTTATCTCTATCCTTGGACAATTCTTGTTGTAGTATTACAGATCCGGGATTTAATTCCTGTTCTGCACCCAGTGGTTGCAAATTGACATCATCAATGAGCTTACGGACATCAACCATTTCATAGCTATTATCGCACTCAATCTGATAGCGACCAGCTTTCAATCGTTTATGTAAATTTTCCAAAGGGTAGGAATAAGGTTTTGGGCTTCCTTCACACTTTTTACAGTTACAAGGAACAAGAGTGTGATACTGTAAACGCTCAAAAGATTGGTGGATTTTTTCTAATTCATGAGTGACAACTGCCAGTAATTCTTTCTTACGATTTCCTGTTACACGGATTTTAATTTCTTTCTGATTATATTGTTCAATTATTTCAGCACGAGTTTGATCTTTGTTGAGGACAACACCTGTTCTCCAAACGAGTTTTTGCTGTTCAACCCAAGGGTGTGTCTCAACAATGAAGCGCGTGAGAACACCTTTAGGCATAAATTCGTATTTGTAGCGCAAAATTAAATTATTGGAAGTTTCCCAAGAGTATTCAGGTTGGTTTAAATCAAGTAATTGGGGCGCAATATAGTGGTCGTGGCGATTAGGAATTGGATAGCAAAGTTTGAACCGCATCATTAGTTGCAGCAGTTCATCTCGCATCTCGGCATATTCAACCTCTTGCCAAATATCTTTAAGATTCTCTTTGGTAAAACAGCCCAAGTTTTTCTTAACTGTGCTATTGTCTAATACTTTGTAGACAGCAACAGTACCCCATTCTGGTTTAAGAATAACATAGTGTTTAAGTGTAGGATCGTCTTGAAAGTGCAGACAAACACCAAGGTCATGTAGATAGCGACTCAGCCGCAGCATATCTTGAGGATCAGTTAAATTATTGACTCGACAAAGCCGGCAATATTCTTCAAGACTAATATAGTTGCGGGGGTAATTTTCTATGGCTACTCTAACTTTCACCCAAAGTTTTGGTAAGGGTGTACCAATATGGGTAAGCTTGCTCATGTAAAGCTGAATTGTGTCTTTGATTTCGGCTAAACCGCGATTATCAGCTAAGTTAGTTACTAAAACTTCTTTTAAATTAGTGAATTCTCCTCGCAACTGGCGTTCATTGACTTCACACTGACGGCCTTGTTTTTCATTTTTAATAATTATAACTGGGCTATTATCGCTCAAAAGCTCAACAACTTTTAGCCACCAGTAAAAATCTGTGTTTTCTTGACGAGTATCTATCACTAAAGCATAGAGAGAACGCTCAGTGAGAAAAAACTGGTGGGTTTGGTGGTAAATTTCTTGACCACCAAAATCCCATATATTAACGCGAAATTCTTTGCCATTAGGTTGTGTAAAATGCCATTGAATTACATCGATACCTTGGGTTGATTCCTCATCTGATTGAAGTTCGTAATTTTCGTTTTCAATTTTTTTAGCTAAGGAGGTTTTACCGGCTCCTCCTTCGCCGATAATCAAGAATTTTGCTTCGTAGAAGGGTTCAGTTTCGGCTGGATCTTGTACTCGAAAATAAAAATCAATAATTTCGTTTACATCGTTCAACTCCAAAATTTCCGGTGGAATAGGAAGTGGATTCTGCTGAAGACGCAGGATCTTTAAATTTCGCAATTGTTTGATTTCGCTTGGTAAACTGCTTAGTTGATTGCCTTCAATTAAAAGCCTTTTTAAGTTAGTAAGTTGTCCAATTTCTCTAGGTAAAATACTAATTTTATTCCCATCAAAAATACTATTACTAAAGTTAGTATTTTTCCAGTTTTTCCTTAAAAATGTAGTGTTGTTCCTTTGTTGTGTATTCTCTATAAAAAGCTTTTGTAAATTAAGTATTTGACCAATTTCGCTTGGCAGACTGCTCCGTTGATTGTTATTTAGGTCTAGTATTTGCAAGTTAGTTAGTTGACCAATTTCGCTTGGCAGACTGCTTAGTTGATTGGAATCGAGGTGTAGCGTTTGCAAGTTAGTTAGTTGACCAATTTCGCTTGGCAGACTGCTTAGTTGATTGGAATCGAGGTGTAGCGTTTGCAAGTTAGTTAGTTGACCAATTTCGCTTGGCAGACTGCTTAGTTGATTGGAATCGAGGTGTAGCGTTTGCAAGTTAGTTAGTTGACCAATTTCGCTTGGCAGACTGCTTAGTTGATTTTTATTTAGGTCTAGCGTTTGCAAGTTAGTCAGTTGACCAATTTCGCTTGGCAGACTGCTTAGTTGATTTTTATTTAGGTCTAGCTTTTGCAAGTTAGTCAGTTGACCAATTTCGCTTGGCAGACTGCTTAGTTGATTTTTATTTAGGTCTAGCGTTTGCAAGTTAGTCAGTTGACCAATTTCGCTTGGCAGACTACTTAGTTTATTGTTATTTAGGTCTAGCTTTTGCAAGTTAGTCAGTTGACCAATTTCAATGGGAAAACTGCTTAGTTGATTGTTATTTAGGTCTAGCTTTTGCAAGTTAGTCAGTTGACCAATTTCGCTTGGCAGACTACTTAGTTTATTGTTATTTAGGTCTAGCTTTTGCAAGTTAGTCAGTTGACCAATTTCAATGGGAAAACTGCTTAGTTGATTGTTATTTAGGTCTAGCTTTTGCAAGTTAGTCAGTTGACCAATTTCGCTTGGCAGACTACTTAGTTTATTGTTATTTAGGTCTAGCTTTTGCAAGTTAGTCAGTTGACCAATTTCAATGGGAAAACTGCTTAGTTGATTGTATTCAAGATTAAGCGTTTCTAAGTTAGTCAGTTGACCAATTTCAATGGGAAAACTGCTTAGTTGATTGTATTCAAGATTAAGCGTTTCTAAGTTAGTCAGTTGACCAATTTCGCTTGGCAGACTCCTTAGTTCATTGTATTCAAGATTAAGCGTTTGCAAATTAGTCAGTTGACCAATTTCAATGGGAAAACTGCTTAATTTATTGCGTTCAATATTGAGCATTTGCAAGTTACTGAGGTTTCCAATTTCAATGGGAAAACTGCTTAATTTATTGCGTTCAATATTGAGCATTTGCAAGTTACTGAGGTTTCCAATTTCAATGGGAAAACTGCTCAGTTGATTCATGTAAAGATGGAGCATTTGCAAGTTAGTGAGTTGACCAATTTCGCTTGGCAGACTGCTTAATTGATTGTTGTATAAGTAGAGTATTTCCAAGTTAGTGAGTTGACCAATCTCACTTGGCAAGCTGCTCAGTTGATTCATGTAAAGATGGAGCGTTTGCAAGTTAGTGAGTTGACCAATTTCATTTGGCAGGCTGCTTAGTTTATTGTTACTAAGATGGAGCGTTTGCAAGTTAGTGAGTTGACCAATTTCACTTGGCAGGCTGCTTAATTTATTGTCACTGAGATAAAGGAATTCCAAATTTGTAAGTTGTCCAATCTCAGGCGGTAAAGCAGTTAACTGGTTACTACAGAGGTCAAGTTCCGTTACACTCTCTGTTGCTGCTTGTTCAATCACCTGTAGCAGTTCTTCCTCGGTCATGAGCTATTACTGAGATATGATAACAATATTCTAGATTACAAAAATCATCTAAGTAGGTAGCTCTTTCCCTTAACTAGAGTAATTGCAACTTTCAACGCTCTTGGCGGATGCTGTTAGTTCCCAATATTTGAATAGTTTACTTTCAAGCCTAATACCCTGCCAGCCAATGACATTAGTGAATTAAAATCCACTTAAAAAGGCTGCTCCCACTGCCAATCAAAATGCTCAAACCGCCTGGGGTTCTCCGCCGTGTACCGCACAGTATTTTGAATCTGCTTATGCCCCAAGTAACTCTGTATATCCCTAGTTGAGCGATTCTGCTCTGCCAAAAAATAACCGCAACTGTGCCGAAACATGTGCGGATGCACCTTAATCTGCAATCCGGCTTTTTCCGCGGCACGTTTCACAATTTTCTCAATCCCATCCACAGAAAGCGACTTCCCCCTCTCATTTGGGAAAACAAAATAACTATTGGCATAAATCCGCTTTAGCTGCCCCAACAAATCCACTTCATCCTGTTGCATCGGGTGATTCCCACTTTGACTCCCCTTGAGCCGCTTGATATAGATCACCTTTCGCTCTAACATGACTGCATCCCATTTCATCGTCGCTGCCTCCCCCGGTCGCAGCCCATGCCGAAATGACAGCAGTAGCAACGCCGGATCTCTAACCCTATGCCGACCCCGCTCCCCCGCCGCCTTAATCAAAATTTTCATCTCCTCCCAGGTCAAATACTCCCGGCTCCGATATTCATCATTATTCAAGCGCCGAAACAAAGGGTTCATTCTACTACTGTCCGATAAATAGTCCATAAATCCGACAGTATTCATTCTCCCAAATACCTGCTACTTCGTGAACCACCCACCTCAATTAAGTCACGCTTATCATTCATCTGCCAAAAAACTCTCTACAGAGAGCGATTGATAAAGCTGGCTTATATATAGTGGTCAGACACCCCGTGATATCAATCCTGATATCAGTTGCGTGCTGGGGTGAAAGCTTGGTTCTATAGAAGTTAGAATGAGAAACCATAAATAACTTCCTTAACCAAACCGTATTGTCGGGTGTAGCATAACTCTTGCTACTTAGAAGCCAAAAATTCTTGAACAGTCAGAATTTCAATGCCCCTCCAGGGGTTTAGGACTAGCAAATCATCATCTCCGGTAACAATACACTCTGCTTGACCACTGAGTGCTAATTCCAAATATTTGTTATCTTTTGGATCTCGGCATTCATTAATCTGCTCAGTCACGTCAATAAACTGAGCGTTTTCTGTTAAATCTTCTAGAAATTCTTGCCGCCTTTCTTTGGTGAGATATCTATCAAATTTGGGACGATATAAAACCGATTATAACTCCGATAAGACAGAACTTGATAATACGATAACGCCAATAACAGTAGCTTTCACTAATGCCTGACGTGGCTTGCTTTGACTAAACAAAAATGCACTAATCAGCACATTCGTATCAAATACGAACCGTCGATTATTCGTCATCATTCAAAATCGATTCTAAGATTTCAGGCGTTAATCCTCGCTCTTGTGCTTCAAGGCTAGCTTTATCCATCGTGTTTCTTAAACGTGCAATCGCCTCAAGTCTTGGAGTTGTAAATTGAGACTGCATAATTGCCGCAATCTTAAGTTGCAATTGTTCCCGTTCTTCTTCAGTGGCATTGCGGTATGCCTCTGCTACCAAGGAGGGAACTTTGATGGTAATTTCTTCTTTAGTAATCATGGCCTGTTCGCTTCCATAATTTCTCATCTTTCATCATGTTACTTCCTTGGCTCAAGAAATTGACGGATTAAATAAGTTGCAGGTGCTTGACCTCAGACGCACATCGCCACTGCGTGGCTCGTTTGCCTCTTCCGGTCAAGCACCCGCTTAATAAATAATTGCTGAAGGGGCGAATAATCCTAGTTTAAAAAAGTATAGTCAAAGATAAGAATCCACAAGTTTCCCCTGAGTTGACCACTTCTCATCTAGAAGGCGACAAGCGACATAAACAACATTTTGAGGATTGCGCTTGTGTCTTCCATTCGTACCCCAAGAACGGACGGTATAATCACCTTGATAACCTAAAACAAGTGCTAGCTCGTCGTAAGTTAACTGCCATTTTTTCTTAAATTCTATTGGGTGCATAGTATTCACCTATTTCAAGTAATTAATTAGCAGAGACGCAAAGAGAAATTATCAAAGGTAAGAATCTATAACTTTCCCCTCAGCTGACCATTTTTCATCTAGAAGGCGACAAGCAACATAAACAACTTTTTGAGGATTGCGCTTGTGCCCTCCATTTATCCCCCAACAACGGACAGTGAAATCATTTTCGTAACCCAGGACAAGTGCTAGATCGTTATAAGTTAATTGCCACTTTTTCTTAAATTCTATTGGGTGCATAAATGTAAATTCCTCACTATTTTTAATCAACAAAGTTTTCCGGTTTTGTGACTCACGAGAAATATTTCTCTAACGAGCGCTAATAAATCTGAGTAAGCTATCAGGATAAAACCAGTCTGGAACTGTGACGCGCTTCGATTCAATTAGATTTCCGTCGTCATCATAAAGACCACTAATTTCAGCATGGTTTAGAGGTACGCGACCGTTCTTTGACTTGCGCTTGATTTGGATAGTTTCGCTTTGCCTTAAATCATTAAACCCCTCAGCATTGCCACTGGCGGCATTAGTAAAAGCATGAGAAATACAAACTAGATATTCGGCAGCCTTGCGAACGTCAGTAAGTGAATGTCTCACAAATCTTTTGACTGATTCTTTACAATCATCTTGCAGAGAAAGCTGTGTTAATTCATCCCAAAGTGTTTGAATAGGGGTGTCGTTTTCTGTGCGGTCGCTCCAACGTTGAACAGCTTCATCCATTGCCTCACCAATAGCTAAATAATCGTTACGTTCGCCAATTAATTCCGGCTCTAAAGGTATCAACAGCTTCCAAGCTTTAGCTCTGTTCTTATGTCCATGAGCGTCAACGATTGATGTAATATTCCAATCAAAAATCGCCTTCCTGCACATAACAATTGATGCAGCAAAACTGCTTTTACCACTGCCTTGCCCTCCCAGCACCCAAACTGGTTTTGTGGACTCGATGACATCCCATAGCCAGCCGCCCTCATGATTTTTTAAAAGTTGAACTAATTCTTGGGCGCTCGTGCCTTGTGGAGCCTTAACTTTTTCACTACTGTGATTGATGTTTTCCGCGTCCGCTTTGCGCTTGTCTCTTCTGTTTTCAGCAATGGATTTATCAGCTACAGAGTCAGCAACCACGAACTGTTTTTTAGTATTGCTAAACTGTAAATCTTCAAGCTCGGACTGACGCTGATACTGTTGCTGTAATTCCTCAAGAGAGATATAGCGTTCTTGGACTAACAAATTATCAGCGCGTCTGTCGATGTCCTTTTTATGCTTGTCTTTAATGCGCTCTGATTCATGTGACTGCAAATCGCGCTCAGTCCTAGTAACTAAGCCTTGGCGCTTGATTGACGTTTTGAAGGACTCCAAACGTTGAAAAATTGACTCGTTATCAATCTCATCTTTGGCAGCCCAGCAATAATAACCCATCCAGACAAAAGCAGGCGCGACTAATAACCACAGACTTGGATTCTCCGATGGAGCCAAATCTGACGTAATGAAAGCACCGTCAGGGAGAGATACAACATCATTAAACTGTCGTGACTTCCAAACTTCTGTTAGCAATCTGTACTTGAAACGGCAGTATTTATTATCAAGTGCCGATTGTGATTTTGCGGGTTTGTTATAGTACTTAATTGTCCGTTTATTCGCGGTAGTAGGACAAAAGCGCACTTGAGTAAATTGATAAGGGTGCGGTGTCTGCCCATAGTAATAAGCGCTGAAAAGCCCCAGAAGTAAAGCTGTGATAGCACCAACTTTTAGTAGGGATTGAGCTTTCATGACTTGGATTTGTGGATGCCGTAAACAACACTGCCTGCCACTAATGCACCCACCACAAACACAATAGTTTTGTCTGATTCTGGCAGACGGTTAAAGTCTTCTACAGTTGCTTTGATGTTGTCGTAAGTCTTGTGGGAGTTCTGCAAAGTCGTGTAAAAATCGCCGATAGCAGTCCACAAAATGAAACATCCAAATATTGTTTGAAAGAGAAATTTTATCGCCTTGTCCATGTCCGTAAAAACCCATCCTTCAGGAGACTTATTTACGGTGAACTCCAATAAATCACGATTAACTATTTGATTAATTCCCAACACAATAGCGACCGCAGGCATTAGCCCCACCGAGCCTGTAGCTATTACTAAATACTTGGCCAAGCAATAGGAAGTAACACCCCAGCCGCAAGATTCAATGCCTTTGAGAACAGCGCGACTACGGTTAAGCTTTTCAATTTCCTTGGCTTTAAATCTTTTAATAGCTTCTTGTTCATCTTGGGTAAATGGAGTATCAGGATAATCTTGATAATCGAGTGATTGTTCGGTGTCCCCGTCTTGCAATTCGGTGTCAAGTTCATCTAACATTGTTCTTATGACAAATTTTGACTTCCCCTACTGAGCGGTAACTTAGTAGGGGATTTTTAGATGCTAATTACTCGAAAATCGTAGAAACAGCAGTACGGAACGCTTGCACTAATTTGTTAGTGGTGAATGACTTACGAGGCACTAAATCAAGGTCTGAGCTTTCGCCATAAGTCAATAGATGTTTTGCCTTTTCCGTCTCATAAGTTCTGTCAGCGTCTAACTGTGCCTTTACAGGTCGGGCTAACTGGGATTTAGAAGCTGCCAGATGGTCAACCTTACTCATGTGATAGTCGATGTAAGCCTTGAGCTTAACTAGGTCGATGCTCTCTCTGTAGCGCTGATTCTCTAGTGTGCGGTCGCTGGCCAGTTTCAATCCGATTTCTGAGCGTTCGTGACCATACTTTAAATTTGCGATCGTCAAATCAGCACTGGCTTTATCAATGGCAATACCAGACGCACCAGCTTGCTTGTAAATCTCTGCTAGTCCTTTGTTGTACTCCTCAGTGCCCTTGATGAACGCTGACAGGTTATCTGTGATGTAGGGCATGATGGTTAAGATGCGCTCACCTTCGTTACCCATTTCCCCTACTTTGGTCAGTGCGGCATCGTCACCATTGATGCAACCCATGATTAAGCTGTCTGCAACGCCTAATTTCTCAGCCCTCGCCTTCAGCTTTTTACCATGCTTGCCGACCAAATTCTTGATATGTTTCACGTTTTTGACTCCTGTATGTGCAACATTCTTTGATAAACCATTGAGACAGGGGGGCCAGCAGTGCAATGAGCAACGGTATCCCCACAAGCCCAATCAACAAATGTTTGTAAGTGAGCTTGCCTCCGGGCTTAATCGATGATTCCGGCGAAAGATAACGCGAGGTCTGCAAACTGGCTTTTGTAGTCCAGGGCGGTCGCCTCCATCGCTTGCTTGATCTGGGTCAGTTCACTGCCTGCAACATCATCCATCTCTGCCAGTGTCTGCCTGATTTCGTCGGCTTTGCGTCGTATTTTTGATACTTCCTGATTTTTGAATTCTCTTGCAAAGTGGACGAGCGCGTTAAAAATCGCCTCGTTCAACTCCTTTCTGGATGCAAAGGTGGAAGCGATGGATACTGTAATCTGTTTCACATCCGCCGCTTTGAGTTCAATTCCTGCGCCTTGTGCAATATCTGCAACGAGGGCTTGCTTTTCAAGGTCAGTCAGCACAATCTGATTCTCTGATTCGGCAACTGTAAGCTGATTAGATTCAACTTCAGGCTGTGCATCCTCTGCCCCTACTAAAAACGTTTCTTCAACGGGTTCATCAGTTACAGATAATTGGCTTGTCGCTTTAACTCTGAGATAGTCAACGGCTTGGCTCAATTGCTCTTTGGTGGGATTGTCAAGATCATCGCACTCGACTGCGATCGCTGCTGACGTGTAATCGTCTTTGGTAAATCCTTGATAACCCTGTTTGTACAAACGAGCGCGGACATTGTTAGTAAACTTGTCAGACATGATGATTACTCCTTAGAGGGCTAGTGTTAAAACTTCGATGGTTGCGGATTTCATGGTTTGCTTACGCTTGTTGATTGCCCATTTAGCAGCAATAAACGCAACAAGGGCTAAATCCTTGCAGTGGTAAATATTTTCAGCGCTGAAAGATAGTCCGGCTTTCTCAAACCAGTAGTAACGAGTGCTGCGTGGTACATCGTCAAGATTGATTTTTAAATAGTCTGCCAGCGCAACTAAAAAGCTCTTGCCGTTGTAGCTAGCGTCTAACTCATAGAAGTGCTTGAAAACTTGCCAGCGTTCATTAAATCCTTTGCTAGCAGGTGTTAGCGCACCGTAACGCCGCCGAATTCCTGCAAATGTCTCAACTATTTTTTGGGCCGAAGCTGATTCCACATCTAAGCTAAAACGTTGTTTGAGAAAAGCTATTACTCGATACCAAGTGATATCTGAAATTTCTTTACCCATCTCGCGCTGATAAATCTGTTTCAGGTGGCGATACTTAGCTGAATACACTTTTGTTGTCACATTACCCCCGTAATACTATTTAAGTTGGTCAAAAATTAACTGGACATCCGGTTATGCCAAGGTATTTGATATAGCCCTGAGTCTGATTCGAGGTATTTGATATAGTCCTGAGTCTGACGACTATCAATAACCTTGGAAAAAAGACTTTGGACGGGCTTTACTAGCCAAAATTTCTCGGCTATAACCACGTAATAACAAGGTTTGTCAGCTTTTAAGACATACTGACACTTTCTCGTTTACCCCCATGAATATGCCCGATAGGGCCTAGTTAGAGCATTCATGTATGGGAAAAATTTCTCGCTTGGAGTTAGAACAAACTCAGCTGTATTGAGTTCCTAGTTATCTCTGCTGTGTGCTGTTTATATAAGCTCGGCACTTCGTAGCAGCGCCTTAGCACCTTGTCACGATTGAGCTTTAAGTCAGCAGTCTTAGACTGACGCGGTAAAGGACGGAAATAGTACTGAGTATGTCTGATACTGTCGCTGCTATAGAGATAGCGATAGAGAGCGCCATCGATACTGTAGGTTTTGGACTTGCTTAGGAGGGTTACACATCCAACAAGCTCCTTATCAATCATCTTTCCCATCTCCTGCAACACACGC
>NZ_JACJSF010000074.1 GCF_014698035.1 Desmonostoc muscorum FACHB-395
AGTCTTTCTTTTTGCTCTTGAGATAGATGGTTTTTTGCTGGCATATATCCCTATTCATAGCTAGTCACTTAATTTTATATTATACAAATAAGCTGCGTAACAGCTTATCACTGTATGGCTGGACGTTTTGAAGGACTGAGTGACCTAGAGTGGAAGTTGTTTGAAGATATATTTTCTGAGGAGGCATCTAAACGTGGCAAAGGAATGCCTCATGCACCATATCGTCATGTATTAAATAGTTTGTTGTATATCCTGATTACTGGGTGTCGATGGTGTGACCTACCACGTGGTGATATGTGGGCATCAAAAAGCTCGTCTCACCGATGGTTAAAGCGATGGCGCTCAGATGGAACATTTGCATATTTACAAGCACGTATATTAGCGATGCCTGTGGCGGGCTACGCCTACGCTGATGAGAAAGGTCTTATCAACTGGGATTTTGGAGCTGTTGATGGCTCTTTTTCCCCGCTTGTTGGGAGGAGGTGAGGAAATTGCTTATGGTGGCAAGGGTAAAGGTGTTCTTATTCACACACTGACTGAAGGTAATGGAATGCCCCTAGCTAACTCTACCACTCCCGCCAATGGTAACGAAAGAAAACAAGTCTTACCTCTACTTGACAAAGTAAAACTGAGAACTTTGAAACGGGGTAGACCACGTAAAAAACTTAAGGTACTGGCTACTGATAAAGGTTATGATTCAAAGGAAAAACGTGCTGCTCTACGTAAGCGAGGCATTCGACCCCAAATACCAAAACGGGTTTGGAAAACCAAGAAAAATAGAGGTAGACCTATTAAAATCTCTGTTCCCAGATATCAACAAGAACGTTGTTTTGCTTGGTATCAACGTAAATATCGTCGCCTAGTTGTTCGTTGGGAACGTAAAAAAGTATATTTTGATGCATTCATTGACCTTGCTACTATTCATATCTGGATTCAAAGAATTTTATTAGTGGGATAGGTTCATGTCTATTTTTCAAAAATAGACCTTTTTTAGAGATTGGTATAATTCAGCATTATGCTTTTGCAAGCTAAGAAAAACTTATCTTTTAGACAGACCTTGCTTAAATAACTAGTCAACTCAAAAGAATTGCTTTTTTATGACTTTTTCAGCAAGCCCTACTTATGTAGCGACTGTCTTGAATGTCAAGTGCGATCGTTAACAAAAAAGTGGGACTCTTAACATTGACGCAACTGGGGAACGCTGCGCTAGATTCTGCGGTGGCTGGTACGGGCAAAAAGACTTGTGGCTCTTGGTTAAGATGGTAGCAGCCCGCACCAGCCACTCCGCTTCGCCGCAGAATCTTCCCCAGTTCCTGGATTTCCGGTGGAGATAGAAAAGAGCATAAAAAGTTGACCCAAATGCCGCAATGGGATGATCGGGGGGATTATTCCAAAATATAAAAACGTTGAGTTTTTATTAAGCGTTGGCAATGGGTTGTAAGTTGTCAGTTACACGCCAAGGCAAATTATCTCGAACCATTGCATTTAGAATGACTAACATTTTATGAACGCAAGCAGTGAGAGCTAATTTTTTCGATTTACCACGTTCGACAAGGCGCTCATAAAAGGCCTTGATAACCGGATTATGACGCATAGCAACAACAGCACCCATATAAAGAGTGGCACGAACATGAGCGCGACCGCCATTAATCATGCGCTGACCTTTGTGTTGACCACTATCATGATGAATTGGTGCAACACCAACTAAGCGAGAAATTTGTTTGGCAGTTAGCTTCCCTAGTTCTGGTAAATCCGAAACCAGAGTTGTCGAAATTACTTGACCAATACCAGGAGTACTTTTAAGTAAATTAACTTTATCAATCCATTGAAGATTGTTTTGCGTCAATTCGGCAATTTTTTGATTGAGTTGTTTGAGGTGTTCTTCCAGGTATTCAATATGAGCCTCAATATCTGCCAAGGCTTGTCCACGAGTGCGTGAGCGGCGATTCTTTTCGGCTGTCTGCATCTCCACTAATTGTCGTCTGCGACTAATTAATTCCGATAATTGACGCGCCGTTTCGGATTGAATGGCTAAAACTTGGGGTTTCATCGCTTCGCCAAAATGTGCCAATATTTGTGCATCAATGGTATCAGTTTTGGCTAGCTTACCCGTAGCCTTAGCAAAATTTCGTCCTTGACGGGGATTAATTAATGCTACTGGTAAAAGTGCTGCAAGGAACTTGGATTACTAGTTCAGTTTCTAATCCTCCGGTTGCTTCTAGTACAATCAGATTTAAACTATAGGATAAGAGTAGATCCACTAGATTTGATATTTCTGATTCTGTATTTGCCACAATCATAGCTTTACCCAGAGGACGGATATAAACATCTAATGTGGCTTTACTCACATCAATACCTACCCATTGAGCAATATTTTCCATATTTCACTCTCACGGATTGTGTTTGTTATAGTTGATTCTCATCCCCTTGATTACACTCATCCTTGCCCGATACGGACTGTATAATCTAAATATCAGTATTTAAATTTTTGCCCCTGGCGACTGTTCGAGTTCTGTCAAAGAGATTGTTGTAGTGACCCATGCTACAAAGCGGTCTTTCTTGACCAAGGTTAGGACGGTCTACTACTCTTTCTAAGATACAAGGTTGGGTGGAGTGAAACGCAACCCAACATTACCACCTTATTTATGTTGGGTTACGCGATCGCTGCACCCAACCTACAAAACTACAAAATTACGGTTCTCAAGGTAGACGAGGTTTAACTGAATTATATTAGTCTAAAATCGAGTTTCATACTGAACTTGGAATAGATTTTCATCCCCTAAATTAGTTGAGCCTCGCATCAAAATTTCATCATTGAGTCGATAAAGGACGTTATAACGGAAAGACTCATCGCTAGAAAGAGGGCGTGATAAAGAAGCAGAGAAATTTCTATTAATATTAAACACACCTTCTGCTGATAAATTCAGAACTGAAGCTGTCTTTGTTTCATTACTAGTAGTAGGGGTAGGAAATATCCGAAATTCGCTGAAACCAACAGCTTGACCGATCGCAGTAATAGTTCCTTGTAAACCACCTAAAATGGTAGAACTAGCGAAATTTGTCAGTCCTTGTCCTGCATCTGCTTGACCGAAAGAACCAAGAATCGAGCCACCTAGCAAAGCAACTATTTCTCCACGACTACGGTTAGGTTCACTCGTCAGTTCCAAATTCTCGCCCAATTCACTCGCTGGCCCGTCCACTCTTGCTTGAACGCGAACGGTACGTAAAGTACCGAAGTTAGTCGCAGAAACATCGCTGATTTCAGCAGACAATGGGGATTCCAGAATTCGGCTGTTCGTTGCTGATGCTTCCGGTACAATCGCAGTCAGCCGAACATCCAAAGTAGGGTCAAGTCCTTGGCTTGGAGTAAACCGCGCAGTTTGTTCGTAGCCTCGCGCTAAAGCAAACTCAGTAGAAAATAAGCTCAGTCGTCCTCCTGTCAAACGAATCAATCCTTCAGGAAGTGGCTTGGCTAATGTACCATTAATGGTCAAGTCGCCTTTTGCCTCAAAGTTCAGTATGGGCTGACTTAATGCGGCTCCTCCTGGTACAAAGCTTAGTAGGGATTCAGTGGTAACATGAACATTGTCATCTAGACTCAACCTTAAATCTGCAAACTCTACAGGTAAATTGGGTGGAGTTGCTGCGGTGTTAGCATTATTATCTGGTTTAGTAACTCCGCTAGCGCTACTCTCTGCTGTAGTCACTGCGCTAGTGTTACTTTCTGGTGTAGGTGTAGCATTAGCGTTAACCTGTTCTCTATTTAGATTTATGACGTTAGTGTTAGCTTCTGTTGTAGCTGCTGATTTTGTCTTAGCAGTATTTCCAATAATCACTCGACCATCACTTAGCCGAATCTCTCCACCAATTACGGGTTTTAAGGCTGTTCCGCGAATTACAGCATTGCCGCCGACACCGCCTTCATACAATCCTGCAAGCTTAAAGTTGAGTTTGTCTGCTATTGATATTGTCAGGGGATTCGCTGTGGCTGGCTGAGGATTGAGAATTGGCAGGATGCCTGATGCAGTTATTTGCCCTTCGTTGTAAAGAGCTTGAATGTTGTTAACATTCACCGTACTACCATTGAATTGTGCTGTCCCTGTCACATTCGTTAGGGGTTCAGATAAAGCTTGAGCGCTAATAGTTGCATTGTTAACTGTGGCGTTTCCATTAATAATTGGTTCGTTTAAAGTACCCTGAACGTTTAAAGTTACTTTTCCTTGACCGTCTACCCAAGTTACTTGATTATTGGTAAACAGATTTAACAGTGCCAATCCTTCATTGTTCACATCGGCGTTGATGCTGATTTGATTGCTATCTGGTTGCACTTCGGCAAATGGTAACAGCGCAGGTACGCTACCTGTAATCGTAACTGGTTGTGTTCCTGTTACTAGTAAGGTACTGTCGAAATTCAAACGAGCATTGTTGTAGTCAAAGTTCACCTGTCCACTTTGTACAGGTTGCTGGTTGAGAGTCGCATTTGCCAGTGTCACATTCCCTTGCGCTCTGGGATCTTGTAAACTACCTCCTAATGTGGCATCAGCATTTACATTACCAGTGATATCTATGGGGTATCTTTCTATAAAAGGTTGTAAAAGTGATAAAGGTAGACTTGCTACATTCAACTTTCCAGATAGCTGTTCAGTTCCTAACTGCCCCGAAAATGCCACCAGTCCTTGATTTATCCCAATACTCAAGGGCGAAAGTGTGACGATTCCATCGGCAAAATTGCCTTGAGCAACGACTTGATTAATGGAATATTCACCCCATTTCCAGTTCGCACCTTGGAAATTAAAGCCGACATTCAACCCAGATTTTAATGAGCCATTAGCTGTAATTCCTCCGCTCAAAGCACCAGTTAATTCTGCAAGGGTAGGTAAAGATAAGTCTCTTTTTGCCTCTACTTGCTGTTGTTGTGTTATCGATGTTGCAATTTTTGAAAAATATGCAAGCTGTGTAAGCAAATCTGCATTGGGCAAACTGATAGGCTTGGTATCAAGTACCTCTGCTCCAGCCAAAGTTGGAGGCTGCAATCCGGTTCCAAGGTCTTGAAAGTCGAAGATATTAAATGCTTGTAAAAGTCTCTCGATTCTGGCTTGGTCTAAGTTAGCTTGGAGTTGAAATTGGGGATCATTTCCTGTTTGCACATTTCCACTTAAGGCGATGTTGCTATCTCCAATCCGCAATAGACCATTAGCCAAGCTAGCAGTGCCATCAGCATAATTGATGCTGCCGCGAAATTCGTCTGCTGCAACTCTGGCAACACGAGGCCCTGCGATCGCAACGTCTCCCGCAACTGCATAATTATTAAGATTGACAACTAATTTTCCTGATAATTGCCCCCCTAAAGGTTTCAACTGATTGTTAGGTAAAAAGCCCCCAATCAAAGCTATCGGAAACTGTTGGGCATTGATGAGTAAGTTCTCTCCTTCGGTTCTACCTGTAGTAACTGCCTCATCCCGCTTGACTAAAAATGAAGTTGGACGATAATCTGCACCCAGATTAAGCGCAATCCTGTCTTGCTTCCCGGCTAATCGCAGACTTGCTCCTTGTCCTCCCTGAAAATTCACGTTTCCGGTTAAAAGTGGGTCAAACGCTAAATTACTAACCTGGAAATTCCGCAGTCGGATATTACCATTGGCTTGAGGTACATCTGGAGTACCTGTAACTTTTCCATTAAAATCAAGTACCCCCGCTAACGCTACGTCACCAGGAACTTGAAAACCAGTATTTTTTAAGTTGAAATTCTGTGCGAGTACATTTAAATCAAATCCCGCAATTTTAGGTGCGCCTGTCGGTGGAGACTGAATTGCGATCGCACCATTAGCACTCAATCCTGGGGTACTTGCGTTTTCAACTATAATCTGCTTTCCATTCCACTGAAATTGAGCGGTGAGCGGTTTTGCCAGCAATGATACTCCTTGGGAAAGGCGGATTTGTCCGGCGGCGCGAATATCTGCAAGCTGAAAAGATTTTGTTGTCCCTGCTAACTGAATATTGCTATTGAGCCGTCCTCGCAGTTGTGGTGAGAAGCGGTTGAGTTGGATTTGAGAAGTTTTGACAGATCCTTGCCAGCGTTGTTGTGCAAGTTGACCTTGGGCTACGATTGTCCCGCCTGCCACGTTTAACACCGCACCTGGTAAAAGGATATTCTCTCCTTGTTTGGCAACAACAACCCTTGCGTTAGTGGGATAGGTAGCTGTAGGCGCTTGCACCTGCGCTACTGCTTGCAGGTTGCTCAGAGTGCCGGAAATATTGGCATTTGCCGATACATTCCCAATGGTAATGCCGGGTGAGGATTTGTATGCTCGTGCGATCGCATCTCCTGGTAAATTTTGGGCTTGGACATTCAACGCCACCCTACCTTGAGGTGCAAGCTGAAGTTGACCGCTAGCTATTACTTGCCCTCCCACCTCTGGATTTGCCTGAACGCGAGCAACATTGACATTTAAAGGCGTACCTAGAGAACCAGAAACTTTAGCATTCGCAGATATACCACCAAGATTCAGGGGAGTTGAAATATTGTAACCTTGAGCGATCGCATTTCCTGGTAAACCTTGAGCTTGAATACCTATATCTACTTGACCTTGGGGAGCGAGTTGAATTTGACCACTGGCTGTAATTTGCCCCCCTGTTGGCGGCGTTACCTGAACACTAGAAATATCAAGGTTCAACGGCTGTTTACCAAGTGAGCCAGAGACTTCTGCTTTTGCCGAGACATTTCCAACTGCGATCGGTAAACTAACGCCATAGTCACGCGCTAATATATCTCCGGATACTCCGTCAACTTGAGCATTAAATCTTACGTCGCTTTTGGCTCCTAAATTAGCTTGACCGCCTCCTGTGATTTGACCACCGACTGCGGGGACTATTTTCAAATTAGAGACAGCAAGTTGAGATGCCGTTTGAGAAACATTCAAGCGGAAATCAGTGTTGACAGCTTTGAAGAGAACGCGGTCAACTTGAATAGGTTTTGTGTTGCTTACTGTACCGCTAAGGACTGGTTTTTGAAGTGCGCCTAACACCTGAATATTTGCTTGAATTTCGCCACTAGCTGGGACTGACGAATTTACATTCAATGTATCTAAAATATTTTTAGCACTAACTGGTTTTATCTGAGCAGAGACATTAAAACCAGTTTGACTATTAATTGTTCCATTAGCCAGAATGGGAACTTTGCCAAAGTTCGTACTCAAATTTTCTAAAGCAACTGTCTGACCTTGAAATGAAAATCTTCCATTAAAATTAGAAACTTGCTGAGGGATATTTTTAATTTTGGCAATGATCTGATTAGCAGTGGCCGTGCCTGTAATCGCTATATCTGACAGTTTGGGTGGAATCTGAACTGCTAAGTCAGCATTTAAATACCCTGCTTGCAAGGCAATTGGTAACTCAATCAATCGACTTATATCAGATGCTTGTAAATTTTGTGCTTGCAGCTTGAGATTAGTTTGTTGAGCCTTTAGTTGTGTCTCACCAGAGATTTTTATTCCACCTCCCCTAGCGAGTTGAGCATTGATGTCATAACCAATCCTTTGATTTTGATCAAAAAATCGGGCAACACCACCAACTTGATTTAATATTACTGAACCTTTCGGTCTAGTTGGTGCGGCGAACGGCATCAACTCTACATTTCCATCTTGAATCTGAAGTGTTTGCAACTCTGTTTGAATAGCACCTTTTCCTTCCCCAGCCTTAACTTGGGCTGTAACCCAACGACCATCTCGATCCTGTTGGATGTACACATTGGGCTGAACTAACGTTACATTTAATGTCAGTTTTCGAGTTAAGAGAACTTGCAAGGGTGAAAACTGCACATCCAAGGCTTTTGCTACCACTTGGTCTGCATCGGTGGTAGTTGCTGGTATCGATAAAGAGCTAAATCTCAAACTATAGAGCGAAAAACGTTCAACTTTCCCTACTTTTACCGGTCGCCCAAGCAATTGTTCGAGATTTTGCTGCACTAATGGCGCTAAATCCTTATATACATAGCTTCTAGCCCACCAAGCACCAACTGCAATTCCAACCAGCAAAACGACACCGAGAGCCAAACTGGTACGTCCCAAGAGGAGGAGCCATAAACGAGGATTAGATGGTTCCTGATTATTTTTTGAATTTGGAGAGCGCGTCATTATCGTTACTAGTACCAGTACTTTTTCTGGAGTGAGCCGAGAGACAGGCTAGTACCGCAAGGCGGAATTAATAATTAAAAATTAAAAATTAAAAATGAATACAGCATAGGCAATTCGTTGATTTGGAATGGGTGGTTTATTTACGCCGTGCTGTACTAGCCTCAGTTGTATCAGTAAGTTATAAACTATGGTTTCATAATATGAAGACTTTCGCAAGAACTTTGCGGCAGGCTAATTCTATTCTCCAGGAAAAGCTGCCCCAATGAGACGCTTTCTAAATGTTTCATATTATTCCATAATCTTGCATAATTCCTGAATATATTTTGTGATAACTCCTGTATATACAACCCTGGTTAGAAAATCAAAACTCTGTATAATCTAACTTAATATAGATGACAGAAAGTAATTTTAAATTTAAGAGTAATCTAGAGTTGAATGAAATTCCTGAAGCTAGATTTAGATTCCCCTTTCTTGAAGAAATCGGGCATTTGGGCAGCAATTTTACTCAATTAATACTAATTTTATGTATAGTGACATTAGGCTGAATCTATTTAGACAAATTATGGATTACAGCTTAATCATGGTGGTTTAAATAATTGAAAAAAGTTGGCTTATTTTTATTTATAAAAAAACTTATAGTTGATTAATGCGCCCAGCTAGAAAGGTAAAATGAGGCATCTATTTTTATTCAGTAATGCAACGCGAATGTCTACGAAACACTAAGTGAACGCACTTACAAAAACCCAGATAATTTTATCCGGTAATTTATTAAGTAAAACTTGATATTCCGGCGGTGCTACTACACATCAACACGCCGGAAGTATATCAAGAAAAACTGCTTAGTATTTAGACAGCAATAATTACTAACAAGATTATCGACTTATCTAAAAATTTAGGAACCTGAGCTTTTAGATTACTCCATCGCCAACCCGATCATTGCTCGGTTGAATCATCAATCATTTCTGGTACTAAAGCTGGGTTACTCTTGCGTTCTTCTGGCGATTGCTCCCGAATAACATCGTCAATTCTCGCAGGGTGTTTGATTTTGTCGAGTAGTTCTGGACTTAGTTGCGACGGTTCACCTTCTGGATTCGATTTTTCAGCTTGACTAGGAACTGTTTCCTTATTCATCACTATTTCCTAAAACTTATACGCCAAGCTTAAGTCCTTCTGTGGTGAGGCATACACTATCTTGAGACTTATTTCACGCAGTGGCAGGTAACAAGTTCTGTTAATCTTTTGGTTGCCGATTGTCTAAAACTCCATGAGTTTAGCAGCGATCGCGTGCCTTGTGTAGTCCAAAAAATTCAGCTACATTAAGTCCATAGGAAAACAGTTGACAAATAGTTTGTCGCTCTAAAAAAAAATCGGGATGACTGGATTCGAACCAGCGGCCCCTTCGTCCCGAACGAAGTGCGCTACCAAGCTGCGCCACATCCCGCTATAAAAATGGCATTGTAAATTAAGAATATCACAACCCGTGCCAAATGACAGAATTACATCTATATATATGATCGCTTCACCCAAGGCTTTGCTTGCTACGATTAAATTTGTATAACTCTAGTGGTAAAAGCGGATTGTGACTGTAAAACCAGACTGGTTGCGGGTAAAAGCACCTCAGCGTGAGCGCATCGGTAACGTTAAAGACATTTTGCGGGATTTATCCCTCAATACAGTTTGTGAGGAAGCATCCTGTCCGAATATTGGCGAATGCTTCAATGCCGGTACTGCTACGTTTTTGATTATGGGCCCGGCTTGTACACGCGCTTGTCCCTACTGCGATATTGATTTTGAGAAAAAACCGAAACCACTAGATCCCACGGAACCTGCACGGCTAGCGGAAGCTGTTCGGCGCATGAACCTTAATCATGTAGTAATCACTTCTGTAAATCGAGATGACTTGTTTGATGGTGGCGCATCTCAGTTCGTGGCGTGTATTGATGCGGTTAACTCTGTTTCACCTAACACCACAATTGAGGTGTTAATTCCTGACTTGTGCGGTAATTGGAATGCTTTAGAGTTGATTCTACAAGCAGCGCCAGAGGTATTGAACCACAATACCGAAACTGTTCCACGCCTGTATCGCCGGGTGCGTCCCCAAGGAAACTACGATCGCACATTAGAATTATTACAGCGAACTCGCCAACTCTCTCCTAGCACATACACCAAATCCGGGATTATGGTTGGACTCGGTGAAACTGATGCCGAAATTCGTCAAGTCATGCAAGACTTACGAAACGTAGATTGCGACATTTTGACAATTGGGCAATATCTCCAACCCAGTCAAAAACATTTACAAGTAAATGAATTTATCAACCCAGAACAATTTGCTGCTTGGAAGACATTCGGCGAAGAAATCGGATTTTTACAAATTGTTTCTTCTCCATTGACAAGAAGCTCATATCATGCAGAACAAGTCAGGGAATTAATGGAACGTTATCCTCGGAGCTAATTTTAGATTTTAGATTTTAGATTGCTAAGAGAATGGGGTGATTGGGTGATGGGGAGAATGGTGATTAATGACTAATTCAAAATCTGTAGCAATTCTGGGTGCGGGTGCTTGGGGTGCATCTCTGGCAAATCTCGCCGCAGCGAATGGTCATCAGGTGCGCGTGTGGTCGCGTCAAGGTTCCCAAACTCTCCAAGCAGTGTTAGGAGATGCCCAAATAATCCTATCCGCTATCTCAATGATTGGTGTGAGAGATGTTGCTTCCCAAGTCCAGTCTTTCCCCCTTTCTCCAGAGACGATTTTTGTGACGGCGACCAAAGGCTTAGATCCCCAAACCACTTGCACGCCGTCGCAAATTTGGCAAACAGTATTCCCTAACCATGCAGTGGTTGTTTTGTCTGGGCCTAATTTATCTAAAGAAATTCAACTAGAGTTACCAGCAGCAACAGTGGTAGCCAGTAATATTCCCAGGGCTGCGGAAGTAGTGCAGTTAGTATTTTCTTCTCATCGTTTCCGGGTATATACCAATCCCGACCCCTTGGGGGTGGAACTGGGGGGAACGCTAAAAAATGTGATTGCGATCGCAGCTGGTGTGTGCGATGGTTTACATCTAGGAACCAATGCCAAAGCTGCTTTAGTCACCCGTGGACTCACAGAAATGGTTCGCATCGGTAACGACTGGGGTGCAAAGACGGAAACATTTTATGGATTATCGGGTCTTGGAGACTTGTTAGCAACCTGCAATAGTCCCTTAAGCCGCAATTACCAAGTCGGCTACCAGCTAGCTGGTGGTAAGACACTTAAAGAAACTCTTGCAAATTTACAAGGAACAGCCGAAGGAGTGAACACTTGCCAGGTTTTGATGCAACGAGCCAAGCAACAAAACATTCCAGTTCCAATTACTGAGCAAGTTTATCGGTTACTTCAGGGAGAAATCACACCCCGACAAGCGCTTGATGAACTGATGCTGCGAGATATCAAGCCAGAGTACAACTACTAGCTAGTAGTCTGTCAAATCAACTTACTGGCTAAATAAGTTCGTAGTAAGGACTTCCTTAGCTTGATGGACTACTAGTTAGTAATCTGTCAAGTTTAAATTGGCACGTCAAGACTGACATACAAGACGACGCAGGAACACGGAGAGAGTATTTAATAACTTTCCTACGTTTTATATCTCCGTATCGATAGGATTTTTGCCGTTAATACTAATCACTTCTCTGATATCTATTAGTTCTACTTATACCTGAATAATCCTGAGAAAAAATTGCTAAATCGTCAGGATATTACTTTTGTAACCATGTAAATGTGACTATGCCAATTATAAAGATGACATTCACTGAAGGATGTTTATACTGTGTTACAAAAGTTACTATCACAACCCACCAAGGTTGAAATGTTAACTAAGTAGTTGAAATATTGAAAGCCTAGCTGCCGATTTAAATAGCTATTGGTTAAATCAAAAATTTAGCAGCTGATTAAGTCCAGTAATACTGTATCCAATAAAACCATTACAGTTAATTTCTAAAAAAAATTGTAATGGAACCTTCAACTATGTTAGTTCATCGTTAATCACGGGAACAATAGCAACAGTTGAATAGCTGACCGTAATCTAAGCTGACCGAAATCTATTGTTACCTGGAGCCATTGAGACGATCTTATGCCAGCAACATCTTTTTATGCAGATGCCCCCTACAACACCAAAAAGTCCCGCCAGGCTTTGGACTCGGATCTCACGGTTGATGAAAGCGAGTTATCGGTAGATGATTTACAGGAGCTAGAGATCGCTTCTGCTGACAATGCTAACTTTGCTGCTAGCAGTAACCGTCGGAGTACAGACCTAGTACGTCTATATCTTCAAGAAATTGGTCGGGTTCGCTTGTTGGGGCGCGATGAAGAGGTTTCAGAAGCTCAAAAAGTCCAACGCTACTTGCGGATGCGGATAGTACTTGCTAAGGCCGCCAAGGAAGGGGATGAAGTGATTACGCCCTATTTGAGGTTAGTTGAAGTTCAAGAACGTCTAACCTCGGAACTAGGACATCGCCCATCTTTGGAAAGATGGGCTGCTACTGCTGATATAGTTTTATCCGATCTTAGGCCAACTTTGGCAAATGGTAAACGTCGCTGGGCAGAAATTGCCAAGTTGACTGTAGAAGAGTTGGAGCAAGTTCAGTCCCAAGGACTCCAAGCAAAAGAACACATGATTAAGGCTAATCTTCGCTTAGTTGTGTCTGTTGCTAAGAAGTATCAAAATCGTGGTTTGGAATTGTTGGATTTAGTCCAGGAAGGCACACTAGGTTTGGAGCGGGCTGTAGAAAAATTTGACCCCACTAAGGGTTATCGCTTCAGTACTTATGCTTACTGGTGGATTCGTCAGGGAATTACACGGGCGATCGCAACTTCTAGTCGCACCATTCGCCTACCGGTTCATATTACCGAAAAGTTAAACAAAATCAAAAAGGCTCAACGCAAAATTGCTCAAGAAAAAGGTCGCACCCCAACTCTAGAAGATTTAGCAACAGAGTTAGAGATGACACCGACCCAAGTTCGAGAAGTTTTGTTACGGGTTCCTCGCTCTGTTTCTTTGGAAACCAAAGTAGGCAAGGATAAAGACACTGAGTTAGGCGAATTACTAGAAACTGACTGTGTAACCCCAGAAGAAATGTTAATGCGAGAATCTTTACAAAGAGACTTGCATCATCTTCTGTCAGATTTAACTAGCCGGGAACGCGATGTAATTTTGATGCGGTTCGGTTTGGCAGATGGTCATCCTTATTCTTTAGCAGAAATTGGCCGCGCTCTCGACTTATCCCGCGAACGAGTTCGACAAATAGAATCCAAGGCTTTACAAAAGCTACGCCAACCTAAGCGTCGCAACCTGATCCGCGATTATTTGGAATCTCTTAGTTAGCCAATGATCGAGAGTCATTTTTCATTAGTGAGCCAGTGCGGTCTTCTCCCTTTGGGAGAGGCTAGCGCCAAGGGGGTTTCCCCCATGAGCAACTGGCTCACCCGCAGGGTCATTTGTCATTAGAAAACTACACTTGACAAATGACTAGGGATAAAGGACTGATTTTATACCAGATTGAAAGCCTTTTAGAGGCTTATAGCAAGTAATTTGCATTTAATTGTATAAGAGTTCCCCCAGAGCTTTGCTCAGATATCTTGAAGGTGGGGATCAATTCAACGATTCAAAATTCACTCATCTAAAATTTAAAGTTAAGGGATGCAATCGTTACAAGTATCCTAACTATTAACTGTATACAAATTAAATGCAATACAGCTTATTATTTGAATTTTGATCAAGATTTAATGAATTGTTCTTAAATATTTAGTATAAATTCTCAATAGGCAATGATTGTTGCAAATTGCTCCCAAGATTTGTTATATTCTCAACTAACAAGCTTTGTTGAGAAATATTAGTATGACTGTCTACACAACTACTTCACTCAAGGCAGAACTGAACGGGCGAGGCTGGCGATTAACTCCCCAGCGCGAAACAATTTTACACATTTTTCAAGAACTTCCGCAAGGTGAACATTTAAGTGCGGAGGATCTTTATCATCGGCTAGAAACTGATGGTGAAGGGATCAGTCTGTCAACTATTTATCGGACTTTGAAGTTGATGGCGAGGATGGGAATTTTACGGGAATTAGAACTGGGTGAAGGACATAAGCATTATGAGATCAACCAGCCCTATCCTCATCATCACCATCACTTGATTTGTGTTAGATGCAACTCAACTATTGAGTTTAAAAATGATTCAATTTTAAAAATTGGATCGAAAACCGCTCAAAAAGAAGGTTTCCACCTGCTTGATTGTCAAATGACAATCCATGCAGTGTGTCCCAAGTGCCAACGGGCGCTGATGCCGCTTTAGCACTTGGGTGAATAATCAGACGAAACTACTCAAATTAACCAAATAAGTGGAATTTTGAGCAGTTCGTAATTTGCTGTTACTAGAGGCTAGCAACGAGTTGGGAACTGATACTAACAAGACCAAAGCGGATGTTAAAAGCGTCCGCTCTTAAGATCCTTGAGGCTGATGCCGTAGAATTCTTGGGCTTGTTTAATCGCTTTTTTGGTGTCATCTGCCATCACACCGTTCAGCTTGCCTTTATAAAAACCCCGTTCCCGTAGTCGCGTTTGGATTTCCAGGGTATTAAATTCGCTTTTTTTAGCAGTATTAACTGAGCTATATAACTTAGCTCGTGTAGTTGGGCCAGCAACGCCACTTGCTGTCAAGAAATTAGCTGCCTGAAATCGGCGTACAGCATCGGCAGTATAGGGGCCATAGTAGCCATTTGGCTCTCCCTCTAAATATCCTGCCTGGATCAATTGTTCCTGGATAATTCTAACTGACTCACCGCGATCGCCTACACGGAGTTTGTCTCGATTGACTACCTTTTTAGGAGCCTCTTCTCCATCGCCAATGCCAATTCCTGGCAATTTACGCAATGTTGCGGGGCCAGCAATTCCATCAACGCTTAATTTGTAAGAATCTTGGAACCGCTTTACAGATTCTTCGGTAATTGGGCCAAATATTCCCGTGGCGTTCCCATAATAAAAGCCTGCGATTCTTAAGCGTTCTTGCAAGGCTCTGACATCTTCACCTTCATCACCCTTAGCAAGGTAGTTAGGATTACGGCGTTGGTTGGTGGCTGAACGAACCGAACTAGTAGTGCCGGGCTTTTTAGCTTGTGTACTGACAACAGTGGCTTTTTTTGCTTGTGTTGTCGTAGTACTGGGCTTTTTAGCTTGCCAGTTTTCTAACTTTTGCAGTGTGCTTGCTCCAACAATTCCGTCCACTGGTAAACCGGCGGCTTTTTGGAAGCGGCGCACAGCCTCTTGTGTGGATGCGTCATATACTTGGGTAACAGAAGCTTGGTAAAAACCTGCTGTTCTCAACTTTTGTTGGAGATTTCTAACAGAGGGGCCTTGATCGCCTTTTTCCAGTGCTATAACGCTGCTGACAGCGCCAAGAATAGACAAGGACAGAGCAAGGGGCAACATATACTTCCAAGCCCTACCAGAAAGCCTTTTCCAGTCTGGTGCAGCTGCTTTGTTAAACAAAGAACTGAGGGATACCAATTCACTGGGTGTGCTGTCTTCGTAGGCGAAAGCTAGGTGCAAATACGCAAGATTTTCCATATTTGTTTCCTACACCATTGATTTTTCTTCGATAACTGCTTCAGCTTGATGTACTAGGTTCCTCAAAGCTTCTAATGTTCCTATATTTACATCCTCCCATAAATTGCGCTTGTGTGCTTCTAATAATTTTTCAGCAATATCACGCAGAGCGTAAGGGTTCTTTTCCTGAATAAATTCTGACACAACTGGATCGAGCAAGTAAGCCTCTACTATGCCTTGATACATATAATCTTCTACACATTTAGCTGTAGCGTCGTAGGCGAATAAAAAATCTACTGTCGCCGCCATTTCAAAAGCACCTTTGTAACCGTGGCGCATAACTCCTGCAATCCACTTAGGATTAACTACGCGAGAACGATACACCCGTGAAATTTCTTCTTTAAGTTGGCGGACTCGTGGTTGGGCGGGGATGGAATTATCACCAAAATATGTTTGGGGGTTTTTTCCCTGTAGAGAACGTACGGCTGCGGTTAAGCCACCCTGAAATTGGTAATAATCATCAGAATCGAGTAGGTCGTGTTCGCGGTTATCTTGATTGTGCAGGACAACTTGCATTTGGGATAAGCGTTGTTTGAAGGCTTCGGTATTGGGCATTGGGAATTGTTTATTCTCCTTATCTCCCCCTGCTCCCCCTGCTCCCTGCTCCCTGCTCCCTTCCCCCTGCTCCCCTGCCAAATTTCCCGAAGAATAGGCGTAAGAACTCCAGTTAATATAGGCACGGGCTAAATCTTCATCGTCTGTCCAGTTTTGTGATTCGATTAAACCTTGGAGTCCTGCGCCGTAAGCACCTGGGCGAGAACCAAAGATGCGATAGCGCGATCGCACCACGGCTTCTTCTAAAGTTAATCCTTGGCTTGTCCACAATTCAGTCTCTTGACGAACTGCATCCGCTAGGGGATTTTGTTCTGGCGGTTCATCTAAGTCTGCTACTGCTGATACTGCTTGATCGAATAAGTCAATCAAGTTGGGAAAAGCATCGCGGAAGAATCCTGAAATTCGCAAGGTGACATCTACACGGGGCCGTCCCAAAATTGCTAGAGGCAAAATTTCAAAATCCACTACTCGCCGCGCTGCACCATCCCATACAGGTTGGACTCCCAGTAAAGCCAAGGCTTCGGCAATATCATCACCTCCAGTCCTCATGGTGGCTGTTCCCCACAATGACAAACCTAGTGTTCTGGGATATTCGCCATGCTCTTGAGTGTAATATTCCACAAGGGTTTCAGCAGCTTTTCTACCAATATCCCAAGCTGTCTCTGTGGGAATGGCGCGAATATCTACAGAATAAAAGTTTCTCCCTGTTGGTAGAACTTCGGGGCGGCCGCGCGTGGGTGCGCCAGATGGGGCACTGGGGACATATCCGCCATCGAGTCCGTGTAATAAGTGAGTGATTTCTTGATCGGTTTGTTGTAAAGCTGGCAGCAGGCGATCGCGTATCCAGGTAGAGACGCGATTCATCGCGTCTCTACAAGATTCCTGAATTCTAAATTCTGAATTCTGAATTCTGAATTCTGAATCCTGATTTATGAGTTGTTCTACTAAAAGGGCGGCGTGTTCTTCTAGTACTTCGACGATATCGCCGATGGTGCGGCATTCTGTGCCATTGACTACTGAATATTCACCGCTAGGCATTGACAAATCGGCTGTGAGGGGATCGAAATCTAAACCCCAATCTTGAGCGATCGCGCGGGTAATACCTGAAGAATGGCGATTGGGGATGCGAGCGATCGCTACTATTAAATCTCGTAGCTGCCTTCCTTGGGGACATTGCCCAAAAATATGCAACCCGTCGCGGATTTGGGCTTCTTTCAATTCACACAGATAACCACCGATGGAATTCAAAATTAAGGATTCAGACTTAAAAATTTCTGTTTCATTTTGGATTCCTAAATCTAGATGGAGATTTTCTTTGATTACCAGTTCGTGGATGCGATCGCGAATTACTGGTAAACGCGAAGGATCTAAACTATCCGCTTCATAATACTCATCAATTAAATTTTCTAACTGTTGCAAAGAACCGTAGAGTTCCGCACGAGTCATCGGCGGCGTTAAGTGATCTATAATCACCGCTTGAGCGCGACGTTTCGCTTGGGAACCTTCACCAGGATCATTCACAATAAACGGGTACAGGTGGGGAAGTGCGCCAAAAGCCACTTCTGGATAACAATTATTAGATAAAGCCACGCTTTTACCGGGTAGCCATTCTAGATTTCCGTGTTTTCCTACATGAACTACAGCATCAGCACCAAAACATTCTCTAACCCAATAGTAGAAAGCTAAATAATCATGGGTTGGTTCTAAATCCGGCGCATGGTAATTCAAACTGGGGTCATTATCATAACCTCTTGCTGGCTGAATTCCCACGAAGATGTTGCCGAGTTGGATTCCGGGAACGGGGATGGAGGCAGAGGGGCAGGGGGGCAGAGGGGCAGAGGGGAATAATTGTTGATTGCTTCCTTGTTCTAAGTTTCCCCACCTTTCAGTAATACCTTGCTGAACTGTTGGCGGTAATGAAGCGAAATATTCTTGGTATTCTTCCCAAGAGACACTTTGGTGTACCGGAAGCCATTCTCTACCTTCCGCATCGTTGGTTACGCCATCTGTCAGCCGTTGAATCAACTCATCTCCTTCAGCAGGTGGATTTTCGACTTCATAACCAGCCTGATGTAAAGCTTGCAGAATTTCTACACAACTAGCTGGAGTGTCCAGTCCCACACCATTGGCGAGGCGGCCATTGCGGTTGGGGTAGTTTGCCAAAATTAGGGCAATTCGCCGTTCTTGGGGTGGTTTGGAACGCAGGCGCGCCCAGTTTGCTGCTAATTGAGCAACGAACTCGATGCGATCGCTGACTGGTTCATAAATTACCACATCTGTCTCTAAATGGGGATTACGAGTTTGCACGGCTTTAAAAGACACAGCACGCGTAATAATCCGCCCATCTACTTCTGGTAGTGCCACATTCATCCCAATATCGCGGGGAGAAAGCCCTTGAAACTGTGACTCCCACTGTTCAATTGATCCGCCACTAAGGATTACTTGCAACACAGGTACATCTAATTTTTCCCACAGTTCGGTTTGGGGTGTTTCGCTTTCCAAACGTGCTAGAGAAAAACTGGTGGTATTTAGCAGCACAGCGATTGATTCGGCTTCTTTGGGTTGAAAAAATTCACTCAACTCCGCTTGCACATCGGGTTCACGCAATGAGGAAACAAACACTGGCACTGGTTGTAAATTTTTCTGTACCAAAGCTTCGCATAAAGCATCAATTACCTTGGTGTTTCCAGCTAGATAATGAGCGCGGTAGAAAAGGATGCCGATTTTGGGGATTGGGGATTGGGGACAAGGGGACAAGGAGACAAGGGGACAAGGAGACAAGGTGGATTCATCCAGTTCGAAGGTGGATTCATCCGGTTCAGAGGTGGATGAACGGAGTTCCGAGGTGGATGAACGGAGTTCCGAGGTGGATTCATCCGGTTCAGGGGTGGATGAACGGAGTTCCGAGGTGGATTCATCCGGTTCAGAGGTGGATGAACGGAGTTCTGAGGTGGATTCATCCGGTTCGAAGGTGGATGAACGGAGTTCTGAGGTGGATTCATCCGGTTCAAAGGTGGATGAACGGAGTTCTGAGGTGGATTCATCCGGTTCAAAGGTGGATGAACGAAGTTCTGAGGTGGATTCATCCGGTTCAAAGGTGGATGAACGAAGTTCTAACTCTCCCCTGCCCCCCTGCTCCCCTGCCCCCCTGCTCCCCTGCCCCCCTGCTCCCCATTCATACAATCCCACGCGCGGAATCGGCCGGGGTAGTGGAGGATTGTATGCAGTTAACAGGCAAGTATCAGAGATAAATTGCAGAGCATTAACAAAATTTTCTACTCCGCCTTCACTAAAATACTGCCATACCTGGTTAGCAACACCTAAAGGCACGGTAGACTGAGAAATTAAGTCGGGATCAAAAGCGTCGTCCCCTGGCATTACAATGAGTGTTCTACCATTACGTTGCACAATTTCTTGCACTACTTCTAAGCCATAACCCCAGTAAGAACGTCCTCCTAATAGGCGCAAAATAATTACCTGGGCAAGCTCCAAAACTTGCTCTCCATAAGTATCTATGCTTAACTGTTGCTGCAATTGCAACAGATTGGCGACTCTTAAGGCAGGAAATTGTGAAGGTAATTTCGTAACCGCAACTGCCAAAGTTTGAATGTCGGTATCAGCAGCCGTAATCAACACGAAAGGCGCTGGAGTTTGTTCTAAAAAAATTAAACCCTCTGACTGATTCCATCCACCCGATGTGCTACTTATACGATGCATAATGCTGTATTACCGTCTTAAACTATTGGTTATTACACAATCAAAACAAACTTTTTCCCTGCATTTAGCCCCCTCTTACCAGTAATGATTAAAAATGCTTAGTTCTCCTGATTTGAGCTTTTCTCGAACCTTGCCTATTGTTGTATTTAATCAGCTTGGGGAATTGTTGGAGCAGATGGCTCAAACAGTGGAAGGTGCCACTCTGGTACTGACAGAAGCTGTTTTGGCGCGGATTTGCATACCTGTGGAGTGGCAAAGGCAAAGGTTTACATTGGTGGTTTCTGAGCAGTTTAGTGCGCTCTTGGTAGGAACCTTTGAGGAGGGGCAGGGGAGCAGGGGAGCAGAGGGGCAGGGGGGCAGGGGAGCAGGGGAACAGGAAATTCACTCTCCACTCAGAACTCAGCACTCAAAACTCAGCACTCAGAACTCAGCACTCAATGCTCGGTTGACATTTAATTTAGAGGCGATCGCTTCTTTTCTCCACGAATTGAGAGACTTGTTTGAGTGTGATTCCTATACTCACCAAAATCTCGAACGCTATCGCCAAATTATTGGGCCCAATGATGCTACCCTCCAAAGTAAGTTCTCGCTGTTGCTATTAGAATATTTTCTAACTCAGCCAAACCAAGAAATAATAGCACCTCCAAGCCCAACTGCGCCGGCAGTTTATATCTGTCAGCCAGTGGAAGATGCCTTAAAAAAACAGGTTTCCCAAGAACGGTTATTGAATCAGGTAACAACGCAGATCCGCAAAAGCTTGGATTTGCCTGTCATTATGGCAACGGCAATTACACAGGTACGTGAGTTTCTAGAATTAGACCGATTAGTAATCTATAAATTTGAAGGTTCCAAAGTCAAGACTCAACAATACCAGTCTTCTACAAATGAGGATAATGGGAAACGCTCAACTTCTATCTCAGTAAATAATCAATCCTTACTAGAAGACTACCAACAGCATGGGGGTTACATTGTCTATGAAGCCCGTGCTACAGATGCGATTACCTGCGTGTTGAATTACACAGAAAAAAATTGCTTTATGCGAACCTCTCAATGTTGGGAGAAGTATCGCCAAGGCTTTACGTTAGCTGTGGATGATGTCGAAAAAACTTATGCTCTAGAAGAGTGTTTGTTGAATTTTTTAAGGGAAAGCCAAGTGCGGGCTAAGTTGGCAGCACCGATTATACTTGAGGACAAGCTGTGGGGGCTGCTGATTGCTCATCAGTGCAATGAACCACGCCAGTGGATTGATAGTGAAAAAAACTTGCTGATTGCGATCGCTGAACAATTAGCGATCGCCATTTACCAAGCTGAGTTAATGCAAACCCTCACCCAAGAAAAACAAACTCTCGAACAACGAGTGATTGAACGCACAATTGGACTACGTGATGCTCTCCTCGCCGCCGAAGCTGCTAACCGCCTCAGAAGTGAATTTCTCGCTACTATCAGTCACGAATTACTCACGCCTTTAACTTATGTGATTGGGATGTCGTCTACGTTGTTACGCTGGCCTTTGGGTGAATTGAGTCAACGACAACGCGATTATCTGCAAACAATCCACGACAGTGGAGAACATTTATTAGAAATGATTAATGACATCCTTGATTTATCGCAAATCGAGGCTGGTAAGACAGCTTTAAATATTTCGGAATTTTCTTTGGTGAATGTTGCGGAAAATGCTGTCGAGTCACTACGAAAGAAAGCAACAAGCGAACAAATTAATCTCAACCTTGATTTGCAAATCGATCCCAGGCGCGATCGCTTTACCGCCGATGCCGAACGAGTAGCACAAATTCTCTCGAATCTGTTAACTAATGCGATTAAATTTACCCCTGAAAGTGGTAGCGTTACCTTGCGCCTTTGGGTGGAAGATGATACCGCTATTTTTCAAGTGGAAGATACTGGGATTGGTATACGCGAAGAACAGTTACCATTACTATTTGAAAAATTTCAGCAACTCGATACACCCTATCGCCGCCGCTATGAAGGCACTGGACTTGGATTAGCTTTAACTAAACAACTTGTAGAACTCCATCGGGGTCGAATTGAAGTAGAATCAACCATCAGTATTGGCTCCATTTTTACTGTATGGATACCAACTCAGGCAATGAGAGTGCTGAGTTAGGAGTTAAGCAAGAGACGCGATGAATCGCCGTCTTTACAATAATCAGTCTCTCGTAGAGATGGTGATTCATCGCGTCTTTGTGATGATTTATTTCTTCAATTTGAGGCTAGGCTAAGGAGCATTTTTTCAAAAATTCTTAACACAGGCTCCTCTCCATTGTCTCTAGTGAAAATAGTATAATTTGGGTGAGAATTGATTTCAATTAACCAATATTGGTTATCTCGATCTAAGACTATATCTAAACCACCATAATCAATGTCTAATTCTTCAAAAATTGGTTTAGCAAAATTAGCAATCTCTGACAATATTTGTGGATCGTTGATATATTTTGCTTTCGCACCATCCCAGTGAAGAGGGCTGAGGTTGCCTGCAAATTTTGCATTAGTTATATCTTTTTCATAGAGTAGAACTAACTCTTTATTTAAAAAAACGGCTCTATACTCAGATTTTATGTGAATAAATTCCTGAGCGATCGCAACGTAGTCATACTTTTTATTATTAATATTAAAAATCTCTTTTAAAGCAGTTTCAACTTCATCTGTATTCTGACATAAAAAAACGTTATGTCCACTTGAGCCAGAATTACGTTTAACAATTACAGGCGTTTCAAAGGTTTTTTTTATTTCTAATATAATATCTTCAAAACTTGGAAATTTTAAGTAAATCTTATATTGTAGGTCACAAAAAGGGGAAAGAAAACCTACTGTCCGAGGGAGTTTAACTTTGTTCTTTAAAATATGGTAAGTATATTCTTTGTCTTTAATAATTTGTGCTACTGCTTGATTTATGATCGGAGTACTATAATTACAAAAAAAATGTTGTTTATTATTCAGTTTTACTTTTACTAAGTTTTCAGTTGGATGAATAATTTCATAGCTGATATTTAAATTTTCACAAGCTTTGAGCAATAGCGAAAGGTTATCTAACATAAATAGTTGAAGCTAAACGTCAAAATTACGAATTACGAATTACGAATTACGAATTATTTTAGCTTGTTGTTTGCCGTTTAAAAATCACCATTTCAGTACCGACAACTGGGTTACGCGCTATCAGCTTATCTTGGGAGTCAATAATTTCTAGATGGGTAAAATCAAGTTCTTGAGAACGTTGTAATATCTCCGCAGCTAGTTTGTCCTGCTGAGATTCTTTGAGAGTGTACCAATCATCACTAATTTTGACAGTCAAGTTACTCGTGCGGAAATTAGCTTGAATTGACTTTATCAGACCAGAGGCAATGCGATCGCTAATTTCGGCTACCTGATTTTCAATAGCCGCAATCAAAGCTTGTTCTGGTGTTAATTCTATAGCTGGTGTCGGTGTTGGCGTTGGGGTGGGAATTGTTTCAGGTTCCGGTTTTGGCGGCGTAATTTCCTCTGGTGGCTGTGGCGGCTGCGGTTCTGGTGCGACTGACTCCGGTGGAGTAGTTATCGTTGGTGTCGGTGCAGGAACCTCTTCAACAGGTGGAATTATTGCTATTTCAGTAGGTTTACCAGTAAAGACAGTCGTAGTTGTCCAAACAAGAATTACAGCAATTCCAGCAACAATTCCCGTCAAAGCTGTATCTGATAACTTTGTTGACAAATTTGATGGCAAAAACAAGCGGATTGTCCTTAACAATCCACCCCATCGCAACTGAAGCTGTTGTAAAAAGCCGGGTATTTCCTCAGTACCCGGTGGGGGTGCTGTCTCCAGTTTGTCCACCGTTGTTTCTAAAACCCCAATCGTCCCTCGGAGAACTTGGATAATTTTAGCCTTCCAAAATGGCTGAACTCTCTGGTAAGGTTTTTGGGGAGGTTGATTTACCTGTTCATCCGTCGGTTTTGACTGATTGTCTTGTGACATGGAACTTTCACCAAAAGCAGCGAATCAAAGACAAACAACGTACATTATTACTGGTGCTGCCTTCTTTTGCCTTAATGTATCACTTCATTGCTCATTGTTTCCGCTAAACTGACTATTTATCAAATTTGGTGAATTATGAACTTAAAACGCCGTCAATTTTTATTTTTAAGTAGCTTCAGCGCCATTAGTACGGGATTTTTAGCCTGGATGTTAACTAATCAAAATCATCAAAGTGCTGATATTACCGATTCAACTACAGCTATAGCCGCCAACCCAGTCAAAAAAGACTTGTTATTACGTTTTGTATCTGTGGCTGATACGGGGACTGGTGCTAGAGGACAGTATGCTGTGGCTGGGGCAATGAATGCCTATCACAAACAAAATCCTTATGATTTAGTTGTTTTAGCTGGAGACAATATTTACAATAACGGCGAAATTGAAAAAATTAGTGCAGTTTTTGAGCGTCCTTATCAACCTTTGCTGAAACAAGGCGTGAGATTCCACGCTTGTTTAGGTAATCACGATATTCGTACCGCCAATGGCGATCCACAAGTCAAGTATGCTGGCTTTAATATGAAGGGACGTTACTATACATTTCGCCAGGGAACTGTGCAATTTTTTGCTTTAGATACTAACAGTAATGCTGATTGGAAAAACCAGCTAACTTGGCTAGAAAAAGAATTAAGTATTAGTAATGCTCCTTGGAAAGTGGTATTTGGTCATCATCCAATTTATTCATCAGGTCAGTATGGGAGTAATCCAGATTTTATTAAAATTTTTACTCCCCTATTTAAAAAATATGGCGTTCAACTTTATATCAATGGTCACGAACACAATTATGAACGCACACGTGCTATTGATGGGACAACTTATTTAATTTGTGGTGCAGGTGCTGGGAATCGTCCTGTAGGGCGTTCTGAGTGGACAGGGTATTCTACCAGTGATTTAAGTTTTGCCTCTTATGAAGTATATAAAGATAGAATAGAAATAAGTGCGATCGCTACTAATAATCGCGTATTTGATAAAGGTATTATTCAATTAAAATCAGTTTAGTTAGATGACTCAGCAAGAACTTACTTCTGCACTTAAAAATATCGTAGAATCATCTCAAGAACCAGATGCTTTATTTTCTGCACTATTGGCAGCTGTAGGCGATTTTTTACAGGCTGATAGATGTTTTCTATGCCTACACAATCCGCAGAATAATCTTAGTAGAGTTGCCTTTTGTTGGATTCGCACTCCAGATGTAACTACCGTCTATAATGAAGAATGGGCAGCACAACCACCATCTTTAGCAGACGAAGATCCGATGTTTGCGGCTGCACTACGTGCCGAACCTTCAATTTTTATAGAAGATGTGGAAACTGCTGATTCTCAGATTTTAAATCGGGAATTTGAACAGAAAAATTTTGGACATCGCGCCTTGATTCATGCCCATATCCGCCAGGATGGTCAACTCTGGGGAATTTTACAACCATGCATTTTTGATCATCCCAGAATTTGGACTGAATATGAACGAGTGGTGATTAATAATCTTGTCGAAAAAATTACACCTTTAACAATTTCTTATGTAAAGTCTGCTTTTGATTAGCTGTTTTATTTTTCGATTTGTTAGCCGTAGTAAATTACGTTCAGCGTTGTTAAAACTATGAAAGTCAAGCGCCTGAAAATGCAATCCTTCCGTGGAATCGGCGATTTGACCCTGGAGTTTGATGAAACGGGGCCAACGGCGCTGATTGGTATTAACGGTGTTGGGAAATCGAGCATTCTTGATTGTCTAGCTATTTTTTTATCACAGTTTACAGCATATATTCAAAGTTCTTCGGATTCCATACGTTTTTTTAATAATAAAGACATTAGTAATGGCTGTGAGGAAACACATAATGAAATTACATTTTTAATAGATTCGCAGGAGATAGTTTTAAATATAACTAAAATTGGTTCAGGTGATATTCAAGAATCTCTGACAAGACATAGAGAGCTTTTTCAGTTTAGCCTTTTGCTCAAGGAAAAGTTTCAGATGCAACAAATATCAAATAGTGAATATCAGAAATTGCAACCAATATTAAACTCTATATTTACAACTATTGATCCTGAAATTTCTGATCCTGTTAGTTTGGATAATGATAACCCTGCTACTCTTTCTAGTCTTCAATACACAAAAGGTTTACAAGCTGTAGTTGATGCTCTGCGTCATCAATTAGAAAATGGTTTTGAAGCCAACATTCCTTTAGTAATCTACTACCCTGTTAATCGTGCTGTTATTGACATGCCTTTAGAGATTTCAGAGGTAAGTTCATTTAAGCAAGTGGATGCATATAATCAGGCACTTACAGGAGGAAGAATAGACTTCAAAACATTTTTTGAATGGTTTAGAAATCGAGAAGACTTAGAGAACGAGAGACGAAGAGATAATCCTGATTATCGAGACAAACAATTAGAAGCAGTCAGACAAGCTATATCTTCATTGATACCAGAATTCTCAAACTTACGGGTTGAGCGTTCACCTCTGCGAATGACTGTTAGAAAAAGAAGTGAAAAACTCATAGTTAATCAGCTATCTGATGGGGAGAAATGCTTGCTGGCAATGGTGGGTGATTTAGCAAGACGATTGGCGATCGCCAACCCAGGTTTAACAGAACCACTCGGAGGTGAGGGTGTTGTTTTAATTGATGAAATTGAACTCCACTTACACCCCAAATGGCAACGGGAAATTATTCCAGCTTTGACAAGAACATTCCCCAATTGTCAATTTATCGTCACTACTCATTCGCCTCAAGTAATTAGCCAAGTCAAGCCGGAAGGAATCTACATTCTAGAGAAAACAGACGATGGTGTTGTTGCTAAAAAACCAGAAAGTTCCTTTGGGAGAGATAGCAATCGCATTTTAGAAGACCTCATGGGTGTTCCAGAACGTCCGCAAGAAATTAAGGAAAGTCTTTTAGAACTTTTTCGACTAATTGATGCTGGAAATATTGAAGGTGCTAGGCAATTACGTCAACAATTGGCTATTGAAATTGGAGCAGATGAGCCAGAGTTTGTCAAAGCGGATGTACTCATTCGGCGGAAGGAAATTCTCAACCGATGAAACACATCAAAAAGAATCAAGAACCAGATAAATTTACCAAGTGGAAGGCTTTGGAAAATGATGATTGGAAACCTAGCTGGGATGATAATTTTCAAACACCAGAAAAACCTGTTGTACATGATGCTTTACTAAAAGAACAGGGATATATCTGTTGCTATTGTGGAATGCGTATCACTAGAAAAACTAGCCACATAGAACACCTCAAACCTCGTAGTACTTATCCAAATTTGGCACTTGAGTACACAAATCTGATCGCTTCATGTCAAGGAGAAAGTGAAGAACCTCCTACTGTTCCCGTGCATTGCGGACATAAGAAAAAGTATTGGTACGATGAAAATTTGATGGTTTCACCTTTGGAAATAAACTGTGCTGATTTTTTTAAATATCCTGCTTCTGGTGAAATTCAACCAACAGATAATCCATCTAAAAAAGCTATTGCTGAAACAACAATTAAGAAACTTGCACTTGACATTGACAAACTGCAAAATATGCGTAGAGTAGCAATTGATGCTGCATTGCTGGCTACTGAAGGTTTAACTGAAATAGAAATACAACTGCTTGCTGAAGGTTATCAGGAGTTAGATGCCAATGATCAATACACTCCGTTTTGCGCTGCAATTACCTATTTACTTAAGAATTATTTTTGATTCACATTATACTAAATAGTATTAACTTAATTCTCACCAAATAGTATATGATTCTTGAGGCAGTTATGCTTCATGTTAAACCTGGTTTGGAATCAGATTTTGAAGCTGCTTTCAAAGAAGCTTCTAAAATTATTTCCTCAATGGATGGATATTTATCCCATGAATTGCATAGATGTATAGAAGTCGAAAGAAAATATTTATTACTTGTAAAATGGGAAACTTTAGAATCTCATACTGTCGGATTTAGAAGTTCTGCTGAGTATCAAGAGTGGAAAAAACTTCTGCATCATTTTTATGAGCTATTTCCTACTGTTGAACACTTTGAAGAAATTGAAACATGAAAAACAAGATCCCCTACTTTTTTGAAAAGTTGGGAATCCTCGGCTTTGTTTTCAAATTTTTTGCAACTGTGCTACTCTTGGGTCAACAATTTTTTGTCCTAAGCTGGCAAATTTAATTGCTACAGACATTTTATTACCTGTTCCGAAGACATGGGTGATTTCACCAAGACCAAAAGTCTTGTGTAATACTCTATCTCCTACTTGCCAATTCTGGGTTGCGTCTTGTTTTTCACTAGAAGTAGAGGCACTTTTGGTATAACTTTGACGACTTGCACGTTTGGTAGATAACAATTCTTCTGGTAATTCATCGAGAAATTGCGATCGCATCGCAGGTTCACGAGAACCATACAAACGACGTTCCCGCGCGTGTGATAAAAATAACCGCTCTTGGGCGCGAGTAATCCCTACATAACACAGGCGGCGTTCTTCTTCCAAAGATGCGGGATCGCTTAGGGAACGGTAGCCGGGAAATAGCCCCTGTTCTAATCCCACCAAAAATACTACGGGAAATTCCAAACCTTTGGAAGCGTGCAAAGTCATCAAAGAAACGGCTGTCTGTCCTTCTTTTAAGTTATCCAAATCGGAACTGAGGGCAGCACTACTTAAAAAATCTCGCAAGGAAATTTCTTCGTTTTCTTCTTGAAATTGCAGTGCGGCGTTATAAAGTTCCTGGACGTTTTGTACCCGATCTGTGGCTTCATCTGTGCCTTGATTCATCAAGTCTTGAACGTAACCAGAATCTTCTAATATTCCTTGCAAAACCTCAGTTACCGGAAGCGTGGCGACTTGTCCTTGCCAACGGCTAATCATTGCGGCAAAGTTATTTACAGCTTTTGTCGCCCGTCCAGCTAATGTATTAACTGATGTTTCATCGCTGAGTATCTCCCATAAAGTTGTCCCTAATTGCTGAGATGCGTTCATCAAAGCGTCAATAGTGGTTTTGCCGATTCCCCGCCGGGGAGTATTAATCACTCGCAATAAACTGACTGTATCAGCTGGGTTATTTATCGCTCTTAAATAAGCGACGACATCTTTAATTTCTTTGCGATCGTAAAACCTCATTCCTCCCACAACTGTGTAAGGAATTTGATATTTCACCAACAATTCTTCAAAGGGACGAGATTGGGCATTCGTCCGATAAAGTATGGCAAAACTACCCCAGTTTAACTCTGGATTTTGCTGTTCTAAAGTGCTAATTTGATTAATTACAAATGCCGCTTCTGCAAGTTCTTCATCAGCTTTGTGACAAGTAATCTGTTCACCCGTCCCCCGCGTCGCTTTCAGAACTTTATCAATCCGTTGGGTGTTATTTTCAATCAGTTCATTAGCTGCTTGCAGAATGTTTTCACAAGAACGATAGTTTTCTTCTAGCTTAACCATCGTTCGGGTGTCATCATCTACCAAACCATCGCCAAAGTCTTCCTGAAATCCTAGCAAGATGGTGAAATCTGCCATCCGAAAGCTGTAAATTGATTGGTCTGCATCGCCGACAACAAAAACTGAGCGATTTTCCCATTGCCATTCGCTCTTTTTGGTTTCGCCATTAGTAACTAATAAATTAATAAGTTGATACTGAGTGCGGTTAGTATCCTGATATTCATCTACAAGGATATGGCGAAACTTGCGATGCCAGTAACCCAATACCTGCTCGTTTTGTTGAAATAATCTAGTAGGTACAAGAATAAGATCGTCAAAGTCAAGAGCGTTGTTTTGTGCTAACTTATCTTGATATAAATTGTAAACTTGGGCAATTACCCGTCCGCGATAATTTGGTTGATCTTGCTCAAATTCTTGGGGTGATAAACCTTGGTTTTTAGCGTTACTAATAGCGTAGCGGACAGAGCGGGCATCAAACTTCTTATCGTCTAAATTTAGCTCTTTATTAACGATTTCTTTGATCAGAGTCATCACATCTGATTCATCAAAGATAGAGAAATTACGATTCCACTTGCGTCCTTTTTCGTCTACGTATTTTTCAATATCAAAACGGAGAATCCGAGAAAATAGACTGTGGAAAGTGCCACACCATAAGTCTTTGATAGTGCTTTTGTAAACTTGCGATCGCAATTGCGTTTGTTGGTATTCTGTCAACAAATCCAATCGCTGACCATGTTGTTTCATAGCCAGTTGTTCCGCAAACAGCCGTTGAATCCGTTCTTTCATTTCCCGCGCCGCTTTGTTGGTAAAAGTAACCGCCAGGATATGTTCTGGATCAACTTTGTGTTTCAGAATCAGATTTGCAATGCGATAAGTCAGCGCTCGTGTTTTACCGGAACCTGCGCCAGCAACAACTAGCAACGGGCCGCAGTAGTGTTCGACAGCTTGACGTTGGCTAGGGTTAAGGTGACTGAGAAAGTCGATGGTTGTTGTCATGGATGTGAAAAAGCGATTGCCTGGTGTCACATCAATAGAAAGTCACTATTGCCCAGGTTACAATATCCTAACGAAACTTGGTCAATAAAGATTGTGTGGCAATCTTCTTAACCAGAATGGTACTGTATCATGATTTATGTAGAAGCAAGAGAAAGCCATGCTGTCAGTCAAAGGCACATTCCAAAACGGTGTGGTTCATCCTAACGAACCAATTGAAGGGTCTGAGGGGCAGTCAGTTATAATTGTCTTTGTCGAAGAAAACCGCACACCTGAGCCAGCAACGCCAGAAGATTCAGATTGGGATAAGTTGAGGCAGTTGATTAAAAATTGTGCAGTTTATACAGATATTAGCGATTTGGCACACCAGCATGACCATTATCTCTATGGAATGCCAAAGCGAGAATCATAACCTTGACTTTTGAGCAAGCAGGATTTGCAAAACTGTTGTAAATCAAAAATACTGGGATTTAAGCAAGATTTGTGTAAGAGCAATTCATAAATTGCCCCTACAATACGTTAATTTTTTCTACGCTAAATACGTTGATTGCGAGTTCTCCCTACACTTTCTGTCGTAAGATCAGCGACGGGGAATCCAACATCAAAAAATGTTGGGCAAGCTCTCACTTTTTCTGTTCTCAGCGCTGTTTAACACCTAATCAATAAGTATTGTCACGAATAAGACAATTCACTCCTTGAGTACCCAATTGATACGGGGTAGCCATACACAATACATCACGATTCAACCGTTGAGTTTTTAAAGATGAAAAATTTCTTTAATTTCAGGTTTAACCAATACAAGGATAGGTGGATATGGATCTGAGCTTAATTGTATCCAACATTTTGAATCCGCCAATCCTGTTTTTCTTTTTAGGCATGACTGCGGTTTTTGTCAAGTCTGATCTAGAAATTCCCCCACCAGTGCCTAAACTCCTTTCGTTGTATCTGCTGTTTGCCATTGGTTTTAAAGGAGGGGTAGAACTAATCAAAAGCGGACTTAATCAAGAAGTGATTCTAACACTCGCAGCAGCAATGATGATGGCTTGTGTTGTTCCAATTTACACCTTTTTTATATTAAAGTGGAAACTGGATACTTACGATGCTGCTGCGATCGCTGCAACCTACGGTTCTATCAGTGCTGTCACTTTCATCACTGCTGGCGCTTTTCTTAGTGAGCTTGGTATTCAGTATGATGGTTACATGGTAGCAGCTCTGGCCCTGATGGAATCTCCGGCGATCATTGTTGGTCTGATCTTGGTGAGTATATTCACCGCCGATGAAAAGCGAGAGTTTGCTTGGTCGGAAGTTTTGCAAGAAGCATTTCTTAATAGTTCAGTTTTTCTACTAGTTGGTAGCCTTTTAATCGGTGTCTTGACAGGAGAACGTGGTTGGCACGTATTAGAACCCTTTGCTCAAGGGTTGTTTTATGGCATTCTCACCTTCTTTTTACTGGATATGGGACTGGTTGCTGCCAGAAGAATTAAAGACTTGCAAAAAACCGGAGTTTTCCTGATTTTATTTGCCATACTAATTCCTATACTCAATGCAGGCGTTGGGTTAGTGATTGCCAAATTCATCGGTATGCCTCCGGGAAATTCGCTGTTATTCGCTGTATTGTGTGCCAGTGCTTCTTACATTGCTGTCCCGGCGGCGATGCGGATGACTGTTCCCGAAGCAAATCCCAGCCTGTATGTTTCTACCGCTTTAGCAGTCACATTTCCGTTCAATATTATTGTGGGAATTCCGCTATATCTCTACGGAATTAACCTATTTTGGAGGTAATAATATGCACGTAGTTAAAAAGATAGAAATTATCGCCAACTCCTTTGAGCTTGCCAAAATTTTAGAGAGTTTAGACAAGTCGGGTGTAAATAGCCATGCCGTAATCCGCAATGTAGTTGGTAAAGGATTACGAGGAACGACAGAAGATTTAGACATGACCATGCTTGATAATGTTTACATCCTCGCATTTTGTATGCCAGAAGAACTCAAGCGTGTTGTTGAAAATCTCAGACCACTCCTTAATAAGTTCGGAGGTACTTGCTACGTTTCCGATGTAATGGAAATTCGCTCTGTCAGATGTATCGCATCGATTTAAGAGAGTTATAAATTCAATGAAGCATTTCATGGAACGTCGTGACTTTTTGAAGTTGGGAATGACCGGGGCCTTTGGAATGATGCTAACTGCCAGCGATTTACTCTGGCAGGTTAAACAGGCTAAAGCTGCCGAAATCCCCCCAAATTCCCCTGAATCCCTCAGTCCTGATGAAGCATTACAAAAGCTGATAGAGGGAAATCAGCGATTTATTAAACATCACCCCCAATACCCCGATCAATCTGAGCTGCGGTTGCACGAAGTTGCTCAAGCTCAACATCCATTTGCAACTATTCTTAGTTGTGCTGATTCACGAGTACCGGCAGAAATTGTTTTCGATCAGGGTATTGGAGACATCTTTGATGTTCGGATTGCCGGCAATATTGCCACACATGAAGCGATCGGCAGTATTGAATATGCCGTTGTTTTATTAGGTTCTCCACTGCTGATGGTGATGGGCCATGAACGTTGTGGGGCTGTAACCGCAGCTGTACAAAAGGAATCGTTACCCGGTGATATTAGTACGTTTGTGAAGGCAATTGAGCCAGCCCTAAAAAAGGTCAAAGATCAGCCAGGTGACGCGGTTGAAAATGCTGTGGTAGCAAATGTGCAATATCAAATTGAACGGTTGCAAAAATCAAAGCTTTTAAGTGAGCAGGTGCAGTCAGGTAAATTGAAAATTGTGGGCGGTCGCTACGACTTGGATACAGGTAAGGTAAGTATTATTACTTAAATTTACATTTTAGTTCTGAGTGAGAAATCTCACTTCTTTACTCAGAACGGGCTAAACGCTCCGCTAGCGCTAACAAAACTGTTTTACCCCAATTCCCAATTCCCAATCTCTTCAATCCTGTACAGTCATTGGCAGACGAATAGTAAAAGTAGAACCAAGTCCCGGCTGACTTTTGACAATAATCTCACCACCCATCATCTGACAAAAGTGGCGGCTAATTGCCAAGCCCAGTCCTGTACCTCCATACTTTTTCGTAGTCGAAGTATCTCCTTGGGTAAAAGGTTGAAATAACTGCTGCTGTTGACGGTTAGACATACCTATACCTGTGTCGGTAACGGTAAAAGTAATCATACCTAAAGGAGCATCCAGCCGTAATTCCTCCTTTTCTCTATTGACTGTCAGCGTCACCTTGCCATTTGTAGTGAACTTACTGGCGTTGCTTAGTAAATTTAACAACACCTGCCGCATCCTAGTTTGATCGGCGTACATAGTTCCAAGTTGCTCATCAAAATGCACTTCTAAAACATTGGCATTTTTTTCTATAGCTGGTTTGACTGTGAGGACGACGTTATTAATTAGCGTCGCAATCTCAAATGTTTCTGGATAGAGAGTCATTTTCCCCGCTTCAATTTTTGACAAGTCGAGGATTTCGTTAATCAAGTGCAGTAGATGTTTACCAGCAGCGTTAATTGTTTCTAAGTCGGTGATAAAGTCTGCTGATAAACCAAGATCGGTAGCGTCGTCTTCTAGAAGTTGGCTCAAGCCAATGACAGCATTTAATGGTGTACGTAATTCGTGGCTGACATTGGCTAAAAATACGCTTTTTGCCTTGCTAGCAGCTTCGGCTAGTTCTTTAGCTTGTTGTAGTTCTTTGGTTCGCTCAGATACTCGCTCAATCAGACGATTTAGAGATTTGGCAAGTAGGCCAATTTCATCTTCAGTAGTGACAGGCGCTCGCAAATCAAAATTATGTTTCCGCGCCACTTGTTCAGCTACTTGGGTGACGGTGATAACTGGTTCTGCGATCGCTCGACTGGTACGCCAAGCTACAATAGCTGCGATCGCCACCGAAACGAGCATACTGATAATTACGATAAATCGCTCAACTACTTTTGCCTGCTCAACGGCTTTTTGCCTTTCTTGCTCTTGATTCTCAGCAGTTTGTAGGATGTTAGCCAAGCTTTCAGAAAGCTGATCTAGGCGCATGGCTGTTTCACCACGCATAATTGTCAATAACTGCGATCGGGCAGCAGATATTTGCTGAGGCTGCGCTGGTTGGGAGTCAATTTTTTGTAAGACAGCCTCGATTTGGTCAACGTAAGCTTTTAAATTATTCTTGTAATCTAGCAATAGCGTCTGTAAAGTCGAACTTGTTGCCGCTAGTCTTTTAGGTTTACTGTCAATAAATCCAGAAATTTTTGACTCTAATTGCTGGGCTTTTTCAACATTCTTCAAAAAATCAGCTTTTTTGGTTTGTAGTTGCTGTGAATTTTCTAATACAGCAACTAGATTAGAGCTATGTAATTGCGCCCCTACTACTGCATCTCTATAATTACTCAGTAGTTGTCCTTGTTCATAAGCTTGATTGAATTGCCTTACTTCCCTACCCCGGTAGTAGTTGGCAATCACTAACCCAGTTAGCGCTCCAAAAAAACCAATTCCGATAGCTACAAAGTACCCATAGCCAATTTTTTGATGGATGCGCCAAGAACTGGCTTTGAGTTTCCCTCGTGAGGGAAATTCTATGGTCGGTAGTTCGTCTGTCGATGGCTCTTCGGCTGACACTTTTTTGATTTCTGAACTGCTATCGATAAGGGTTGGCTTTTGAGTTGGCATTTCTCAAACCTCCTTGCCTTCCCGCAAAAATTACCAAATCAGTTTAGCTTGTACAAACAGTTTAATTGGTTATTAACATTTACATTATCTTCTTTTATAGCAACAGCAAATCATTGCTTAGTAGATAATTCGCATAACCTCATATCCTATGAGTTATTTTGATAGCAATGTTGCTAAGTACACTTACTGACAGTGAACCGAATTCACTTTTTTCAACAGTAACAAATAATTTCCCAAACTAAAGACCTGTCTGAGACCGTCTTCTCCTTACCACAATACTTTCCTCAATATACAGCTGATAGCAATTAGTTCTTGCCATCAGGTAAGCCATTAGTCTACCTTACTGCTTCCTTATAAAATTAATACAATCAGGAAAAAAACAAAAGGTTTGATTATGGGGCATGGGGCATTAGGTTATTTCTGCCTCATCCCCAATTACCAGCACGCTTATCATAAAATAGGTTGAAAGTCTAGTCGATGTGAATACACAAAAACTTTTATTACGTATTAATATCAATACGAATGCGTTAATTGACGAACCCGGCTTAAGATAGCTTTAATATTGGCTAAAATCGGCTTTTAGGCTTATATAAATGAGAGGTGGGCTGATTTTGCCTGATTTGTACTTAGATTTAGTACGATTATGAACAAATGACACGGAATGGGATAATCACAACCAGAGGATTCCAGTTGATTTAGAAAAGAACTCAGAAGGACGATTATAATACATCCTACTCCCTTCTGAATTCTATCCTCCTACTGACTGTCTACCTTGTAGTTGATGCAGTAGATATTACGGGGCAATTATAGTTAAAGGACACTAAAACCCTTTTGTGCCCTTTAATCAATTGTACTGATGCACTTGTGCATTACCTAACCAACAGCCTTTTGGTTGCAATTATCCAGATTAGAAAAACTCAACTGTCAAATTAATGGGAGTGAAAATGCCAGAACAAGAATTTACTGAAACCGCATCCAAAGAGACTACAGTGGCAGAGATCAACACCCAAACGGGAACCATCACAAAACTCCAGCCTCCCGCACAGTCTCAAGATGAGTGGCTAAAATACGGGGAGCAAGTTTCTACATTTTTAGCAACATTGCCAGAATATGTGGGAGGCTTCTTTAATGAATATAAGCAACCCCTAGTAACAGTTGGTTTAATTGTGGGATCAATTGTTGGTGTTAAAGTACTCTTGGCAATATTAGATGCTTTGAATGATATCCCTTTAGTAGCACCTACTTTTGAGTTGATAGGGATTGGTTACTCTGCCTGGTTTGTTTACCGCTATTTACTCAAAGCCTCAACTAGGAAAGAGTTAACTAGTGAAATCACCACTCTTAAATCACAAGTGGTTGGTAAACAAATTCCAGAAGCTTGATATCTAATTATCGCTTCTCTATGAGACGTACCCCTGTATAAGAATACGCTCTAATTCCAAATCACCGAAGTCTGAATGCCGGAAGTCGGCGTTCAGACTTCTCTTAAAATTCCCTGCCAAGTTTATTAACAATTCGCAATTCGTGATTACGTTATAGATGAGAATTTAGACCTGACCCATAACGCTACTATCCCTAGAGGTAGCTGACTGTGACTCTTAGTTTAATTACGAATTACGAATTATCGTTGAGACGAGCCTCCTGTCGACAATTTAACCTTGGGAGTGCGCGAAGTTTCTGGAGATGCACTGGGCAATCGCACTATACTTGGAGATGAAATTGCCTCCAACTTGCCCCGTTTTACTAAAGCTTGATGAATCATCGCCGCCACTTCAGCCCGACTAGCTACTTTGTTGGGAGCAAGAATTTGTGGGTTTGGATAGTTAACTACCAGACCATTGGTTGTAGCAGCAGCTATTTTGCTAATAGCATAAGGTGGAATATCTTTAGCATCTTTATAGACACTTAAAATCTGATTTGGCGAAGTGGGCGCTTTCAAATTCAACCCGCTAACAAGGGCAACCAAAACTTGCACTCGTGAAATATTTTGTTGTGGTTTGAAGGTTTTTTTCGGATAACCTTTGAGAAATCCGGCATTGATGGCTTGGTCAATTGCTGGAGTTGCCCAGAATTTTGTTGGTACATCTTCAAATGCGATCGCAGTCTTAGACGGTTCTTGGTCAAAGGCTTTTTGCACAATCGCAGCAAATTCAGCGCGGTTTACAGGCTGATTTGGTCTAAAAGAATAATCAGGAAACCCTTTGAGAATACTACGAGAAGAAAGAACATCTATAAAACGCCGACCCCAGAAATTATTGGGCACATCGTTAAATGCAATTGGCGGCGGAATAATAGATTTTTGCTTTGCTGGAGTTACTAAAGGCAGCGCTGATGATTTAATTGATGACTCAAGTACTGCTGAAGAGGGTAAAGGTGTTTGTAGTTGTGGGGGTTGAGTCGGAATTACCTGAGCAGATGGTAACACTGCACGGGAAGGGGCGCTGTTAGTTGGCAATGAAGGTGTCTTGGGTTCAACAACAGCCTCCGGTGAAGAATAGGGCAAGACTGTCTTAGGGACTACATTTGGTTCTACCTTGGGATTAAGCGAGGGCAATACTTGATTTGGTTGAACACTAGGCGAAGGAGTGGAAGAAGCCGACAGCAGCCCGTTGAAGTTCCAGCTAGAATCTTTGCGGGACAATGACCAAAAAAGAATCGCTCCGATAGTGGTGAAGGCAACCAGAATGGCTATAAATTCATCAAAGCCAAGGGCAGTTCTTTGGGATGACTCCGGTTCGGAAGGAGGTTTATTTGTCATCGTGATTACCCTGGTAGCAGTAAAATTTGTGTCTAAACAAATTAAGCCACAGATGACTCTTTTACACCAGCCCTTTTTAATTCGTAATTCTTAGTAAGATATCAGGCTTCTGGTTCAATGCCGAGCGATCGCAATTGGGCAGCTAGGCGATCGGCTCTTTGGCGTTCCTGTTCTGCTCTTTGGGATTCTTGTTCGGCTCTTTCATCGCCATTCAACAACAAATTACCTTGTAAATCCCACCAACGCAGCCAGGGTAATTCCACATTCTGATAAACTCCTAGCCATAAACCTAATTCAACACCCAAAGCAACAATGGGATAATGTCCTCGTTCATTTGCTGGTAAAATCTGATACTGTCCTTCAATCAGATGATAAACTTCTAGGTTGGCTTTACTCGCTTCATAAATGCCGTAGAAGGGAGGACGAATGACTTGCTCATAAATCCAAAATTTACCCTTCAAAGGAGTTTGATCCCGTTCTTCACTACCGTCCCCAGAGACAAATTCTAAAACAATCAACGGGGCAATAAACTCTCGCCACAACACATAAGAACGTCGCGTTTGCCCATTGAGCAAAAATGGTACATTCGGTACATAAAACCAATCTGGTGCTTCTGCGCCTTTTTCCGGGGGATCGGTTAAACGCCAGTAAATGCCTAAGTCTTGCCCTATACAGTATTCACCTTCAGGATTTAATTGTTTAAGGATAGGTGTAATAGAGTCAGTTAGTAGGATGCTTTGGGGATGCTCTTGCCAATTTTTCACAAACGTACCATCGGACTCAGGAAGTTGAGTATGATCCGGGAAGGGGAAAGGAGTGAGGGCGTTGGGTGGATTGCTTACAGAGGTCATAACGCTACCTTTGCACTCTTCGTAAAGATTATTTTTAGTTTAGCTTGCGTAGGCGTAGCCCGTCGTAGACATCGCTCTCTAAATATTCACCACCAAGATTTTGAAGGAGGCAGGAGGCAGTTTTTCTCTAAATTGCTTTCATTAATAAATCGCACGCCAATTACTTCTAGTAGTCTGCCAACCCAAAAATGCTGCGTGATGCCTGGGGAAAGGGTAAGGGGTAAGGGGTAAGGGATTTGAAACCTTTCCCCCTTCCCCTTTACCCTTTACCCCGCCAAGTTCACTTGGCGAACTACTAGTCACCTGAGAACAATCTTCACCCTGATATACCACTAGTCTTATTAGATACCTAAACCAAAACCTGATTTCGAGGGTGGCAGAATGTAAAATATTAACTTACAGCACTTTGCGTAACGATAAGGTACACTAACAGAGTATGAGAATCAAAAAAAGATGAAGGCATACTCTGTAGATTTACGGCAAAAAATAGTAGGAGCATACGAA